>JAXHUG010000006.1:0-8302 GCA_034189785.1 Actinomycetota bacterium
GTTCATACCGCACACCACCGACAAATGTTCCGACCACTCAAGCGCGTTAAAGACCTCTAACGACCACTCAACCTGCAACTGTTAGCTACCCCCCGAGCGCGCCACCATCCAGGCGATCGCGTTCGTGGTCAGTGTCGGCACCCTGCTGCTGCAGGGGTGGACGCTGCCGTTGCTGATCCGTTGGCTGCAACCGTCTTTCGAGCGCGACCGTCAGTCCGACGAGTCCGAGACCCGCATGGCCGAACAGGTGGTGCACGCCGCCGCCGACGATGTGCTGAACCGGTTCGCCGACGCGCCGCCGCCGGGGCTCGACGACGCGACGCTGGCCAACATCCGGCAGACCATCGCCCGGCACGCCCAGGACGCCGACGAGATGCCCGACCCGGAATCGCACACGCCCCGCGCCGAGGTGTTCTCCAAGCTGTACCGGGATGTGCTGTGCGCACAGCGCAATGCGCTGATCGCCGAGCGTAATGCCGGCCGCATCGAGGACGAGGCGGTGCGCACCATGCTCGAACGGCTGGACCTGCAGGAGGCCGGGGTCTCGGCGCGGCTGGAGAGCCGGATCTGACCGACGGGCTCAGAAGCCGCCAAAGTCGCCGAAGCCGCCGGCGTCACCCCCGAAATCGCCCCAGCCGCCGTCGGATGCGGAATCCCGACCCTGATCGAAGCCCTGGTCGTGTCGTATCCCTGGGCGAAACCCTGCTCAAAACCACTGCCGTGCATTCCGGAGAACAACGCGTCGAACAGCAGCACCGAGCCCAGTCCCCACGCGCCCGCCGCCAGCGCGGGTTTCCACCAGGGCTCGGAGTACCAGCCCGCGGGCACCGGACGGCCCGCGACCCGGCCGCCGGGGTAGTAGTTCGGGGTGCGCTGTGACGGTGTTCGCGACGCCTCGATCTGCCGGCCGTCGAACTGTACCCGGCGGTCCTCGGTGACCGCACCCGCCGAACGCTGGCCCGCCAGCGTCTCGAGTTCGGGACCCGGGTCCATACCCATGGCGACCCGCGCCGCGCGTACGTAATAGAGCCCTTCGACCGCACTCGCCTTGGCCAACTGCGCCCGTTTGGCGGAGGTGGCCGGGTCGATGTGAGATGCGGCGGCTGTGTAGCGCTCCGATGCGTCGGCCAGCGCCTGCTTCGATGTCTCGTCGGTGCCGCTCAGGTTGAGCACCTGACCGCCGAGCCGTTCGATCGCCCGCCGGGCGTCGGACGAGCAGGACGCCGTTCATGCGTCCAGCCTACCGACGCGACCTCGGCGTTCGCGCTGCGCGAAGGATCAGCGGATCCGCACCCCGAGAGCGCGGTAGACCTCGTCGGACAGTGCGACGGTGCGGGGGTCGGCGTTGCACTTGGTGGCATCGAAGCGGTTCATCACATACGCGTACCCGATGCGGTGTTCGAGGTCGACGAATGCGAACGAACCGCCCGAACCGCCGTGGCCGAAGGTACGCCGGTTGGGGCCCGCGACGCCGCGCTGGTTGAGCATGTAGCCCAGACCCCAGCCGTGATCGGCGACGCGCGCACCGAGCACCACGTCGGTGTCGAACCCGCCCTGGCAGACCCGCACCGTCTCCATGTGCTGACGTGAGAGCAGCTTCTCCTGCGCGAGCGCGTTGTAGAACGTGGCCATGCCCAGCGCGGAGACGTGGGCGTTGGTCGCGGGGAACTCCGCTTCGCGCCAAACGTCCAGCGCGTTCGAACCGAGTTCGTCGTCCGGCACGAAGCCCATCGCCACCGCGAGGCCGGCCATCGGGTGCTCGGTCAGGGAGCGTGGGTGGCCCGGTGCCGTGCCCGCGGCCAGCACGTCACGGATGTGCGGTTTGCCGACCATCTCGGCGCAGCGGTGGTGTTCGACGGCGGGCAGGCCGATGTGGACATCGACACCGAGTGGTTCGGAGATCTCCGTGCGCAGGTACTGCCCGATGGTGCGGCCGGTCACCCGGCGCACCACCTCGCCGAGGATGAACCCGAACGTCACCATGTGGTATCCCTGCGCGGTGCCGGGCGCCCACCACGGTTCGGCGGCCGCGATATGGGCGCACACCGCATCCCAGTCCGCCGCCTGTGACCAGTGCAGCCGGCTACGCGGCCCGATCACGCCGGAGCGGTGTGACATCACCATCGCGAGGGTGATGTCCTCTTTCCCCGCCTGCCCGAACTCCGGCCAGTACCGGGTTACCGGGGCGTAGAGGTCGATGTCCCCGCGCTCGGCCAGTAGGTGCACCAAGGTGCTGGTGAGGCCTTTGGAGCCGGAGTAGATGCTGGCGAGGGTGTCACGGCGCCACGGCCGCGCGCCGCCGCCGTCGGCCGACCCGCCCCACAGGTCGACCACCAGTTCGCCGTCGACCCAGACCGCGACGGCGGCACCGACCTCGGCGCGATCGGTGAAGTTGCGGGCGAATGCCTCGCGGACGCCGGTGAACTCGTCGGCGCAGCAGCCCGAGATGAGTGGCGCCGTCGAGCAGGTCAACACTCCTCCTGCGGATGGGGTCGAAGTGAAGAGCCTAACTCCGAGCCCACATCGAGTGCCACCGCGAGCCGATCACGGTCCGGGGGAGGGTCGGTCACAGCACCTTAATGTCCGTGCAATTGGCGGGCCACACACCTCCGCATAGCTGATAGCACCCCACCGCAGTCCAGGAGGACCCCACCGTGAAGGAACTCACCATCGTCCGAGGCGCCTGCCCGCACGACTGCCCCGACACGTGCGCGATGCTCTACCACGTCAAGGGCGGGAAATTCGTTGACGTGACGGGAGATCCGGACCACCCGATGACCGGTCTGTGCGTCAAGGTCAACAACTTCGGCACTTCCCTATTGAGATTGCGTGTTGACCCAGGTCACGAGACGATCGACGCCCGCTCAACAACAGTGTCCTTCCAACGTTCCAACATGCGCCAGAGCAAGTTTGCTGGACTTGGTGGCCGGGCACTGAGCGACCGAATGGACCGCCATCGGCGCGTGGCTTGCCGAACAGCCGATCATTGTGCAGAGTCCCACTGACGGCTGCGGCCGCTGGCAAATGACCACGGGGGCTTTAGGGGCTAACGGCGGGGACCATCGGCCCTACGCATCGACACCGTAGGAGCGCATCCTGGGCCGCAGACGATTGTTTCGGCTCTGTGATGGGGTGATTCGCGGTGATGTATGACGGCGATGGCTGGATGTGGCATAACGGCTGGGGTTGGGGCTGGCCTAGCTGGATCTTGATGGGTGTGGTCATGGTGGTGTTTTGGGCGGTGGCGAGATCGACGGCGACGAGTATCAGCGGCGCCTGACGCTGCCGCGCGAACACCGGTGATCACCATGACTGGCCACCGTTTTCAGCTCGTGCTGCTCATCACGGTCGCAGCGCTTGTGCTCGGAATAGGGACCACGGCCGCGTTGGCAGCCGCAGGTCCAGACAGACCTGGTCAGCCATTCGTCAGCCCACCGGCGTCCTGTGATCCGCCGGCGCTGCCCGGCGCGGTCGTCGACGTCACGCTCGCCGACATGCCCGGCAGCATGATGGGACCGGGGATGATGGGCTCGGGTCCCGGCGGCCAATATGGTGGCGGGGCGCCCGCTGAGGGCTATCCATGGCCGGGTATGCGGATGATGAGCGTCCGGACGAATCCGGCCACCGTGCCGGCAGGGCAGGTGTCATTTGTGGTCCGAAACACCGGTGTGTGGATTCATGAGCTGATGGTGCTGCCACTTGGTCCCGGTCAGTACCCCGGGCAGCGGCCCGTCGGCGCCGACAATAAGGTCGACGAGTCAATCACCTTGGGTGAGGCCGCCTCATGCGGCGGCGGCGATAGTCACGACATCGTTCCGGGGGCCACCGGCTGGATCACCCTCACCCTGGCGCCCGGGCGCTACGAATTGATCTGCAACATCGCCGGGCATTACTGGGCTGGCATGTATACCGAGCTCACCGTCGCCGGCTAGGCGGTGTGGGTTGATCGAACCCGTCGAATGTCGGGTCTAACGAAGGAGACTGGGAGCATGACCGATACACCTGAATCGTCGACCGAAAGGACCGCCGTGGCCGGGGAACGCCGGACTGTGAACCATGTGTTGGCGTGGACGGGCATTGTCGCCGCTGCCGTGTTTATCGTTGCGGTGGTGTTCTTTTCCGGGTTCTTCATCGGCAGGAGCACCGACGGCTTCGGCGGTAATCGCGGTTACTACCAGGGAACGCCGGGCCCCGGCATGATGGGCCCGGGGATGATGGGGCCGGGCATGATGGGGCCGGGCATGATCGGGCCGTCCGGCCCGTGGTCACCCGTCCAACCGCAGGCGCCGACAACCACGCCGACCACGCCACGGCCGTAGTGCAATAAGCGCGGGCCACTACTGGGGCGGGCATGTACACCCAACTCGGTGTGGTCCGGCAACCGCTGATCAGCAGCGGCAACAAAACATTTGAGTCTTTGAGCGGACTTGGTTACCTGCCATGGGTAGTCCGCGAGACAAGAAGAGGATCGAGAATGAGTATTGCGTTGTCGACCACGCTGCACCCATCGTTCGCCGATGCGGTGGATCGCACCCGGGCGGAAAGCGTTGGCCGAATAGGGGTTTGGGGTGCTAACTGAAATCGATATGAAGGCGACGTTGAGGGCCAAGCTCGGCGCCGAGATCGAGGACTACCTGATCCGTGATCGTGGAGGCGATGAACCCGATGCTGCTGGTCGAGGTGACCGGCGAAGCCGTTCTGCAACCGGTGGCCGACGACGTCACCGCCAAACTGCGGGCCGCCATCAATTCCCTGGCCGCGGCGAAACCTTCCGCCGTGGCGCAGTAAGCGTCACAGCGGCATCGCTTCACCGCGATGATGGTCGCCGAGCTGCTGGGCATGCCGCCGGAGTTGTCTCGGTGAATGGTGCCACGCGCGAGACGTCGCCGTTCCTCTGGCAGGAGGGCGCTGAACAACACCGTTTTGCTATTTGCGTAAGTCTCTGACCTGCGGTTATTCCGCCGGGAAGCCTCGGAATCGCGGGTTGTTCAGCGGGCTCCTAGCTAGCGCTAGCGCGGATACGTGCTTCGCCCGACTCGAGTGACTTTCGTCTAGCGAGGCGAGGCTGAAAGGCTCTTGGCCGACCGTCTGGCGCGCGACGTACAGTGACATCAACGCTCGCATACACAAGCGGGCAGTTCGACCAACAGGTGGAGGGTGCGGAACATGTTCAACAGACGCGCAACGATCACCGCTGTGGCCATCCCGGCGCTGGCGGCTTCCCTTGCGGCCGTGGGGTTGAGCGCGGTGGACACGGCCACCATTGCGCAACCCGCGGGTGAGGGCTCATTGACCAGCGGGCCGTATCCAGCCCATCCAGCCCAACCATGGGACCCCAATTGTTGGAGGCCTGACGGCACGTGGAACCCTGACTGCGGGCCAGCTCCCACGTCGGGACCGGGCATGGGCCCCGGGCAATGGGAACCGGGCATGACGGGTCCCGGGCAATGGGGACCGGGGATGATGGGTCCCGGCATGACGGGCGGCTACTAACGACCCGATTCGTCACCGCACGGCGGCGGGTGCCAACACCGCCCGGACGCTGCCGGTGCTGATCTGTAGCGCCTTGGTACGGCCGGCGCGCACATCGTTGGCGATGACGATGGCCTCGGCCAGTTCGTGCACCAGCACCACTGCGGCCAGGCCGAGCACCCCGATAATGCCAGCGGGATGAGCGCGGTGATCAGCACCAGCGACAGGCCGACGTTCTGCCACATGATGCGCCGGGCCCGGCGGGAACGGCGTCAACGACGTTCGACCGATCGTGTCCATAGGTTATCATCGTGTTATGCCGATGGAAAGTGTTACTTCTTGCCCGTCCACCGCGTCACCACGCGACGACCTGGCGGGCGCGGTCGCGTTGTTTCATAGCCTGTCGGATCCGACCCGGCTGGCGATCGCCCGGCACCTGGCCCGCGGCGAAGCACGGGTCGTCGACCTCACCCGCGCACTGGGTATGCCGCAGTCGACGGTGTCTTCGCACCTGGCGTGCCTGCGCGACTGCGGGCTCATTGTCGGCCGACCCGAGGGCCGGCAGATGTTTTACGCCCTGGCCGTGCCCGAGCTACTGGACCTGTTCGCCGCCGCTGAAACCCTGCTGGCGGCCACCGGCAACGCGGTGGCATTGTGCCCGAACTACGGCGCCGACACGCAGGCCACCAAATGAGCACCCCATCCACCGAGCTGACCGCCGAGCAGACCGAACGGCTCACCCGCCGCGGGCTGCGGCTGGCGCAATTCACCGTGGCCTACAACGTCATTGAGGGCGTGGTCGCGGTCACCGCCGGGCTGCTGGCCGGGCTGGTGTCCGTGGTCGGGTTTGGCTTCGACTCGGCCATCGAATCCATCGCGGCCGTGCTGGTCGGGCTGCGGCTATCGGCGCGGCTGCGCCACGGTGTCGCCGACGAACGCAAAGAACTACTCACCCTGCGCCTGGTCGCCATCTCATTCTTTGTGCTGGCCGCCTACGTAACCATCGAAGGCATCCGCAGCCTGGCCGCCGGGGAGGAACCCGAACGCTCCCCAGCGGCCATCGTGCTACTGGCGCTGTCGCTGATCGTGATGCCCATCCTGGCCGCCGCCAAGACGCGCGTCGGAAACGCGCTGAAAGACAACCTCATCCTCGCCGACGCTGTCGAAACCAAAATCTGTGTCCTGCTCAGCATCTCGACCCTGCTCGGTGTTGGCCTGTTCCAACTCACGGGAGCCGCTTGGCTCGACCCGCTCGCCGGTTTCGTTATTGCCGCCTTCGCCATCCATGAGGGCCGTGAAGCCTGGCACGGCGAACTCGTCGACGACAACTAAGGTTAATGCTTCGTGCAGGTGGGCGAGCCGACTGTGGTGTCCTGGGGTGTACGTGGGCGTTGGGGCACGCTGGGCACATGAGAAACGATGCAGTGCAGCCGTTTTCGGATGAATCCGAGAAGGGGCTGGAATTGGGGTCGGCGCAGTCGGCTGTTGCGGTCTCGACGTCGCCGGGATCTGGGGTGTCGCGTAGGTCGGCGACTAGGACTGCATTGTTGGCCCGGCCCAGCGCATCTTCGGCGCCGGCGGCGATGACTTCGACGGCTTCGTGTTGAACCCGTTTGTCGACCAAGGTGTATTGGCGCTCGTAGGTTTCCTCGGAATGTTGGGTGGGTTCTCGGCGATTGAGGGCGATCACGGTTCGGCGTCCTCGAAGAAGCGGTGACCCGGTGAAACCTTCGCTTTGGGCCCACGTTGCTGTCGTCGGTGAGATTCCTGGATTCGTGATGGCGGCCCGCGCCGCGGCGTGGCTTCTCCAGCAGCACACGATACGTTGGCCGGCCGTCATGACCGGGATCCGGTGCTGCTTTCGGCACTTTGAGGCCGTCGATGACCGAGAGGTTCCACCCGTGTTCGATCATCAGCAGCACGGCCAGGGCTGTTGCTTCCATCCGGGACAGAAACAGCCGTGCCAGGTGACTTCGGCTGTCGTTCCCCCGAGTGGGCCTCGATACTTCTTGGCCAGCAAACCGAAGCCGTCCTTCGTCTTGGGGTTGCTCATCCTGTATTCGGGCATTGATCCTGTGTCGGCGAGAACGATCAGCGCCTGGCCGATCAGCCAATCCGGGGTGTTGTCGGCGAAAACTCCTCGCTGCCAATGCTCGAGGTGGTCAGCGTTGCGTTCGATGCGAGTTAGCGCGGTGCGGAAGGTCCGCCGGGCGGCGACCTTGATGTGATGCAGCTCGTCGCGGCTGTATGACTGGGTGGTGCTTTTCGGTGGTCTGATGCGGCGCACGAGTTCGTCGGCGACTGGTCCGGTCTGCAAGCGTGGGTCGTCGTGTAGTGGCAGCGCCACTTCGGTGAAGGGGCGTTTGTCGTTCAGCGGCATGCTGTTGCGCCACCGTCGGATGATGGTGGTGCTGAGGTTGTCGAGATCGCTGACCGTTTCCGATTGCTCGGCGAGGAATCGGGTGAACCGGACAAGCAGCCGCCAATAGGCTTGTGATGACCTGTGAGTGGCCCAGGTTTCTGGCGCGCATCGGCTGGCGAACAACGCGGCGAGGGACTGTTGCAGCGGCTGGGCGACTGGCAGCGTGGCGAAGTCGTAATCCTTGACCTGACCGCGGTTGTTGTAGTGGTGAACGAGCAGACCGTTGAACGCCAGTGGTGGGGGTCTGGTGTGGTCGTCTGGCGGCAGGGCCGCTTCGCGGCCGCGCGGGGTCACCAGCCGTCTTCCGCGGTTGTGGGGCCGAATTCGTCGATGTCTTGGGATGCCGACCGATTCCCGTGCGATGCGGGTGAATACGGCGTCCAGCTCGGGCATAGGTGCCGGGACAGG
>JAXHUG010000060.1:0-7103 GCA_034189785.1 Actinomycetota bacterium
GCCAACCCTCCTTGCGGGCCAACGTGAGATTGTCCAACCGGGATTCGGTTTGGTGTTGTGCCTGATTCTTCTTGGCCATCACGCGTCCTCCAGCGCGTCGGCATAGAAGTCGGTGGCGAAGTCGTCGAGTTCGTCCTCGTCGTCGTCGTCATCGCCGGTCTCGGGATCGGGTTCGTCGAGTGTCGTGTCCGGGTCGTCGTCAGCGGGGGGATCCGCTGTCGCCAGCACGCGGGCGACCGACGGTAGGGTGGTGACCTCGTCCTGCGTCTCGCCCCGGTCCAACACAGCGTCTTCGCGCGACAGCCGCAACGCCATCCGGCGTTCCGCCAGCGTGGAGCCCAGCCCGAGGTTCCACCGCTCCAACAGATCTGCGACCGCCAATCGATCATCGGGATAGGTGTACTTCGAGGCTGCGAGCTTGCGCGCGAACTGCAGAGCGTCTTCGCTGAGCGGCATCTCCATCGACGGTGCATGTTCCCACACCAGGGTATGCCACTCACGTGTTTCCGGATCCCGAAAGTAGGCGCGGGTGATGTCATCGGGATCGTAGTGAATTGGCCATCGGCCCTTGGCTTTCCCCGTATACGGGCTGGCCATATTGCGGTACGGATTCAAGGCGGGGCCGTTGTAGCGACGATTGTCGAAGTCCACACCGTAGTGCTGGACCTTCCGGAACTCCGCCTTCAGGAACTCGTAGGCCAAATCGGGATCACGTGGCGCCTCGATGTACCCGGCGCGGGCGATGCCGTGCTCGAACATCTGCGCCGGGGACATCCGCAACCCCGGCACGTGGGGATCGATCAGACTGTCATGCGGACGGCGGTGATACACCACCGCCACCCACTCGCGGATGATCGCCTCCAACTCATCCAAGTAGAAGAACGCCTCCGATTCCGGATCCAGCCCGCGAGAGTGCACGTCCGGCCCCTTGTATCCCGGCACGACTTGCAGGAGATCCTCGCGGATGGTGCGGAAGAACCGCTCCACCGGCCCCTTGTCCCGACCTGTTCGCAACCTGGCTGGCTGGATCGAGATTCCCATCCGCTGGCACACACTCGTCAAGTGCTCCGAGACATAGATCTTGCCGTGGTCGATCACGATGGTCTCCGGCACGATCGCCGGCCCAGCTGAGCCGACCATCGGCCCTTCAATTGCGTCGACATCGATCAGGACCGATCTCGGGACACCGTGTTCGGGCCACACTGCCTGGTCTGGCCAGCCTTTGCCTGCGGGCCGTGGCCGATACGCCTGATACAACACCGACGCGGCATCCACCGACTTCGTCGATACCGGCGTCACCCTGACTCCTGTGACACAGCGGGTGTACCAATCCATCGCGATCGTCAGTTCGGCCTGCACCCACCGCAACGTGATCGGATCCAGCGCGAAAACGTCCAACCTCGTGGTGTCCATCAGCAGGTATTCGCCTGGCCGCGTCGGACGCAGCTTCCCGTACACCCCATCCGGCCGCTCGGCGATGTCTCGGTTCCTCTTGGTGCTCAACCGGAATGTCGGATGCCGATTCTCTAGTTCAGCCAGTACACGGAACGCCGTTGCTCGTGAAGGTAACTCCACGACCCCCTCACCAAACCGTGCGACCACTCTGGCGTTGGTTCGGGTGATCACCATCGTTTGCGACGGACGCGCCTGGTCTGTGTGCTCGACCATCACTTCAACCGCGGTGTCGGTCCACCGCTGGTCCACCTTCGCGCCCAGACCAGGCAGCCTCTTATTCCGTCTCGGCACCAATCCGGCCTCACCGTGAGTTCGGTAGTCCGACACCCATTGCCCGACGGTGCGGACCGTGACACCAAGTTCGGCAGCCTTGTCCGCGTATCGCGTCATTAACGGCCGCTGGGGATCGAATTCGGCTCGCGGCTCTCCACACTCGGCCAACTCGGCTGTGCCCGAGCGATATCCAGTCAGGACCTCGCGAACATGCGCGGCCCGAGTACGTACAGCCTCCATATCGACATCGGATAGACCTGCGAGGATGACACTCGCCGTGTCCGAAGGATCGTCCGCGTCGTCGTCACCGATGATGCGTGCGCGACCGCCGTGAAGCAGCTCTCTTAATGCGACGCGTAACATTTGGTGACCGTTGGCGCCGACGCGGAGCGTGAGATCGACCCCGGACTTGGTCGACTGCAGTTCGACGACATCGGCCGCTTCACCGTCGTACATCAGACGCGTACCGATGCCTATTCGCACAGCGGGTTTTGTCATTTCGTCAGCTTTCTCATCTCAGTGTCGAAGATGGACTCAACGGCTGGCTCATGTCGACCGTGAACTCTTGCAACCACAGCAGGTGAAATAGCGCCGACCGTACGAGGGGACGAGGCCAATCTGGCAGCTCACCAATAACTGTGGCGATCGAGCGTCCGTCAGGGAGGATCCCGCGAAGTGCCGCCAATAGGGACGGCTCGAACAGCGACCGGCGCCGGAAGCCGGCGAGGAACCTGACATTCTGCAGCTCCACCTCGTTCGGCTCGCTCCAGACCTCATACAGCCATCCGCGGCGTTCAAGTGCAGACCGCGTCCAGGCAAATGTCGAGGCCACCTCCGGCTTCGACAGACGGCATGCCGGCTTCACATCCACAACCTTCGGCCCACGATCGGTGATCAGCAGGTAGTCCGGAATGTGCTTGTGCTCCTCACCATTGGATTCCCGCGCTAACAGGAACGGCTGCGCGCAGATTCGGCGGACAGAGCGGTCGAAGTCTGCGAATAGCAGCCTGGCGAGTTCTAGCCGCGACTCGTAGAGGACATGTTGACTGTCGGTAGCCGACCAATAGGTCCCCGAGTAGTGCTTCTGGCCAGCGTACCAACGGAACTCACGCCACGGATACGCCTCCTTGAGGTCATGAGGATCAGCGTCGGCAAGTGCAACCTGGGACACATCGCCTTGCGGAGCGGTTCGGAACCGCACCGTTGTGGTTGCAGCGGTGCCGGCCGCCGAAACCATCGCTCGTCCGCTACCGCTCGGTCAGGCCTGAGTCCGGAGTCATACCCAAAGAGTGGCACTCACAAGCCCGGTTGCCGCACAGGCGTATCGGCGTGTCTCACGGACATTTCAAATTTGAAGTCTGTTTGAAGTCAGCCGTGAGATTTTGAAGTCCGGCGTGAGAACCTACAAAAACAACACTAGGCGTGCGCCATGTTCGCGAAGCGCGACACATGCAGTTGGTGCGCAATGGTGATCGTCCTCGTCGGGCCGTTACGGTGCTTGGCCACGATGAGGTCGGCCTCTCCGCCGCGTGGGTCGTCGCGCTCGAACGCGTCGGGCCGGTGCAGCAGGATCACCATGTCGGCGTCCTGCTCGATCGCGCCCGACTCACGCAGATCCGACAGCAGCGGCTTCTTGTCGGTCCGCTGCTCGGGTCCACGGTTGAGCTGACTCATCGCGATCACCGGCACCTCGAGTTCCTTGGCGAGCAGCTTCATGTTTCGCGAGAATTCCGAGACTTCCTGCTGGCGCGACTCGACCTTCTTGCCCGACGTCATCAGCTGCAGGTAGTCGATGACGATCAGACGTAACCCGGCCTTCTGCTGCAGCCGTCGCGCCTTGGCCCGGATCTCCATCATCGTGAGGTTCGGCGAGTCGTCGATGTAGAGCGGCGCCTCGCTGATCTCACTCATGCGCCGCGCCAACCGCGTCCAGTCGTCGTCACTCATCCGACCCGAACGCATATCGGCCAGCTTGATTTTCGCCTCCGCCGACAACAGGCGCATGACGATCTCGGACTTGCTCATCTCCAGCGAGAAGACCACGCTCGGCAGTTGATGCTTGATCGAGCAGGACCGCAGGAAATCGAGTCCCAGCGTCGAATTGTGCGTGGGCACCATCGACCGGCTCGCCAAGTACATGTGGCTGTCGTTGCTCACCTCGACGCACCGCACCGCAACGCTGGGCACCGGCCGCACGTCCACGATGAAGCGTGAATCCGAGCGGACGGTACTCGCGGCACCACGGCGTTCCTTGTGCAGGATCGCTTTGCGGGTCAACCCGAAGACGTCGTCGTCGGTCGAGAAGTTGAGAATGTACGCGACCGGCGAATCCGCACTACGACCCTTGACGTTCTTGGTCGCGGTTCGGCACCGATACCCGAGGCTCACAACGAGTTCCGTGGCGTCAGCCGCCAACCGCTCGTTCGTGACGCTCAACTGCACCCCGCCGCGCGCGGTCACTGTGCCGTCGGTGTCGAGCAGACCGGCGAGCAATGCCCGGCGCTGCGACTCAGATGCCCGAAGGTACTCCGTCGGAATGTGCTTGTCGCCCAGGACTCCGATCGCGCGCAAGAGAGCCTGCAGCGTGACGACCTCGTTGCGGCAGCTCTGGTACAGACGCCCTCCGCATGACCGTCCGCAGGCACGCACATGGCTGGTCTGAGGATTGAACTCCTCGCCGCAGACCCGGCACTGCCGCGGCGCGATCGCCGTAGGGCCGGGCAGTCGCAGGTGATACCGATTTGGGGTGGTGGTCAACGGGTGCGCCTCAACACCTTCCGCCTCAATGCGCATGGCGATCTCGGGATCGGCAGTCGTGATCTGCGCGGCTGCGGGGATGCCGTCGGCCAGCCAGGCTCCGAGCGTGTACGGCGGCACCAACAGCTCCCGAGTGGGCGCCTGCAGCGGTGCGGCGTTGGCCACGGAGTGATTCAGCCTGCGGTCGGCGGTCGGGCACCGCAGTGTCGCTGCGATCTGCTCGGTCGTGCGGACCGCTGCCTCCGGCCGCACTGACCTGCGCGACGCCTGCGTATCCGTCAGCCACTGGTGTTCCGCATCCGCGACGACGACCGTGCCGTCGGAGAACTCGACCTCATAGCAGGGCCGCCCCACCATCGCGTCGGTCGCCGCGACCACACGGGTCGGCCGGCCGTCGGCGCCGATCAGCTCGTCGTCGACCTCGACCTCACCCATGGTGGTCCAGCCGTCCGGCGTCGGCAGCGGGGTGTCGAGCGCCAGCGCCTTGCCCATGCCCGGCCTCGCCGCGATCACGACCATCTGTCCCGGGTGCAGACCGTTCGTCAGCTCGTCGAGCTCGGTGAAACCCGTCGGCACACCGCGGGCGATCCCGCCCTGCGAGGCGATGGCGTCGATCTCGTCCATCGTGGGCTGCAGCAGGCTCTCCAGCACTGCGAAGTCCTCCGACGAGCGCCGGTCCACGACGTCGTAGACCTCGGCCTGCGCCCGGTCGACCACATCGGCCACGTCGGCCCCGTCGGCGCCCGCATAGCCGTACTGCACGACACGGGTGCCCGCCTCCACCAGTCGGCGCAGCAGCGCCTTCTCGGCCACGATGCCCGCGTAGAACCCGGCGTTCGCCGCCGTCGGCACGGTCGAGATCAAGGTGTGCAGATACGGCGCCCCGCCGACCCGCCGCAGCAGCCCCCGCCGGTCCAGTTCGGCGGCCACGGTCACCGCATCCGCGGGTTCGCCGCGCCCGTACAGGTCGAGAATCGCGTCGTAGACGTTCTGGTGTGCCGGCCGGTAGAAGTCGCCGGGACGCAGCCGCTCGAGCACGTCGGCGATGGCGTCCTTGCTCAACAGCATGCCGCCGAGGACGGCCTGTTCCGCAGCCCCATCGTGCGGAGGCTGGCGGCCGAAATCCGCGCTGGGCGGCGGAATGTCCATGTCTGGATGACCACGGTCGTCCACGACAGCCACAAGACCCCCTCGATCTGTCGAACGCCAGTTCGTTATCCGCTGGTTGTGACTGTAGGAAGCCTCACCGACAACTCCGCGGGACGGCCAACGTTAGACGTTGCTGGGTCGCCCGGGAAACAGCCCTGTGGGCAACCCTGTGGAGTGCCTGTGCATAGATCAGGACAGGTGTGTTGAGACGTTGGGGAAAACCTGGGGATAACTCTTCGTTATGTGGACATCCCCGCAGATAAGCGCACTACAGACCTGGTCGTTCTTTGTGGATAGAAACTCCACGGCGTGTCGTGTCGGGTTGACGAGTCGGGCGTGTTGAGTGGCGACGACGGGCCCGCCGGATTAACCGCAGATAACGTTCGCTAGGCAAAGATCGGCTGGCGCAGTTCGCCAGGAAGCACGGCAAGGCCCGGGGAGAACCCCGATCGGTTGTCCCCGGGCGTATTGACGCTGGCGTCAGCTTTGGGCGACGACGTTCAGCGGCACCGAGGCCACGACGCCGGGGTGCAGCCGAACCGCGACCGAGTGCGTGCCGAGGCTCTTGATGTGCGCCTTCGGCAGAGCGACGGTGCGCTTGTCGAGGTTCGGGCCGCCGGCCTTCTTGATCGCGGCAACCACATCGGCGGCCGTGACCGAGCCGAACAGCTTGCCCGTGTCGGCCGAGGCGTTCACCGCGAGTTCGATGGTGCCGAGCGCCTCGAGCGCTGTCTTGATCTCGTTCGCGTGCGCCAGACCCTTGACGGTCTTGAGCTCGCGGGCACGACGGATATCTTCGGCCTGGCGCTGGGCGCCCCGGCTGGCGACGATCGCCAGCCTGCGCGGCAACAGGTAGTTGCGGCCGTAGCCGTCCTTGACTTCCACGGTGTCACCGGGCTCACCCAGGTGATCCACCTCGGCGGTAAGAATCAGTTTCATCTCGTTGATCTTTCGTTTCCGATGATGGACTACCGCGTGGACGACCCGAACGGCAGCAGCGCCACCTCACGGGCGTTCTTCACCGCAACCGCGACGTCGCGCTGGTGCTGCACGCAGTTACCCGTCACCCGGCGGGCGCGGATCTTGCCGCGTTCGCTGATATAGGTGCGCAGCAGTGCGGTGTCCTTGTAATCGATGTCCTGCCCCTTGCCCTTCTTGGAGCAGAAGACGCACTTGCGGGTCTTGACCGGCTTTTCCAGTGCCGGCCGCCGCTTGTTGGACTTGGCCATGATCGCTATCTCTTTCTCAGTATTGCTGTGGAGTGCTTCTCAGAAGCCACTCAGAAGGGGGGCTCGTCGTCGGCGCCGCTGAAGGAACCCGACGCCGGGGCGCTGCCCCACGGGTCCTCTGCCGCAGCCGCCTGTCCGCCACCGCCGCCGCCGCGCGAGCCGCCGCCGCCACCGAAGCCGCCGCCACCGCGGCTGGCCTTGTTGACCTTGGCCGTGGCATACCGCAGCGACGGGCCGATC
>JAXHUG010000061.1:0-32160 GCA_034189785.1 Actinomycetota bacterium
CGGCCGCCGGCGCCGCCAGATGGACGGCGCCGGCGGCGGGTTCGGCGCGCCCCGCCACCGAGCTCGTCAAGGCCACACAGCTGCTGCTGAACGGCGGGCCGCGTGCACTCGACGCCGCGGCGCTGCGTGACGCGCTGTTGGATCTGCACGAATTCTGGCTCGGCACAAAGGCGAACGAGATCGGCATCACCGCCACCAGTGGGTTCGCGATCGTCGCGACGGGCGGGCTCGGCCGCGGCGAGATGTTGCCCTACTCCGATCTCGATCTGATGCTGCTGCACGACAACATGCCCGCCGATTTGGTGAGTCAGGTCGCCGAACTGCTGTGGTATCCATTGTGGGACGCCAACATTCGACTCGACCACAGCGTGCGGACGGTGCCCGAGGCGCTCAAGGTCGCCGGTGACGACATCTCGGCGGGCTTGGCGATGCTCGAGGCGCGTCACATCGCCGGCGACGCGGACCTGTCGAACCTGCTCGTCGGCGGGGCTCGCAGGCAGTGGCGCACGGGGATCACCCCGCGCTTCGGCGAACTCGTCGAGCACACCCGGGCGCGCTGGCACCGCAGCGGTGAGATCGCCCACCGCGCCGAACCCGACCTCAAATCCGGCCGCGGCGGCCTGCGTGACGTGCAACTGCTCAACGCCCTGGCCATCGCGCAGCTGGCCGACGTGTATCCCAGCCCGGCGCTGGCGTCGCCGACGGGCACGCTCGGTGGGGCGCATCTGGCGCTGCTCAATGTGCGCACCGAACTGCACCGGGTCTCGGGCCGCGGCCGCGATCTGCTGTTGGCGCAGTACGCCGACGAGATCGGCGCGGCGCTGCGCATCGGTGACCGATTCGATCTGGCCCGCATGCTCTCCGACGCGGCGCGGACCATCAGCTACTACGTCGACGCCGGTCTGCGCACGGCCTCCAACGCGCTGCCGCGGCGCGGGTTCGCCGCGCTGCGCCGGCCGGTGCGCCGTCCACTGGACGAGGGGGTCGTCGAGTACGCGGGTGAGGTCATCCTGGCCCGCGATGCCCGTCCGGAGCGGGATCCCGGGCTGATCCTGCGGGTGGCGGCGGCCTCGGCCACCACCGGGCTGCCGATGGCGGTGTCGACGTTGAGCCGACTCGCCGAGACCGCACCCGAACTGCGGACACCGTGGCCCCGTGAGGCGCTCAAGGATCTCTTCGTGATGCTGAGTGCCGGTCCGGCGGTGGTGTCCACCATCGAGGCGCTTGACCGCACCGGGTTGTGGGGACGGCTCTTCCCCGAATGGGGTGCGGTGCGCGACCTGCCGCCGCGTGACGTCGTGCACATCTGGACCGTCGACCGTCATTCCGTTGAAACCGTTTCGCGGGCGAGCGCTTTCACCACCCGTGTCGCACGCCCGGACCTGCTTGTGCTCGGGGCGCTGTGCCATGACATCGGCAAGGGGCGCGGCGGGGACCACAGCGTGATCGGCGCCGAACTCGCCGCGCAGATCGGCACCCGGCTGGGATTGTGGCCGTCGGACATCGACCTGCTGTCGAAGATGGTGCGCTACCACCTGCTGCTCCCGGATACCGCGACGCGGCGTGACCTGCAGGACCCCAAGACCATCGACGCTGTGGTCGACAAACTCGGTGGGGATCTGGTCCTGCTGGAAATGATGCACGCGCTGGCCGAGGCGGATTCGCTGGCCACCGGCCCGGGGGTGTGGAGTGACTGGAAGGCCTCGCTGATCGGGGACCTGGTACGGCGGTGCCGACTGGTGATGGCGGGCGAACCGCTGCCCCAACCGGGTCCGATCGACCCCCGGCACCTGGAGCTGGCCCACGAGGTCGGTGTCCACGTCGAGCTCACCCCGTCCGAGAGCCCGCACATCCACCAGGTGACGATGATCGCCCCGGACCGGCGCGGACTGCTGTCCAAGGCCGCGGGCGTGCTGGCCCTGAATTCGCTGCGGGTGCACTCCGCATCGGTGAACAGCCATCAGGGTTCGGCCATCGACACCTTCGTGGTGTCGCCGCACTTCGGTGCGCCTCCCGCGGCCGAATTGCTGCGCCAGCAGTTGATGCTCACCCTCGACGGCGAGCTCGACGTGCTCGCGGCGGTGGAGCGGCGTGACCGCGAGGCCGCCCGATACGGCACCTCACGGGCCGGGGACGTCCTGGCCGCGGTGCCGGCGAACCACGTCCCGGCCCCGCCCCGGATCCTGTGGTCGTCGGGTGCCTCACCGGGCGAAGTCGTCGTGCAGATCCGCACCATCGACCGCGCCGGACTGCTGGCGCGGCTGACGGCGGTCTTCGAACGCGACGGGGTGGACATCGCGTGGGCGAAGGTCACCACGCTGGGATCGTCGGTGGTCGACGTCTTCGGTATCGCCGTGCCCTTGCTGGCCACCGGCACCGACGCCGACCGTCAGAGCATCCGGGCCGAGCTCGAACGTGACCTCTACGCGGTGCTGCCCACCCCGCCGCTCCCCAAGCCGGCCGAACAGGCGAGCTGAGCGGTCCGGGCAGCCGAGCGCCGCCCGGGGGGAAAGTGGAACTCGACCGTTAAGGTGGACACCGTGTTCGAATCCTTGTCCGACCGGTTGACCGGTGCCCTGCAGGGGCTGCGCAACAAAGGCCGGTTGACCGACGCCGACATCGACGCGACGGCCCGGGAGATCCGGCTGGCGCTGTTGGAGGCCGACGTCTCCCTGCCCGTGGTGCGTGCGTTCGTCGCGCGCATCAAGGAACGCGCCAAGGGCGCCGAGGTCTCGGCCGCGCTGAACCCCGCCCAGCAGGTCGTCAAGATCGTCAACGAGGAGCTCATCGGCATCCTCGGCGGGCAGACCCGCCCGTTGGCGTTCGCCAAAACCCCGCCGACGGTCATCATGCTCGCCGGCCTGCAGGGTTCCGGTAAGACGACGCTGGCCGGCAAGCTCGCGAAGTGGCTGCGCGGTCAGGGCCACACCCCGCTGCTGGTGGCCTGCGATCTGCAGCGTCCCGGCGCGGTGAGCCAGCTTCAGATCGTCGGCGAACGCGCGGGTGTGTCGGTGTTCGCACCGCACCCCGGCACCGCGCCTGGCGCGCCGGAGGTGAAGGGAACCGCTGACCCGGTCGCGGTCGCCGCGGCCGGCCTCGCAGAAGCGAAGGCCAAACACTTCGACGTCGTCGTCGTCGACACCGCGGGCCGCCTGGGCATCGACGACGAGCTGATGAATCAGGCTGCCGCGATCCGCGCCGCCGTCGACCCCGACGAGGTGCTGTTCGTCCTCGACGCGATGATCGGCCAGGACGCGGTCACCACCGCCGAGGCATTCCGCGAGGGCGTCGGGTTCACCGGCGTCGTGCTGACAAAACTCGACGGTGACGCCCGCGGCGGCGCCGCGCTGTCGGTCCGCGAGGTCACCGGCGTGCCGATCCTGTTCGCGTCCAGCGGCGAGAAGCTCGAGGACTTCGACGTCTTCCACCCCGACCGGATGGCCAGCCGCATCCTCGGCATGGGCGACGTGCTGTCGCTGATCGAGGCGGCCGAGCAGCACTTCGACGCCGAGCAGGCCGAGGCGACCGCCGCCAAGATCGGCAGCGGCGAGCTCACCCTCGAGGACTTCCTCGAACAGATGCTGGCCATCCGCAAGATGGGCCCGATCGGCAACCTGCTGGGCATGCTCCCCGGCGCGGGCCAGATGAAGGATGCGCTGGCCGCCGTCGACGACAGCCAACTCGATCGGGTGCAGGCGATCATCCGCGGTATGACACCCGCCGAACGCGCCGATCCGAAGATCATCAACGCCTCCCGGCGGTTGCGGATCGCCAACGGTTCCGGGGTGACCGTGTCGGAGGTCAACCAGCTCGTCGACCGGTTCTTCGAGGCCCGCAAGATGATGTCGCAGATGGCGGGTCAGATGGGCATGCCGTTCGGGCGGGGCAAGAACACCCGCAAGCACGCCAAGGGCAAGAACAAGCAGAAGGGCAAGAAGAACAGGGGCCCGACGCCGCCGAAGAACCGCAACCCGCTCGGTGCGGGTATGCCGGGCATGCCCGCCGGGTTTCCCGACCTGTCCAACATGCCGAAGGGGCTCGACGAGCTACCGCCCGGGCTGGCCGATTTCGACCTGAGCAAACTGAAGTTCCCGAAGAATTGATGCCCGCACTGCACGTGCGGGGCCGCGGCCTGCCCGATCGAGTTGATGGTCAACCTCGAGAATGTCCCCGGTATCGCCGACCAGGCGGCCAAGTACCCGACCTACGCCGCCCTCATGCGCGACCTCTACCGGCGCAGCTATGCGCGCGTGGCGGCCGGTGTCCCGATCCACGCAGGCACCGACGCCGGCAGCACGATCGCCCACGGACGCATCGGCGACGAGATCGACGCCCTGCGGTGGACCGGGATGAGCGCGACGGATGCGCTGGGCGCGGCGGGCTGGGATGCGCGCACCTGGCGGGGCCGGGTCTTCAGGGCTGGCTGAAGCCGAAGTCGAACAGCCCGATGGCCTGACCGTAGAGGTCGCCGGTGCCGTACATCTGCACGACCGCGAGGCGGCGGTTACCGCGTTGCGCCGCACCGACATAGGTCTTGCGGGCCAGGTTCGTGAAGCCGGTCTTACCGGCGATGTCGCCCGGGTAGCGGCTCAAAAGTTCGTTCTGGTTGCTGAGGGTCTTGCCGGGGAACGGTGCCGTCGGAGACCGCATGATCTGCGCGATCAGCGGATACTTCAGCGCGGCCCGCAACATCACGGCCAGGTCGTGTGGGGTGGTGATCGACTCCCAGCCGGGCCCGTCGAGCCCGGACGGCGACGATGCCGTGGTCGCCTTGGCACCGACGAGGGCGGCCTTGCGGTTCATCGCCGCGACCGCGGCGCGCTGGCCGCCCAGCATGTCGGCGAGCATGTTGGCGGCGTCGTTGCCCGACACCATGAGCAGCGCCGAGAGCAGCTGGCGGGTGGTGTAGGGCTGGCCCGGGGTGAGCCCGACGCAGGAGCACTCGACCTCGGTGTGAGATGTGTTGGCTCTGGCGAAGTTGTCGGGCGAGAGGTGGTCGAGCACCACCATGGCGAGCAGCACCTTGATCGTGCTCGCGGGGGCGTGGGGTTCATAAGGGTTGCGGCTGGCCAGGATTCGGCCCGAATCGAGGTCGGCGAGCAGCCACGCCTGTGCCGGTCCCTCGGGCAGGGCGACGGCGCCCGCCGGTTGCGGTTGGGCGAGCGCGGCGGGCGTTCGGGTCACCACGCCGACTGACGACATGGTCATCGCGAACGCGCATCCCGCGATGAACGTCCGCGACCACCGACGCGAACGCGAACAGGCCACGGCGCCAGAGCCTAACGGCGCTCACGCCTCGGATCGGTCTCGAAACCGTTGCAGGTCGGTGACACGTGTTTGGCCGGGCGCTACAGAGCCCCGACGCTCGCGCTGCGGTCGAGTCCGAAACCCCAGTCGAGAAGGCCGGCGGCCTGATCCCAGTAGGTGGGGCCACCCTCCTTGACCAGCCCGTGCATCAGCACGACCACCAGCCGGCGGCCGTTCCGTTGCGCCGCCCCCACGAACGTCTTCCGGGCGATATCGGTGAACCCCGTCTTGCCGCCGATGGCGCCGGGGTACCGGTGCAACAGCTCGTTCTGGTTGATCAGGACGGCGTCGCCGCTCTTCGCCGGGAACACCGTTGACGGCATGGCCGTGATCTGGGCGAACACCGGGTTGGCCATCGCCGCCCGGAAGATCACGGCCAGATCATGGGCGGTGGACCAGAACGGCATCCCGGGGCCGTCCAGGCCGGACGGTGTCACCACGTTGGTGCCGTGGGCGCCCAGTTGGGCCGCCTTGGCGTTCATCTTGACCACGGCGGTGTCCATCCCGCCGAGCATGTGAGCGAGGGTGTTGGCGGCGTCGTTGCCCGACACCAGCAGCAGCGCCTCGAGCAGTTGGCGGGCGGTGTAGGTGTGGCCGGGCGCCACCCCGGCGCAGTTGCACTCCACACGGGTGTCGGCCTCGTCGGCGGCGATTGTCGTGTCCAGCGGCACCTCGTCGAGCACCACCTGCGCCAGCAGTGTCTTGATCGTGCTAGCGGGGGCGTAACGGGTGGTGTCGTTGCGGCCGGCCAGCACCTGACCGGTGTCCATGTCCGCCACGATCCACGCCTCCGCCGGACCAGCGGGGATCGGTACCGACCCCACCGGCTGGACGTCGATGTCGGCGGCGGCATTCGGCGCGGCGACGACGCCGAGTGCGGCCAGGACGATTGCGAACAGACTGACGAACCTCCCCATGGCGGGTCAGCCTAATCGTATTCAATC
This sequence comes from Actinomycetota bacterium, assembly GCA_034189785.1. Lineage (GTDB taxonomy): Bacteria > Actinomycetota > Actinomycetes > Mycobacteriales > Mycobacteriaceae > Mycobacterium. Next base: position 6,252 of record JAXHUG010000061.1, read on the forward strand.
GAGCCATGTTGAGCCTGGCTGGAATCCCATCTGGTAGCTCGACGAGTTCATCCGCACCGCCGAGGGCTGGCGGATGACGCGCGCGGGTCGAGGAGAAGTGCTTCGACGAGCTGATCCGAGCTGATCTGAGCCATGACCACTCGGCGCCATGAGGCCACACTCGAAGACGCTCAGGCGGCCCGCTCCGCGATGATCGTGTGCCGCGGCAACCGGTCGTCGGCGCGGCTCTCCACGGTGGCCGTCAACCCGGCCCGTTCCAGTGCGGCGACGATGCCGTCGACCGGACGCAGCCGGAAGCCGTACGGCGTCACCGGCAGCCGGCGCATCGCCTCCGGATCGCCCACGCCGATGGCCGCGCGGCCACCGGGGCGCAGTGTGCGCGCGAGTTCGGTGCACACGGCGTCCAGATCGTCGACGAAGTACACGGTGTTGACGGTGATCACCGCGTCGAGAGTGGCGTCGCCCAACGGCAGCGCGGTCAGCGAGCCCTGCGCGAGTCGGAGCCGGCCGCTGTCGATGTCGCTGCGGAACTGTCGCCGCGCACGGTCCAGCATGTCGTCGGAGACCTCGACACCGTGCACCGTGCCACCGGTGCCCACGGCGTCGATGAGCAGACGCAGGCCCGCGCCGCCCCCGAAACCGATATCGGCGGCGACCCCGCCGGCGGGCACCTGCGCGGCGGTCACCGCCGTCGCGATCGCCTGGCCGTTACCGCGGTTCAAGGCTCCGGCGACGACGCCGCCGAGGCGCCCGTGCGGGCGGCCGAGCTGTCCGGCCACGGTGGTGAGCAGTCGCTGACGTATAGACATGGCCCCCAGTGTGCCGGGCCGGGCGATTTCCGGCCGGACCCGCTGGTCTGGCAGAATGGACCGCTGTCCGCCCGCGACTCCGGCCGCGCGGTGGTCACACACGCGAGGCAAAACCGGATCGGGCAATCCGCCCGCTCGCCGAATTGCAGCGTGGCAACCCTGAGGAGAATCGCAACACCCATGGCTGTCAAGATCAAGCTGACCCGTCTGGGCAAGATCCGCAACCCCCAGTACCGCATCGTCGTCGCCGACGCGCGCACCCGCCGCGATGGTCGCTCCATTGAGGTCATCGGCCGTTACCACCCGAAGGAAGAGCCGAGCCTGATCGAGCTCAACTCGGAGCGGGCCCAGTACTGGCTCGGCGTCGGCGCCCAGCCCACCGAGCCCGTTCTTCAGCTGCTCAAGATCACCGGCGACTGGCAGAAGTTCAAGGGTCTGCCCGGCGCCGAGGGCACGCTGAAGGTCAAGGAGCCCAAGCCCAGCAAGCTCGACCTGTTCAACGCGGCGCTGGCCGAAGCCATGGGCGGGCCCGGCAACGAGGCCACCCAGCCGAAGAAGAAGAAGGCCCCCGCGGCCAAGAAAGCGGCTTCCGACGTCGAGGCGACCGCTGAACCGTCCGGGTCGGCCGACAAGTCCGAGCCCGCGGCCGAGGGCGAAGACGCCACGGTCGTCGGCGCCACGGCTGCTGACTCCCCGGGCAAGCGCTCGTCGACCGAAAGCTGAGCGCCGCAGTGAGTTCAGTCGTCGTCGACGCAGTCGAGCACCTCGTCCGCGGAATCGTCGACAATCCCGACGATGTGCGGGTGAACATGGTGACCAACCGGCGCGGGCGGACAGTCGAGGTGCATGTGCATCCCGACGATCTCGGCAAAGTCATCGGTCGCGGCGGTCGCACTGCGACGGCGCTGCGCACCCTGGTCGCCGGTATCGGCGGTCGGGGTATCCGCGTCGACGTGGTGGACACCGACCAGTAGCGGACGTCCACTGTTCATGGACCTCGTAATCGGGCGTGTCGCCAAGGCGCACGGCGTCACCGGTGAATTGGTCGTCGAGGTTCGCACCGACGACCCCGACGCCCGGTTCGTCCCGGGCGCGCGGTTGCGCGGCCGGGGCCCCAGGGGGGCCGAGCGTGCCTTCGTCGTCGAATCCGTTCGCCCGCACGACGGTCGGTTGCTGCTGCGCCTGGACGGGGTGGCCGACCGGACCGCCGCCGACGCCCTGCGCGGGACGGTGTTCCTCGTCGGCAGCGGGGATCTGCCGCCCATCGAGGACCCCGACGAGTATTACGATCACCAGCTCGAAGGGCTGCTCGTGCGTACCGTCGACGGTGTGGACGTCGGCACGGTGGCGGAGGTGCTGCACACCGCGGCCGGCGAACTGCTGTCGGTGAAGACGCCCGGGGGCGCGGAGATTCTCGTGCCGTTCGTGACCGCGATCGTGCCGCGAGTGTCATTGGCCGACGGGCTGGTGGAGATCGATCCGCCCGAGGGTCTGCTGGACCTGGAGTGACGGGATGCGCGACTGTGCGAATTGACGTCATCACGATCTTCCCGCGCTACCTCGATCCGCTTCGAGAGTCGTTGCCCGGCAAGGCGATCGATTCCGGGCGCATCCAACTCGGGGTTCACGACCTGCGCGCGTGGACCCACGATGTGCACCGTTCGGTCGACGACGCGCCCTACGGCGGCGGCCCGGGCATGGTGATGAAGGCGCCGGTGTGGGGTGCCGCGCTCGACGACGTCTGCACCGACGACACGCTGCTGGTGGTGCCGACCCCGGCGGGGCGGCTCTTCGATCAGGCCACCGCTGCGCGGTGGAGCACCGAACGGCATCTGGTGTTCGCCTGCGGACGCTACGAGGGCATCGATCAGCGCGTCGTCGACGACGCCGCCCGGCGGATGCGTGTGGCGGAGGTCTCGATCGGCGATTACGTGCTCAACGGCGGCGAATCCGCGACGCTGGTGATGGTCGAGGCCGTCGTGCGGTTGCTGCCCGCGGTGCTCGGCAACCCCGCCTCACACGCCGACGACTCGCACTCCGCGAATCTGCTCGAGGGGCCGAGTTACACGCGGCCGCCGAGTTGGCGCGGTCTGGACGTACCGGCCGTCCTGCTGTCCGGTGATCACGCGAAGGTCGCGGCGTGGCGGCACGACCAGGCGCTCGCCCGAACTCGGGAGAGGCGCCCGGAGCTGATGGGCGACAACTAGATCCGGCCGCCCGGGAACAAGGTCTTGACCGCCTGGGTGATGGTGGCGCGGGCTTCGGCGGCGCCGGCCGGCTGGTCGGAGGCGATCACCACGATGTAGCGGCGGTCCGCACCGATGACGCCGGTCGACAGGTGCATCCAGTCCGAGCCGACGCAGCACATCCAGCCCTGCTTGACCGCCACCGGCACCGCGTACAGACCCTCCGGGATGCCGAAGCGCTGCGGGTACACCCCGCCGGGCTCGATGCCGTCGATGCCGTTGGGCGTCGACGCGGCGAGGTTGGCGATGATCACGTCTGTCTTGTCGCGGGGCAGACCGCCGCCGCCGGACAGCAGCATGTCGTAATAGCGGACCAGGTCCGCCGCCGTGCTGATGGTGTTCCACCACCGCCCGTCGCCGGGCGGGCGCGTGCCGCTCAGTCCGTAGCGCTGCGCGACGCGGGTCACGACCTCACTGCCCCCGCCGCGGTTCCAGAACACCTCGGCGGCACTGTCGTCGGAGGACCGCAGCATCGACTGAAAGTTCTTGACGTCGTCCGATGCCAACAGTTCACCGCTGAGCAACAGGTCGTCGGCGATGAACAGTTTCACCACCGAGGCGATCGCGATCCCACGCCCGTTGCCGTTGGACACGATCTGGCCGGTGTTGCGGTCCTTGACCATCAACGTGATGTCCGCACCCGCCTCGGCGGCCTCCTCGGTGGCCATCCGCGCCCGGTCGTCGAGTCCGGTGAACGCCGCAGGAGCCTGATCGGGCGGGGCCTCCGGAAGCGGCGCCATGGCCCCCTGAGGTGCGACGACGGTGAGGGGCGGGCGGTCGGACGGGGGCGGCGTGCCGTACACGCGTGCCTCACACCCCGAGACGACGACTGCCGCCACCACGCTCGCGGCGGTGGCCGTCGACAGCACCGGCGGCCGTCCCATGGCTCTCCTTCTCAATAGCTGAGGACGCCTCTGGCGGGAACTTATCCGCCTACCGGGTGCGGCGAACAAGTAACCCCAGCCTAACGCGTACCCGGTGGCGACGCTGATCAGCGCCCACCGGGGAAGAGCGCTGCGAGGCGGCGATTTCACTGGACCGGTGCCCGTCTGGCACAATTGAGCAGTTGTCCGCGCAGGACGCGGGGTGCTTCCCCGCGCTCCACTGCGAGATGCACCCCCGAAAGCGTCCGTACCCACCGGCCCGGCGCGTGCTGCCCCGCACAGCCCGCCCATGCCGCAAGCAACAAGGAAGTGTCACCGATGCACACGCTGGACTTCGTCGATCAGTCGTCGCTGCGCGACGACATCCCGGCTTTCGGCCCGGGCGACACCGTCAACGTTCACGTGAAGGTGATCGAGGGCTCGAAGGAGCGCATTCAGGTCTTCAAGGGTGTCGTCATCCGCCGTCAGGGCGGCGGCATCCGCGAGACCTTCACGGTCCGCAAGGAGAGCTACGGCGTCGGTGTGGAGCGAACATTCCCCGTGCATTCGCCCAACATCGACCACATCGACGTCGTCACCCGCGGTGACGTCCGCCGCGCGAAGCTGTACTACCTGCGGGAGCTTCGCGGCAAGAAGGCGAAGATCAAGGAGAAGCGCTGACCCCCCACGGCGCTGACGGGCGACGGTCCGTGCTCTGGCTAGTCTGAAGCCGTGACCGATCGCCCCGAATCGTCGTCCGAGGACGCCGTCGAACCGGACGTCGACTCGTCCACCGACGGTCACGACGAGACCCCCGGCCGAAAACACTCCGCGCTGCGCGAGTTGGCCATTCTGGTCACCATCGCGATCGCCTTGTACTACGTGATGCTCACGTTCGTCGCGCGGCCGTATCTGATTCCGTCGGAGTCGATGGAACCCACGCTGCACGGATGCCCGGGGTGCGTCGGCGACCGCATCATGGTCGACAAGGTGACCTACCGATTCACCGAACCCCAACCCGGCGACGTCATCGTGTTCAAGGGCCCACCGAACTGGAACATCGGCTACACGTCGATCCGGTCGGACAACCCCGCCGTCAGTCTCCTGCAGAACGCGCTCTCCGTCGTGGGATTTGTCCCGCCCGACGAGAACGACTTGGTCAAACGGGTGATCGCGGTGGGCGGTCAGACCGTCGAGTGCCGCGCGGCCACCGGGCTGACCGTCGACGGCGAACGGCTCGAGGAGCCGTATCTGGATTCCACGACGATGATGGCCGACCCCACCGTCTACCCCTGTCTGGGCAACGAGTTCGGGCCGGTCACCGTCCCCGAGAACAAGCTGTGGGTGATGGGTGACAACCGCACGCACTCGGCCGACTCGCGGGCGCACTGCACGAACCTGCCCGGCGACGCCCAGCGGGGTCTGCTGTGCACGGGTGACCCTGAAGCGGGCACCATTCCGGTGGACAATGTGATCGGAAAGGCGCGGTTCATCGCCTGGCCGCCGGGGAGATGGGGCGGGGTGGGATCGGTGAACCCGCAGACCGCCGCCGACGAGAACCAGTAGGAACCGTAGGAGAACTGCGATGAGCCACGAACCGGGGTCCTGAGCTTGCCGGCGTCATGGCCGCCCCGCCCGGTGATCCGGAGGGCCTCCGGCCTGCGAACTCTCGAGTCCGCGCTGTACCGCAACGGGCTCGGACCGGTGGCCGGGGTGGACGAGGTGGGCCGCGGTGCCTGCGCAGGCCCGCTGGTGGTCGCGGCCTGCGTCCTGGGCCCGAACCGGTTGGACAGCCTCGCGGCGCTCGACGATTCGAAGAAGCTCGGCGAGAAAGAGCGCGAGCGGCTGTTCCCGGTGATCCGTCGCTACGCGCTGGCCTACCACGTGGTGTTCATCGCGTCCGAAGAGGTGGACCGCCGCGGTGTGCACGTCGCCAACATCGAGGGCATGCGGCGGGCGGTCGCGGGGTTGTCCATACGGCCGGGTTACGTGCTGTCCGACGGATTCCGGGTGCCGGGACTGCCGATGCCCTCGCTGCCGGTCGTCGGCGGTGACGCCGCGGCCGCCTGCATCGCGGCGGCCAGCGTGCTGGCCAAGGTGAGCCGCGACCGGTTGATGGTGGCGATGGATCGCGAGCATCCCGGCTACGGTTTCGCCGAGCACAAGGGGTACAGCACGCCTGCGCACACCGCCGCGCTGGCCGAAGTCGGACCGTGCGCCCAGCACCGTTACTCGTTCATCAACGTGCGCCGGTTGGTCACTGCGCGTACCCCGCAGATCAGCGGGGGGCTGACCGACGCGGAACCCGGGCAGTAGCTGAGAACTCGGATAGGGGCAGGATTGCGATGAGCCGCATGAGTGAACAGCCACCGGCCGTGCCATACCGACATGAAGGACAGCAGCACTGATGAGCGCCGAGGATCTCGAGAAGTACGAAACCGAGATGGAGCTCTCGCTGTACCGGGAGTACAAGGACATCGTCGGGCAGTTCAGCTACGTGGTGGAGACTGAGCGCCGGTTCTACCTGGCCAACAGCGTGGAGATGGTGCCCCGAAATGCCAACGGTGAGGTGTACTTCGAGCTGCGGCTGGCCGACGCATGGGTGTGGGACATGTACCGACCCGCCCGCTTCGTCAAACAGGTCCGGGTGATCACGTTCAAGGACGTCAACATCGAAGAGGTGGAGAAACCCGAGCTACGTCTGCCGGAGTAGCCCTCACCTGAAGGACGCGGCGTCGAACGCCGCGAGCGTGGCCTTGAGCTTGTCAGGGACACCTCGCCGACGGTCGTTCTGCCGCCCGGTAGCGCGATGTCCCACAGCGCGGCGGCCCGGGTGGGACGCTCAGCTGCCGGCCTTATCGGCGCCGCCCGAATGACCGGTTGTGCCGCCGTGCGGTGTCACACTGAACGCGTGCGCTCCAGCACCCGATTCCGGCTCACCGACATGGACGGTGTGCTCGTCCGCGAAGAGCACGCCCTGCCCGGTGCCGCCGAGTTCCTCGCCCGGCTCGTCGAACGCGATCGGCCGTTCCGGACTTCGTGGGGAAACCGAATCCGATGATGTTCTGCAGTGCGCTCGACCGGATCGAAGCGCATTCTGAGTGCACCGTGATGGTGGGCGACCGGATGGACACCGATGTGGTGGCGGGTATCGAGGCGGATCCGGACACGATCCTGGTGATGACCGGGTCGACGACCATCGAGGACCTCGAGCGGTGTCTCGTTCCGGCCCAGCCGGGTACTGCCGTCCATCGCCGAAGCCGTCGACCTGGTGTGACCTCCGGTGGCTGACACCTCCCGCGAGGGCGTCGACGAACACTTCACGACATCGATCTCGATGCGTTGGCCCACCACCCCGAGGCGCTGGTCTTCGGTGAGGCCGCCACGCTGCAGTTCTTCGCCGACCGGCAGTACCGCAACCCCGTGGTCGTGCGGGTCGCCGGCTACGGGTACCAGAAGGGTTTCGGCGGGCACTTCCACAACGACAACTCGATCGCGGCGATGCGCGACATTCCCGGCGTCGTGATCGCCTCCCCGGCGCGCCCGGACGACGCCGCGGCGATGATGCACGCATACGTGGCTGCGCCGAAGGCGACGGGCAGTGGCTGGCGACGCTGACCGGGACGCCCGCCCCGATCGGCTGTGCGCGCACCCACGGTGGCGGTGCCGACCTGACGATCCTCACGTTCGGCAACGGGCTGTGGATGAGCCTGCGGGTGGCTCGGCGGCTCGAACGCCTGCACATCGCCGCCCGCGTCGTCGAGCTGCTTGCCCACGGGTACAGCGGGCCGGTCGAGCGGGTGGCGGGTCGTGACAGCTTCATTCCGCTCGGTGACGCCGCGCTTACGGTACTGCTGAGCGAGGACGACACCGAGGCGGCGGCCATCACGCTGGCCCGCACTGCCCGCGGTTGACCGCTTGCTAACTTGAGCGGATGCCTGCAACGGATCCGGCCCGGCCGCTCGCCGGGGTGCGCATCGTCGAGATCTCCAGCTTTGTGGCGGTGCCGCTGGCGGGGATGACGTTGACGCAGCTGGGTGCCGAGGTCATCCGCGTCGACCCGGTCGGGGGCGCGGCCGACTACCGGCGCTGGCCGGTCACCGACGCCGGGGACAGCATCTACTGGGCGGGGCTCAACAAGGGCAAGCGTTCGGTCGCCGTGGACATGCGGACCGCCGAAGGTCAGGAACTGGTGACCCGCCTGATCGTCGACGCCGGAATTCTGATCACCAACGTCGCTGGGCGGCGATGGCATTCGTACGACACCTTGGTGGCGCACCGCCCGGATCTCATCCACGTCGAGGTCTCGGGTCGCGCCGACGGCGGCACCGCGGTCGACTACACCGTCAACGCCGCCACCGGATTCCCCCTGGTGACCGGACCGCCCGAACTCGCCATCCCGGTCAACCACGTGCTCCCCGCGTGGGACGTGTCCTGCGGACTGTATGCTGCGCTCGCGGTCACCACCGCCCTGCGCCGGCGCGATGCCACCGGCGCCGGCGCAGGGCTCAGCATCCCCCTGGAGAACGTCGCGCTGGCCACTGCGGGCAATCTCGCGTTCCTCACCGAGGCGATGGTTACCGGCGAATCCCGTCCGCGCGTCGGCAATACGCTCTACGGAACCTACGGCCAGAACTTCGTCAGCAGCGACGGCGCCGCGTTCATGGTGGTCGCCCTGACCAACCGGCACTTCCGCGACCTCACCGAACTGACCGGCACTGCCAAGGCCGTCGCCGCACTGGGTGACGCGCTCGGCGCCGACTTCACCGACGAAGGGGAACGTTACCGTCATCGCGACGCGCTGACCGGCTTGTTCACCGTCTGGTTCAGCGCGCACACCGCCGACGAGGTGGCGTCGGCGCTGTCCGGCACGTCGGTGCTGTGGGAGCGCTACCGCAGCTTCGCCGAAGTGGCCGGCGACGACCGCGTCACGACCAATCCACTATTCACCGAACTCGACCAGCCGCGCGTCGGCCGCTATCTGGCGCCCGGCCTGCCGATCGCGATCGACGGCACCTACCCGCCCGCCGTCGCCGCACCCGCGCTGGGCGACGACACCTCGGCCGTACTCACCGAATGGCTCGGCATGTCCGCCGAGGAGATCGCGCACCTCGCCGAAGCCGGTTCCGTCGCAACAGGATCAGGCGGAGCGTGAGTCACCTGCTCGAGCTCGTGGACGTGGTCGCGGGGGAGCGTGCGGATACCTGGGTCGGGGCGCCGAGCGGACCGGCGGGCAAACGGGCCTACGGCGGGCAGTTCGCCGCACAGAGCCTGGCCGCGGCCGCGCGCACCGTGGACAGCGACCGGCCCCCGACCAACATGCATCTGCAGTTCCTGCGCGGCGGCGAGGCGGGCGACCCGGTCGACTACGACGTCACCGCCGTGTACGACGGCCGCACGGCGGCCGCCCGGCGCGTCGAATCACGCCAGGCCGGCCGGCTCCTGACCACCGCGACCGTGTCGTTCGCCGCGCCGATGGCCGGTCCCGAACACGGCCACCACCGGCTCCCCGCAACCGGACCCGACACCCTCGAGCCCACCGGACCGCCCGGCCCGGCACCGTCGGTACCGCTCGACGAACTCGACATCCGCGTCGCCGACGACGGCTCCGGCGAGGGTTTCGTGCGGCGGCTGTGGTGGCGCGCGACGGTCGACCTGCCCGGCGACACGCTCCTGCACACCCTGATCGCGGTCTACGTCACCGACCTCTACATGATCGACCCCGCGCTGCAGGTGCACGGACACTCGATGCGGGCGCGGACCCATCGCAGCGGCACCACCGATTCGTCGGTGTGGTTTCACCAACCGGTGCGCGCCGCCGAGTGGAACCTGCTCGAGTCCACCTCACCGGCCGCCGGCCGCGGCCGTGGGATGATCACCGCGAGCCTGATCCGCGCCGACGGCGTCATCGCGGCGACGCTCTCGCAGGAGGGACTCATCGCCGAGCGGGAACCGAGGTCGCATTGACCCTCGCGGCCGACGGTCGTGCAGCCGCCGGCGGAGCAGTGTGAGCGACTGGGTGAGCAGCACACCCACCGTGATCGACGCCGCGACACCGAGCGCGGGGCGTCCCTCGAACAACGCGTACACCTGGAAGTGCGTGAGATAGGTGTACAGCGACGCCTCGGCGACAACGCCCGCGATGACCGTCAACCCGGGCGGACAGCGCAGCGCGGGCACCCAGATCAGCAGCAGGAAGCCGACAAGCACCAGCATCTCGCGGTTGGTGTTCCCGAAATAGCCGTACACACCGACCACGAAGGCCATCGTGACCGCCACCCGCTGCCACGATGCCGTGGCCTTCGCCGCGGCCCACCCCGACGCGAAGAACCAGAAGGTCAGCATCGTGAACCACGCGTCGCGGCCCGGGTCCAGCCCGAGGATGTCGTGGCGCAGCGCCAGTCCGACGGCCAGGAACACCACGGCGAACATGAACGGCCACCGCCGCTCGGCTCGGTCGGCGGCGGGCACCGCCATCAGCACCGCCAGCGCGATCAGGGTCCACACCAGCACCTCGGCGAACCACAGCCGCCCGGCGGTCATACTGTCGTGCGGACCGAGGAACTTGTTGGCCAGCAACAGGTTCGAGAGGTGATAGTCGTCGGTGATCAGCAGTGAAATCACCACCCACACCACCGACGGGACCGCGATCCAGGCGACCGTCGTGCGCAGGTGCGCGACCCGCTGCGCGCGGGGGGCGGGGGTCAGGCAGAACCGGCCGAAGTTGTACCCCGCGATGCCGAGCAACACATGCGCCCCGCCCCACAGTTCGAAGAGTGTGGCGTGCGATCCGACGATCAGTATGATCGCGACCGCGCGCAGCGCGACGCTGGTCTCGAGAGTGGCCGTCCAGCGCCGGCGCAGCGGTACCGTACGGGCCTGCAGGTCGCGCAGCGGTATGCGCTGCCAGTCGGCGGGCAGGCGGCCCAGTGCCCGTTCCAGCCGGACCGACATCGCCACGTAGGTCAGCGAGTTGCCGCCGAGGTCGACGAAGCTGGCGTCCGCGTCCATGCCGTCCCGGTCGAGGTGCAGCACCTCGGCGAACACCGTCGTCAGATCCGTGGCGGGCGGCGCGTCGTCGACCGGTGCCGCCAGCGCCCGCACCGCGGGGTAGTCCGGTTTGCCGGTCGGCAGTACGGGCAGGTCGGCGACCACCACGGGGTGCACCGCGCTCGACGGCAGGCCCGCGGCCTCGGCCGCCAGCCGGGCGACCTCCGCCGGGTGCTGCGGTGCTGTCGCGGCGACGACGAGGCGGTCGTCGAGGTCGGTGCACAACGCGGGCACGCCGTGATCGCGCAGCGCCGTCTCCAGCCGCTGCAGATCGATGCGCAGGCCGTACACCTTGACGAACCGGCTGCTGCGGCCGATCACCTCGTAGAGACCGTCGGGCCGGCTGCGGGCGATGTCGCCGGTGTGCAGCGCCTCGACCTCGTCGCCGCGCGACAGATCGGCCGCAGTGTGCGCGTAGCCCATCATCACGTTGTCCCCGCGGTAGACGAGTTCCCCCGCGGCATCGTCGTCCGGCCAGCCGTCCAGCGGTTCGATCGTGAACGAGCCGCCCGGGATAGGTACGCCGATGCAGCCGGGATGCTCGGCGGCGAGGTCGGGCGGAAGGTAGGCCATCCGGGCCGTCGCCTCGGTCGCGCCGTACATGACGACCAGCTGCCAGCCGCGCGCCGCACCGAGTTCGGCGTACCGCTTCACGTGTTCGGGCGCCAACCGTCCACCGGCCTGGGTGACATGGCGCAGGTGCGGCAGGTCCATCGTGTCGAAACCGGCGCGGTCGAGCAGGTCGAACGTGTAGGGCACACCGGCGAAGGTGGTGCCGCCGTGGCGGCGGAAGACCGCCCAGAACTCGTGGTCGATGACGGAGTGTTCGGTGAGGATGAGTGCGGCGCCGCGCAGCAGATGGCTGTGGATCACCGACAGGCCGTAGCAGTACGACATCGGCAGGGTCGTTGCGGCGCGGTCGGTTTCGCGGATGTCGAGGTAGTCGGCGATCGCGTGGGCGTTGCTGAGCAGATTGCGCCGTGAGAGCCGGACCAGCTTCGGTGAGCCGGTGCTGCCCGAGGTCGACAACAGCAGCGCCAGGTCCTCGTGCAGCAGGTGTGCGCTGCCCTCGCGCCTGACCTGCGGTCCGCACCCGTCGACCACCACGTCGGGATCGTAGGTGGCCGTCAACTCGCGGTGGTCGCGTCCGGCCGGTACCGGCAGCACCACGTGGCCGCCGGCGAGCGCCCCCAGGTAGCGCACCAGGGTCGGCAGGTCGTTGCGGGTCTCGAGCATCACCAGGCGACGGGTGTCCCCGAGGCGGACGGCCGACCCGGACACCAGGTCGGCGAGGCCGCGGTACGAGAGACGCTGGGAGTCGGTGAGCACCGCGATCCGATCTCCGTGCGCGCGAACACAATCGACGAGGCGGCTCATGTCAGCACCGCTCCGTTACCCACCACCTCGATGCGCACCTTGGCGTCGACCGGCGGAGGGGCGAGGCTGTGCTGGCGCACGACGATCGGCGCGGCGTCGCCGGCCGGGTCGATCGTGAGCAGCACGTCGTGGCCGAGGAACTCGGTGGCGATGACCGTGCCCACCCCGTCGAGCTGGCCGCCGTCGGAGACGACCGTCGCCACCAGCTGTTCGGGGCGCAGGATCAAGGTGCCCGGACCGTCGTCGGCGGTCACCGGGATACGTCCGAGGGCGCTGTCGGCGACGTTGGCGGTGACGTTGCACGGCAGGGTGATGCAGTCGCCGAGGAATTCGGCGGTGAACCGGTCCACGGGCCGGCGGTAGACGTGTTCGGGCGTACCGACCTGGGTGAAGCGGCCGTCGCGCATGACGGCGACCTGGTCGGCGACAGACAGCGCCTCCTCCTGGTCGTGCGTCACCAGCAGCGTGGTCACCCCGGTCCGGGACAGTAGTCCCGTGACGGCCTTTCGGGTGGACGCGCGCAGGCCGGTGTCCAAGGCGCTGAACGGTTCATCGAGCAGCATCAGGTCGGGTTCGCGCGCCAGTGCGCGGGCCAGTGCGACGCGCTGTTGCTGACCGCCCGACAACTGGTGGGGGCGCCGGGCAGCGAGACTCGGTTCCAGAGAGACGGTTTCGAGTAGCTCGGCGACCCGGGTGCGCACCGCGGCGCTTCGGGCGGTGCCGGGCAAGCCGTAGGCGATGTTCTGGCCGACGGTCAGGTGCGGGAAGAGGGCGCCGTCCTGGGCGACGTATCCGACGCTACGGCGGTGCGGCGGAACCGAATTCGTCGCGCTCGCCACCTTCCGGCCGGCGATGGCGATGGTTCCGGAGTCGGGGGCTTCGAACCCGGCGATCAGCCGCAGCAGGGTGGTCTTCCCACATCCGGAGGCGCCGACGACAGCGGTCAGGCTGCCCTGTGCCACGTCGAGGTCGATGTGATCGAGCACCGTGTGGCCGTGGAACGCCTTGGCCAGGGCGCGGACTTCGAGCATGGGACGGCCGGTCACTGGGCGGACCCCTTCGTCGACTGCTTGAGCAGGATCATCGTCACCGGCACCGCGAGCAGGACCAGCACCAGTGCATACGGTGCGGCGGCCGCGTAGTCGAGTTCGCTGGCATAGGACCAGAACCGCATCGACAGTGTGCGCGTCCCGGTGGGGGCGAGCAGCAGCGTCGCGGTCAGTTCCGTTGCGACGGCCATGAACACCATCGAAGCGCCGGCGGCCGCGGCGGGTGCGGTGAGACGCAACGTCACACGCACGAACGTCACCGTCGGGGAGCGGCCCAGCGAGCGGGAGGCCTCCTCGAGACCGGTCGGCACCTGGGCCAGCCCGGCGCGCACGTTGACCAGTGCGCGCGGCATGAACAGCAGCACGTAGGCGAAGACGATGAGTGCCACGCTCTGGTAGAGCGGGCGCACGACGTGGATGGTGACTGTGACGAGCGCCAGTGCGGTGACGATGCCGGGCAGCGAACCCGTCACATAGTTCGCGCCTTCGATCGCACGGGCCAGGACTCCGCTGGACCGCACCGCGACCCACGCAACGGGGAAGGCCAGCACCGTCGTCAGCGCGGCCGCGATACCGGCCAGCGCGACGGTCTGGCCGAGAGCCTCGCCAATGTCGTCGAACGCCCACACCTCGGCGCCGCCGATGTAGAGCCAGCGCAGGATCGTCCACACCGGCACACCGAGAGCCAGCCCGGCCAGGGCGGACAGCGTCAGCTGAGCAGGAATCATGTTGGCGCCCAAGTGAACCGGCGCTGCAGCGCGTTGTGCCCCCGAACCGATCCTGGCATAACGCGCGGTCCCGCGGGCGGCGGCCTCGGCGACGAGCAGCGTGAGGCACAGCAGCACCAGCACCCCGGCCAGCATGGTGCCCGCCGCACCGTCGAACGTCACCTGGAACTGCTGGAAGATCGCGACGGTGAAGGTGTCGAAACGCACCATCGCGAACGCACCGAACTCCGCGAGCAGATGCACCGCGATGAGCAATGCGCCGCCGAGGACGGCCAGTCGCAACTGGGGCAGCACCACCCGGAAGAACACTCCGGCGGAGTGGGATCCCAGCGCGCGTGCCGACTCCTCGACAGCCGGGTCGAGCCGGCGCAGCGTCGCGGCCGCCGGCAGGTACATGAACGGGAAGTAGGACAGGGTGGTGACCAGGACACCCGCCCACAACCCGTGCAGCGACGGGACGACGCCGACCCAGGCGTAGCTGTTGACGAACGCCGGGACGGCCAGCGGCGCGACGAACAGCGGACGCCAGATCGCACGGCCGGGGAGGTCGGTGCGTTCCACCAGCCACGCGACGCCGACGCCGATCACCACGCACAGCGGAACGGTGACCGCGACCAGTGTGACGGTGTTGAGCAGCAGTTCGCCGACGCGCGGCCGGACCACCAGTTCGTACGCCCGGTCCCACCCGATCGAGGCCGCGCCCCACACCACGTAGCCCAGCGGGACCAGTGTGGCGGCGACCAGGATCGCCACCGTGCCGGAGACCAGTGGGCCGGGCCGGGCGTTGTTGTCCGACCGCGCAACCGGTGTCGCGGGGGGCGGAACGGGAGGGGCTGCGGCGACCACCTACAGCAGGCCGGCCTTCGTCATCAGATCAGTCACCTTCTGCGCCTCCAGTGTCGAGGGATCGATCGTCGGTGCCTGCAAGGTGTCCAACGGCGGCAGAGCGGGATTGGCGGGCACGCCGCTGGCGACCGGGTACTCGAACGACGTACCCTTCTCGAGCACTTCCTGACCGGCCGGACCGGTGATGAACGTGATGAACTGCTGCGCCTGGTCCTGCTTGTCGCTCGACTCGAGCACCCCGCCGCCGGAGAGGCTGACGAACGCGCCCGGATCCTGGTTCTTGAAGTAGTGCAGCGCGGTGTTGCCGCTGATCTCCGTGGTCTTGGACTGATCGCGGAACCAGTAGTAGTGGTAGATCACGCCGCCGTCGACCTCACCGGCGTTGACGGCCCTGAGCGTGGCGATGTTGTCGTTGTAGATGACCGCGTTCGCCTTCATCCCGGCCAGCCACCGTGCCGTCGCGGGCTCACCCTCTAGCTGGAGGAACGCGGCGACGATCGCCTGGAAGTCGCCTTTGGCCGGCGGTGCGCCCCAGCGGCCCTTCCACTCGGGCCGCTGCAGATCGAGCAGGGACTTCGGCAGCTGATCGGCCTTGAGTCGGGACGGGTTGTAGACGAACACCGTGCTGCGCGCCGCGATGCCGGTCCACTTTGCGGTGGCCGGACGGTACTGCGCGGGAACCTGATCGATCGTGGCGGCGTCGA
The DNA here is from genome assembly GCA_034189785.1 of Actinomycetota bacterium. Classification (GTDB taxonomy): domain Bacteria; phylum Actinomycetota; class Actinomycetes; order Mycobacteriales; family Mycobacteriaceae; genus Mycobacterium. Next base: position 21,924 of record JAXHUG010000061.1, read on the forward strand.
GGTCGGCGAACAGTCCGGCGCGCTCGACGGCGGCCATGGCCGGGGAGTTCTCGGTCAGGAAGACGTCGGCCGGTGAGGCATCGCCCTCGGCGACCAGTTGGTTGCCGAGTTCGGTGTCGCCGCCCTGGCGGTAGGAGACCTTGATGCCGGTCTGCTCGGTGAAGGCGTCGATCCACTCCTTGGTCAGCGACTCGTGCTGGGCGTTGTAGATCAGCAGTTCGTCGGAGTCGTCCGAACTCGAGCAGGCGGCCAGACCGGCCACCACTGCGAGGGCCGACACGACGGCGACCATCGGGCGGGCGATCCGGCTCAAACGTGGTGGCATCCAGTGCATCCTTTCCGCGCCTCCGCGCCGCGGCGGGTGCGACCTGAGGCAGACCTAAGTGAAGATACCCTTTCCTACCCCATGGCCGGGGCAGAGTCGGCGCCGACGGTGCAGGTCTGCCGTGACCGGAATTCGCCGCTCGGTAGCTGCCGCCATCGTTCAAGATGCTGTAACTGGGTTGTGCGGTCGTAGGCGCGTTTGCCGGGCTCTTCAGCTGACAGCGAACCGCCCCCCCGCAGCGACGCTGCGGCGGCGGTGACGTGTCAAAGACGGTTTCACCGCCGACGAGGATCTGCGGCTGGCGCTCCTCGGCCACGCCCGATGCGGTTGGGCGCCGCGCCCACCAACGGCGAATCCGCCGACTGACCACCACACCCACGAGAACCCGGTCGTGTAGTAACACGACCCAACCTGGCGCGTTCCACGTTTACGCAGGTCAAACCACAAATCCGTGGACTCGTGTGCCCACGAGCTCCGGAAGTCGGTGGGCTGAAGCCCTCTGGTACCGCCGCCAGCGGCACCTCATACCGAGGAGGCACTCAAACAACAGAACCTCTCGGCACGCTGGGGCGGATCATCTCACTCCTGCCGACGCTGCGTTCTGGCGACGGCCGCTCTAACGTGCAGGAGTGTCTCGGGGTGGGCGGTCAGTGCTTCGCGTCCTGCCGGTCCCTGTCTCGGTAGCCGTCGTCGTGCTGCTGCTTTTCGTCAACGGTGCCAGCGGCACAGTCTTTTTCGCCCACGCCCGACTCGATCCGCTGTTGCCTGTGGACGCCATCGTGGTGCTGGGCGGCGAACACGACGGGCGGGAGGCCTACGGCCTGCGATTGGCCGAGCAGGGCTTTGCGCCCACCGTGCTGTTGTCGGACCCCTACGGGCCCACGGACTCCGTGATGAAGCAGTCCTGCAAGCCGCGCCCCGACATCGAGGTGATCTGCCGGCGGCCGGACCCGCCCACCACCCGCGGCGAGGCCAAGATGGCGCGCACACTGGCCGAGGCTCGCGGATGGCACTCCATCATCGTCGTCAGCTGGCGTTACCACCTTCCCCGGGCCCGCCGGATCTTCGATCAGTGCTTCACCTCGCCGGCGCGCACAGTGATCATGCGCGACGTACCCCGCGCCTATCCGTTCTCGGTGGCCCAGTGGCAGTACACCTACCTGTACCAGTACGCCGCATGGGTCAAAGCCGAAGTGCAGGGCTCCTGCCCGTCGACCTGACACCGCCGTCAGCGCAGCTTCACATACAACGTGTATCCGCCGCGGACCGCGAGGTAGCCGAACAGGGCGAAGGTCACACCCACCACGCAGTACACCGCCAGCTTCTTCGTGACCGCCCGCGCGCTGCGCAGAGGCGCGTCGCCGCCGAGCCAGGTCGGTGGGGAAGTGCTGATCGCCACCATGCTGGCCGCCGAGCCGAGAAACCCGTAGCCCAGCAGCGCGGTCAAATTCGGTGAGTGCGGTTGAGCGCCGAGGGCTCCCATCGCTCCGCAGACACTCGCGGTGGTCGCCAGCAAGCGCATCCGGGATGGCCGGCGCAGCAGCAGCACGCCGAGAGCGGATCCTGCGGCGCCGCCGACCGCGACCAACAGCCATGTCAGCACTGGCTCACCGTGCCGCGACCCTGGCCGCCAACAAGCCGCACAGCAGGCCGCCGATCGCCACCGCCGGCGGCAGGATCAGAAAGGCGACCGAGAGCCCGGGTGGCTGGCTGACGGTAAGCGCGGCGTACGCGCTCAGGCTCGCCGCGCTGCCGCACAGTCCCAGCAGGCCCGCGCGCAGCATCGACGTCGCCCCCGTGGCGAGCAGGTAGCCCCCGACCAGGAATGCCACCCCGGCGGTCGCCGTCGTCGACACGAGCAGCTGATGCGGCAGCGGCCACGTCGTCGCCGTCGCGTACCGCAGGAGTGCACCCGCCGCTCCGCCCACGACGACGGCCACTGGCTGCGAACGCGAAGCGCGGTGTCGCCCCGTCACCGGCTCAGGCTATGCGCAGTACGTCGCACCGGCAGTGGACAGCGGGCGGGCAGGTCACGAAGTCTTCGACACCCTGGGGTCCGAGGAATCGCCGAGCTGACGTCGCGCCAGCCTGCGGGACTGGCGCATCGGCGTGACGTTGCCACTGTCCGGCATCGGTTGGCGCAGTTCGTACTCGTCGGGTAACACGAACCGGCGGAACGCCCAGAACCGAAACGCCATCTGCAACAGGTTGCCCCCGATGACCTCGCCGCCCGCTGACACGATCAGCCCTGGTACCCGCACAAGGACGAGTCCCCGCACAAGGACGCGCCCTCGTTCGAAGACATGCTCGCCAAGCTCCGCAGAACCCCTGCCGCGGCACGAATTGCCGGTAGCTTGAGCATCCCCCCGCGCCACCCGTGGCGCCGGCGCACGCCGGTGCACCCGTCCGGTCGAGTGCCGCAGGGTTGTGGATGAATCGGCGCCTGTGGATGATTCGCGCCGACCGGCGATAGGTGTCGGTGCGGGTGCGCAGTCTTGCGCCATGACTTCGTGGACACGCGCGGCGATAGGCGCGCTGGGGGAAGATTTGGCGGTCGAGCATCTCCGCTCGCTGGGAATGCTTGTGCTGAAGCGCAATTGGCGGTGCCGCTACGGTGAGCTCGATGTGATCGCCGAAGACCCGGCCGTGCGGGCGGTGGTGTTCGTGGAGGTCAAGACCCGCACAGGGGATGGCTTCGGCGGGGTGGCGCAGGCGGTGACGCCACAGAAGGTACGGCGTCTGCGCCGGCTGGCCGGGTTGTGGCTGGCCGGTCAGGACGAACACTGGGCGGCGGTGCGAATCGACGTCATCGGGGTGCGCATCGGCCGGCAGGCCACCCCGCAGATCACCCATCTGACAGGGGTGGCGTGATGGCGCTGGGACGGGCGTTCTCGGTGGCGGTGCTGGGTCTGGACGGGGTGATCGTCGAGATTGAGGCCGACATCACCTCCGGGCTGCCCGGGGTGCATCTGGTCGGGCTGCCCGATGCGGCGTTGCAGGAGTCGCGCGATCGCGTCCGGGCGGCGATCACCAACTGCGGAGCTGACTGGCCGATGGCCCGGCTGACGCTGGCGCTGTCACCCGCGACGCTGCCGAAGATGGGCTCGGTCTACGACCTGGCGTTGGCCGCCGCGGTGATGTGCGCCCATGGCAAGAAGGAGTGCGCCCATGGCAAGAATGAGTGGGAGCGGCTCGACAAGACGGTGCTGCTGGGCGAACTGGCGCTTGACGGCCGGGTTCGGCCGGTGAAGGGGGTGCTGCCCGCGGTGCTCGCCGCCAAACGGGAAGGATGGCCGACCGTCGTCGTCCCGTGCGAGAACCTCGCCGAGGCCAGCCTGATCGACGGTATCGATGTGTGGGGCGTGCGCACCCTCGGGCAGCTGCGCGGGTGGCTGGCCGGCAAGGTCGACCTGAAGCCGCGGATCGCCGTACCGCCGGCCCCGGTCGACGAGACCGTCGACATCGCCGACGTCATCGGCCAGGCGCATGCGCGCTTCGCCGTCGAGGTGGCCGCCGCGGGCGCCCACCACCTCATGCTCACCGGGCCGCCTGGCGTCGGCAAAACCATGCTGGCCCAACGCCTTCCGGGGTTACTGCCGCCGTTGTCGGAGCAGGAGTCGCTCGAGGTGACGGCGATCCACTCGGTGGCGGGTCTGCTGACCGGCGCCGCGCCGCTGATCTCCCGGCCACCGTTCGTGGCGCCGCATCAGACCTCCTCGGTCGCCGCGCTGGTCGGCGGCGGAACCGGACTCGCGCGTCCCGGCGCGGTCAGCCGGGCCCACCGTGGCGTGCTCTTCCTCGACGAATGTGCCGAACTGCGGGTCAGCGCACTGGAGGCGCTGCGGACTCCGCTGGAAGACGGGGAGATCCGGATTGCCCGCCGCGACGGGGTGGCGCGCTACCCTGCTCGTTTTCAACTGGTGCTGGCTGCCAATCCGTGCCCCTGCGCCCGCACCGATCCCAAGGACTGCATCTGTTCGGGCGGCGTCAAGCGTCGCTACCTCGGCAAGTTGTCGGGTCCGTTGCTCGACCGGGTCGATTTGCGCGTGGATATGCATCCCGTGAAGGCGGGCGCGTTCACTCCCGAGGCGGGGGAGTCGACAGCCGTCGTACGCGAGCGTGTCGCGGCGGCGCGGGCAGCGGCAGAGCAGCGGTGGCGGTCCTTCGGTATCCGCACCAACGCCGAAGTGAGCGGACCGTTGCTGCGCAGGCGATTTCGCCTCGGGTCCGACGCCATGGAGCCCCTGAAGACCGTGCTCGAACGCGGGGTCCTCAGCATCCGCGGCGTCGACCGTTCGATGCGCGTCGCGTGGACCTTGGCGGACCTGGCCGGGAGGTTGTCGCCCACCAAGGACGACATCGCAGTGGCGCTGAGCTTCCGACAGGTGGAGGGTCTGCGATGAGCACCGAGGTCGAGCGTGCGTGGGCGTACCTGTCCCGGGTCGCCGAACCGCCGTGTCCGGAACTGGCTAACCTGGTCGCCGACGTCGGGCCGGTCGAGGCGGCCGAGAAGGTGCGCCGCGGTGACGTGGTGGCGCCACTGAGGCGCAAGACCGAGGCGCGGTGCGAACACGTTTGCGCGCAGGCGGATCTCGACGTGCTGGCCCGGATGGGCGGACGGCTGGTTACCGCATTCGACGACGAATGGCCGTCGTTGAGCTTCGTCGCTTTCGGCAAACTCAGCCGCCCGCAAGGCGATTCGCCGCTGGTGCTGTGGGCGGTCGGCCCGGTCGGTATGGCCGAGGTGGCCGAGAGGGCGGCCGCGATCGTCGGCACCCGGGCGGCCACCGCCTACGGCGAACACGTAGCGGCGGATCTGGCCGCCGGGCTGGCGACGCGCGGTGTCGCGGTGGTGTCCGGTGGCGCATTCGGCATCGACGGCACCGCGCACCGGGCGACGCTTGCCGGTGACGGTGTGACAGTCGCCGTAGCCGCCGGCGGCATCGACGTGCCCTACCCGGCGGGCCACTCCGCGCTGCTCGCCAGGATCCGCGCGAACGGGTTGGTGCTCAGCGAATATCCGCCGGGGTCCCGCCCGACGCGCAGCCGCTTCCTCACCCGCAACCGGCTCGTCGCGGCGTTGTCGGGCGCCACGGTGGTGGTCGAGGCCGGGGCGCGTAGCGGTGCGGCGAACACCGCGGCGTGGGCCCGCGCTCTCGGCCGCAACGTGTGCGCTGTGCCAGGACCTGTCACGTCGGGGGCGTCGGTGGGGTGTCACCGCCTGGTGCGCGACGGCGGCGCCATCCTGGTGACCCGTGCCGAGGAGATCGTCGAGCTGGTCGGACGGATGGGAGAAGTCCCGCCGGTCGAGGCGGGGCCGGCCACACCGCTCGACGGGCTCACCGACGCCGAGCGACGGATCTACGACGCCCTACCCAAACGCGGCGCGTGCAGTGCGGACGAGGTCGCGGTCGCCTCAGGGATTCCCGCCTACCAGGTCGTCGGGCCCCTGGCGATGTTAGAGGTGGCAGGCTTGGTGGAACATGAGGGCGGCCGCTGGCGGATGGCCAGGGGACGGTAAGCCACTGCATCGTCCCGGAACCGCTCGTATCGTGGGTGGGACTCAGTCGAGAGTTTGGAGGCAGTTGTGGCGGGACGACCGGTGCACACGTTCGAAGTGGTGCGCACGGAGCAACTCGCGCCGCACATGATTCGTGTGGTGCTCGGCGACAACGGAAGGCCCGGCTTCGGCACCTTCACCCCCAACGAGTTCGTCGATGCCTACGTCAAACTCGTGATCGTCCCGGACGGGGTCGACGTGTCGGCGCTCGAGACGCCGCTGACCCTCGACAGCTTCACGGCGCTGCCACCGGAGAAGCAGCCGGTGTTGCGGACGTACACGGTGCGCAAGGTCGATCCGGAGCGCGGCGAGCTGACGATCGACTTCGTCGTGCACGGGGAACACGGGATCGCCGGTCCGTGGGCGGCTTCGGCGCAGCCCGGTCAACCGGCCTACCTCATGGGGCCGAGCGGCGCCTACAGCCCGGATCCAACGGCGGACTGGCACCTGCTCGCCGGCGACGAGGCCGCACTGCCGGTCATCGGCGCCGCGCTCGAGGCGTTGCCGCCCGACGCCGTCGGCAAGGCGTTCATCGAGGTCGCGGGACCCGACGACGAGATCGCGCTGTCCGCCCCGGAGGGGGTGTCGGTCAGCTGGATATATCGCGGCGGCCGCGCTGATCTGGTCCCCGAGGAGGCCGCCGGCGACTACGCCCCGCTCGTCGCGGCGGTCAAGGAGGCCGCCTGGTTACCCGGGCAGGTGCAGGTGCTCATCCACGGTGAGGCTCAGGCCGTCATGCACAACCTGCGGCCCTATATCCGCAAGGAACACGGTGTCGAGGCCAAATGGGCGTCGTCGATCTCGGGTTACTGGCGGCGGGGGCGCACCGAGGAGACCTTCCGTCAGTGGAAGGCCGAATTGGCGAAAGCCGAAGCCGCGGGCTGAGATGTGCGAGTCCGCGCCCCGACCGCCGGGCGGGCTGGCACCCTGACGGACATGGCATTCGGCGACTACCAACTCGAGATCTACCTGCAGGGGCTGTCCGGCATCGTGCCGAACCTGCCGATGACGTTCGCGGACTGGGAGGCCAAGGCGCAATCCGCGATGCCGCCGTCGGTGTACTCCTACGTCGCGGGCGGCGCCGGTGACGAGCGCACGCAGCGGGTCAACCGCACCGCCTTCGACAACTGGGGTCTGGTGCCGCGGATGTTGCGCGCCACCCGCGAACGCGACCTGTCGGTCGATCTCTTCGGATTGGCCTTGCCCGCACCGGTGTTCATGGCACCTATCGGCGTGATCGGCATCTGCGCCCAGGACGGCCACGGCGACCTCGCGACCGCGCGGGCCGCCGCGCGCACCGGGGTGCCGATGGTGGTGTCCACGCTGACTGAGGACCCGCTCGAAGACGTCGCCGCCGAGTTCGGCGAGACGCCGGGCTTCTTCCAGCTCTACACCCCGACCGACCGGGAGCTGGCCGCCAGCCTCGTGCGGCGCGCCGAGGCGGCGGGATACAAAGGCATCATCGTCACGCTCGACACCTGGGTGCCCGGGTGGCGGCCCCGCGACCTGTCGACGTCGAACTTCCCCCAGCTGCGGGGGCGCTGTCTGGCCAACTACACGAGCGACCCGGTGTTCCGGGCCGGGCTGGCGCAGCCACCGGAGGAGAATCCGCAGAGCGCCGTGCTCAAGTGGGTGTCGCTGTTCGGCAACCCGCTGACCTGGGAAGACCTACCCTGGCTGCGGTCGCTGACCAAACTGCCTCTGATCCTCAAGGGCATCTGCCACGCCGACGACGCCCGGCGTGCCAAGGACGAAGGCGTCGACGGCATCTACTGCTCCAACCACGGCGGACGGCAGGCCAACGGCGGCCTGCCCGCCATCGACTGCCTGCCGGGCGTGGTCGAGGCCGCCGACAGGCTGCCGGTGCTGTTCGACTCCGGCATCCGCAGCGGCTCGGACATCGTCAAGGCGCTCGCCCTGGGCGCCACCGCCGTGGGCATCGGCCGGCCCTATGCCTACGGGTTGGCGCTCGGCGGCGTCGGCGGCGTCGTCCACGTGCTGCGCTCACTGCTCGCCGAAGCCGACCTCACCATGGCCGTCGACGGTTATCCGACGCTGGCCGATCTCACCCCGGACACGCTGCGGCGCGTCGGCTAGACACCCGCGTCGACTCTGCCACCGTAGGGGCGTGGAGTCCGTTCTCGACGCGTTCGACCAGTACCTAGCGCTGGAGCGCGGGCGCTCCGACCACACCCGACGGGCCTACCTGGGCGATCTGCGTTCGCTGTTCGCGTTCCTCGACGAACGGACTTCCGGTGCCGACCTCGGATCCCTGACCCTGCCGGTGCTGCGCGCCTGGCTCTCCGCGCAGGCGGCAGCCGGAACCGCCCGTACCACCCTGGCCCGGCGGACGTCGGCGGTGAAGACGTTCACCGCGTGGGCCGTGCGGCGCGGGCTGATGGCGAGTGACCCGGCGACGCGGCTGCAGATGCCGAAAGCGCGACGGACGCTGCCCGCGGTGCTGCGGCAGGACCAGGCGCGCGACGCCCTCGATGCCGCCAATTCCGGCGCGCGGCAAGGAGACCCGCTTGCGTTGCGCGACAGGTTGATCGTCGAGATGCTCTACGCGACCGGGATCCGCGTCGGCGAACTGTGCGGCCTCGACATCGATGACGTCGACACCTCCCGGCGGCTGCTGCGCGTCCTCGGCAAAGGCGACAGGCAGCGCACCGTGCCGTTCGGTGAACCTGCCGAACAGGCGCTGCGTGCGTGGCTCACCAGCGGCCGTCCCGCGGTGGCCACCGGTGAGTCCGGCCCGGCACTGCTGCTCGGCGCGCGCGGGCGGCGCCTCGACCCGCGCCAGGCCCGCACCGTCGTGCACGAGACCGTCGGCGCGGCGGCCGGCGCACCCGACATCGGGCCACATGGCCTGCGGCACAGCGCGGCCACCCACCTGCTCGAAGGTGGTGCGGACCTCCGGATCGTGCAGGAACTGCTGGGCCACTCGACTCTCGCGACCACCCAGCTGTACACCCACGTCACCGTCGCGCGACTGCGCGCTGTCCACGACCAGGCCCACCCCCGCGCGTGATGTCGCGAGAGACCCGAACCGCCCAGCTACGCGACAGGCCACGGCCCGCGGCTAGTCTTGCCGGATGAAAAGCGTCGTACTGGTCGTGGTCGGAGTCCTGGTGGCCCTGGCGGGTGGGCTCTTCGCGCTACAGGGGTTCGGGTACGTCGGGGGCAGTCCGATGAGCGGCACCACGACATGGTCGATCGCCGGACCGGTCATTGCGGTGGTGGGTGTCGGACTGGTCTACCTGGGTTGGCGGGCCGGCAAGTCCTGATCCGGCTGACTCCTCAAGCCGCCCGACACGGCGAAGGTGAGCACGTCGAACCCCGTCGACTCCACCGCGCGGGCGAAGCGACCGATATCCGACCCGCCGCGCGGCAGCGCGGTGGTGAGGCCGAACCGGAACCGCCGTGAGCGGCGGGCTCGCCGGCGATCGCGACGCCGAAATCGCTACGAGCGAAGCGGCAGCAGTCGGACTGGCGTCGTCTCCAGCAGGCCCAGCGGGTCGACGTAGTCCGCGCGCGCCGCCGGCCCCCACATCGCACCCCAGTGCAGACATGCGTCGGCCGCGCACCCGTGGTGGCCGGCCAGTGCCTCGCCGAGGACCGCGCCCGCCCGCACCGTCTGCCCCGCCCGCACCGCCGGCCGCACGGGTTCGTAGCTGGTGCGAAGGCCGCCGGGATGGGCGACCGACACCAGCGGCCGTCCGGCCAGTTCACCGGCGAAGACCACCGTGCCGGCCTGCGCCGCGTACACCGGCTGACCGGCCGCGACGGCCAGGTCGACGCCGCGGTGGCCGCGCTGCCAGTTCGGCGTCGGGGCGTCGAAGGTCCGCACCACCGGTGGCCGCGGCCGCACCGGCCAGTCCAGCCGGCCCTCGGCCCGCACCGGCGCCGCCACCGCGACAGAGATCGCCACCAACACCGCCAGGAACCGCATCGTCCCAGTTCAGCCGTTTTCGGCCGGAATCACCAGGGACCCGCCGCCGCCCTGTGGAGCGGGCGTCCGCTGTGGACAAAGCACCTGTTCCGACGGTGTAAACTCCTACCTGCAGTTCGCATCGAGCGGGCTGACTTCGCGTGTCTGCACCTCGACCCAGAGTCGTACCGGATGCCGGCGGTCCCGTCGTCAAGACGGGTCCGGCACCCAGCAGCCACCAGGGCCTGACGTCACCCGGCGCCGGGCGGACAACCGACAAACAGGTAAGGGATGGCCGAAATGGCTGTTGTAACCATGAAGCAGCTGCTCGACAGCGGCACCCACTTCGGGCATCAGACCCGTCGCTGGAATCCCAAGATGAAGCGGTTCATCTTCACCGACCGCAACGGCATCTACATCA
>JAXHUG010000062.1:0-13771 GCA_034189785.1 Actinomycetota bacterium
CAGCCGACGACGACCACCACGCGGCCGACCACCACGCGGCCGACCACCACGGCCGCGCCGCCGCCGACGACGGTGGACACGCCCGATCCGCCGGTCACGACCGTTCCCGTGCCCGACGACGGCGCCTGATCGCACACGATGGCAAGCCCGGCGCCGCACCGTCAGGCGGAGCTTCCGGCCGCGGCCTGCGAGGCCGTCACGGCGATCGAAGCGGATCCCGCGGCGCCGGCGAAGGTTCTGGTCACCGGGGGTATCGGGACCGGTAAGTCGACCGTGCTGGCGGCGCTGCGCGCGGCCCTGCGGTCGGCGGGCCGTCCGGTACTGTCCCGTCCGCGACGCCCCGACGACCCCGCCGAGGCCGCGATGGTCGTCGACGATGCCCACCTGCTCGACCCCGGTGACCTCGAACGGCTCACCGATCTGGTGGCCGATTCGGGATCGACGGTGGTGATCGCCACCCAGCCACTCGCCCACCACCCGGCGCTGCGCGCACTGGTCACGGCGCTCGAACGCGAGAACCCGGCTGTCGCACTGGGTTCGGTCACCGCGGTGGAGGTGAGCCGGGCGGCGGCCGCGACGCTCGGCGCCGGCCCGGCGCCGGAGGTCGTCAGGCTGCTGACCACCGTCACCGCCGGCCTGCCGTTCCTGCTGTGGCCCGCGCTCGCCGCGGTCGGTGACGGGGCCGCGGCGGTCCGGCAGGCGGCGCGCATCGCACTGATCGAACGGTTGCGCCGCCTCGACGAACCGCTGCTCGACACACTGCTGGTAGCGTCGCTGAGCCCCGAGCTGGGGCCCGATGACGTCGCTGCGGCCCTGCACATCCCGTCGGACGCCGCGCTTGCCGTGGTCGACCGCGCCCGGGCCAGTGGCCTGCTCGAGCCGAGCTATCACCAGAGCTTCCTGCGCGGGGTGCACGACGGCCTCGCCCAGGTCGTCGGCGCCGCGCGCCACCACGACATCGAGGTGTCCCTGCTCTGTTCGCAGCTCGAACTCTCCACTCTCAGCGCCGATCTCGCGCTACGGATGGCTGAGCACGGATTGCGCGACGAGCGGCTCGCCGCCGCGCTGGCCGACCTGGCCGCGCACACCGGCGACGAACCCGCCCGCGAGGTACGGCTGTACCGGGCGGCCGCCGACGCCGGGGCCACCGCACTCAGCGCGCAACTCGCCGACGCACTCGCGCTGACCGGGGACTGCGTGACGGCGGAGCGCATCGCCGATGGACTGCTCACCTCCCAGGACCCCGACGAGCGGGCCGCGGCGGTGCGGATCTCGGCGAGCATCGCGATGCACGATGGCAGCGCCGCACAGGCCTTCGACCTCTTTCGTTGGTTGGGCCCGTCGCCCGACGCGCTGTTGAGCGCGGCGGGCACCGTGGCCGCACTCGCCGCCGGCGACGGGGACGCCGCCAGGGAACTCGCGCGGCCGCAGACCGCCGGACCCCCGACCTCGATCGCCCGCGCGGCGCGCAGCCTCGCCGACGGACTCGTGCTGTCCCTCGACGAGCCCTACCCCGTCGCGGCGGCGCGGCTGGGCCAGTCACTGAACGCCGGTGGTGGTGGTGGCGGCGTAACCCCCGACACCCCGGCCGCGCTGGTGACGCTGGCGGCGCTGCACGGCGGCGACCCGGCCCGCGCACGCAGCGTGATGGGCCGGGCCGTCCGCAGCGGGCACGACGACGGATCCGGCGATGCGATATTCGTCACGTACCGGCACCGGCTGCTGCTGGGCTGGACGCACATGCAGGACGGGCAGCTGCAGGGCGCGGCCGCCGCACTTCCGCGGCCCACCGCCGACCTGCACCGCCGCGATGCGTTGTGGGCGGCCGCGCTGCAGACCGCGATCGCGCGGCGCAGCGGGGACAGCGGCGCCATGCAGATGCACTGGTACTCCGCGATGGAGGTGCTGGCCGAATGCTCGGTCGACCTGTTCGCCCTGCTTCCGCTCGGCGAACTGTGGGTGGCCGCGGCCCGGCTGCGGCAGGTCGAGCGGTTACAGCACAGGCTCGACGAGGCCTTTGCGTTGCTGACGGCTCTGGGCGGGCCGGTGCTGTGGTCGGTGCCGCTGCACTGGGCAGGTGTGCACGCGGGCATCCTGACGAACTCCCCGGAGGCGGTCGCCCCGCACGGGCAGGCGCTGACCGCCGCCAGCCGCGACGGGCTCGCACAGAGCGCGGTCGCGAAAGCGCTGGCCTCGGCCGGACGCACCTGGCTGCGGGTGCTCGCCAACCACGTCGATGTCGACGAGGTGTCCACCGCCGCGCGCGGGCTCGCGCAATTCGGCCACACCTGGGACGCGACGCGGCTGGCCGGTCAGGCCGCCCTGCAGACGCCGGACGGCCGGGTGTCGCAGGCGATGCTGCAACTGGCGCGCGACCTCAAGCAGAACGCCGCCGGCGCCGAGATCGCGACCGAGACGACCGCTACGGGTGCACTGCCGGCGGCGGCCACACCGGCGGCGACCCCGGCCCGGTACGCCACGGCGCACCTCTCGGAACGGGAACGCGAGGTGGCCGAGCTGTTGCTACTCGGCATGCCCTACCGGGACATCGGGGCTCAGCTGTTCATCTCAGCGAAAACCGTCGAACACCATGTGGCCCGGATCCGCCGCCGGCTCGGCGCGGAATCGCGCTCCGAGATGCTGTCGATGCTGCGCGCACTACTCGCCCCCTCGGGTCGACCGAAGGGCGGGTTAGGGCAGCCTTAGTAGCGGTCCGCATAGCGACGGTGACACTATGAGCAGGATCAAAGCCTAAGCTACCGACGGGTAACTTGGACTAAGTTACTGAGTAGTAACTTATATCTCGGGAGGCCGCGCGTGGACACGCACATTTTGATCCGACTCATCGTCGGGTTGCTGATGACCGGCATCGTGATCGCGCTCGCGGCAAAACGCGTGCTGTGGTTGACGAAGCTCATCCGGTCCGGCGCGCCCACCAGCGAGGCCAACAATCGCAAGGACAACCTCGGCAAACGCATCACCACGCAGTTCGAGGAGGTCTTCGGCCAGACCCGCCTGCTGCGCTGGTCGATCCCCGGTCTCGCGCACTTCTTCACGATGTGGGGCTTCTTCATCCTCGCGTCGGTCTATCTGGAGGCCTACGGTCTGCTGTTCGACCACAACTTCCACATCCCGTTCATCGGTACGTGGGATGGACTCGGTTTCCTGCAGGACTTCTTCGCCGTCGCGGTGCTGCTCGGCATCATCACCTTCGCGATCATCCGCATCGTCCGCGAGCCCAGGAAACACGGCCGGGACTCGCGCTTCTACGGCTCGCACACCGGCGGCGCCTGGCTGATCCTGTTCATGATCTTCAACGTCATCTGGACCTACGCCCTGGTTCGTGGCGCCGCCGCGGACGTCGGCAATCTGCCCTACGGCAACGGCGCGTTCTTCTCCCAGTTCATGGGCCGGGTGCTGAGCCCGCTCGGCCACGACGTCAACGAGTGGGTCGAGACCGTCGCGCTGCTGCTGCACATCGCGATCATGCTGGTGTTCCTGCTGATCGTGCTGCACTCCAAACACCTGCACATCGGCCTGGCACCGATCAACGTCACGTTCAAGCGGCTGCCCGACGGTCTGGGCCCGCTGCTGCCGATCGAGTACAACGGCGAGATCGTCGATTTCGAGGATCCCGCCGAGGACGCGGTACTGGGCCGCGGCAAGATCGAGGACTTCACCTGGAAGGGCTACCTCGACTTCATGACGTGCACCGAATGCGGTCGCTGCCAGTCGCAGTGCCCGGCGTGGAACACCGGTAAGCCGCTGTCACCCAAGCTCGTGATCATGAACCTGCGCGACCACATGTTCGCCAAGGCCCCCTACATCCTCGGCGACAAGGAGTCGCCGCTGGAGAACACCCCGGAGGGCGGTCTCGGCGAGGAACTGCGCAGTGAGAAGGAATCCGAGAAGCACTCCCACGACCACGTCCCCGAATCCGGCTTCGAGCGGATCATGGGCTCCGGGCCCGAGCAGGCCACCCGCCCGCTGGTCGGCACCCTCGAACAGGGTGGCGTGATCGACCCCGACGTGCTGTGGTCCTGCACCACCTGCGGTGCCTGTGTCGAGCAGTGCCCGGTCGACATCGAGCACATCGACCACATCGTCGACATGCGCCGCTACCAGGTGATGATGGAGTCCGAGTTCCCCGGTGAGCTCGGTGTGCTGTTCAAGAACCTGGAGACCAAGGGCAACCCCTGGGGCCAGAACGCCAAGGACCGCACCAACTGGATCGACGAGGTCGACTTCGACGTGCCGGTGTTCGGCAAGGACGTCGAATCCTTCGAGGGCTACGAGTACCTGTTCTGGGTCGGCTGCGCCGGCGCCTACGAGGACCGCGCGAAGAAGACCACCAAGGCCGTCGCCGAACTGCTCGCGATCGCCGGCGTCAAGTACCTGGTGCTCGGCGAGGGTGAAACCTGTAACGGCGACTCGGCCCGCCGTTCCGGCAACGAGTTCCTCTTCCAGCAGCTCGCCGCACAGAACGTCGAGACCCTCAACGACCTGTTCGAAGGTGTCGAGCGGGTCGACCGCAAGGTCGTCGTCACCTGCCCGCACTGCTTCAACACCCTCGGCCGCGAGTACCCGCAGGTCGGCGGCAACTACACCGTCCTGCACCACACCCAGCTGCTCAACCGGCTGGTCCGCGACAAGAAGCTCGTTCCGGTCACCCCCGCCGACGGTGGGGCCGACATCACCTACCACGACCCCTGCTACCTGGGCCGGCACAACAAGGTCTACGAGGCGCCGCGTGAGTTGATCGGCGCTTCCGGCGCGGAGTTGACCGAGATGCCGCGTCACGCCGACCGCGGCCTGTGCTGCGGTGCCGGCGGCGCGCGGATGTGGATGGAAGAGCACATCGGCAAACGCGTCAACGTCGAGCGCACCGAAGAGGCGATGGCCACCGCCTCGACGATCGCCACCGGCTGCCCGTTCTGCCGCGTGATGATCACCGACGGTGTCGACGATGTCGCCGCCAGCCGCAACGTCGAAAAGGCCGAGGTCCTCGACGTGGCCCAGCTGCTGCTCGGGTCGCTGGACAAGAGCGGCGTCACGCTGCCCGAGAAGGGCACCGCGGTCAAGGAGGCAGAGGAGCGCGCCGCCGTTCGTGGTGAGGAGGCTGCAGCGGCCGCACCGGCACCGGAGAAGGCACCCGAGAAAAAGGAGCCGGAAGCCCCGGCCGAAGCACCCGCGGCCAAGGCGTCGACGGCCACCGAATCGAAGCCGGCCGCCGCCGCACCGGCCAAGGGCCTCGGCCTCGCGACCGGCGCCAAGCGTCCCGGTGCGAAGAAGACCGCGGCGGCACCCGCGGAAGCCAAGGCCGAACCCGAAGTCAAGGGTCTGGGTCTGGCCGGCGGCGCCAGGCGGCCCGGCGCGAAGAAGGCGCCCGCCAAGGCGTCGCCGAACGAAGGCGCCGCGACGGTCGTCCAGCCGCCGAACGTGGACCCGGACAAGGCCGAGGCCGGAACCGAGGCACCGGACACCGCCGATTCCGATCGGGGTCTGGAGACCAGGCCGGAACCCGAGGTCAAGGGGCTCGGCATCGCCGCGGGCGCCCGTCGCCCGGGTGCAAGGAAGAAGACCGCTGCGCCCGCGAAGCCAGCCAAGCCCGAACCGGAAGGCCAGCCGCAAGCCCGGGCCGAAGCCGCACCCGAACCCGAATCGGACGCGCCGTCGCAACCCGCATCGGGCAACGGCGACGCCCGCGTCGTGGGTGACGAGCCGCCGGTCAAGGGCCTGGGCATCGCGAAGGGTGCCCGTCGCCCGGGGAAGCGCTGAACCCGAACCGCTGAACCCGAACAGCGCGGCGGGCCTGCCCGAACCCGCCCTGTTCACCCACCTGCACGAATTTCCAATTGAGTGGACGGCAATGCCACCATGGACGACGTGACCATGCCTCAGACGCCTGCCGAGCGGACCTGGCGCGCCCAGAGCCATCCGCAGCGGACCCGCACGTTCACGCAGTCGTCGAAACTGCAGGACGTCCTCTACGAGATCCGCGGCCCGATACACGAGCACGCGTCCCGGCTGGAGGCCGAGGGCCACCGCATCCTCAAGCTGAACATCGGCAACCCGGCGCCGTTCGGCTTCGAGGCGCCCGACGTGATCATGCGCGACATCATCCAGGCGCTGCCGTATGCGCAGGGCTACTCCGACTCCAAGGGCATCATGCCCGCGCGCCGGGCCGTCTTCACCCGCTACGAACTCGTCGACGGCTTCCCGCGGTTCGACGTCGACGACGTGTACCTCGGCAACGGCGTCTCCGAACTGATCACGATGACGCTGCAGGCGTTGCTGGACAACGGCGATCAGGTGCTGATCCCCGCGCCGGATTATCCGCTGTGGACGGCCTCGTGCTCGCTGGCGGGCGGCACGCCGGTGCACTACCTGTGCGACGAGACGCAGGGGTGGCAGCCCGACATCGCCGACCTCGAGTCCAAGATCACCGACCGCACCAAGGCGCTGGTGGTGATCAACCCGAACAACCCGACCGGCGCGGTCTACAGCCGCGAGGTGCTCGAGCAGATCGCCGAGCTGGCGCGCAAGCACCAGCTGTTGCTGCTGGCCGACGAGATCTACGACAAGATCCTCTACGACGACGCCAAACACATCGCGATGGCCTCGGTCGCGCCCGACGTGCTCACGTTGACGTTCAACGGGCTGTCGAAGGCCTACCGGGTGGCGGGTTACCGGTCGGGCTGGCTGGTCATCACCGGCCCCAGGGAGCACGCGAGCAGTTTCATCGAGGGCATCAGCCTGCTGGCCAACATGCGGCTGTGCCCGAATGTCCCTGCGCAGCATGCCATTCAGGTCGCACTCGGTGGACACCAGAGCATCGACGATCTGGTGCTGCCCGGCGGCCGGCTGCTCGAGCAGCGCGACGTGGCGTGGGAGAAGCTCAACGAGATCCCCGGTGTCTCATGCGTGAAACCGCAGGGCGCGCTGTACGCGTTCCCCCGGCTGGACCCTGAGGTCTACGACATCCACGACGACGAACAATTGGTGCTCGACCTGCTGCTGCAGGAGAAGATCCTGGTCACCCAGGGCACCGGGTTCAACTGGGCAACCCCGGATCACCTGCGCATCGTGACGCTGCCGTGGGCCCGTGACCTGGCCAACGCCATCGAGCGTCTCGGCAACTTCCTGGTCAGCTACCGGCAGTAGAGGGTGTCCCACTCCCACCCGCATTCGCACTCGCTGAGCGGGCCGTCTCCGCTCGGACCGCTGGCCGCCAGGATCGTCGTCGGACTGCTGGCGCTCATCGGTGTCGCGGTGGCGATCGGCGCGGTGCTGCTGTGGCCGAGCCAGCAGAAGTCCGACATCCCGCTGCCCTTCCAGAACGCCGAGGGCGGTGCCGTCACGACGGAGGCCGGACAGGTGCGCGCCACCAGCCTGGCGCCGTGCGGCAATCAGTCGGCAGGTCAGGTGCTCACCGCCGACCCGGTCCCGACGCCGGCCGACGGGTCCCAGTGCGTGCAGGTGCTCGTCGCGATCGGCTCGGGGCCCAACGAGGGCGCCAACACGCTTCTGGAGTTCAGCGGCGGCCCCGGCCAGCCACAGTTGGCCGCGGGTGACGACATTCGGCTCAGCCGTCAGGTGAGCCCGGGCGGCGCCACCAGCTACACGTTCTACGACTACGCGCGGGGATGGCCGCTGGCCCTGCTGGCCGCCGCCTTCGCCGTTGTGGTCGTGGCGGTCGCACGGTGGCGGGGTCTGCGCGCGCTGGTCGGCATCGTGGTCGCGTTCGCGGTGCTGGTGGTGTTCCTGCTGCCCGCACTGCGCGACGGCGCGTCGGCCGTCCCGGTCGCGCTGGTGGCGTCCGCGGTGATCCTCTACGCCGTCATCTATCTGGCGCACGGTGTGAGCCTGCGCACCAGCGCGGCCCTGCTCGGCACGCTGACGTCGCTGCTGCTGGCCGCCGTCCTGTCCTGGGGCGCCATCGGGATCGCCCATCTCACCGGGCTTTCGGAGGACCAGAACAACGAGGTCGCCGCCTACCTGGGCAACGTGTCGATCACCGGTCTGCTGCTGGCCGGGTTCATCATCGGCTCGCTCGGCGTGCTCAACGACGTGACGGTGACCCAGGCGTCGACGGCGTTCGAACTGGCCGAACTGGAGGCCAGTTCGCGGCGGGCGGTCTTCGTCGGCGCGATGCGGGTGGGCCGGGATCACATCGCGAGCACGGTGTACACGCTGGTGCTCGCGTATGCCGGTAGCGCGTTACCGCTGCTGCTGTTGTTCAGCGTCGCCAACCGCTCGCTGGTCGACGTGCTGACCAGTGAGAGCGTGGCCATCGAGATCGCACGCTCGGCCGTCGGCGGTATCGCGCTGGCACTGTCGGTCCCGTTGACGACGGGGATCGCCGCTGTCCTGGCGACACCGCGCGCGGACCGCCACTAGCCGACGTTTCGCGGTCGGGCCCTGGGGTATCCGCCCGCCATGACACTGCTCGACGCGCTGCGCGAGCACCACAGCCGCCGATCTCGGCGCGGGTGAGGAGTTGCATCCCGTCGCGCAGGCGTTCTACGACGAGGACGGCTTCCAGTGCGGGTACTGCACACCGGGCCAGATCTGTTCTGCGGTCGGCATGCTCGACGAAGTCAAGGCCCGGTGCACCGAGTGTCGATCCTGCAGGACGACCGGGTCCACTTCCGCAGTCAGATCGTCGGCCGTGTCCTCGCGGAGACAGCCGAGATCGCCCGGCGCGCAGCCGGTCTCGTGGCCATGCAGCTGCCGGGTGACACCGCGCGGATCACCTACGCCGATCACGGTCCGCTACCTGGTGCAGATCGCCGCGGACACGTTGGGCTGCGACGTGTCGGCGGTCGACCTGCAGATCGGCGACAGCGCGCTGCCGGACGCTTCGGTGGCCGGCGGATCGTCGGGCATCACCTCGTGGGGACGGGCGATCGTCACGGCAGCCCGTCAGTTCCGCCGCGAGCACGGGGATCCCCCGCGGTCGGCGCGACGACGGTGGCCGAGGCATCCCAGAACCCGGAGTCCCAACAGTTCACCATGCAGTCCTTCGGCGCCCACTTCGTCGAAGCGCGGGTCAACCGGGACACCGGGAAATCAGAGTGCCGCGGATGTTGGGCGTCTTCTCCATCGCCCGGGCGATCAACGCCCTTACGCTGCGCTCGCAGCTCATCGGCGGAATGACGATGGGACTGTCGATGGCGTTGCACGAGGAGAGCGTGCGCGATCCGCGGTTCGGTCACGTCGTCACTCAGGATTTCGCGACGTACCACATCAGCTCAACATGCCGACGTGGCCGACATCGACGCGATCTGGCTCGACGAGGTGCTGCCCGGGCTGCCCTGATCAGCGGTCGAGCAACTCCAGCAGGTAGGCGCCGTACCCGGACTTGAGCAAGCTGCGCCCGCGGGCCGCCAACTGCTGATCGTCGATGAACCCCACGCGCCAGGCCACCTCCTCGGGTACCGAGATCTTCAGTCCCTGACGGCGTTCGATGGTGCGGACATAGTCGCTCGCATCGAGTAGCGAGTCGAACGTGCCGGTGTCGAGCCAGGCGGTGCCGCGCGCGAGGACCTCCACGTTGAGCCGGCTCTGATCGAGGTAGCGCTGGTTGATTTCGGTGATCTCGTACTCACCGCGCACGGACTTCTTCAGCGACTTCGCGATCTCGATGACGTCGTTGTCGTAGAAGTACAGTCCGGGCACCGCGTAGTGCGATTTCGGTGTCGCGGGCTTCTCCTCGATCGACAGGGCCGTACCGTCGGCTCCAAAATCCACCACCCCGTATGCCGACGGGTTGGCGACCCAGTATGCGAAGATCGACCCACCGCTGACGTCGTGGAAGCGGCGCAGCCCGGTGCCGAGCCCGGGGCCGTAGAAGATGTTGTCCCCCAACACCAGTGCGACGGAGTCGGTGCCGATGTGGTCGGCGCCGATCACGAACGCCTGCGCGAGCCCGTCCGGCTCGTCCTGCACGGCATAGGTGAGGTTGACGCCGAACTGTGAACCGTCGCCCAGCAATCGGTGAAACGCCGGGGCGTCCTCGGCAGTGGTGATCACCTGGATGTCGCGGATGCCGGCCATGATGAGCGTGGACAGCGGGTAGTAGACGAGCGGTTTGTCGTAGACCGGCAGCAGCTGCTTGCTCGCCCCGAGCGTGATCGGGTACAGCCGGGTGCCCGAGCCGCCCGCCAGGATGATCCCCCGCATCAGCCGGTCAGGTCCTCTTCACCGAGTTCGGTGGCGGCCAGCGCCGACGGTAGGTCGGCGTGGCGGAACATCGACGTCACCTTGTCGTCGACGACGCGGAAGGCGGAGGCGGCGGTACCGGTCTCCCCGGTCACCGAGGTGATCCGCTGTTCGACGACGACCACGCCGTCACGGATGTAGAGCCGGCCGGGTTCGGCGTTGACGTCGAGTGCGCGGGCCCAATCCCGCAGTGCCGCATGCCCTTGCGCTGCCCCGTGGGTGTCGCCGATCTCGATGTCGTCACTGGACAGTTCGAGCAGCGTGTCGATGTCACGGGCGTTGAGCGCGTCGTGCCACGCGAGCACGGTCGCCTTCTCCGATGTGGTCATGTTCGTGAAGGTACGCCACCCTACAAGGGCGTCTGCTCCAGCCACCGGTCCCAGATCTCGGTCTTGCCGAACGCCTCGAGGCCACTGTCGGCCAGCGTGCGACGCCGGGTCACCGCCAGCAGCAGGCCGGTGACGGGTCCGCGGATCGCGACGTCGCCCTTGCCGTGTTCGTGGGTCCAGTCGATGCCCTCTTCGGTGCTGGTGATCATCCACTCGCCGACCCCGCCGAGGACTTCGTCGGTGGCGTGCAGGTGCAGTGTGTGGCCCCGTTCGACGGGCAGTCCGTGGCGGCCGGCCTGCACGGCGGCCAACTCGATCCATTCGCTGAGTGCGTCGGCGGCGAGGTCGGGCGGGAGGTCGAACGGCTGCCCGAGCGCCAGCGCGGCGTCCGCGCGGTGGACGGCGACCTCGTGCACGCGGCGACGGATCCACCAGCCCGCCGGACGCGTCCCGAGGAACGTCCAGACCTTGGTACCGGAGCCGACGGCGTCGACGGCGTCGACGACCAGGCGGGCACCGTCACGCAGCCATTGGATCGCGCCATCCGGATGCTCAGGTGGCCGGCCGTCGCGCACCTCGCGCGGGTCGAGGGGTTCATGGCGGCGTTCAGCGACGATCTGCGCGGCCCAGCGGTTTCCGCGGCCGACGTGGCGGAACAGCTGTTTGAGCGTCCAGTCCCCGCAGGTCGTCACCGGCGTCGCCGGATCGCCCGTCGCGATCAGGTCACCGAAGCTGTTGGTCTGCTCGAGCAGCGCCGCTCGGAAGTCCACGTCACGAACCTAGCGCGGCGCGGGCCGTTCCGAGTGTGATCGGCAGAGTCGACCACCCGCGCAACACCCTGGTGTCGCGACGGCTGGCCATCCCGGCCAGTTTGGCGTCGGGGAATCGGTCGAAGAAGCTCTGCAGTCCCACTTCGCCTTCGGCACGCGCGAGTGCGGCGCCGAGGCAGAAGTGCCTGCCACCGGAGAACGACAGGTGCTTGCCGGCGTTGCCACGTTCGATGTCGAAGCGGTGGGGGTCGTCGAAGACCTTGGGATCACGGTTCGCACCGGCGAGGTGGATGATGATCAGCTCACCGCGCCGGACCGGCACCCCGGCCACCTCGACGTCCTTCTTGGCCACCCGCGCGCTCATCTGCACCGGGGAGTCCAGCCGCAGGATCTCCTCGACGGCGATCGGCCACAGTTGCGGGCACTCGCGGAGTTTCGCCAGCTGGCCGGGGTGGTCGAGCAGCATCTTGATGCCGTTGCCGAGTAAATTGACGGTGGTCTCGAATCCGGCCGCGAGCACCAGCCCGGCCGTCGCCTGCAGTTCCCGTTCGCTCAGACCGGCGCCGTCCTCGGTGGCCCGGATCAGTTGGCTCAGCAGGTCGTCGCCGGGGTTGCGTCGCAGGTTATCGAGGTGGTTGGCCAGCCAGGCGTTGAAGCCGACGATGCCGCCGTGCACCCGCAGGTACTGCGGCCAACTCAGCCCGATGTCGAGGCTGGGCGCGGCGAGTTCACCGTAGTGGAGGATCTGGGCGCGGTCCGCCTCGGGGACGCCGAGCACATCGCTGATCACCGAGACCGGCAGCAGCGAGCAGTACCGCGCGACGATGTCGACGGGTCCGGTGCGGGTGCGGTCGCGTTCGAGGTCGTCGAGCAGGTTCACCGCGGTGGCCTCGACCCCGTCCCGCAGTGCGGTGACGGCGCGGGTGGTGAACACCGATGACACCAGCTTGCGGCAGCGGGTGTGGTCGGGCGGCTCGATCGACAGCAGCGACGGCGGTTCGATGGGGTGCATCAGTCCGGTGTCGGTGCGGTCGATCACCCGGCGCAGCGGTCCGGGCAGCTCACCGCCGAGCGACGACACCCGGAAGTCGTCCGAGCGCAGCAGGTCGTGGGCGACGGCGTGGTCGAACGTGATGAGTCCGACGCGCCCGCGGATCAGCGGCCCCTTCACCCGGTGTTCGTCGGCGAACGCGGCGGGGTTCACGCGGACCGTCGGGTCGGCGATGAGACGCGCCTGCGGGTCGCCCCGGCGCATCCCCAGCCGCGCCATACCGCGTACGAACCCGTGCAGCGCCAGCCACCGGACCCGCTGCCGGACCGTCGCCCATGAGGAGTCGTGCACCATCACTCAAGCCTAAACTGCTAAGCATTTTGGACTCCGCGGACGTGGACACGACGATCCTCATCGGCTACTTCTGCGTAGGCGCTCAACGACTTCTACACCCGCCGAGAAGCTGGACGGGCGGCAGAGAAGCCATCCACGGCGCGGCGGAACGTCCACCCTCGACGGCCAGGCGTCTCTCGTCGTCTCCACGTCGGCGGCGTCATCGCTAGAACGGACCGGAGATTCGATCTTCATCAACATCCCAAGTCCATCCCGAACACAACACGGGAGACGAATCGAATAACCGCGGCTCAGGGCCATTTCCAGATGTAGCGGCGCGTGAGAACCTACAACGTTTTTTTGGCATCTCTGGTCGCGGGTTCTGCGGGGTGACGCCTTGTGAACAGCTCCGGTCTCGGTGACGATCTACCGACGAGTGAGTCGCTCACCGCGGTTTTGGTGTCGGTGCAGTAACTCCCAGCCGGCAGAGCGACGGTTGAAGTGTGGCACAGCCGTCGACGACCGCCTAGCATTGCCCGACAAGGTGATCGGACCAGCAAAGGATACGGAACGTGCGCGTAGATGTTCTGAGTGCGGCTGCAATCACCCTGATGCCGATATTGTCGGCCGTCGGCACCCCGACCGCGTCGGCGGAGCCATGTCCCGACGTCGAGGTGGTGTTCGCCCGCGGCACCGGCGAGCCGCCAGGGGTCGGACCGACGGGACAAGCGTTCGTCGATGCCCTTCGCCAGCGTGTCGGCGGGAAATCATTCGGCGTCTATCCGGTGAACTACCCCGCCACCGACCAATGGGCCACGGGTATCGACGGCATTCGGGACGCGAGTGCCCACATGACGTCGATGGCCGCCACGTGCCCTGACACCAAGATGGTCCTCGGCGGGTATTCACAGGGGGCGGCTGTGATGGGCTTCGTCACCTCCGCTGAGGTACCCGACGGGGTCGATCCCGCGACCGTGCCGAAACCGTTGGAGCCCGACGTTGCTGAGCACGTCGCCGCCGCCGTGCTCTACGGGACACCGAACATCAGGGCGATGAATTTCCTCGGCGAACCGCCCGTCGTCATCGGCCCCCAGTATGAGCCCAAGACCCTGAAAGTGTGTGCC
>JAXHUG010000063.1:0-2972 GCA_034189785.1 Actinomycetota bacterium
CCAGCGCCGGCTCGCCGCCACCACCTGGAACTCCGGCTGCAAGAGCTGGTACCTCACCGAGGACGGCTACAACGGGACCATGTATCCAGGCTTCGCCAACCAGTTCGTCAGGCAGATGGCGCGCGTGAAGACGACCGACTACGTGATGACACCGCACACATCCCGGCTTCTGAGGTCTGCGAAAACCACCGCTAAGCCTGACACTCCTTCGGCTGCAGCGACCACGCGCACGGCTGGGCGGCGTGACCACAAGGTAGCACCGGGTACCGCGTCGACAACGCAGATGCTAGGTCATCCAGAGCACTCGAGCTCATGCTCCCAAGAGAGAGCGGGTACATAGCATTGAGATCGGATCTCCATGGCCAGCCCAGCTTCGCGAGCTTTCTCGTCGCCCTTGCAGCACGTGGCCTGTTTCGTCCACTGACCCAGGTATTGCCCGCGAATCAAGTCGGCCTGTCGATCATGGATGCAGTATTGCGGGCCGCCCTCATCGGATCCGGCCCGCGACGCGGAGTGCACGTCGCGCGGGTCGATCAGCGGTTCGACGGCAATCGGGTGCGGGGCGACTGGGTCCTCGGTCCCGGCGTGGACCGGGATGATCCGCCGATTCTCTACATCCATGGTGGTGCATTCGCGATGTGCTCGCCGAGGACTCACCGCGGGCTCCTGGGCGAGGTAAGCGCCGCGTCGGGTCGCCCGGTGTTTGCGGTCCGGTACCGGCTGGCGCCGCGACATCCCTATCCGGCCGCTGCCGACGATGCGCTTAACGCCTACCGGTGGCTGGCATGCGATCGCCCTGGCGCGCCGCAAGGCGGCTCGGTGGCGGTGGCGGGCGACTCGGCCGGCGGCCAACTCGCTGTGGCTACCGCGCTGGGCGCGCGTGCACACGGGTTGCCCACGCCTGATGCGATGCTGCTGATGTCGCCGGTGCTGGATTTGACGTGCCAGCTCGCGCTCGCACGCGATCAGCGGCGTCGCGACCCGTTCGCGTCCGCCGTGTCAGCCGCGCGCAGCCTCGGGCTCTATGTGGGTTGCGCGGATCCCACCGATCCGCGCATCAGTGTGCTCGACGCGGACCTCTGCGGTATGCCGCCGACGCTGATCCAGGTCGGCGGGCGGGAGATGTTGCTCGATGACGCACGACGGTTCGCTGACCGCATGCAATTGTTCGAGTCATCCGTGAAGTTACAGGTGTGGCGCGGCCAGATCCACGTATTTCAGGCCATGTTTCGGTTCTTGCCGGAGGCGCGAGCCGCCCTTCGTTCGGCGGGTGATTTCCTGTCCGGCTCCGCGACTAGGTGCTACCAAACGTCAGAAGAGTGACCATCATCGAGATCGATTTGAACGGCCTGCCAACGCAGCGTCGCACGCGATTTACACTCGCGCGGCGCGCCAGCGGTGGCGAGTCGAGCAATCGTCGCCAGCGGTGGCAAGTCGAGCAATCGTCGCCAGAACCGAGGAGTTGACCATGCCAACACCGCATTCGCCGGCCGGCAAGACCCGCGACCGTTTGTCCTCCGTGCTGCTGTTGCCGGTGCCCGAACGCGTCGATGAGGGCCTGCGTGGGCTGAGTGGGCGGTGGCCGGTGCATAGCCTGGCCACACCACCTGCCGGTAGCGGGCTGAAGGCGGTTCCGGGCGACGCCGGGCTACCACTCGTAGGGCATGTGCTGGACTACATCCGCTTCGGGTCCGAGTTGGGCAGAGAGCGCTACGAGCGGTTGGGACCGGTGTCCTGGATGGGGGCGTTCGGCACGAAGATGGTCGTGATCGCGGGCCCTGCAGCGACTCAGCAAGCCCTCACCAGCAATGCCAAGGCATTCTCCCAAGACGGCTGGAACTTCCTCATCGACAGGTTCTTCCACCGTGGGCTGATGCTGATGAGCTTCGACGAGCACCGCATGCACCGGCGGATCATGCAGGAGGCCTTCACCCGCCCGCGCCTGGCCGGTTATGTCGGGCAGGTGGCTCCGGCCGTTAGAGCGTCGGTACCCCGTTGGCCCGACGACGAATTGGTACGCCTGTACCCGCTGCTCAAGAATCTGACCCTCGACATCGCCACTGACGTCTTCATGGGCGGCCGCGGCAAGGGCGACAGCGAGACCATCAACCAGGCATTCATCGCTACCGTACGGGCAGCCAGTTCGCTTGTCCGCGCACCGCTGCCCGGAACGCGCTACCGCGCCGGCGTACGTGGCCGACGCGTCCTCGAGCAGTACTTCGCCCGCCATCTGCCCACCGCACGCGCCGGCCATGGCGATGATCTATTCGCCGCTTTGTGCGACGCCCGCGGCGAAGACGGCCAGCAGTTCAGCGACGCCGACGTCATAAACCACATGATCTTTCTGATGATGGCTGCTCATGACACCTCCACCATCACCACCACTGCAGTGGCTTACTACCTGGCCAAGCACCCCGACTGGCAGAAGCAGGTACGGGCTGAATCAGACGCTCTCGGCGATCGTGTGCCGGATATCGACGATTTGGAGGGGCTAGGCGCCCTGGACTTGGTGATCAAGGAGTCCTTGAGGCTCGTCGCGCCCGTTCCCCTCGTGATGCGAAAGACCGTCGAGGACACCGCAATCGAGGGCTACTACATTCCCGCCGACACACTCGTCGCGATTACGCCGGCGGTCAACCACTTCGACCGGGACATCTGGCGCGATCCGGACCGCTTCGACCCGTCGCGGTTCGACGCCCCGCGACGGGAAGATCAGGCGCACCGCTTCGCCTGGCTGCCGTTCGGTGGCGGGGCCCACAAGTGCATCGGCATGCATTTCGGCACGCTCGAGGTGAAGGCCATCTTGCACGAGATGCTGCGGACCTACACGTGGGATGTTTCCCCTGGTTATCGGGTTCGGTGGGATAACACCTCGCTTCCGATTCCGGTGGACGGTCTCCCGGTCGGGTTGCACCGCCGATGAACGCCGAGTTGGCGCGGTTGCGTGTCGGCGAAGCTGCCGATCCTGTCGA
>JAXHUG010000064.1:0-13730 GCA_034189785.1 Actinomycetota bacterium
ATGGCTGTTGTAACCATGAAGCAGCTGCTCGACAGCGGCACCCACTTCGGGCATCAGACCCGTCGCTGGAATCCCAAGATGAAGCGGTTCATCTTCACCGACCGCAACGGCATCTACATCATCGATCTGCAGCAGACGCTGACCTACATCGACAAGGCGTACGAATTCGTCAAGGAGACCGTCGCGCACGGCGGTTCCATCATGTTCGTCGGCACCAAGAAGCAGGCGCAGGAATCCATCGCCGAAGAGGCGACCCGCGTCGGCATGCCGTATGTGAACCAGCGCTGGCTCGGCGGCATGCTCACCAACTTCTCGACCGTGCACAAGCGCCTACAGCGACTCAAGGAACTCGAGGCGATGGAGCAGACCGGCGGCTTCGAGGGTCGCACCAAGAAGGAAATCTTGATGCTGACCCGCGAGAAGAACAAGCTCGAGCGCAGCCTCGGCGGTATCCGGGACATGCAGAAAGTGCCCTCGGCCATCTGGATCGTCGACACCAACAAGGAGCACCTCGCGGTCGCCGAAGCGCGCAAGCTGAACATCCCGATCATCGCGATCCTCGACACCAACTGCGATCCCGACGTCGTCGACTACCCGATCCCGGGCAACGACGATGCGATCCGTTCGGCTGCACTGCTGACCAAGGTCGTGGCCTCCGCGGTCGCCGAGGGTCTGCAGGCCCGGGCCGGCGGCGGTAACGGCAACAAGCCCGAGGCCGAGACTGCCGAGCCGCTCGCCGAGTGGGAGCAGGAACTGCTCGCCGGCGCGACGGCGTCCCCGACCGCGGCCGGTGCCGCGCCCGGTACGCCCGAGGCGGACATCCAGACCGAACCCACCGCCCCTCAGAACCCCTAGGGAAGGCTTACATGGCGAACTACACCGCTGCCGACGTCAAGCGGCTTCGGGAACTGACCGGCGCCGGAATGATGGCTTCGAAGAACGCGCTCGTCGAGGCCGACGGCGACTTCGACAGAGCTGTCGAACTGCTGCGCATCAAGGGCGCCAAGGATGTCGGCAAGCGCGCTGAGCGCGCGACTGCCGAGGGCCTGGTCGCCGCCGAGGACGGCGCACTGATCGAGCTGAACTCCGAGACCGACTTCGTCGCCAAGAACTCAGAGTTCCAGTCGGTGGCCGATCAGATCGTCGCCGCGGCCGCCGCCGCCAAGGCGACCGACATCGACGCTCTCAAGGCGGCTCGAATTTCCAGCGGTGAGGCGGCCCCTACCGTCGAGCAGGTCATTTCCGACCTGAGCGCCAAGATCGGCGAGAAGCTCGAGCTGCGCCGCGTCGCGTACTTCGACGGCCAGGTGGAGACCTACCTGCACAAGCGTGCCGCGGATCTGCCGCCCGCGGTCGGTGTGCTGGTCGAGTACACGGGCGACAACAAGAGTGCCGCTCACGCGGTCGCCCTGCAGATCGCCGCGCTCAAGGCCAAGTACCTCACCCGTGAGGACGTACCCGAGGACGTCGTCGCCAACGAGCGGCGCATCGCCGAGGAGACGGCCCGTAACGAGGGTAAGCCCGAGCAGGCCCTGCCGAAGATCGTCGAGGGCCGGGTCACCGGTTTCTACAAGGACGTCGTGCTGCTCGATCAGCCGTCGGTGTCCGACAACAAGAAAACGGTCAAGGCGCTGCTCGACGAGGCCGGCGTGACCGTCACCCGGTTCGTCCGGTTCGAGGTCGGCCAGGCCTGACGCGCGTCTACTCGGCGAACCCGGCGGTACGTGTTGGCACCGTCGGGTGCACGAATCGTGTCAGGACCTTCACCGACGACGTCCCCTGTGACTTGGACGCCGCCGTCGGCATCGTCGAGGCGGCGACCGCGCGCACCGGAGCGGCCTACGAGGCGTTCGACCGGGCGCGGGCTCGGGCAGGCGGCCTCTTCGACGGCCGCCGCGTTCTACCGCGGTGTGCCTACACTCGATCGCCCGCGAAGTGCGCGAGGAGACGATGAGAACTGCAGCGCTGCTGGCAGGCCTGGGTCACCGCGTCGCGCCGATCGACAACCCTGTCCCCGGACACTTGATGGACGACTTCCTGCTCTACTGGGCGTTCCGGTCGTTCACCCTCCACGCTCGGGGTCGAAGCCCATGCCGCACGTAACCTGCACCGGCTGCCCGTCGCCATCACCCGGTTGGCGTGCACCCGGCGCATCCCCGGCGGCACATTCAGGACGGCTGACGACGAAATCCGTTGTGCGCCGACACATCGACGTAACCACGTCCCGGCGGAGTTAACTCCCGCGACACCACAGACGGCGGTAGAGGAAACAACCCGATCCCACGATCGCAGATTGTGGAGACCAGTCAGGTCAACAACGCAACCACTTCTGTTCGGTCACCGCTGATCGCCAACTCCTCCGCGAACACGTTCGGGTGCCTCGTCCGGTTCGCGCTGGCCAACATCCGCCGACGCCCCGCACGGTTCACGCTGGCCGTCCTCGGCATCGCCTTGGCCATCGCCTGTGTGACGGTGGTGCGCACGATCTCGTCGAGTTTCGCGATCACAGGCGCTGATTCGGTCAACGACGTACTCGGCGAGGCGCACCTGTGGGTGGTGCCCGCCGCCGGGGTGCAGTACGACCCCGACACGCAGGCGCTGATCGCCGGGGGTGCCGCGCCTGAGATCGACGTGCCCACCGGGTGGACCGCCACCCGCACCTTGTCGGGGCGCACCGAGGTCAACGGGGTCCCGGTATCGTTGCGGGGCAACGACGAGATCCCCTCGGCTCGGGCGATCTTCGGCGACGCAGTGGCCCACCGCCTCGGGGTATCCCCGGGTGACCGCGTCGACGTCGGGGGCCACGATCTGGTCGCCGCCGTGGGCGGCGCGGGCCAATCGGTCACCGTGGCCACCACCGTCGCACGCGACATCGTCGGCAACGACGGCTGGTGGACCGTCAAAGCCCCTGCAGGACAGGAGAACCGGCGCGACCTCGCCCAGACGTTCGGCGCAGCCACCGGTCTGGACGCGACCGCCGACCCGGCGCAGCTCCCTGATCCGCGTGGTGACGGCCTCATCTACGACACCGTTGGGGGAAACGGACCGTTGTCGTTCGAGCAGAAGTTCTCCGCGCTGTTCTCGGGCAAGGTGACGAGTTCGACACTCGGTCTGATCTCGACGATCGGCCTGGTCCTCGGGTTCGTCATTGCGGTGTCGTCGTTCCTGGCGGCGGTCGCCGAACGTAAGCGCGAGTTCGGGATCATGTCGAGCATCGGCCTCGCCGACGAGGTGCTCTACTTCTTCCTCGTCGAATCGGCGCTCGTCTTCGTCGCCGCCTACCTCATCGGAGTTCTGGTAGCGGGTGCGGCTGTGGCCCTGGTGATCCCGGGAATCGCGACGCCGATCGCGTGGCTGCAGGCCGCCGGCATGGTCGCGGCGTTCATCCCCGCCATGGCGATCGTCGGCGCGCTGGTGCCCGTGCACCGGCTGCTGCAGCAACGTCCCGTCGACCTGCTGGGGGCTCGCTAGTGTTGCGCAGAGGACTGTCATATGGATGGCTGTCGACCCGCCGCCGCATCCGTGAGTTGGTGCTGCCCGTCGTCACGACGGCGACAGGTGCGTTCCTGGTCGTCATCGTGTTCGGGATGTCCGAGGGTATCCGGGAGCAGTCCGCATCGCTCGGGCACGCCGACGAGATCAACCGCGCGGTCGTCCTCATCGCCGTCAGCGTGCTGCTGGTCGGCGTCGTCGAGGTGGCGGTGGCGACGACCCGCACCGTTGCACACCGCACCCGCGAACTCGGTGTGTTGGGCGCCAACGGAATCCCGCGTCTGCCGGTGGTGGCCGCATTGCTCGTCGAACCCCTCGTCGCCGCGGTACTCGGGGCGCTGGCCGGCGCGGCGCTGGCCGCCGCCGCCGGCGTGGTGCTCGGCGTCACCGGCCTGGCCACCAGCGGCGTCGCGACGAGCGGCCTGCTCACCGGCGTCGTCACCGCTGTCGGCGTCAGCGTCGTCGCGGCAGTGGCCACCAGCATCCCTCCCACCTGGGCGGCCGCGTCGCGCCCGCCCATCCGCTCCCTGACCGCAGGAGGCTGACGTGACCGCCATCGAAGAACGCCGGAACCAGGACACGGCCACGCCGCCACCGGCCCCGGTCATCGAGATGAGCGACGTGTGGAAACTGCACAAGCTCGGCGACGAGGTGGTGCGTGCGCTGGTCGCCGCGGACCTGACCGTGATGCCGGGGGAGTTCGTCTGCCTGATGGGGCCCAGCGGCAGCGGAAAATCCACGCTGCTCAACATCATCGGTGGGCTGGACCGCCCGACGAAGGGTTCGGTGGCGGTCGCCGGCCGCGACACCCGGACCCTGACCGAGAGCCAGTTCGCCGCGTTGCGCCACGACACCATCGGGTTCATCTTCCAGAGCTACAACCTGATTCCGTTCCTGTCGGCGGTCGAGAACGTCGAACTGCCGCTGATGTTCGAGCCGTATGACCGCAAAGCGTTGCGCACCAGGGCGATCGAGTTGCTCGAGCTGGTCGGCCTCGGCCACCGCATCCACCATCAGCCGACCACGATGTCGGGCGGTGAACAGCAGCGCACGGCGATCGCGCGCTCGTTGATCAGCAGTCCGGCGCTCGTCCTTGCCGACGAGCCGACAGCCAACCTCGACCACCGCACGGGGGAGACGGTGGTGCGCATGCTGCGGGACCTGTGTTCGACGCTGGGCGTCACGGTCGTCGCGAGCACCCACGACCCCACGGTGGCCGACGAAGCGAGCCGTGTCGTCCGGATGAAAGACGGACAAATCGTCAGCTGACGTCCTCACCTCAACACCTTTGGGAGAATCATGACCGAAGAGCTCGAGGCGTCCCCGCCGACGGGGCGCGACGCTCTGATGACCACCGAACTCGTCCCCGAACAGATCCTTCCCAAGGTGATGAGCACGTTCGGACTCACGGCCGCCTACGTTTTCATCATCTGCTGGGTCACCGGATCGTCGGTGATGGCCACCGGGGGGTGGACGGCCATCCCGATGTGGGTTCTCGGCATCCTCACCTTCCTGATCCCCGCGGGGATGGCCGTGGTGGAACTCGGCAACCTGTGGCCGGGTCAGGGCGGGGTGTACATCTGGGCCTACCGCACCATGGGAGAGACCTGGGGTTTCATCGGCGGCTATCTGTCGTGGGTGCCGGTGATCCTCAACGCCGCAGCCTCGCCGGCCGTGGTGCTGCAGTTCCTGCTGCTGGCGTTCCACGCAGAACTGGGGCTGACGATCAGCATCATCCTGCAGTTGGTCATCCTGTGGACGGTCATCGGGCTCGCGTTGGCCAAACTCGCCGCGAACCAACGGATCATGAACATCGTGTTCGTCGTCTACGGCGTGCTGGCGCTGACTATCTTCATCTGCGGACTGCTGTATGCCGGGAAGAACGGTTCGGCCACCCCGTTCTCGTGGGAAGAGGCGACGATCCCGAACTTCGCGGCCGCCGGCTTCCTGTACGGCACGGTGCTGCTGTACCTGCTCGGCGTCGAGACCCCGTACAACATGGGTGCGGAGTTCCTCTCCGTGCGCCGCAGCGGCCCGCGGATGATCCTGTGGGGGTCGACCGCGCTCGTCGCGATCTACCTGCTCACCACGCTCGGCACCATGATGGCGCTGCCCGGTGACGAGATCGACCCGGTCACCGGCATCATCGGCATGCTCGACGTCGCCGGCTTCCCGGGTCTGATGGAGGTCTGCGCGGTCGTGTTGGCGTTCATCATCATCGTGGCGTTGATGACCTACCAGGTCGCCTACTCGCGGCTCATCTTCGTCTCGGGTCTCGAGCGCCACCTGCCGCGTATCTTCACCCACCTCAACCCCCGCACCCGTAACCCGGTGACGGCCATCCTGATCCAGGGCGTCATCTCATCGCTGATCCTGGTCGGGTTGTACTCGCAGAGCAGCATGGCCAACGTAACCATCTACCTGCAGGGCGGGCTGTCGACGGTGTGGCTGCTGTCCGGGTTCTTCTTCCTGTTCCCGGTCATCATCGCCCGTAAGAAGTACGCGGACCGCTATGTCGACGAACAGTTCTGGCGCATCCCCGGCGGGATGGCCGGGGTGTGGATCACCGTCGTCGTCGGCACGCTGGGTACCATCGGTGGTATCTACTACTCCTTCGTCACACCGTGGATCAACGTCCCCGCCGCCACCTGGATGACGTGGGTGGGTGGCATCAGCCTGGGCATGTTCGCGCTGGGTCTGCTCGTCTACATCTTCGGTCGCCGCTCGGCGCACAGGATGACGCAGGACGACGCGCTGGCGCACCTGGCGGTCCTGGATCTCAACAAATCCGACACCAGCCCTGAAGGGGTGTGAACGAATGACGCTGGACAGCACCGTGGCCGGGACGAAGACCACCGACGGAGCGGTCGCCTACCCTCTCGACCCGCTCAGCGGCGCCGAGATCGAAGCGGCGGCGGCGATCATCATGGAGTCCGAATACGCCACGCCGACACTGAAGTTCGTGATGATCTCGCTCGCCGAGCCGGCCAAGACGCCCGCGCTGACCTTCGACGGTCTCGACGGTGTGCCGCGCCGGGCGTTCGCGACCATGTACGACGGGGCGGCCAAACTCGTCAGCGAGGCCGTGGTGGACCTCGGGGTACGGGTCATCGAATCGTGGCGGGCGGTGCCCGGGCGCTTCCCGTCCTATCTCGTCGAGCACATGACCGGTGTCGAGCAGGTCATCCGTCACGACCCGCGGTGGCAAGAGGCGATGCGGAAACGGGGCGTCACCGACTTCAGCCTCGCGATGATCGACCCGTGGCCGGCGGGCTACTACGGCCAGCAGGACCATTACGACAACTCACCGCTGATCTGCCGACCGCTGACCTTTATGCGGGCCGCGCCGTCCGAACACGGATACGCCCGGCCCGTCGAGGGATTGATCGTCACGTTCGATCTCGATGCGATGACTGTGCTCGACATCGAGGACCACGGGGTGGTGCCGTTGCCGCCGACCGCAGGCAACTACAGCGAGCAGTTCATGTTCGACCCGAACAACCGGCCGGCGTTCACCGCGTTCCGCGACGACGTCAAACCGATCGAGATCACCCAGCCCGAGGGGCCGAGTTTCACCGTCGACGGTTGGCGGGTGCAGTGGCAGAAGTGGTCGATGCGGGTCGGTTTCAACCCTCGCGAGGGCATCGTGCTGCACGAGATCACCTACACCGACCGCGGCGAGACCCGGCCGATCGTCTACCGGGCGTCGCTGTCGGAGATGGTGGTGCCCTACGGGGACACCGCGCCGACGCACTGGAACAAGAACGTCTTCGACATGGGAGAGGTCGGGATGGGGTTCTCGGCGAACCCCTTGACGCTCGGATGTGACTGTCTCGGCGAGATCTTCTACTTCGACGGGACGGTCAACGACTCCGCCGGCAATGCCGTCACAATCCCCAACGCCATCTGCATGCACGAGGAGGACTACGGGATCTCATGGAAGCACACCGACTTCCGCACCGGTGAGGTCGAGGTGCGGCGGTCGCGGCGACTTGTGATCTCGATGATCTGCACCGTCGGCAACTACGAGTACGGGTTCTTCTGGTACTTCTACAACGACGCCTCGATGGAGGTCGAGGTCAAACTGTCAGGAGTCCTCACCACCGGTGCTGTTCCCGACGGGGAGGAGCCGCGCTGGGGGAAGATGGTGGCGCCGGGGATCTACGGGCCGAACCATCAGCACTTCTTCAACTTCCGGCTCGACATGAGCATCGACGGCGCGGGAAACAGTGTCTACGAGGTGGATTCGATTCCCGAACCCGACCCGGCGCTCAACCCGCACCACAACGCGTGGATCACCCGCGACACTCTGGTGTCCTCGGAGGCCGACGGTGCGCGGGACTGGGACTGGTCGACCGGCAGGTACTGGAAGATCGCCAACCCGTCGAAGCGCAACGAGCTGGGCAGTGCGGTGGCCTACAAGCTGACACCCAAGGATGTGGTGCCGGTGATGGTGCAGGAGGATTCTTACATCTACGACCGGGCGCGGTTCGTGCAGCACAACCTGTGGGTGACGAAGTACGACCCCGCCGAGCGGTACGCCGCGGGCGACTACATGTATCAGTCGGCCGACATGCAGGGCCTGCCGCAGTACATCGCCGACGGTGCACCGTTGGAGGACACCGACATCGTGCTCTGGTACACCGTCGGTGCCCACCACGTCGTGCGCCCGGAGGACTGGCCGGTGATGCCTTGCGCCTACACCGGTTTCCATCTCAAGCCCGTCGGCTTCTTCGACGGCAACCCGGCGCTCGATCTGCCGCCGTCACCGCCGAAGGCCTGCCACTCCCATCACGCGAGCGTGCCGGTCGCCGACGTCGCGCGGGAGTCGTGAACCTGGCGCGGGACCACGGTTGCTGACGGGATTGCCGGCGAATTCGGTCAACAACCGTAGTCCCGTCGGAGGAATTGCTCGACGGCCCGCGCCAATGACTGCGGGCCGGTCTGCAGCGCCTCGGCGAGAGGTGTTCCGGGTTTGGTGATCCCGACGATCTCGTCGACCCCGTGCTCGAGAAGCACCGACGCGTCGGCGCCGACCCGGCCGGCGAAGATGACCACCCTGGTCCCGGTGCGGGCCGCCACCTGCGCGACCCCGAACGGCGTCTTGCCCATCAGGGTCTGCGCGTCGACGCCGCCCTCACCGGTGAAGACCCACGCCGCACCGCGTAGCGCCTGTTCCAGTCCGACCGTCTCGGCCACCACCTCGACACCGGGACGACTTGCGGCGCCGAGGAATTCGAGCAGCGCGAAGCCGAGCCCGCCGGCCGCACCCGCACCGGGCGTCTCGGCGTGCGCAGCATCGGCCACCGCGGCGAACCGCGCCAGCGCAGCCTCCAACCGGGCGACGTCGGCGGGTGTCGCACCCTTCTGCGGGCCGAACACGGCGCTGGCCCCCGCGGGCCCGAGCAAGGGTGCGGTGACGTCACAGGCCAACTGGATGTGCACGCCCACCAGCCGCGGATCGAGGCCCGCGGTGTCGATTCGGTGCAGATCGGCCAGCGCACCGCCGCCCGGTGGCAACGGCGCATCCGCGCCATCGAGCAACCCGACGCCCAGGGCGGTGAGCAACCCCGCGCCGCCGTCGTTGGTGGCGGATCCACCGAGGCCGATCAGGAACTCGGCGGCGCCCCGGTCGAGCGCGTGTGACATCAGCTGTCCCACACCGAAGGTACTGGCGCGCAACACATCCCGCTCGTCAACGGGGATGAGTTCCAGACCCGCCGCTGCGGCCATCTCGATCACCGCGAGACGACGGCAGGGGACATAACCGTAGGTGGCCGGCACGGGCCGGCCCAGTGCATCGGCCACCTCGACCGTCACCCGCTCGCCGTCCAGCGCGTCCACCACGGCGTCGACGGTGCCCTCACCGCCGTCGGCCATCGGGACCCCGACGCATTCGGCGTCCGGAAGGGCGGCGCGTACCCCGTCGCGCATGGCGGCGATGGCCTGCGCGGCGCTCATGGACTCCTTGAAAGAGTCCGGTGCGAGAACGATTTTCATCGGACCGAGGTCAGCGCGGGCCGGCCGGCGAGCGCGGCTGCGACGTTGTCGACGGAAAGGACGCCCATCGCGTCGCGGGTCGCCTCACCGGCACTGGCTGATGTGCGGTGTGAGGACGAGGTTCGGGGCGTCGAGCAGTGCGGGGTTGACATGGGGTTCATTCTCGAACACATCCAGCGCGGCGCCACCGATAGGTCCGCGCACAGCGTGTCGATCAGGTGGCGGGTGTCTGGGGTGCGACTGCGTGAGGTGGCCAGCACCGTCATGTCGAAGGCGCGGGTGACGGTCACCCCCGCGGCGGCGAGGAGTTCGGCGTCGACCTGTTCGGTCAGCGTCACCACCGCCGCACAGGCCCCGGTGAACCCGGTCGCGAGCTCGTCATGAGATCCGACCCTGCTGCGCGGCGCGACCGGACGCGGGGGCGAATTCGACCGCCCGTGCCACACCGGTCACCTCGCATGAGGCAGGATGGGTGTGCCACCTGGGGGAGCGCCCGGTACGTCGTAGCGAGGAGGCCGAGGGTCTGATGTCGGAGCCGAACAGTGATCACGGCGCCGACGCGGCAGTCGGGGGGATCCGACCGCTGTATTCGCGAGTGCTGCTCAAACTGGGCGGCGAGATGTTCGGCGGCGGCGCCGTGGGCCTCGACCCGGACGTCGTCCACCTCGTGGCGCGCCAGATCGCCGAAGTGGTCCGCAGCGGGGTCCAGGTCGCCGTCGTCATCGGTGGCGGCAACTTCTTCCGGGGTGCCCAGTTGCAGCAGCGCGGGATGGAACGCACTCGCAGCGACTACATGGGCATGCTCGGCACCGTGATGAATAGCCTGGCGCTGCAGGATTTCCTGGAGAAGGAAGGCATCGACACCCGCGTGCAGACGGCCATCACGATGGGTCAGGTCGCCGAGCCCTACATCCCGCTGCGTGCGGTGCGCCACCTCGAGAAGGGGCGCGTGGTCATCTTCGGTGCCGGGATGGGGCTGCCGTACTTCTCCACCGACACCACCGCGGCCCAGCGGGCCCTGGAGATCGGGGCCGAGGTGGTCCTGATGGCCAAGGCCGTCGACGGCGTCTACACCGCTGATCCCCGCAAGGATCCCGATGCCCAGCTGCTGACGGCCATCACCCACCGCGAGGTCATCGACCGCGGGCTGGCCGTCGCCGACGCCACCGCGTTCTCGCTGTGCATGGACAACGGCATGCCGATCCTGGTGTTCAACCTGCTAGTCGACGGCAATATCGCCCGCGCGGTCGCGGGTGAGAAGATCGGAACACTGGTCACCACCTGAACGGGTGCGTCGACGCCGGGCGAACATAGCGACGGGAGAAAGACAGTGATCGACGAAACCCTCTTCGATGCCGAGGAGAAGATGGAGAAGGCGGTGTCGGTGGCGCGTGACGATCTGTCGTCGATTCGCACCGGCCGCGCCAATCCGGGCATGTTCTCCCGGATCAACGTCGACTACTACGGCGCCCCCACGCCGATCACCCAGCTGTCGAGCATCAATGTGCCCGAGGCGCGGATGGTGGTGATCAAGCCCTACGAGGCCAATCAGCTCCGCAACATCGAAGACGCCATCCGCAACTCCGACCTCGGCGTCAACCCCACCGACGACGGCAATATCATCCGTGTCTCCATCCCTCAGCTGACCGAGGACCGCCGCCGCGACCTGGTCAAGCAGGCCAAGGCCAAGGGCGAGGACGCCAAGGTGTCGGTGCGCAACATCCGCCGTAAGGCGATGGAGGAGCTGGCCCGCATCAAGAAGGACGGCGAAGCCGGGGAAGACGAGGTCAGCCGCGCTGAGAAGGACCTCGACAAGACCACCCACACCTACACCCACCAGATCGACGAACTGGTGAAGCACAAAGAGGGAGAGTTGCTGGAGGTCTAGCGGCCTGTCAGCAGCAAAGCGTATTCCGTGTCAGAAACACCGGTCGACGAGCCGGAGAAGAAGCCGTCACGCGCCGGGCGCAACCTTCCGGCCGCCATCGCGGTGGGTGTCGCGCTCGGCGGCGGGCTCATCGCCATCCTGTTGTTCGCCCCGTACCTGTGGCTCGCGCTGGTGGCGGCCACCGTGGCCGTCAGCACCTATGAGGTGAGCAGTCGGCTGACCGAGGCCGGCTACCGGATGCCGATGGTCCCCCTGCTTCTCGGTGGTCAGGCCACACTGTGGCTGACCTGGCCGTTCGGACCTGCGGGCGCACTGGGCGGGTTCGCGGCGACCGTCGTCGTCTGCATGATCTGGCGGTTGGTCGGCCACGGCCTCAAACACACACCCCGGAACTATTCGCGCGACATCGCCGCCGCGGTGTTCCTGGCGACATGGGTGCCGCTGTTCGCCAGTTTCGGTGCGCTGCTGATCTATCCCGACGACGGCGCCGACCGGGTTTTCTGCCTGGCGCTGGGCGTGGTGTTCTCCGACATCGGGGGCTACGTGGCGGGCGTCCTGTTCGGAAGGCACACGATGGCCCCGGCCATCAGCCCGAAGAAATCCTGGGAGGGCCTGGCCGGATCGCTGCTGTTCGGGGGAACCGCCGCGGTGCTCGCGGTGGTCTATCTTCTGGACAAGCCCTGGTACGCCGGCGTCGCGCTCGGGATGATGCTGGTGATCACCGGCACGCTCGGCGACCTGGTCGAGTCGCAGTTCAAGCGTGATCTCGGCATCAAGGACATGAGCAACCTGCTACCCGGCCACGGCGGGATGATGGACCGGATGGACGGCATGCTGCCGTCTGCCGTGGCGACCTGGATCGTGCTGACGCTGCTCGCCTGAGCGGGCACCCCGCCGCAGGTGGGATACTGGCGCCGATGCCCAACCCCCTGCCCCTGGTTTTCGATGCGCCGCGACGCGCCAAGCCGCCGCGGCATCTCGCCGATCTCGACGCCACCGCCCGCGCGGCCGCGGTGGCGGAACTCGGGTTGCCGGCGTTTCGGGCCAAGCAGCTGGCCACCCAGTATTACGGCCGGTTGACCGCCGATCCGCAGCAGATGACCGATCTGCCCGCGGCGGTGCGCGAGCAGGTCGCCGACGCGTTGTTCCCGGATCTGCTCACCGCCGTCCGCGAGATCGAGACGGACGCGGGGGAGACCCGCAAGGTGCTGTGGCGGACGGTGGACGGGACGACGTTCGAGTCGGTGCTCATGCGCTACGCCGACCGCAACACCGTGTGCATCTCCTCACAGGCCGGCTGCGGGATGGCGTGCCCGTTCTGCGCGACCGGCCAGGGCGGCCTCAAACGCAACCTGTCGACGGCCGAGATCCTCGAGCAGGTCCGCGCCGCGGCCGTCGACCTGCGGGACCGCGATGGTGAGGGCATCGCACCTGCCGCGCGGGGTGGGCGGCTGTCCAACATCGTCTTCATGGGCATGGGTGAACCGCTCGCCAACTACAACCGGGTGATCGCCGCCGTGCGACGCATCGTCGCACCGCCGGCCGACGGATTCGGCATCTCCGCCCGGTCGGTCACCGTGTCGACGGTCGGCCTGGCCCCGGCGATCCGCAGGCTCGCCGACGAACGCCTCAACATCACGCTGGCGCTGTCGCTGCACGCACCCGACGACGAACTGCGCGACACGCTGGTCCCGGTCAACGACCGCTGGAACGTCTCCGAAGCGCTCGACGCGGCCCGCTACTACGCCGACGTCACCGGACGTCGGGTCTCGATCGAGTACGCGCTGATCCGCGACGTGAACGATCAGCCGTGGCGGGCCGACCTGCTCGGCAAGCGGCTGCACGGCGCGCTCGGGCCGCTGGTGCACGTCAACGTCATCCCCCTCAACCCGACGCCGGGCAGCGAGTGGGATGCCAGCCCCAAACCCGCCGAACGGGAATTCGTGCGGCGGGTCCGCGAGCGCGGGGTGTCGTGCACCGTGCGCGACACCCGCGGCCGCGGAATCGCCGCCGCCTGTGGGCAGTTGGCGGCCGAGGGCTGACCTCCTCGTCGCCGAGACTGCTCTGAGATCACGCTGCGCAAGGATTTCGTGATCTGGCGCAGGCGTCGGCTACGCCAGCCGTCGGCGGTGCGCACCAGTATCGTGGTGGTAGTAACCGCAGCAGGCCGACACCGCGTCCATCCCGCAGGGCTGGGGGCACCGCGGCGGCGGGTGGACCCTGGCGAAACAGCGTGCCGGGCGCCAACGTCAACGAGGTGACCTCGAACCGGTCGGCGGATCTCGAGGCGCTGGCCGGGATGTCGGTACTCAACGGGGTCCCGCTGCGCATCGAAGCGATCGGCTAGTCC
>JAXHUG010000065.1:0-40621 GCA_034189785.1 Actinomycetota bacterium
CAACTTCACCGAACTGCCCCGCATCCGGTCCGAGCGCCCGGCGTTCGAGCTGCACTACCCGCACATGGTGGAGCGGATGCGCGCCGAGGCACACGTCGGCCGCGATCACCATGCCGACGAGATTCCTGAAGGTTTCGGACCACGAACGGAGGCCGACCGCAGCTGATCGCCACGAGCCACTTGAGCTCCCCCGGCTGGACTCGAACCAGCAACCCTTCGGTTAACAGCCGAATGCTCTGCCAATTGAGCTACAGGGGACTGCGGTGTCCGCGTGAACCTCCCGCGCGAACCGAGGAGTGACTCTAGCGCACGCACCGGCGCCCTCGCCAACGCGCTCCCCGGCACGGCGCGAACCGCCCGTCATGAGGCAGGATGGACACCACGCACCGTCTAGTGGAAGGGCCTTCGTGATCGGGTACGTCGCCGTTATGGCCGTCGGTTATGTGTTGGGTGCCAAGGCAGGCCGACGCCGCTACGAACAGATCGCCGGCACTTACCGCGCGGTGACCGGCAGTCCCGCCGCCAGAGCGGTGATCGATACGTCACGGCGCAAGATCGCCGAACGGGTATCACCCGACCCACGGTTGATGACGCTGACGCCGATCGACGAGCAGACGGCGGTGCTGCGCCCGGAGGCGCCGACCGGGAAGTGAGGCGCGGGGGCGCCTGATTGCCTCTAGTTGCCGATGCCCTGGCTGATGGTGGTGCCGGGCAGCAGCGGACCCGTGGTGAGGCCGATCCCGGCGCCGCCGAAGCCCGCCCCTGGCGTGGCGACACCGATGGGAGTGCCGTTCGAGTAGGACAGGCAGTTGCCGTCGTCCTTGTTGCCGAACCATGCCAGGCACGCCGGACCCGCCTGCCTGACCTGCTCGGGCGTAGTGGAGAGCGCGGCAGCCAGCGGAGCGGCCACCGCCGCCGCAGCGAAGGCACCGATCGCGACTGAGCGCCGGAGCCGAGTCATGGTTGCCACAGCTGTTGCCTTCCTGCGCCGTTCCCCCACCGGGTTATAGCGCGCCCACCATATCGCGTTACGCGGTGTCACGCAGTCAAGTCGTCCCCGCTGGCCTGTTCGAGCAGGCTGCGGCGGTAGGCCTCCATCGCCACCAGATCGCCGAACAGCGCGTGATACTCGTCGCCCTGCTCCACCGGCGACATGCGCTGCAGTTTCGACTTCACCTCGCCAATCTGCCGGCCCACCCAGACCTCCTGCAGCCGGGCCAGGACACCGCCGATGTAGCGGGGCAGCTTGTCGTCGTCCTCGACCCGGATGGCCTCGACGCTCAACTCGTTGACCAGGTTGGCCGCCTGCGGGCTCGCGGTCTGCTCGCGCACCATCTCGATCCACTGCGCACCCGCGAGCCCGGCGGCCGCACCGCCCGCCGCCTCGATCGCGGTGCGCACCGCGCGGTATCCGGGGTGGGTGAAGCTGTCGACGGCCAGCGCGTCGAAGACAGGACCGGCCAGCGCGGGATACTGCAGCGCCGATTTGAGCGCCTCGCGCTGCGGCCACAGCGTCGGATCGGCCGGATCGGGCCGCGCGGCCACATCCGGCGTGCGCCGCGGCTGGGTGGGCGCCGCGTCGGCTCCGTTGCGCCGACGGCCGCGGTCCGACATGCCGCGCTTGGCCGCCTCTTCGCGCACCCGGTTGAGCACCTGCGCCTCGTCGGCCCATCCCGTCCAGCCGGCCAGCCGGCGCGCGTACTCGTCGCGCAGCGCGTAGTCACGGATCCGGGACACCAGCGGTACGCAGCGGCGCAGCGCCTCCACCTGCGCTGCCGGATCGTTGTCGAGGACGTCGCCGGCGGGGATCAGGCTGCGGATGGCGAATTCGAACATCGGGATCCGCCGCGCCACCAGATCGCGCAGCGCGTTGTCACCCGACTTCAGTCGCAGATCGCAGGGATCCATCCCGTCGGCGGCGACCGCGACGAACGACTTGCCGGCAACCTGCTGATCACCGTCGAACGCCTTGAGCGCGGCCGCCTGCCCGGCGGCGTCCCCGTCGAACACGAAGATCAGCTCGCCGCGGTACCAGTTGTCGTCCATCATCAACCGGCGCAGCAGCGCGAGGTGGCCTTCGCCGAACGCCGTTCCGCAGGAGGCGACGGCGGTGGTCTCGTTGGCCAGATGCATGGCCATCACGTCGGTGTACCCCTCGACGACGACGGCCCGGTGGGATTTGGCGATGTCGCGTTTGGCGAGGTCCAGGCCGAAAAGCACCGCCGACTTCTTGTACAGCCCCGTCTCGGGGGTGTTGACGTACTTGGCTTCCATCGGATCGTCGTCGAAGATCCGCCGCGCGCCGAACCCGATCACCTCTCCCCCGGCCGCCCGGATCGGCCAGAGCAACCGGCGGTGGAAGCGGTCCATCGGACCGCGTCTGCCCTCCCGGGACAGTCCGGCCGCCTCGAGCTCCTTGAACTCGAATCCCTTGCGCAGCAGGTGTTTGGTGAGCTTGTCCCAGCCCGAGGGAGCGTAACCGCAACCGAAGCGGGCGGCCGCCTGGCCGTCGAGGTTGCGCTCGATGAGGTACTGCCGGGCCCCGGCGGCCTCGTCGGAGGTCAGCGCCTCGGCGTAGAACTCACTCGCGGCGGCGTTGGCCGCCAGCAGCCGGCTGCGGCTGCCCCGGTCACGCTGCACGTTGGTGTTCGAGGCGCCGGTGTAGGTGACGGTGTAGCCGATGCGGTCGGCGAGCAGTTCCACCGATTCGACGAAGCTGACGCGCTCGATCTTCTGGACGAACGCGTAGACGTCACCGCCCTCACCGCAGCCGAAGCAGTGGAAGTGGCCGTGGTTGGGGCGGACGTGGAACGACGGCGACTTCTCGTCGTGGAACGGGCACAGGCCCTTGAGCGAATCGGCGCCGGCGCGGCGCAGTTGCACGTGGTCGCCGACGACATCCTCGATGCGCACGCGTTCGCGGATGGCCGCGATGTCGCGATCTGGTATCCGCCGGGCCACCGGGTCAGTCTAGAGGTCGGGGCGATCGGGCTTCGTGCACTCGTTCCAACCGCCCCTCGGTGTAGGACGCGATCTGATCGATCACCACGCGCAGCCGGGCGCCGTCGTCGTCGGCGGCGACGAACTCGGGCGCGAACAGCGGATCCAGGCTGCTCGGCGCCTGCCCCCACAGGATCAGGGCCACCTCGTGGATGCGGGTGCGCTGGTCGGCCTGGACGCCCAGGTGGCCGTGGTCGCTCATGATGAACTGCAGCGCCAGCATTTTCAGCACTGCCACCTCGGCGCGCACCAGAATCGGCACCGCCAGTTCGGTGTCGAAGCGCCGCAGCGGTCGGTTGCCGGCGACCGACCTGGTGTCGGCGATCGCCGCGTTGGCGAAGCGGCCGACCAGTTCGCTGGTCATTCGTTTGAGGGCGACCGACGCGCCCAGCGTTCCGTCGTATTTGCCCACCTGCGACACCACCGGCATCTGGGAGAGGCGCTCGGCGGCGGCCAGCAGGTCGTCGGACGCCAGGGTCGGGAATGCGTCGGCGCCCAGCCGCGCCAGCGAGACGGCCGCCTCGTCGTCGGCCAGCACCCGCAGGTCGATACGCCCAGAGACGACACCGTCCTCGACGTCGTGCACCGAGTAGGCGACGTCGTCGGCCCAGTCCATCACCTGGGCCTCCAGGCACGGCCGCCCGGCCGGGGCGCCGTCGCGCACCCACCGGGCGGCGGCGCCGTCGTCGGCGTAGAAGCCGAACTTCGTGCGGTCCCCGCGCTGCCACGGGTATTTCGTCACCGCATCCAG
This sequence comes from Actinomycetota bacterium, assembly GCA_034189785.1. Lineage (GTDB taxonomy): Bacteria > Actinomycetota > Actinomycetes > Mycobacteriales > Mycobacteriaceae > Mycobacterium. Next base: position 3,752 of record JAXHUG010000065.1, read on the forward strand.
CGCCGCCCTGGTCAGGTTGAGCCCGGCGCTGCGACCGGTCGCGTCGAGCACCTTGGGTTCCAGCCGGGTGAGGATGCGGAAGTTCTGCGCATTGCCCTCGAAACCCCCGAAGGGCTTGGCGATCTCGTCGAGCGCGCGTTCACCGTTGTGGCCGTAGGGCGGGTGGCCGATGTCGTGGGCGAGACCGGCGAGGTCGACGAGGTCGGGGTCGCAGCCCAGGCCGACGGCCATCCCGCGACCGATCTGGGCGACCTCGAGCGAATGCGTCAGCCGGGTCCGGGGGGTGTCCCCCTCGCGTGGGCCGACCACCTGCGTCTTGTCGGCGAGGCGGCGCAGCGCCGCACAGTGCAGCACGCGGGCGCGGTCGCGCGCGAAGTCGGTGCGGTGCTCGGTGCCGGTCCCCGGCAGGACAGCACTCTTCGCCGGTTCGTCCACCCGGCGTCGGCGATCGAACTCGTCGTAGCTGTCCTGCAGTCGTGGGTTCACCGAGGCACAGTCTGCCAGGACGGTCCGCCGGTCTTCCGAAGCTCGGGTGTGTGCGCCGCTACATTGGCGACCATGCGCACCACGCGACTGCTCGCCCTGCTCGCCACGCTCCTGACGGCGGGCATCCCACTGGCGCCGGTGACTGCCGCAGAACCGCCGTTCCGGCTGCCGGGCTATGTCACCGACCTCACCGGCGCGTTGTCCGCCGCGCAGCGGGGCCAGGTCCAGGAGGCGGTCGACCGGCTCTACGACGACCGCAAGATCCGGCTGTGGGTGGTGTTCGTCGAAGACTTCTCCGGTCAGAGTGCGGTCAACTGGGCGCGCAGCACCATGCGGATCAGCGACCTGGGTGGCTACGACGCGATGCTGGCGGTGGCGACGGTCGACCGGGCATACGCACTGCAGGTGCCCTCGACGGTGCCGGACCTCACCGCCGACGAAGTCGACGAGGTGCGGCGCAACCAGGTCGAACCGGCGCTGCGCGGCAGCGACTGGGCCGGCGGGGCGATCGCCGCCGCCGACGGACTCAACGACGCCGCCGCACCCCGTCAGATCGCCTGGGGTGGGTTGCTGGTCGCGCTGGGTGTCATCGTCCTGGCCGTGTTCGTCCTGTGGGTGTGGGCCCAGCGGCGGCGCCGCAGGCGCCGCGCCGCCGAGATCCAACGGGCCCGCCATGCCGACCCGAGCGACCCGAATGCGCTGGCATCGGTTTCGCTCGACGCGCTCGAGGAGTTGTCCGCATCGATTGTGGTCGAGGTCGACAACGCCGTGCGCACCAGCAGCAACGAACTCGCCCTTGCCGTCGCGGAGTTCGGCGAGAAGCGCACCGAACCGTTCACCCGCGCCCTCGACACCGCGAAACAGGCTTTGGCGCAGGCGTTCGAGGTGCGCCAGCAACTCGACGACGCGATCCCCGAGACTCCCGCGCAGCGCCGGGACCTGTTGACCCGCGTGATCGTCTCCGCCGCGAAGGCCGACCGCGAACTCGACGCGCAGACCGGGGCCTTCGAGCAGCTGCGGGAACTGGTGATCAATGCCCCGTCGCGACTGGACGGCCTGACCCGGCAGGTCGTCGACGTCACCGCCCGCATTGAACCGTCCCGTCAGAAGCTGGCCACCCTGCACACCGAATTCGACGCCGCCGCACTGACATCGGTCGCGGGCAACGTCGATGCCGCGACCGAACTGCTGACGTTCGCCGACCACAACATCGCCCGCGGGCGGGAGCTGGCCGCCCGGCCGGTGGCCGGTCAGCAGACCGAGCTGGTCGATGCGGTGCGCGCCGCGGAATCGGCGCTGAGCCAGGCGAGTTCGCTGCTCGACGCGGTGGACAGCGCCGCCGGCGACATCCGGCGGGCGGCGGCGCACCTGCCCGCGGTCATCGAGGACATCCAGTCCGGGATCCGTCAGGCCGGTGAGTTGCTGGCCGGCGGCGACGTACCGCAGAGTGCCCAACTCGCGGCCGCACGTGATGCCGCCTCAGCGGCCGTCGCGACCGCGCGGCAATCGGGTTCGACCGATCCGCTCGGCGCCTTCGCACAGTTGACCAAGGCCGATGCCGACCTCGACCGCCTGCTGGCCACGGTCGAAGAGGAACGGGAGGCCGCCGATCGGCTGAACCGCGCGCTGGAGGAGGCGCTGTTCGTGGCCCGCTCCCGGGTGCGATCGGTGTCGGACTTCATCGGCACCCGCCGCGGCAGCGTCGGACCGGAGGCCAGGACCCGGCTCGCTGAGGCGGTCCGCCAGATCAGCGCGGCGGAGGCCAAACGCTCGACCGATCCGTCCGAGTCGATCGCCCGTGCGAACGGCGCGGCCACGCTCGCCGCCCAAGCGCAGCAACTCGCCAACAACGACGTGCAGTACTCTCAACGGGAGTACATGGGCCGGTACCCCGGCGGCGGTGGCAACATGGGCGCGATGATCGGCGGGATCCTGATCGGCAACATCCTCGGCGGCGGTATGCGGGGTGGCTTCGGGGGCGGCGGTTTCGGCCCGGGATCCTTCGGCGGGTCCGGCGGCGGTGGCGGCGGGATGTTCGGCGGCGGCGGCCGCTTCTAGGGTCGACTTCTCACCGCGAATTGGGTGGTCAGCTGCCCTTGAGCCGCACCGCCAGGTAGCCGGACACCTCGGAGAGCGCGATGCGGTCCTGGGTCATCGTGTCGCGCTCGCGGATCGTCACGGCGTGGTCCTCGAGCGAGTCGAAGTCGACGGTGATGCAGTACGGGGTGCCGATCTCGTCCTGGCGGCGGTAGCGTCGGCCGATCGCCCCCGCATCATCGAACTCGACGTTCCAGTTCCTACGCAACTCCGCGGCGAGGTCGCGCGCCTTCGGCGACAGGTCGGCGTGGCGTGACAGCGGCAGCACCGCCGCTTTGACCGGCGCCAGCCGTGGGTCGAGTCGCAGCACCGTGCGATTGTCGACCCCGCCCTTGGCGTTGGGCGCCTCGTCCTCGGTGTAGGAGTCGACCAGAAAGGCCATCAGCGATCGGGTCAGACCCGCCGCCGGCTCGATCACGTATGGCGTGTAGCGGGTCTCGGTGGCCTGGTCGTAGAACGACAGGTCGGCGCCGGAGTGCTTCGCGTGCGTCGAGAGGTCGAAATCGGTGCGGTTGGCGACGCCCTCGAGCTCACCCCACGGGTTGCCGGCGAAGCCGAACTTGTACTCGATGTCGACGGTGCGGTCTGAGTAGTGCGACAGCTTGTCCTTCGGGTGCTCGTAGAGGCGCAGGTTGTCGCGGTCGATGCCGAGGTCGACGTACCACTGCAGCCGGGTGTCGATCCAGTACTGGTGCCATTCTTTGGCGGTCGACGGTTCGACGAAGAACTCCATCTCCATTTGCTCGAACTCGCGGGTGCGGAAGATGAAGTTGCCCGGGGTGATCTCGTTGCGGAAGCTCTTACCGATCTGGCCGATGCCGAACGGCGGCTTCTTACGCGCGGTGGTGACCACGTTGGCGAAGTTGACGAAGATGCCTTGCGCGGTCTCGGGCCGCAGGTAGTGCAGACCCTCCACGGTCTCGATCGGGCCGAGGTAGGTCTTGAGCATCATGTTGAAGTCACGCGGTTCGGTCCACTGCCCCTTGGTGCCGCAGTCCGGGCAGACGACCTCGTCCATCGGCACCGAATCCGGGCCGGCCAGTCCGTCCTTGGCACGCTTCTTCTTCTCGTAGTAGACCTCCTGCAGGTGGTCCTGACGATGGCGCTTGTGGCAGTTCAGGCATTCCACGAGCGGGTCGTTGAACACCTCGACGTGGCCGGAGGCGACCCACACCTGCCGGGGCAGGATGATCGCGCTGTCCAGGCCGACGACGTCGTCGCGGCCGGTGACCACCGACTTCCACCACTGCCGCTTGATGTTCTCCTTGAACTCCACCCCGAGCGGTCCGTAGTCCCACGCCGACTTCGTGCCGCCGTAGATCTCGCCGGATTGGTAAACCAGTCCACGGCGTTTCGCCAGGTTCGCAACGGTGTCGATGATGGATGCCACGGTGGGACAGCGTAGTGGGCGCGCGCAGACTCTCCCGCCACGGCGTCGACCACCGTTGACATGCGCATCGATGCATGTATGGTGGCAGCCATAATGAAAATCGTTTCCAGCACGGTGGCGTCGGACGCCCACCAGCACAGAGCCTCGCCGCTGCCGGAGCTCCCGTCGCGCGAGGTACTCGACACCGCCGGTGAGCTGCTGCGTGCCCTGGCCGCGCCGTTGCGGATCGCGATCGTGCTGCACCTGCAGCATTCGGCGCGCTGTGTGCACGAGCTCGTCGACGCGCTGGGCGTTTCACAGCCGCTGGTCAGCCAGCACCTGCGCATCCTCAAGCAGGCAGGCGTGGTGGCCAGCGAACGGTCGGGCCGCGAGGTGCTCTACCGGCTCGTCGACGCGCATCTGGCGCACATCGTCACCGACGCCGTCGCCCACGCCGGTGAGGACGTCCGGTGAGCCCGGCCCCGGTCCGCGCCACGCGGCAGCGGGCGGCGATCGCCGACCTGCTCGACGGACTCGATGAGTTCCGCTCGGCCCAGGAACTGCACGACGCGCTCAAGAGCCGCGGTGAGGGCATCGGGTTGACGACGGTCTACCGCACCCTGCAGTCGATGGCGGAGTCCGGTCTGGTCGACGTCCTGCGCACCGCCACCGGCGAGTCGGTCTACCGCCGCTGCTCGGCCGACCACCACCATCACCTGGTGTGCCGGGCCTGCGGCGCCGCCGTCGAGATCCAGGGCGGTCAGGTCGAGACGTGGGCCGCCGACATCGCCCGCGAACACGGATTCTCCGACGTCAGCCACACCATCGAGATCTTCGGTCTGTGCGGGGACTGCTCAGCTCGTTAGCGCCCGGCGGATGTCGGCGCCCGCGCTGAGCACCAGCAGTATCAGCGTGCGCAACGCGTCGTCAGTAAGGCCGGCCGCCGGAAAGTTGTAGCGCAGCAACACATCCGCGGCCTTCTTCGAATTGCGCTTGGCGCCCGCCGCGATCTCCCGCTCGCCACTCTTGGCCGCCAGCGACACCGTGCCCAGCAGCGTGCCGTGCGCGTGTTCGGCGACCGCAGAGCGCAGTTTGGCGTCCAGCGGCAGATCCCACGCCAGGATCTGGGTGAGCGAGACCAGTTCGAGCCCTTCGGCGATGGTGACCACCCGCAGCGAGGCCATCGTGCCGTCGTAGCGCACCGTGAGCGCACCGTCGGGTTCGCGGGTCACCGCGTCGACGAACCCGTTGAGCACGGCGGCCAACCGCGGCTGCAGGTCCATCAGGCGCGTCCGAACCTTCGGTTGCGGCTGACGTACTCCTCGCAGGCCGCCCACAGGTCGCGGCGGTCGTAGTCCGGCCACAGTTTGTCCTGGAACACGTACTCGGCGTAGGCCGACTGCCACAGCAGAAAGTTGCTCGCCCGCTGCTCCCCCGACGTGCGGATGAACAGGTCGACGTCGGGGATGTCGGGCCGGTGCAGGTGCCTGGCGAACGCCGCCTCGGTGATCCGGTTCGGCTTCACCTTGCCGTCGACGGCCTCCTGCGCGAGTTGACGCGCCGCCTCGACGATCTCGGTGCGCCCGCCGTAGTTCACGCAGTAGTTGATGGTGATGACGTCGTTGTCGACCGTCATCTCCTCGGCGATGTCGAATTCCTTGCTCACGCTGCGCCACATCCGCGACCGCGACCCGACCCAGCGCATCCGCACGCCCATGTCGTTGAGGTTCTCCCGGCGGCGGCGGACCACCTCGCGGTTGAACCCCATCAGGAAACGCACCTCTTCGGTGCTGCGCTTCCAGTTCTCGGTGGAGAACGCGTACACCGTCAGGTGTTTGATGCCGATTTCGATGGCCCCGCAGGTGATGTCGATCAGCACCGCCTCGCCCATCTTGTGGCCCTCGGTGCGGTGCAGTCCGCGCTGGGTGGCCCACCGGCCGTTCCCGTCCATGACCACCGCGACGTGTTGAGGCACCTGGTCGGCGGGGATCTTGGGCGCGGCGGCCTTGCTGGTGTGCTGCGGCGGGCGGGCGAATCTGCCGTTGGTGTTGGGCGGCAGCTCGGGGAACACCACCGGCCACGTCGACTTGTCGGGAAAGGTCGGATAGTCGTCGGCAGGTGGGTCGAGCTGGGGGAATTGCGACTTCTTGCGCTCAGCTCCCTGCCGCGAGCTGGTCACCCGGTCCGTCCCCACGGTGCACATCCTGCCGCAACAGCGAAATCCGGTGATCAGCGACCACATGATCGACCCGGTAGACGCGCTCCACCAGCGGCAATGTGCGCAGCTGCCGCTCCAGGTGCCACTGCAGATGCGCGGCCACCAGCCCACTGGCCTGGCTGCGGTGCGACGGTGTCGACGCCTCGGCGGCCGGCCAGTCACCGTCGTGCAGTGCGGCCATCAGATCCAGCACGGCCTGCGGCGGGGTCGCCGACCCCGACGGCCGGCAGTGCACGCACACGCTGCCGCCCGCCGCGACGTGGAACGCCCGGTGCGGGCCGGGGGTGGCGCAGCGGGCGCATTCGGTCAGTGCCGGCGCCCAGCCCGCGATTCCCATGGCGCGCAGCAGGTACGCATCCAACACCAGTTCGCGAGGGCGGCTGCCGTCGGCGACTGCGCGCAGTGCACCCACGGTCAGCCGGTGCAGCGCGGGCATCGGGGCGCGCTCCTCACCGGCGAGGCGCTCGGCCGTCTCGAGCACCGCGCACGCCGATGTGTAGCGGCCGTAGTCGCTGACGATGTCGCAGGCGAGCGCATCGATCGCCTGCACCTGCGTGACGATGTCGAGGTTGCGGCCGGGGTGCAGTTGGACGTCGATGTGGGCGAACGGCTCCAGGCGCGCGCCGAACTTGCTGCGGGTGCGGCGCACACCCTTGGCGACAGCACGGACCAACCCGTGGTCGCGGGTCAGCAGGGTGACGATCCGGTCGGCTTCGCCCAGCTTGTGTTGGCGCAGCACGACGGCGCGGTCCCGGTACAGCCGCATCGGACCAGTCTTCCATCACAGTCGGACAATGCTCGGTTGGCAGCGCCGATATGGTTGGAGCCAATGGCCGATCCGTCTGCTCCCCGCCCCGCTCGAACCGCCTTCCCGACCCTGACCGACCAGCTCTATCAGCTCGCCAGTGGCGCCGTCACGGCGGACGGTCTGGTGCGCCGGTCCCTGCATGCGATCACGGCCAGCCAGCCGACTCTCAACGCGTTCCGGGTGGTGCTGGCCGACCAGGCCCTCGCCGAGGCCGCCGAGGCCGACCGCCGACGCGCCGCCGGGGATCAGCGTCCGCTGCTCGGCATCCCGATCGCGGTGAAGGACGACGTCGACATCGCCGGAGTGCCGACGCGCTTCGGGACCACAGGCACGGTGCGACCCGCCACCGCCGATGCCGAGGTGGTCCGGCGCCTGCGCGCCGCCGGTGCGGTGATCGTCGGCAAGACCAACACCTGCGAACTCGGACAGTGGCCGTTCACCAGCGGGCCGGCATTCGGCCACACCCGAAACCCGTGGTCGCCCGAGCACACTCCCGGCGGATCGTCGGGCGGCAGCGCCGCGGCGGTCGCAGCCGGCCTGGTCACCGCGGCGATCGGCTCAGACGGTGCAGGCAGTGTGCGCATCCCGGCGGCCTGGTGCCATCTCGTCGGCATCAAGCCGCAGCGCGGCCGCATCTCGACCTGGCCGCTGGCAGAGGCGTTCAACGGCATCACCGTCAACGGGGTGCTCGCCCGCACCGTCGCCGACGCGGCGCTGGTGCTCGATGCGGCGTCGGGCAACGCGGCCGGCGACCGGCACCGGCCGGCGCCGGTCCGGGTGTCGGAGTACGTCGCCCGGGCGCCGGGACCGCTGCGAATCGGGCTGTCGACGAAGTTCCCGTTCACCGGCTTTCACGCCACCCTGCACCCCGATATCCGCGCGGCGCTGCACACCGTCTCGGGCCACCTGCAGGAACTGGGTCACACCGTGCGGCCCGCGGACCCCGACTACACCGTCGGCATGTCGTGGAACTTCCTGGCCCGCTCCACCTCTGGGCTGTTGGACTGGGCCGAGCGGTTCGGCTACGGCGTCGACTTCGACAAGCGCACGAAGGCGAACCTACGGATGGGCCGGCTGCTGTCCGAACACGTCCTGCGCAAGGCGCGCGCCAAGGAGGCCGCCGCACAACGCCGGATCGGCTGGGTGTTCAACATCTGCGACGTGGTGCTGGCGCCGACCACCGCGCAGCCGCCGCCGCGCGTGCACGACTTCGACGAGCTCGGCGGACTGGCCACCGACCGCACGATGATCAAGGCGTGTCCGGTCACGTGGCCGTGGAACCTGCTCGGCTGGCCGTCAGTCAGCGTGCCGGCCGGGTTCACCGCCGACGGACTGCCGATCGGCGTGCAGCTCATGGGTCCCGCCGAGAGTGAGCCGCTGCTCATCTCGCTGGCCGCCGAACTCGAGGCGGTCAGCGGGTGGGTCGCCCGTCAGCCCGAGGTGTGGTGGGATACGCCGCAGGTGCTGCAGGTCGCGGACGACGCACCGTCCGGTGACCGCCCGGAACTGCGCGAGACGGCTTAAAATCCCAGTCGGCCGAGCTGTTTGGGGTCCCGCTGCCAGTTCTTGGCGATCTTGACGCGCAGGTCGAGGTAGACCTTGGTGCCGAGCAGCTTCTCGATCTGTATTCGTGCGGCCGTGCCCACCTCGCGCAACCGCGTGCCGCCCTTGCCGATCACGATGCCCTTCTGGCTGTCGCGTTCGACGTAGAGGATCGCGTGGACGTCGATCAGTTCGCCCTGTTCGGGTGAACGGCCCTCGCGCGGGCTCACCTCGTCGATCACCACCGCCAGCGAGTGCGGCAGTTCGTCGCGCACACCTTCGAGCGCGGCCTCGCGGATGAGTTCGGCCATCAGCGTCTCTTCGGGTTCGTCGGTCAGTTCGCCGTCGGGATAGAACGCCGGGCCGGGCGGCAGCTTGCCGGCCAGCACGTCGGTCAGCACGTCGAGCTGTTCACCGGTCGTCGCAGACACCGGCACGATCTCGGCGTCGGGGCCGACCAGTTCACTGACCGCCATCAACTGCGCGCCGACCCGGTCCTTGGGCACCTTGTCGATCTTGGTGACGATCGCGACCAGCGTGGTCCGCGGCGCGACGGCGCGGATCTGCTCGAGGATCCACCGGTCCCCCGGCCCGATCGCCTCGTCGGCGGGAATGCACAGACCGATCACGTCGACCTCGGAGTAGGTGGTTTTGACCAGGTCGTTGAGCCGCTGTCCCAGCAGCGTGCGCGGCCGGTGCAGACCCGGCGTGTCGACGAGGATGATCTGGAACCCGTCGCGGTGCACGATGCCGCGGATGGTGTGGCGGGTGGTCTGCGGCCGGTTGGAGGTGATCGCCACCTTGGTGCCGACGAGCGCATTGATCAGCGTCGACTTGCCGGTGTTGGGCCTGCCGACGAAACACACGAAGCCCGAACGGAACTCGCTCATCAATCGCCGAACCTGCGGTGAGTTCGTGATTCCGGCGCAATTCGTGGTCTGTGCGCGGTCTCGGCGGTCACGGGAGCACCTTCCCGGCCCGGTCGGTGACGATCACCGCGGCGTCGGCGGACAGCTCATGCACCGCGGCCACCCCCGCATCGTCGGCCGAGCCGCCGACCAGCACCGCCGCCTCGAACCCGGCCGCCCCGCTCGACACCGCCGCGGCGACCGCCGCCTGCAGGGCGGTCAGCGGGAGCGCCCTCAGCGCCACGGGGGCGCCGGCGTAGGTGCGGCCGTCCAGATCGCGCACGGCGGCGCCGCTGGCGGCCTCGGCCCGCGCCATCGCGCCGCGCGCCAGTATGACGAGTTTGTCGTCCTCGGGGGCCAGCTCAGTCACCGCGCTCCTCGCGTTCGGTCTCGTCGCCACGCTCGGGTTCGGTGGGGCCGACCAGGACGGTGCCGATGCGCACCCGCCCGCGATGGTCGGGGCCCCCTTCGGCCTTCAGACGCAGGCCGTCCCAGGTGATCTCGGCGCCGGGCAGCGGTACGCGTCCGAGTTCGAAGGCGACCAACCCGCCGACGGTGTCGACGTCGAGATCCTCGCCGAACCCGATGTCGTAGAGCTCGCCGAGGTCCTCGATGGGCAGCCGCGCGGACACCCGGTACTCGCGGTTGCCGAGTTCTTCGACCGGCGCCACCTCGTCGGTGTCGTACTCGTCGGCGATCTCACCCACGATCTCCTCGAGGACGTCCTCGATGGTGACCAGCCCGGCGATGGCGCCGTACTCGTCGACCAGCAGCGCCATGTGGTAGCGGTCGCGCTGCATCTCACGCAGCAGTTCGTCGAGCGGTTTGGAGTCCGGCACGAACACCGGATCGCGCATGACCTGTTCGACGGTGGTGTCGCGGCCACCGTTGACCGAGTAGTACGTCTGCTGGACGAGGTCTTTCAGATAGACCACGCCGACCACGTCGTCGACGTTTTCCCCGATGACGGGGATGCGGGAGTGTCCGCTGCGCACCGCGAGTGAGGTGGCCTGGCCGGCCGTCTTGTCGCTTTCGATCCACACCATCTCGGTGCGCGGCACCATCACCTCGCGGGCCGCGGTGTCGCCGAGTTCGAACACCGACTGGATCATTCGGCGCTCGTCGTCGGCCACCACGCCGCGCTGCTGCGCCAGGTCGACGACCTCACGCAGTTCGATCTCCGAGGCGAACGGCCCGTTGCGGAATCCGCGGCCGGGGGTCAGCGCGTTGCCGATCAACACCAGCAGGCGGCTGATCGGGGTGAGCAGCACCGAGATGGCCTGCAGCGGAAGCGCAGTGTACAGGGCGATGGGATAGGCGTTCTGGCGCCCGACGGTGCGCGGCCCGACGCCGACGGCGACGAAGCTCGCAACCACCATGATGGCCGCGGTCGCGGTCAGTCCCCAACTGACGCCCAGGTGGCCGTCCAGGTAGGCCGCGAGCAGCACCGTCGCGGTCACCTCGCAGGCGATCCGCAGCAGCACGATGAGGTTGATGTAGCGGGGCCGTTCCTGCATCACCCGCTGCAACCGCACAGCTCCCGGCCGTTCCTCGCGCACGAGTTCCTCGACCCGGGCCATGGACACCGTGCTCAGCGCGGCGTCGATCGCCGCGAACAGCCCACCGAACGCAACGAGCGCGATCACCCCGATGAGTTGGGGAAGTCCGCTCATTCGTCGAAGTACCGGGATTTGTCGAGCAGCCGCCGGTCCCGCTCGGTCTGCCGGTCGAGGTGATACGCCTCGACCTGATGGGCCACCCACTCCTCGAGCAGTTCACGTTGCAACGCGAACATCTCTTTTTCCTCGTCTGGTTCGGCGTGGTCATAGCCCAGCAGGTGCAGGACGCCGTGCACCGTCAGCAGCGCCAGTTCGTGGCCCAGCGAGTGGCCCGCCGTCTCCGCCTGTTTCGCGGCGAACTCGGGGCACAGCACGATGTCGCCGAGCACGGCGGGACCCGGTTCGGGCGCGTCGGGGCGGCCGCCGGGTTGGAGCTCGTCCATCGGGAAGCTCATCACGTCGGTCGGGCCGGGCAGATCCATCCAGCGCATGTGCAGATCGGCCATCGAAGACGTGTCGAGCAGGACCATCGACAATTCGGCGGCCGGGTTGACGTTCATCTTCTCGATGACGAACCGGGCGACGCCGATCAACTCCCCCTCGGAGACGTCGATGCCCGATTCGTTGGACACCTCGATGCTCATCGCCCTACCGCCGCGACCGGACGTTGGACGCGCGCCGCTGGGCCCGGTTCAGCTGTGCGGGCTCCTCGAATCTGGCGTAGGCGTCGACGATATCGGACACCAGGCGGTGGCGGACCACGTCAGCGCTGGTGAGTTCGGCGAAGTGGATGTCGCCGATGTTGTCAAGGATGCGCATCGCCGCGCGCAAGCCGGACTCGGCGCCGCCGGGCAGGTCCATCTGGGTGATGTCGCCGGTGACGACGATCTTCGAGTTGAAGCCCAGCCGGGTGAGGAACATCTTCATCTGCTCGGCGGTGGTGTTCTGCGCTTCGTCGAGGATGATGAACGCATCATTCAAGGTCCTGCCGCGCATGTACGCCAGCGGCGCCACCTCGATGACACCGGAGCTCATCAGCTTCGGGATCAGCTCGGGGTCCATCATGTCGTGCAACGCGTCGTAGAGCGGCCGCAGGTACGGGTCGATCTTCTCGCTGAGCGTGCCGGGCAGGAAGCCCAGGCGTTCACCGGCTTCCACCGCGGGACGGGTCAGGATGATGCGGCTGACCTGCTTGGTCTGCAGGGCGCTGACGGCCTTGGCCATCGCCAGGTAGGTCTTCCCGGTGCCGGCCGGGCCGATCCCGAACACGATGGTGTGCGCGTCGATCGCGTCGACATAGTGCTTCTGGTTCAGCGTCTTCGGCCGGATCGTCTTGCCGCGGCGCGCCAGGATGTCCAGCGTCAGCACCTCGGCGGGCGACTCGTCGCCGGTGCCGGTGAGCATCCCGACGCTGCGCCGGATCGCATCCGGCATCAGTTGCTGGCCGCTGGAGACGATGGCGACCAGTTCGGATACCACCCGCTCGGCGAGCGCGACATCGGCGGGTTCACCGGCCAGGGTGAGCGCGTTGCCGCGGACGTGGACATCTGCGGCCAGCAATCCTTCGAGTGCGCGCAGGTTCTCGTCGGTGGAGCCGAGCAGGCCCATGACGAGATCGGGCGGAACATCAATGCTGCTGCGTACCGGGGCACCGGTGAGGGGTGAGCCCGTCCTGGAAACCTGGTGGGGGGCCGGGGAAGACCCGGACGAGTCAGCGTTCGGTTCGCGGGGCGTCACGTGCTGCTTTCTGCCTGCTTCCTGTCTTGTCCGGGCGGCCGGCGGTATCGTCGCTGGTCTGAGTCTACCGCCGGGTGCGACACCGCCCCAATGGCCAACCCGGAAGCGCCGATGACTGCCCGCCCCCGCGCCGCCGCGACCGCCTGGATTCTCGGTTCGGCGGCCTATCTGACGGCCGAGGCGGTCACCGTCGCGGCGCACCAGTCGTCCTACAGCCACGTCCATGACTACATCAGCGAACTCGGTGTGCCCGGTCAGCCTTGGGCCGCACTGATGACCGTCGCGTTCGCCGCGGCCAACGCGGAGATGCTGCCCGATCCGGTATGGGAACGAGCAAGCGTCTACCCCATCCTGATGTGGCAGGTGTGCGCCGCCGTCGCGTTGGCGGTGGGCACTACCGCCAGCGCGGCGTCAGCACCCCTAGTGCGCCCAGCCCGACCACCGCCGCGGTCGAGGTGCGCAACACCGTCGGACCGAGGCGGACCGCCACCGCCCCAGCCGCCGTCAGGGCATCGAGCTCCTCGTCGGCGATCCCGCCCTCGGGTCCGACGATCAGGGTCACCGCCCGGGCCTGCGTCAGGTCCACCCCGGCCAGCGGGCCGGCGGCGGATTCGTGCAGGACCAGCACCGCCGCGCCGTCGACCGCCTCGGCGGTTACCCGGCCCACCAGCTCGGCGGTCGTCACCACACCGTCGACCGGCGGGATGTGGGCGCGCCGCGACTGCCGTGCCGCGGAGCGGGCCACCGCACGCCAGCGCCGCAGACCCTTGTCCACCTTGGCGGCCCCGTCCCAGCGCGCCACGCAGCGGGCGGCCTGCCACGCGACCACCGCGTCGGCGCCGGCCTCGGTGGCCAACTCCACCGCCAGCTCCGCGCGGTCCGATTTGGGGATCGCCTGGACGACGGTCACGGCCGGCTCGGGTGGTGTGACGGTACGGCGCTCCAGCACGCAGGCGGTCAACCGGCCCTTGCCGACGTCCTCGACCACGCAGTGCGCCACGGTGCCGTCGCCGTCGCCGAGGTCGAGGTGTTCACCGATGCGGGTGCGCCGCACGTTGGTGGCGTGAAAACCGGCGTCGCCGTCGACGACGGCGAGCTCACCGGGGCCGGGCAGCGCGTCGACGTAGAAGAGGTCGCGCACGCGACGAGCCCTCCTAGCGGCCGGTGAACGTCTCGCGCAGCCGGCTGAACAGTCCGCCGGAATTCGACGCGGCCGGTGAACTGCTGGTGCGGACCTCGGCGACATCGCGGCTGCGGTGCTCCTTGAGCTGGCGCAACAGCTCGATGTCGGTGTGGTCCAGCTTGGCGGGCACCACCACGTCGATGTGAGCGTGCAGGTCGCCACGGACACCCGATCGCAGGTGCGGCATCCCGTGGCCGCGCAGCGTCGTCACCGCACCCGGCTGGGTGCCGGCGGCGATGGTGAGTTCGAGCGGTCCGCCGAGGATGTCGTCGACGCTGACGGTGGTGCCCAGCGCGGCGTCGACCATCGGCACCGACACCGTGCAGTGCAGATCGTCGCCGTCGCGGACGTACACGTCGTGCGGCTTCTCGTGCACCTCGACGTAAAGGTCCCCCGCAGGGCCCCCGCCGGGCCCGACCTCACCCTGGGCTGCCAGCCGCACGCGCATGCCGTCACCGACCCCGGCCGGGATATTGACGCTGATCTCACGACGGGCGCGGACGCGGCCGTCGCCGCCGCAGCGGTGGCACGGATCGGGAATCACTTCGCCGACGCCGCCGCACACCGGGCACGGCCGCGTCGTCATGACCTGGCCCAGCAGCGAACGCTGCACGGTCTGGATCTCGCCGCGGCCGCCACAGGTGTCACACGTCACGGGCGTGGAGCTGCCGTGGGTGCCCTTGCCGTGGCACTGGTCGCACAGCACGGCGGTGTCGACGGTGACCTGCTTGGTCACTCCGGTCGCGCATTCGGCCAGGTCCAACCGCATCCGCAGCAGGGAGTCCGAGCCGGGCCGGACGCGTCCGACGGGTCCGCGAGAACCGCCGCCACCGCCGAAGAACGCCTCGAACACATCGCCTAGCCCACCAAAACCGGCGCCGAATCCATTTCCGCCTGAGGCGCCAGCACTCTCGAGCGGGTCACCACCGAGGTCGACGATGCGCCGCTTCTCCGGATCGGACAGCACCTCGTAGGCGGCGCTGATCTCTTTGAACCGCGCCTGCGCGTCCTCGTCGGGGTTGACGTCGGGGTGCAGCTCACGGGCAAGCTTGCGATAGGCGCGCTTGATCTCCTGATCGCTGGCGCCCTTGCTCACCCCGAGCAGGCCGTAATAATCGCGTGCCACGCTTGACCTTTCAGTGCCGGTGTACCGGCTGTTGAGACTTTGCCTGCGCCGCGTTCATCGTGTGCCCAGGACCTCGCCTATGTACAAAGCAACCGCAGCGACATTAGCGATAGTTCCCGGATAGTCCATCCGTGTGGGCCCCACCACACCCATGCCGCCGTAGACCTTGCCCGAACTGCCGTACGCGGTGGTGACCACCGACGTGCCCGCCATCTGTTCGGCCTCGGTCTCGTGACCGATCCGGACGGTGACCTTGCCCGCCTCCTGCTGCGCGGCGAGCAACCGCAGCACCACCACCTGCTCCTCGAGCGCTTCGAGAACCGACCGCAGCGAGCCGCCGAAATCGGCGGTGTTGCGGGTGAGGTTCGCGGTGCCGCCGAGCAGGAGCCGCTCCTCGGTGTGCTCAACCAGGGTTTCGACGAGCACGGTCGCCGATCGGCCGACAGCGTCGGCCAACCGGTGCGACATCCCGGGACTGCCGCTCAGATGTGATGCGAGGTCCGATACCGCCACCGATGCAGCGGAGAGCCGCTTACCCTCCAGCGCCTGGCCCAGCAGATCGCGCAGGGTCGCGAGGTCGTGTTCGTCGATCGCGTCGCCGAGTTCGACGATGCGCTGGTCGACGCGGCCGGTGTCGGTGATGACGACCAGCAACAGGCGTGCCTGCGTGAGCGCCACCACCTCCAGGTGGCGGACCGACGAGGTGGACAGGGTCGGGTACTGCACGATCGCGACCTGACGGGTCAACTGCGCCAGCAGTCGCACCGCCCGGCGCAGCACGTCATCCAGGTCGACGCCGCTTTCGAGGAAATTGAGGATCGCCCGCCGTTCGGCCGGCGACAGCGGTTTGACGTCGTCGAGGCGGTCGACGAACTCGCGGTAGCCCTTCTCCGTGGGGACGCGCCCGGAACTGGTGTGCGGCTGGGCGATGTACCCCTCGGCCTCCAGGACGGCCATGTCGTTGCGGACGGTCGCGCTGGACACCCCGAGGTTGTGTCGGTCCACCAGGGTCTTGGAACCGATCGGCTCCTTGGTGGCGACAAAGTCGGCGATGATGGCTCGCAGCACCTCGAAGCGGCGGTCGTCGGCACTACCCAATTGTGTTCACCCACCTCTCGAGTCGCAGCGCGGTTCGGCGTCCAGTTTACGGTGCTCAGCAGCCGCGTTCCGCAGCGCGCGACTACCCGCGCCCGAGGTTCGGCTAACGTGCGTCGAAGGAGGGGCAGAGCAACCGAAGGCGCGCTGATGATCTTCAAGGGTGTCCGCGATGGGAAGCCCTACCCCGAACACGGTCTGAGCTATCGCGAGTGGTCGCGTATCCCGCCCCGCCAGATCCGGCTCGACGAGATCGTGACGACCACGACGGTGCTGGCGCTGGACCGGTTGCTCTCCGAGGATTCGACGTTCTACGGCGACCTGTTCCCCCACGCGGTCCGGTGGCAGGGCGTCATCTATCTCGAGGACGGTCTGCACCGCGCGGTGCGTTCGGCGCTGCGGAACCGCGCGGTGCTGCACGCCCGGTTGTATGACATGGACGTTCCTTACCCGCAGCAGATCTGATACGGGGAACGGCGGGCACGGGTATCACCGGTCCAGGCCTGGCCACCGTAATGGACAATCCCTTGCGCAGCAGCATTGTCGATCTGCTCGATATGCGAGGCCGAACAGTCATCAGATTCCCGCGAGATTCCCGCGGCAATCCTGCCGGGGACGCACCAGATCACGTGCGGCCTCCTGAGCCACGCTGGGCACGGTGACCGCGGGGATCTGCTCACATGACCAACCGGGCCAGATGCGCGGCGTCACCGACATCGTTGTTCACCCGATCCCCAGGCCGACGCTGCACCTTCCACGGCGCCGCCACCCGACTATCAATGCCGGCCTCGGTCAACGCCCGAGCCAACCCGAACCCGGTCGGGCCGCCCCCATACCGTTTAGTCGGCGAGCAGCGCGCGCACCACACGGTCGGCCAGCAGCCGGCCACGGTCGGTGAGGACCAGCACCGCCCCGTCGACCACCGCGAGACCATCGGCCGCGACGGTGCCGACGCGACTCCGCTCCTCGGGGGTGAGCATGTTCAGCGGCAACCCGCTGTGCAGCCGTACCCGCAGCATCACGTCCTCGGTGTGCCGGGCGGCCGGGTCGAGCACCTCGAAATCGGCGACGGGCAGCGCCCCGTCGTCCAGCGCGGCGGCGTAGGGGTTGGGATGCTTGACGTTCCACCACCGGGTGTCGCCCAGGAAGCCGTGCGCCCCGGGTCCGACCCCCCACCATTCGCCGCCGGCCCAGTAGCCGAGGTTATGGCGGCACTCCCCGCCGGGCGTCGCCCAGTTCGACACCTCGTACCAGTCAAACCCGGCGTCGTTCAACCGCGCGTCGAGCAGTTCGTACCGCGCCGCCAGCACATCGTCGTCGGGGGCGGTCACCTCGCCGAGCCGCACCCTGCGGGCCAGCGCCGTCCCGTCCTCGACCACCAGCGCGTAGGCCGACACGTGGTCGACTCCCGCCTCGATCGCGGCGTCGATGGACCGGCGCAGGTCGTCGTCGGTCTCCCCAGGCGTGCCGTAGATCAGGTCTAGGTTGACGTGCCCGAAGCCGGCTCCGCGCGCCTCCTCGGCGGCGGCCACCGCGCGACCCGGGGAATGCACCCGGTCGAGCACCTTCAGCACGTGGCGGGCCGTCGACTGCATACCGAGCGACACCCGGGTGTAGCCGACGGCCAGCAACGCATCGAACAGTTCCGGTCCCGAGGACTCCGGGTTGGCCTCGGTGGTGACCTCGGCGCCGTGCGCCAGATCGAAGTGCTCGCGCACCGCGGACAGCACCTTGGTCAGGCCGGCGGCGCCCAGCAGCGACGGGGTGCCTCCGCCGACGAAGACGGTCTGCACCGGCGGCGGCGTCCCCAGAGTGCGGGCGGCCAGCGCCAGCTCCTGACGCATCGCGGCCAGCCAGCCGTCGGGGTTGGCGCCGCCCGCCTCGGCCGGGGTGTAGGTGTTGAAGTCGCAGTAGCCGCACCGCGTCGCGCAGAACGGCACGTGGATGTAGAGGCCGAACGGACGCCCCGGCCGCGCGGCCAATGCCGGTGCGCGCAGAGGGGCGGTTCGGGTGCTCACCTCCCCATCGTCGCAGCGCGACGTCAGATGGCGTAATCCCGCGGTCGTGCTGCACCGACACCCAGTGCTCGGTGGTGAACTCGTCGATGGCCCATTTGCCCCGAAGCGCCATCCCCGAGGTTTTCTCGCCGCCGAACGCGGTGTTGGCGTCGTCGTTGAACGGGTGAGTCGTTGGCGTGGGTCATCCCGGCGTCGACGCGCCGGGCGAACCGCACCGCGGTCGACGTCGCGACTGAACACCGCCGAGGACAACCCGTACTCGGTGTCGCCGGCCAGTTGCAGGGCGTCATGTTCACCCCGAGCGGCACGTGCGGCGGCAGGGCCAGACCGGGGTCGGACCGAGCGGGTCACCGCTCGCGCAAATACGGCCCGTTAGCGCAGGTGCGGCAGTTCGTGGCACAATGGCCGGGTGACTGCCGCGCCGGCCCTCAACACCCGCATTCCGCTGGTGGTGCGTCGGCATGTGGACTTCAAGCGCGTTTGTACTTCGTGTTGTCTGCCGTGATGCGCCTGATCTAGGACCCAGCCCACCCCCGCACGTACAGCTGGCCGTCGGATCTGCGCCGCCGGACAGCCCCCGGTGATCAGCGCGGTCCCAACGCCGGCTCCCGGCAAGGAGCCAGACCCCATGACCGAGACCCCGGCCCGTCCCGCCCCGGCCCGTCCCGCCAAGCCCGTGAAGCGTCCACGCGGTGAAGGACAGTGGGCGCTCGGATACCGCGAGCCGCTCAACGCCAACGAACGGTCCAAGAAGGACGACAGCCCGCTCAACGTGCGGGAGCGTATCGAGAACATCTACGCCCCCGGCGGCTTCGACACCATCGACAAGGGCGACCTGCGTGGCCGCTTCCGCTGGTGGGGCCTCTACACCCAGCGCAAGCCCGGGTTCGACGGCACGTGGACCGGTGACGAGAACACCGACATACTCGAAGACGAGTACTTCATGCTGAGGGTCCGCAGCGACGGCGGTGCGCTGACCGCGAAGGCGCTGCGCACCCTCGGAGAGATCTCCACCAGATTCGCCAGGGACACCGCCGACATCTCCGACCGGCAGAACGTCCAGTACCACTGGGTCGACGTCAGAAACATGCCGGAGATCTGGCGGCGGCTCGACGAGGTCGGGCTGCAGACCACCGAGGCGTGCGGTGACTGCCCCCGCGTCGTGCTCGGTTCGCCGCTGGCCGGTGAATCCCTCGACGAGGTGATCGACGGCACGCCGGCGGTCAACGAGATCGTCAAGCGCTACATCGGCACGCCGGAGTACTCGAACCTACCGCGCAAGTTCAAGACCGCGATCTCCGGTCTGCAGGACGTCGTGCACGAGGTCAACGATGTCGCGTTCATCGGTGTGGTGCATCCCGAGCACGGCCCCGGCTTCGACCTGTGGGTCGGCGGCGGGCTGTCCACCAACCCGATGCTGGGCCAGCGTGTCGGAGCCTGGGTCCCGCTCGACGAGGTGCCCGACGTCTGGGAGGGCGTCGTCAGCGTGTTCCGCGACTACGGCTATCGGCGGTTGCGGTCGAAGGCGCGGCTCAAGTTCCTGATCAAGGACTGGGGCGTAGAAAAGTTCAGGGACGTTCTCGAACAGGAATACCTGGGCCGGAAGCTCGTCGACGGCCCCGCCCCCGACCCGGTGACCCGCCCGATCGACCACGTCGGTGTGCAGAAGCTCAAGAACGGCCTCAACGCCGTCGGTGTCGCCCCCATCGCCGGCCGTGTGTCGGGGACCATCCTGCGCAAGGTAGCCGACCTCGCCGAGGCCGTCGGCTCCGACCGGATCCGGTTCACCCCGTACCAGAAGCTGATCGTCCTCGACGTCCCCGATGACCAGGTGGCCACGCTGACGGCGGGTCTTGACGCGTTGGGCCTGCCCTCGACGCCGTCGCACTGGCGGCGAAACCTGATGGCGTGCACGGGAATCGAGTACTGCAAACTGAGCTTCGCCGAGACCAGGAGCCGCTCCCAGGTGCTGGTGCCCGAACTCGAGAAGCGCCTCGAGGACATCAACGCCCAACTCGACGTCCCGGTCACGATCAACATCAACGGCTGCCCGAACTCGTGCGCCCGTATCCAGGTCGCCGACATCGGGTTCAAGGGCCAGATGGTGGACGACGGCGACGGCCCGGAGGAGGGTTTCCAGGTCCACCTGGGCGGCAGCCTCGGGCTGGACAGTGGTTTCGGCCGCAAGCTGCGCCAGCACAAGGTGCTCGCCACCGAACTCGGCGACTACATCGAACGGGTGGTCCGCAACTTCGTGAAACAACGCGAGGACGGTGAGCGTTTCGCAACGTGGGCCCTGCGAGCAGACGAAGCGGACTTGCGGTGACGGATGTGATGTCGGATATCGACCTGCAGCAACTGGCGGAGCGCGGCGCGGCCGAACTCGGGCCGAACGCGTCGGCGATCGACCTGCTGCGCTGGACCGACGAGCACTTCTCCGGGAACTACGTGGTGGCGTCGAACATGCAGGACGCGGTGCTGGTCGACATGGCGGCGAAGGTCCGGCCAGGCGTGGACGTGCTGTTCCTCGACACCGGCTACCACTTCGCGGAGACCATCGGCACCCGCGATGCGGTGCAGGCGGTGTACGACGTGAACGTCGTCAACGTCACCCCCGAGCGGACCGTCGCCGAACAGGAGGCGCTGCTCGGCAAGGACCTGTTCGCCCACGAGCCGAACGAGTGCTGCCGTCTGCGCAAGGTCGAACCGCTGACCAGGTCGCTGAGCGGCTATTCGGCCTGGGTCACCGGCATCCGCCGCGTCGAGGCCCCCACCCGGGCCAATGCCCCCCTGATCGGCTGGGACAAGGCGTTCGGGCTGGTCAAGATCAACCCGATCGCGGCGTGGTCGGACGACGACATGCAGGCCTACATCGCCGCCAACGGCGTCCTGGTCAACCCGCTGGTCGACGAGGGCTACCCGTCGATCGGTTGCGCACCGTGCACGTCCAAGCCGATCGAGGGTGGCGATCCGCGCAGCGGACGCTGGCAGGGTCTGAACAAGATCGAATGCGGACTTCACCAGTCTTGAGCAGCACTCTCGTCCTGACGGCGCACGGCAGCGTCGATCCTCGGTCGGCAGCGGTCACCCACGCGGTGGCCGGCCGGATCCGGCGGCTGCGCCCCTGGCTCGCTGTCCGCGCGGCGTTCCTCGAGAAGTGCGCCCCGAGCCTGCACGACGTGCTCTCGGAGACGGGCGACGCCACCGTCGTACCGTTCCTGCTGGCCGACGCCTACCACGCCCGGGTCGACATCCCGGCCGTGATTGACGCGGTGGGCGCATCGGTGCGGACCGCCCCGGTGCTCGGTGAGGACCCCGCACTGCTGTCGGTGGCGCACCTTCGCCTGACCGAGGCGGGAGTTTCCCCTTACGACGACGACCTCGGTGTGATTGTCGTGGCCGTCGGGTCCTCCGACGCGACGGCCAACGCCAGGACGTCGACCATCGCGCCCGCGCTGGCGGACGGCACCCGATGGGCGGGCATCAAGGTCGCCTTCGCCACCGGCCCGCACGCCGACCTGGTCGGCACCGCCGCCGCGCTGCGGGAGTCGGGCGCCCGTCGGCTGGTAGTCGTGCCGTGGTTCCTCGCCCACGGCCGCATCACCGATCGCGTTACGGATTTCGCTGCGCGCGAAGACATTGCGACGGCCGAGCCGCTGGGGTCGCACAACCTGGTGGCCGCGACGGTGCTCGACCGCTTCGACGACGTGACGGAGAACCGCGTCGCGGCCTGACCGCGGTTCGAGTATGCCTCCACGGTCAGCGCAGCGCGGCGGCCTTCGGCACCTCGGTGTCCCCGGGGATCTCCGGCACGCGGGTGGCCCGCACGTAGACCGTCTCCCCTTCACGCAGGCCGAGCGCCTCCGCGTCACCGCGGGTGATCTGCGCGGTGAACGGCGCCTGCGTCGCGGCGTTGGTCAGCTCGAGGCGGACCTCGAAGCCCAGCACCACAATGCGGTTGATGCCGGCCTTGACGACGCCGGTGGCCTGGATCGACTCGCTCTCGTAGATCGGCAGTTCCGGATTGCGGCCGACCCGGATGTCGTGCGGGCGCACGAGCGTGCCGTTGAGCGACGACACCGCGCCCAGGAACGACATCACGAACGCGTTGGCGGGGGTGTCGTACACCTCGGTCGGCGAACCGACCTGTTCGATCCGGCCCTTGTTGAGCACCGCGATGCGGTCGGCGACATCGAGCGCCTCGGCCTGGTCGTGGGTGACCAGCACGGTGGTCACGTGGACTTCGTCGTGCAGACGGCGCAGCCAGGCCCGCAGATCCTCGCGCACCTTCGCGTCCAGGGGCGCCGAACGGCTCGTCGAGCAGCAGCACCTGCGGATCGACCGCCAGCGCGCGGGCCAGCGCCATCCGCTGCCGCTGCCCGCCGGAGAGCTGGTTGGGGTAGCGGTTCTGGAAGCCGGCCAACCCGACGACCGCACCCAGGCCACCAACAGGCCGAAGAAGGCGTTGACGATCGTCACCCCGACCGAGATGCTCAGGGTCACCCGGAACGATTCGAGCGCAGCGTTGCCGGTCACGGCGCGGTAGAACGCCTCCCACCCGCCGTCCACGGACTGCGAGAGGATCGCGGCCAGCGGCAACAGTACGATGACGCTGAGCCAGATGGTCGCGACGCCGACCCGGAGGGACGCGGTACCGCGACGCCGGGCGAACCTGCCCGGCGCCCGGCCGTTGTCGCCGTCGACGGCGGTGATCATCCAGTCGCCTGGGTGTAGATCTTGGTGATCGAGCCGGAGTCCTTGTTGAACAGCTCGCTGTCCACCTTCTGCCAGCCGCCCAGGTCGGCGATGGTCCACAGCTTCTGCGGCGCCGGAAACTGGTCGGCGAACTCCGCGGCGACCGCCGGGTCGACCGGACGGAAACCGGCTTCGGCCCACAACTTCTGCGCCTCGGGCGTGTACTGGAAGTTCACGAACGCGGTCGCCTGCTCGAGATGACGGGTGGAGTTGACGACCGCGACCGGGTTCTCGATCTTGAAGGTCTGCGGGAGGTTGACGTAGTCGAACTCGTGGCCGCGGCGACGCGAGTTGATCGCCTCGTTCTCATACGCCAGCAGCACGTCGCCGCTGCCCTGCAGGAAGACGTCGGTGGCCTCGCGGCCGGAGCCGGGCCGCAGCTCGACGTGCTCGCTGACCAGCTGGTCGACGTAGTCGAGACCGGCCTGCGGGTTCGTGCCCCCGTCGCTCTTCACCGCGTACGGGGCGAGCAGGTTCCACTTGGCCGAACCCGAGCTGAGCGGGCTCGGGGTGATGACCTCGACGTCCGGCTTGAGCAGGTCGTCCCAGTCGCGGATGCTCTTCGGGTTGCCTGGGCGGACCATCAGGCTCACCACCGAACCGAACGGAATCCCCTTGGTGGCGTTCTTGTTCCAGTCCTCGCTGACCTTGCCGGACTTCACCAGGCGGGTGATGTCGGGTTCGACCGAGAAGTTCACCACGTCCGCGGGTTTACCCGAGTCGACGCCGCGGGACTGATCGCCGGAGGCGCCGTAGGACGCGGTCACGCCCACACCCTTACCCTCCTCGGTGGCCGCGAACGCCGGGATGACCTTGGACCACCCGGGTTCGGGCACCGCGTAGGCGACCAGGGTCAGGGTGGTCTCGACGTTGGAGCCACCGTCGCTGCCCGCGACGTCGCTCGCGCCGCCGCCGCACCCGGCCAGCAGTGACACCGTGGCGGCGAACGCCGCGGCGACCCGCCGGCGTTCGAAGGTCTTGACTGAGCTGAGCATCGATGGCCTTTCGGTCGTCTTTTGTGTGGAATGCCGGACGGATCCCGTCAAACGGACACGGGTGACGACGAAAAGGCAGCACGAGAGATACCGTCGCCGAAGCCCAACCGCGGACGGGGGGTTTCAGCGACAACAGTGAACGTCAGCAACCGCGCACGAACCCACGGCAATGAGCGCCACGATGTGGCACTCGCTATTGCCGGACGCCGGATGCATGGCGCGAAGAATAACAGAGCCTCCGGGGTATCCCACCCCGCGCGGTCAGCGAGTCATCAGCCACGCGACGATGACCAGCAGAATGAGGACGACCAGGATCAGGGTCACCCGCGAGCGCGGCATCCCGGTCATGACGGCTCCTGCCCGTCGTGGCGGGCGCGCCGCAGCACCCGGGCACCGGCTGCAAGAACACCGTCGAGGAGCACGGCCAGCCCGTAGGCCAGCAGCAACGCCACCGGCATCACCACCGCCGTCTGTGCGACGAATCCCAGACCGGTCAGCCACAGCTCGACGCCGTCCCACCAGCTGAGGAATGCGTCCACCGGGCCAGACTATGCGATGGCCCGTTCCGCGACGCCGGGCCTCGGCTCTCATCGCTCAGCAACGGCAGGACATGGGGTTTGAGTAGACGCCGAGCACGTCGGCAGTCGATGATGGCGGGCATGGTTCTGGACCACACCGAGCCCACCGACGAGGCCGCGACCATCTTGCAGCCGGGCTATCTGCCCGGCACTCCGTTGACGGTGACGGCGCCGGTCCCGTACGCGCCGACCGGCGGGCTGCGCAACCCGTTCCCGCCCATCGCCGACTACGGTTTCCTGTCCGACTGCGAGAACACGTGTCTGATCTCCTCGGCGGGTTCCGTCGAGTGGATGTGTGTGCCCCGCCCGGATTCGCCGAGCGTGTTCGGCGCGATCCTCGACCGCGGTGCAGGTCACTTCCGGCTCGGCCCGTACGGCGTGACGGTGCCCGCGGCGCGGCGCTACCTGCCGGGCAGCCTGATCCTCGAGACCACGTGGCAGACCCACACCGGCTGGCTGATCGTGCGCGACACCCTGGTGATGGGTCCCTGGCACGACCTCGAGGCGCGGTCGCGCACCCACCGGCGCACTCCGATGGACTGGGATGCCGAGCACATCCTGCTGCGCACCGTGCGGTGTGTCAGCGGCACCGTCGAGCTGGTGATGAACTGTGAGCCGTCGTTCGACTACCACCGGGTGAGCGCCGAGTGGGAGTACTCCGGCCCGGCCTACGGCGAGGCGATCGCGCGGGCCAACCGCAACGCCGACTCCCATCCGACGCTGCGGCTCACCACGAACCTGCGGATCGGGTTGGAGGGCCGCGAGGCCAGGGCCCGCACCCGGCTCAAGGAGGGCGACAACGTCTTCGTGGCGCTGTCCTGGTCGAAGCATCCGGCGCCGCAGAACTACGAAGGGGCCGCCGACAAGATGTGGCAGACCAGCGAGGCGTGGCGGCAGTGGATCAACGTCGGCGACTTCCCCGACCACCCGTGGCGGGCCTACCTGCAGCGCAGCGCGCTCACCCTCAAGGGCCTGACCTACTCGCCGACCGGCGCACTATTGGCCGCGAGCACCGCGTCGTTGCCGGAAACGCCTCAGGGCGAACGCAATTGGGACTACCGCTATGCGTGGGTGCGCGATTCGACGTTCGCGCTGTGGGGTCTCTACACCCTGGGCCTGGACCGCGAGGCCGACGACTTCTTCGCGTTCATCGCCGACGTGTCCGGCGCCAACAACGGTGAGCGCCACCCGCTGCAGGTGATGTACGGCGTCGGCGGTGAGCGCAGCCTGGTCGAGGAGGAACTGCACCACCTGTCGGGGTACGACGGCGCCCGCCCGGTGCGGATCGGCAACGGTGCCTACGACCAGAGGCAGCACGACATCTGGGGCACCATGCTCGATTCGGTCTACCTGCACACCAAATCGCGTGAGCAGGTCCCCGAGGCGCTGTGGCCGGTGCTCAAGCACCAGGTCGAGGAGGCCATCAAGCACTGGAAGGAACCCGACCGCGGTATCTGGGAGGTCCGCGGCGAACCGCAGCACTTCACCAGTTCGAAGGTGATGTGCTGGGTGGCGCTCGACCGTGGCGCGAAACTCGCCGAACTCGAGGGTGAGAAGAGCTATGCCCTCCAATGGCGCGCCGTCGCCGAGGAGATCAAGGCCGACATCCTCGCCAACGGTGTCGACTCGCGGGGCGTGTTCACCCAGCGCTATGGCGACGATGCGCTGGACGCCTCCCTGTTGCTGGTGCCCCTGGTCCGGTTCCTGCCCTCGGACGATCCACGGGTACGGGCGACCGTGCTGGCGATTGCCGACGAGCTGACCGAGGAAGGCCTGGTCCTGCGCTACCGCGTCGAGGAGACCGACGACGGGTTGGCCGGCGAGGAGGGCACGTTCACGATCTGCTCGTTCTGGCTGGTGTCGGCCCTGGTGGAAATCGGCGAGATCAGCCGCGCCAAGCACCTCTGTGAACGGTTGTTGTCGTTCGCCAGTTCGCTGCACCTCTACGCCGAGGAGATCGAACCCCGCACCGGCCACCACCTGGGCAACTTCCCGCAGGCGTTCACCCACCTGGCGTTGATCAACGCGGTCGTGCACGTCATCCGCGCCGAGGAGGAAGCCGACAGCTCGGGGGTGTTCGTCCCGGCCAACGCGCCGTCGTAAGGAGACGTTCAGCCCAAGGTCAGGATCACGGTGTATCCATGTCTTGCCAGACGCAGCACCGATTCATCACGATGGTGTTGTCAGTAAGGGGGAAGTATGGACAACCGGATCACGGACGTGACGTCACGCCGGGTCATCGACATCGCGATCGGCATCCTGGTGGGATTGCGCGGCTGCACCGAACGTCAGGCGTTCGACGAACTGGTCACCGTGGTGAAGCAGACCGGTCTCGGTATCGGCCGGGTCGCCGGGGAGTTGGTGGCGCTGGCCGCCGGGTCGTCGTCGGCCGAACACGGCGAGGCGTTCGCCGCCTGGGGTGAGCTGATCCGCGGCGCCCGGTCGGGTGCCGACGGAATAGCCGCAGATCGCGTTCTGGGCCGGGTGGGCGACGGTGCTGGCGTCGACATTCATGATCAACCACTTCGACCTGTTCGGCCTGCGACAGGTGTACCTGGGCTGGCCCGCTGAGCCGTACCGTCGTCGCATACCGATGCTCGTACCCGGTCTGCACCGCGACCATCACCGGCACGCGCCGCCTGCTCTGTCTGCTGTCAACCGGTCAGTTTGCCCAGCATGATCTGCACGACGTCGACTGCACCGTCTGCACCGTCCGACCTCGCACCGGCGATGTCGGAGATCTCCACGTCGACGATCGCGTCGCCCGCAACGCCCAGCGCACGCTGGATCGGTGTCCCTGTGCCCTGACCCGAGCCCTGACCCGCCTCGTGAACCACCACCGCCGAGACCACCCGATCGTCGACCGTCACATCGGCGATGCTGCTCTGTTCGCCGGCACCTGGGCCGCCCCGGTGCAGCACGACCGTCTCGCCGTCGCACCGAGCCCAGTCGTCGGCTGCGGTGGCGAAGAACGCCGCCGCCTCCTCGGTGGAGCCGAGTTGCACCACACCGAAGAACCCGCTCAGCGCCGGGCCGTCGACACTGCCCGCCGCCCACGATCTGCTGGCGACCGACTGCACCGAGCTGGCGCCGTAGACGGCCTGCTGGAGCCGGTGGGTGGTGCTGACACATTCCACCGGCGTCGCCTGGGACCGGTCGACGCCGCGCAGCAGGGTGTCGGCGCCGCCCTCGACGAGCTGGCCCATCAGACCGGTCGGGGCGATGCCCAGGGCATCGGAGAGTTCCTCGGAGGACGGCAGTACCGTCTCGAGCGCGCGCACCTCCGAGGGGGTGGCAGCCGGGGCCGGGTCGACGGCCACCCCGTCGACAGTGGCCGTGCAGCCGGCCGAAAGCAGACACGCGCCGGTCAGCATCGCGGCCAGGCGTGGTGTGCGCATGCCCCATTCTCTAGCACGCGGACGCGGTCGGTGCGACCGTTCGGGCTACTTCTTGGGTTTGTCCCCGGCGTCGGTGGACAGCGCCGCGACGAACGCCTCCTGCGGGACGTCGACCCGGCCGATGGTCTTCATCCGCTTCTTGCCTTCCTTCTGCTTCTCGAGCAGTTTGCGCTTCCGCGTGATGTCACCGCCGTAGCACTTGGAGAGCACGTCCTTGCGGATGGCGCGGATGTTCTCGCGGGCGATGATCCTCGAGCCGACGGCCGCCTGGACCGGCACCTCGAACTGCTGACGTGGGATCAGCTCCTTGAGCTTGGTGGTCATCTTGTTGCCGTAGGCCGACGCCGCGTCCTTGTGCACGATCGCGCTGAACGCGTCGACGGCCTCCCCCTGCAGCAGGATGTCGACCTTGACCAGGTCGGCCTGCTGTTCACCGGCCTCCTCGTAGTCGAGGCTGGCGTAGCCTCGGGTGCGCGACTTCAGCGAGTCGAAGAAGTCGAAGATGATCTCGCCGAGCGGCATCGTGTAGCGCAGTTCGACGCGTTCCGGCGACAGGTAGTCCATGCCCCCGAGTTCGCCGCGGCGGGACTGGCAGAGCTCCATGATGGTGCCGATGAACTCGCTCGGCGCGATGACGGTGGTCTTCACGACCGGCTCGTAGACGGTGCGGACCTTGCCCTCGGGCCAATCGGACGGGTTGGTGACGACGATCTCGGTACCGTCGTCCTTCTCCACGCGGTAGACCACGTTGGGCGCCGTCGAGATGAGATCGAGGTTGAACTCGCGCTCGAGACGTTCGCGGGTGATCTCCATGTGCAGCAGACCGAGGAAGCCGCAGCGGAAACCGAAGCCCAGCGCCACCGAGGTCTCGGGTTCGTAGGTCAGCGCCGCGTCGTTGAGCTGCAGTTTGTCCAGCGCCTCGCGCAGCACCGGGTAGTCCGACCCGTCGACGGGATAGAGACCGGAATAGACCATCGGCCGCGGCTCGCGGTACCCGGTGAGCGCCTCCTTGGCGCCGTGACGGGCGGTGGTGACGGTGTCACCGACCTTCGACTGGCGGACGTCCTTCACGCCGGTGATCAGGTAGCCGACCTCTCCGACGCCCAGACCGGCCGAGGGTTTGGGTTCGGGCGAGACGATGCCGACTTCGAGCAGCTCGTGGGTGGCGCCGGTCGACATCATCGCGACGCGCTCGCGCGGGGTGATCTTGCCGTCGACGACACGGACGTAGGTGACGACGCCGCGGTAGATGTCGTAGACGGAGTCGAAGATCATGGCGCGGGCCGGGGCGTCGGCGTCGCCGGTCGGCGCCGGCACCAGCCGCACCACCTCGTCGAGCAGTTCTCTGACGCCGGCGCCGGTCTTACCGGAGACGCGAAGGACGTCGGACGGTTCGCAGCCGATGATGTGGGCCAGTTCGCCGGCGTAGCGGTCCGGGTCGGCGGCGGGCAGGTCGATCTTGTTGAGCACCGGGATGATGGCCAGATCGCGGTCCAACGCCAGGTACAGGTTGGCCAGCGTCTGCGCCTCGATGCCCTGGGCGGCGTCGACCAGCAGGATCGCGCCCTCGCAGGCCTCCAGTGCGCGCGACACCTCATAGGTGAAGTCGACGTGGCCCGGGGTGTCGATCAGGTGCAGGACGTACTGCTCCTCGCCGCCGGGCCGCTGGACAGTCCAGGGCAGCCGGACGTTCTGCGCCTTGATCGTGATGCCGCGCTCCCGCTCGATCTCCATCCGGTCGAGATATTGCGCGCGCATGTCGCGATCGGCGACGACCCCGGTGAGCTGCAGCATCCGATCCGCGAGTGTCGACTTGCCGTGGTCGATGTGGGCGATGATGCAGAAGTTCCGAATCTGCGCCGGCGCGGTGAAGGTCTGGTCGGCGAAGCTGCTGATGGGATACTCCTGGTAGACGTCGCGACGGCGCGCGTGTGCGCACCTCAAGGGTATCGACCGCGGTGCCCGACGGCACAATCGTGCCCGCCCTTCCTCACCTATGCTCGAAAATATGGCGTCGCAATGGAAGACGTTTCAGCGGTTGGCGGAGAAACTGGTGTTCCAGGAGGCGCCGAAGGTGATCCGCCAGCTACAACAGTCCGACAACCGCCCGCGCACCGTCCAGCAGGGCCTCAAGATCGGACTGGAGGTCGGCCTCTCAGCGCTTGCGGGTGCCTCCGGCACGGCCCCGCCCGCGGTCCCCGCGGGGCGGCCGGTCACGAACACCAGCGTCCCGACCGCACACCGGGCCCGCAAGATCGTGTACGCACCCGACCTCGACGGCCGGGCCGATCCCGGTGAGATCGTGTGGACCTGGGTGGTCTACGAGGACGACCCGACCCGCGGCAAGGACCGTCCCGTGCTCGTCGTGGGCCGCGACCGCCGCACCCTGCTCGGCCTGATGCTGTCCAGCCAGGACCACCACGCGGGCGACCCGAGCTGGGTCGCGATCGGCGCCGGCAGCTGGGACTACGGCGGCCGGGTCAGCTGGGTGCGCCTCGACCGGGTACTCGACGTCCCCGAGGAGGGCATCCGCCGCGAGGGGGCGATCCTCGACCGCGTACGCTTCGAGGCCGTCGCCGCCCGACTGCGCGCCGAGTACTCCTGGAGCTGACACCCGCGACCGAACGTAGTCGACGGCACAGGCAATTTCTGACCGCGCGGGTAGTCCGTTCACCAGGATGGACGAGCAATGAACGGACTGGTTGTCGGCATCGACTCGGGCGGGTCGGGGAATCAGCGTCGCGATGCGAGTGCTGCGGCGCCTGCTCGGAGCGCTGCTGTGGATCCTCGGCACCACGACGTTCGACATGATTTCCGAGACCGGGCAGCGCAGCAGTTCCGCGCCGCGTTCGTGCAGTCGGCGCACCACATCGTGTTCGGAGACCATGCCGACGATGCCGTCCTGGCCGACGACGACCATCGCGCCGATGTTGTGGGTGGCGAGTTCGGCCAGCAGTCCGGTCACCGTGGTGGTCTCGGTGATGGTCGCCACCGCCGAGCCCTTGCCGCGCAGCACGTCCGCTATTCGCATCGCCGCCTCCGCCTTCTGTGATACGGCTCACACCAGACTAGGCTGTCTTCCCCGGAAGCGGAATAGCCGATCGCCTGACGCCAGCCGCGGCGCAAGGTACCTATGAGGCCATGATCGAGGTGACCCTGCTCGGAACCGGAAGTCCCGTCCCCGACGCGCGGCGGGCCGGCCCGTCGACGCTGTTGCGCGCGGGCGGCCACGCCTTGCTCGTCGACTGCGGTCGCGGCGTTCAGCTCCGCATGGCCGCCGCCGGGATCGCCGCGAACGGGTTGTCGGCATTACTGCTGACCCACCTGCACAGTGACCACATCGCCGACCTCGGTGACCTGCTGATCACCCGCTGGGTGACCACTTTCACCGACCAGGTGCCGCTGCAGATCATCGGCCCGCCCGGTACCGCCGAGACTGTGACCGCGATGCTCGCGGCGTTCGGCCGCGACATCGGCTACCGCATCGCCCACCACCCCGACCTGACCGCACCCCCGCCCGTCGAGGTGCACGAGGTCACCGAGGGTGTGGTGTGGGACCACGACGGCGTCACCGTCCGCGTTGCGCCCACCGACCATCGACCGGTCTCCCCGACCATCGGGTTCCGCATCGAACACGCCGACGTGTCGGTGGTGCTCGCCGGCGACACCGTGCCGTGCGCGACGCTCGATGCACTCGCGGCGGGCGCAGGCGCCTTGGTGCACACCGCCATTCGCAAGGATCTGGTCGAACTGGCGCCCCAGCAGCGGGTGCGTGAGGTCTGCGAGTACCATGCGTCGGTCGAAGAGGCCGCCGGGACCGCGGAACGGGCCGGCGTCGGGATCCTGGTGCTCACGCACTACCTGCCCCCGATCGCCCCGGGACAGGAGGCCGACTGGCGGGCGAGGGCGGCCACCATGTTCCCCCGCCAGATCGAGCTGGGTGACGACCTCCACCGCGTCGAGGTGCATCCGGGAGTGGGCGTCAAGCCAGGCGGGTGATCTCCACGACGACATCGAGGTCGGTGGACCCCTCCCCCGAGTAGATGCCCTTGAGCGGTGACACGTCCGCGTAGTCGCGCCCGATGCCCACGCTGATGTACTGCTCGTTGATCTCGGCGCCGTTGGTGGGGTCGTAGTGCCACCAGCCCCCGGTCCAGGCCTGCACCCACGCGTGACTCTGGCCGTCGACGGTGTCGCCGATCGCCGCGTCCTTCTGCGGGTGCAGGTAGCCGGACACGTATCGCGCCGGAATTCCCATGCTGCGCAAGAGGACCAGCGACAGGTGTGCGAAGTCTTGGCAAACTCCCTTACCCTCGCGCAGCGCGTCGAGACCCGACGAGTGCACGCCGGTGGTCCCCGGGACGTAGTCGAGTTCGGTGTGCACCCAGTTCGCGGCGGCGACGACCGCCTCGTATGGGTCGTGGTCCTTCGCGATGCGCTGGCCGACCCGGGCGATGCGTCTGCTGTCCGGGGTGTAGTGCGATCCGGTGAGCACCTCGTCGAACCGGTCGATGACCGCCTCGGACCGCAGATCGTCCCAGTTCACGGTGTCCTCAGGGCGGTCGTCGACGTCGGTCTCGACCACGGAGGAGGACGTCACCTCGAGTTCGGTATGCGGCGCGTGCAGGTCGAACGCGGTCACCGCGGTGCCCCAGTAGTCGACGTAGCGGTACTGGCGGGTGGCCGGCGCCGTCTCGACCCGGTTGAGGATGACGTTCTGCCGGGTGTCCGAACGCGGCGTCAACCGGGCCTCGTTGAACGACGCGGTGACCGGCGACTTGTAGGCATAGCCCGTCGCGTGCACCACCCGCATCCGCCACATACCTAGACCTCCCCTTCTTCGATGACCAGCGCGTTGCGGCCGGCATCGGTCCAAGCCACCCACGGCGCTACGTGGAAGTACTGCAACGCCAACGCTTCTCCGACGTCGCTGCACGTCTTCTGCAACCTGGCCAGCCGTTGCTCGAGTGATTCGAGGAGGACACCGGGATGCATGAACTCCAACTCGCTGCGCGCGCGGCCCAGCAGGCGCTGCGCTTCAGCCTTGGCGCCCAACCGGTTGTGCGGTCTGTTGAGCAGTTCGTCGAGATTGTGCTCGGCGAGGCGCAGTGAGTAGAAGATCGACCGCGGGAACAGGCGGTCGAGCATCATGAACTCGACGACGCGGCCCGCGTCCAGCACGCCCCGGTAGGTGCGCAGGTAGGTGTCGTGGGCGCCGGCCGAACGCAGCAGCGTGACCCACGCGGGCGACGATCCGCTGTCGCCGACACGCGACAGCAACAACCGGACCATCATGTCGACGCGTTCGATCGCGCGGCCGAGCACCATGAACCGGTAACCGTCGTCGCGGCTGAGCGTGGAATCGGCCAGACCGGCGAACATCGCGGCGCGGCCCTCCACGTAGGACAGGAACTCGTGGGGGCCGAAGCGTTTGGCGGCACGCTCCCGTTCGGCCAGGGCGTTGTAGGTGGTGTTGAGGCACTCCCAAATCTCTGTCGAGGTGACTTCACGTGCGCCACGGGCGTTTTCGCGCGCCGCCGAGATCGAGTCGACGATCGACGTGCCGTCGGCGCTGTCGCGGTTGAACGCGACGATGTCGGTCAGCGACCACACGTCCAGGGGATGGTCGGGGGCCTCCATGCCGAGCACCCGCAGCAGCGTCCGCGCCACCCGGTCCGGGTCGACGCTGGAGTCCTCGAGCAGTTGGTGCACCGTCACGTCGAGGATGCGGGCGGTGTCGTCGGCGCGTTCGACGTAACGTCCGATCCAATACAGCGATTCGGCGTTGCGTGCCAACATGTTCCGACAACCCCCCTACTGCTGCTGCTGTTGCTGCAGCTGTTCTGCGGACTGGGCGTCCGCATTTTTATCCGCCTTGTCGGCCTTCGCCGACTTGGGCAGCGAGCGCACCACCTCGGCGGCAGCCAGTTCCCGGTCCGCGGCCGACGCACGCGACGCCAGCACCCAGGTGTCCTTCGAACCGCCGCCCTGGCTGGAGTTGACCACCAGCGACCCCTCCGGCAGTGCGACGCGGGTGAGTCCGCCGGGCAGCACCCACACATCGTCACCGTCGTTGACCGCGAACGGTCGTAGGTCGACGTGGCGGGGCGCCAGCTTGCCGCCGATCTGGGTCGGTACGGTCGACAGCTGCATCACCGGCTGGGCGATCCAGCCGCGGGGGTCGTTGCGGATCTTCTTGCAGATGGCGTTGAGCTCTTTGCCCGACGCTTCCGGACCGAACACGATGCCGTACCCCCCGGAGCCGTCGACCGGTTTGATCACCAGTTCGGTGATGCGGTCGAGCACCTCCTCGCGTTCCTCGTCGAGCCAGCAGCGGTAGCTGTCGACGTTCGCCAGGAGCGGCTTCTCGCCCAGGTAGTACTCGATGATCGTCGGCACGTAGGTGTACACCAGCTTGTCGTCGCCGACGCCGTTACCCACGGCGCTGGAGATTACGACGTTGCCGGCCCGGGCGGCGTTGAGCAGCCCGGCCACCCCGAGCACCGAGTCGGGGCGGAACTGCATCGGGTCGAGGAACGCGTCGTCGATGCGGCGGTAGATGACGTCGACCTGGCGCTCACCGGCGGTGGTGCGCATGTAGACCGTGTTGTCGCGGCAGAACAGGTCGCGCCCTTCGACAAGCTCCACGCCCATCTGCCGGGCGAGCAGTGAGTGCTCGAAGTATGCCGAGTTGTAGACCCCCGGTGTCAGCACCACAACCGTCGGGTCGGCTTCGTTGGAGGCGGCCGCGTTGCGCAGGGCCCGCAACAGGTGCGAGGCGTAGTCGTCGACCGCACGCACCCGGTGGGTGGCGAACAGGTTGGGAAACACCCGCGCCATGGTGCGGCGGTTCTCCATCACATAGGACACCCCGGACGGGGACCGCAGGTTGTCCTCGAGGACCCGGAAGCTGCCCTGTTCGTCACGGATCACGTCGATGCCTGCGACATGGATGCGCACCCCGTTGGGTGGGCTGATGCCCACCGCCTCGCGATGGAAGTGCTCACAGGACGTGACGAGCCGGCGCGGAATGACGCCGTCGCGCAAGATGTGCTGTTCGGCGTAGATGTCTTCGAGATAGGCCTCGAGTGCCCGCACCCGCTGGGTGATGCCGCGCTCCAACCGCGTCCACTCGGCGGCGGAGATCACCCGCGGCACGAGGTCCAGCGGCAGCGGCCGCTCCTGGCCGGACAGTGAGAACGTGATGCCCTGGTTGATGAACGCCCGGTCGAGCGCATCGGCGCGCGCCTGGAGATCGGATGCGTCCGCAGGCTCGAGTTCGGCGAAGATGCCCTTGTACGGGCCGCGCACGTTGCCCTGGGGGTCGAACATCTCGTCGAAGGCCTTGTCGTAGCCGCCGACGCTGTTGTAGCCGGCGAAGATTCCTTCGTGCCTTTTGGTCGGCGCACCGTTGGTGCGGGAGGATCGGCTGGATTCGGTCGGTAGGGTGCGCAAGCTCACCTATGACACTTTGCCCCACACCGGGCGTTCAGGCAGGTTGACGGACCTCACTTTGGTCGATTCGGTGCCTCGCTGGTAGCCTGAACAGTCGCTGCCCGCCGCCTCGGCACGGCCGAAGACTTTGCATCATCCACCCGATAGTCGAAAAGGACTGCTCTACGTGGCCAACATCAAATCGCAGGAAAAGCGCATCCGCACCAACGAGCGTCGTCGTCTGCGCAACCAGTCGGTGAAGTCCTCGCTGCGTACCGCGGTGCGCGGGTTCCGCGAAGCCCTCGACGCCGGCGACAAGGACACGGCCGCCGAGCTGCTCGTCGCGACCAGCCGCAAGCTGGACAAGGCCGCCAGCAAGGGCGTCATCCACAAGAACCAGGCCGCCAACAAGAAGTCGGCACTCGCGGTCGCGCTGAACAAGCTCTGAGCGATCCTCGCGCTCTCTAGTCGGCCACGAGTTCGGCGACTCTGCGCACCGCTGATTCAAGGGCGTAGTCGGCATCCGCCGCTGCGCCCTTGACGTCTGCGTTGAGTGCCGCGACCAGCCGCATGGCCTCCGCCACCGAAGCCCGCGACCAGCGTCGCGCCTGCTTCTGTGCCTTCTGCACGCGCCACGGCGGCATGCCCAGTTCACCCGCCAGCCGGTAGGGATCGCCCGACAATGGCGCGACCCGGGCGACGGTGTGCACCGCCTCGGCCAACGCATCGGCCAGCACCACCCGCGGTTCGCCGCTGAGCAGCGCCCATCGCAGGGCCTCGGCGGCCCCGGCGACGTCGCCGGTCACGGCCTTGTCGGCGATGTCGAACCCCTTCACCTCCGCCTTGCCGGAGTGGTACCGACGCACGTCGACCGCGGCGACCTCACCCGCGGTGTCGGCCACCAGTTGGGAGCACACCGCGGCCAGTTCACGGATGTCGGAACCGACCGCGTCGAGCACCGCGGTGACGGTGTCATCGGTGACCTTGACCTTGTGGCTGCCGAACTCCCTGCGTACAAAATCCGCCCGGTCGGCGGCCTTGACGATCTTGGCGCACGGATGCACCTCGGCGCCGAGCTTCTTGAGCTGATCGGCCAGCGCCTTGGCCCGGCCTCCGCCCGAGTGCACGACGACGAGCATGGTACCCGGCGGCAGATCGGCGGCCGCACCAACGATCAGCGCGACCGCATCCTTACCGGCCTCGGCGGCCGATTCGAGCACCACCACCCGCTCGTCGGAGAACAGCGACGGGCTGAGTAAGTCGGCGAGGTCGCTGGTGCTCACCTCCCCGGCGCGTAACCGGTTGACCGGGACGTCGTCGGTGCCGGCGAGCGTGCGCGCACTCTTCAGCACGGCCGCCACCGCGCGCTCGACGAGCAGTTCCTCGTCCCCCAAGACCAGATGTAGGGCTGCGACCTGTTGGCTCACCCGACGATCGTGTCACGCGCCGGCGACACCGCCGAGCGCGGCGTGGCCGGACACCGACCACGCCGCCAGACCCAGCACCGCCGCACCGGCGGCCATCCGCACCCACCGCCACCGCCACAGCACGACGAGCGCAGTCC
>JAXHUG010000066.1:0-6143 GCA_034189785.1 Actinomycetota bacterium
GGTGATGTCGTTGCGAACCGCTTCCATCTTCAGGGCCTCCGTCAGGGAACCTCGGCGGCGACCCGCTCATCGGCCACGCCGGCGACATTGGCCCGGTACGCGATCGCGTAGTACGCGATGAAGCCGACGAAGCAGCCGATGAACCAACTGAACTGGCCCAACGTCTCGAAGGTGCCGATGACCTTCGGTATCACGACCGACCCTATCGAAGCGATGCCGGCGATGATTGTGGCCTTGACCGCTACCGGGTTGAATCCGCGGCTGTACCAGTATTTTCCGGTCTCCTCCATGGTGAACAGATCATCGACGACGATGTGTTGTTTACGGACGAGGTAGTAGTCGGCGATCAGCAGCCCGAACAGTGGTCCGATCAACGCGCCCAGCAGTCCCAGGGTCCAGAAGATCGCCTCGTCGTTGTTGTACCAGTTCCAGGGCGTCAGAAGCACGGATCCGATGGCAGCGATCATGCCGCCGGTGCGCCAACTGATCTTCTGCGGGTTGACATTCGAGAAGTCGAATGCGGGCGCCACGAAGTTGGCGACGATGTTGATCCCGACGGTGGCGAGCACGAAAGTGAATCCACCGAGCAGCACAGCGGTGTAGGTGTCGATGGCCTGGACGGTGTCGATCGGGTTGGTCATCACTTCGCCGAACACCGGCAGGGTGGCCGAGGCCGTCAGAACGACCAGCAGAGAGAACACCACAAAGTTGATCGGCAGACCGACCAGGTTGCCGAGCTTGAGCTCCTTGTAAGACTTCGCATACCGGGAGAAGTCGCCGAAATTGAGCATCGGCCCCGCAAAGTAGGACACCACCAGGGCGATCGCACCGAGCATCGCCGAGATCTGCTGCCCTGTTGTCAGTTGCTGGTCGGACAGCGTCAGGCTGATCTGCCAGTCGGCCCGCGCCATCATGTAGAAGCACAGGATGAACATCATCGTGTAGATGAGCGGGCCGCTGATGTCGCACAGCCACCGCACCATCTCCATGCCCCACCAGAACACCAGCGCCTGGAGCACCCAGAGGATCGCAAAGCTCAGGTATCCGACGTAGGACAGGCCCAGGAAGCTGTTGTCGTCGGTGGCGTACGCGGCCAGGCCGGGGAAGAGCTTGAGCAGCACGATGGTCAAGGCGCCCGCGGCCAGGAAGGTCTGCACCCCGTACCAGGCGATGGCGATGCTGCCGCGGATGATCGCCGCGATGTTGGCTCCCATCACTCCGAAGGAAGCTCGGGCCACGACGGGGTAGGCGATCCCGTGCACCTGGCTGGGCTTGGCCACCAGGTTGCAGAACAACTGCACGATGCAGATGCCGACGATGAGGCAGACGAACACCTGCCAACTGGTCAGGCCGAGGGCGAACAGGGCTCCGGCGGTGACATAACCGCCGACACTGTGCACGTCAGCCATCCAGAAGGCGAAGATGTTGTACCAGTTCCACTTTTGTTCGACAAGCGGCGCCAGGTCCTCGTTGGTGAGCCGCGGGTGGTAGGACTCCTTGATGACCGACGTGCCCGCCGGTCCACGATGAATCCCCGGCTTCACGGGGGGCGTTTCGGTTGCCATGACGGTCTCCTAGTCGCGAAAAGGGGTTGAAGCGCCACGCTAGGAACGTGGTGTTTCGGCCACCGCTACCTCGTCGTCAACCGATCGTTACAACTCACATATAGGACGTCACGAGCAGCGGAACGTGTCGGGGTCGTCGCGCATCGAGTCGAATTCGGCGCACAGATGCTGGTAGTGCCGATGCGACGCCGCCACCAGCTCCTCGGCGTCTCGCTCGGTGAAGGCGGCGACCATGTCGTGGTGGTCGGCGTGGAACCGCAGCCGGGCCGCATCCGACACCCGCGCCATAGGTCGAGCCGGCTCGGTCAGGTTCCACGCCGACTCATACATCCGGACCAGCCTGCTCATTCCGGAAGGCCGGATCATCGCCAGGTGCAGCCGCCGGGACCCGCTGTGAAAGGAGCGGAGATCAGCGCCCCGGATCGCCGAATCCACCCCGTCGTGGCTGGTCCGGATCTCGACGTCGTCAGCCGCCGTGGCGTTCTTGACCGATGCGGCGAGCGCAGATGCCTCCAGCACCTCGCGCACCCGATACAAGTCGGTGAACTCTTCGAAGGTTAGCGTCGCCACTTGGTATCCGACATGCGGACGGTGTTCGACAAGCCCCTCACCGACCAGCGTCATGAGAGCCTCGCGCACTGGGATCTGGCTGACGCCCAGGTAGGCGGCCACCTCGTCGATCGGGATGGCGGTGCCCGGCGGTTGGTCGCCCGACAGGATCGCCTGGCGAAGATCGTCCACGACGCGGGGGGGACCGGTCTCGACGGACGAACTGACCAGGTGCGCGGTGAACCGTGGTCCACGCCGAATCCGAGTCATGGGGCCTCCTGCGCCACGTCGACGTCCCACCTCTGTTGAAGGAGGTGCTGTCACAGTTTCGACCACTTGTGTTTCGAGTGCGTTTCTCGCACCGCTATCGCCGCCCGGTGCCTTCGGCATCCGACCTGTCCGGCGGCCGACCCTGCGGGTCGCCACGCCACACGACACGAGAAGGGAGCAGGCGGCGCAATGCCCCTGCTACGGCGTCGAATCGGGTGGGACACCGGATGGTCGTTTGATGAGCTGCGTAGCGACCCGCAAGGAGATGGCGATGACGAAGAAGTTCCACCTGGGCTGGTTCATGAACTTCATTCCACCGGAGTGGGATACACCTTGGCCCACCATCTCCGGAAGTCGGGTCCGACAGTTTGGCGAGTTCGGCCTCACTCACCAGCGCCCTCCTCGCTCGTGCGTGGGGTGGTCGTGCGTGGTGTCGAGCGTTTTGCCGCTGCGCCAGGCGTAGGCGCTGGGAGTTGGCCACGTAACGCCTCAGCGGACGCGGAGGCCACGGCGAGAGCTTCGGTGAGGGCGTGCACCCGATCGTCGGCGCTGCGTTGCGCCTGCGCGAGCTGTTCAGCATGGGTCTGCCGCAGCACGTGTCGCTCGGCGCGGGTCTCCTCCCGGAAGCGTTCCAGGGCGGCGCGGTCCTGCTCGGCGGCCCGGCGTGCACTGTCGGCCTCGGCGCGGCTGGTGGCCAGCTCGACGCGGATGGTCGCCGCCTCGGCCGCCGCCTCCTGCGTCGCCTGATGAGCGGCGTCGATCTCGGCGTGCAACCGCTGACGCGTGTCCTCGGCCTCCCTACGCGCCACGTCGAGTTCACCGCGCAGCTGCGCTGCGGTCTCCCGCTCGCGTGCCGCGTCCACCTCGGACGCGCGCTGCGCGGCGGCCGCTGCGGCGGCCTCCATCCGCGCCGCCGAGGCCTCCTGCTGCGCTCGCTCCACCGCGGCGTCGCGCTGGGCCAAACGCCCAGCATTCTCCGCGGCCGCGTCGACCACCTGCTGCTCGGCACGAGCCACCCGAGCGTCCGCCTCGGCCCGAACCGACGCGACCTCGGCCTGAGTTTCCTCCCGCACCCGTGCCAGCTCGGACGCGGACTCTTCGGCGAGCGTGTCGGCCTCTTCACGGTCACGTTCAGCTTGCTCGGCACGGGCCTCCGCAACACGGGCAGCACGCTCGGCCGTGGCGGCCCGGCGCTCGGCGTCGGTGATCTTGCTCAAAGCGTCACGGTGCGCGTCCTCGACCTCCGCGCCGGCAGCTTCAAGATCGCCGGCGGCCTGCATCACCGCCGCCACATCGCCGAGGAAGGACCGCAAGTCCTCCAGCCGGCCGGGCAGCTCGGCCAAACGCTGATCAAGGGTTGCCCGCGCCATCGACACGGGAGCCGCGGCGCCGTCCTCCTGCACGGCCACCCCGGCCTGCTGCTGGGCTCGGCGGGCCTTGAACGCCGACGCGCGATTGTGCACCGGCCCGCCACCGTCGTCGGCCTGCTCGCAATACCGCGACGGCCGACCGGTCGCCGGGTCCGGGCGGCGAGGCCGCGTGCACCCTGGGTAGCTGCACAGGTCCCGAGCGGGTCTCGATTCCGTGCCCGCCGCCTCGCTCTCACTCATACCGGGCGACTCTACGCGTTTCGTCTTATAGACACAACGGAACATAACGTAACGAAACGAAACGAATGTGACGAAACGAAAGGTCCGGTCGTGCCACTCGCGCGGCCGGTGTTGTCTGTCTTGTCAATTCTCAGCTGATCTGGCGATTTCTCAGTTGATCTGTCGTAGCGGTGGCGAGTTCTCACCGGATGTGGCGAGGATGTACTGATGCTGGATGCTTTCGAGCAGCCACCGGTTTGGCCGCCGAATGGTGAGGACGGGTTTGACGCGGTATTTGTGACCGCGTCGGGGGAGCGGCGGCGGGTGCCGTGGCGGAGGCTGCCGCTGGTGGTTGACGAGATCGGCGGGCCGGTGCGGTCGTTGCGGTCGTTTCGGGGGCAGAGCTACCCGGGTTGGCACTGGTCGGCGACGCTGGGGCGGCGGATCGGGTTCGAGTCGTGGGTGGCAAGGGATCACTTGGTGGCGCTGGATTTCGATCCGGACGTGGTGGACATCGTGTCGCAGCCTTTCTGGTTGGTCTGGTGCGATGAGCAGGGCAAGCGGTGGCGCCATGCGCCGGATTTCCTGGTGCGGCTGACCGGCGGGCACACGCTGGTGCTGGATTCGCGCTCGCTGGGGTTGATCGGCCAGCGGGATCGGGCCGTGTGTGCGGCGATGTCGCTGGCCGCCGGCATGGTCGGTTGGGAGCACGCGGTGTGGGATCGCCTGGATCCGGTGACGGCGGCCAATCATCGCTGGCTG
The DNA here is from genome assembly GCA_034189785.1 of Actinomycetota bacterium. Classification (GTDB taxonomy): domain Bacteria; phylum Actinomycetota; class Actinomycetes; order Mycobacteriales; family Mycobacteriaceae; genus Mycobacterium. The sequence goes on from JAXHUG010000066.1 coordinate 4,736, forward strand.
GCTGGCTATCGGCATCCTCGTTGCTTCGACGAGGCGCTCGCCCGCGAACTGCTCGCGGTGTTCATGCAGCCGCAGCCGTTGATGGACGGTGCCGAGGCGGTCGGCGATCCGTTGGAAACCCTGCCAGTGCTTTATCACCTGATGTGGCGGCACTGGCTGGCGGCGGATCTGTCGGTGGTGCTGTCGCATCGCACGGTGGTGCGGGTGTCACCCACGGTGGCGAATCTGTCAAAAGACATCGCGAATCTAACGCGGGACCTGCCGGTGCCTCTGCAGCGGGTCCGGTGATGTTCGAGCGCCCGGGTGTGCTGTCGGTGGGCGATCAGGTGGTGTTCGGCGCAGCGGTGCACACCGTGGTCGCGATTTCCGGCACGATGATCCGCCTGCTCTCTGATGCTGGGCAGGCCAGCGTGGTGGCGTTGCCGTTCCTGTTGTCGGCGGAGGATTTCGAGCTGGTGGGGCCGGCCCGGGCGGCGCCGAAGATCGAACCGTGGGGCCTGCTGGACACATTGCCGGAAGACGTGTTGGCGGCGGCCAAGGACTGGGAGCGCCACGTCGTCGAGGTCGAGACCGGGCTGCCGCCGGACGCCCCGCCCGGGACGGAGCCCCGGCCGGGTTATGACCCGGATACGTGGTCGCTGGCGGCGCGGGAGAAGGCCAAGGCGGCGGAGTTGACCGCGGCTGGGCGCAAGACCAGTGCCCGCACGGTTCAGCGGATGCGGCGCCGCTATCGCAATCAAGGATTGTGGGGCCTGGTCGATTCCCGTTACCTCCGCACGTCAGCGCCGACCGGGCAGGTCGATCCTCGGGTGGTCGCGGCGGCCACGGCGGTCGTGGCCGCACAGACCGGCACGTCGACGGGCACGAAATCGCGTGCCATCACCCAGATCCGGCGGGTGCTCGCCGACGAGCACGGGCCCGGGGTAGTGCCGATGCCGTCACAGGCGACGTGTTACCGGCTGCTGGATGTGTTGGCGAAAGGGCGGCACACCTTCGGCTCGGCGGTGACCCGCCGGCAGACGGCGAACAAACCGGACCGCGTCTACACGCCGACGATGGCGGCCCGCCCGGGTGAGCTGGTGCATTTGGACACCACCCCGCTGGATGTGATGGCGGTCATGGATGACGGGGTGATCGGCCGCGCCGAGCTGGTGCTGGCCGTCGATATCGCCACCCGCAGCATCGGCGCGGGAGTGCTGCGACCAGTCGGGGCCAAAGCCGTTGACGCGGCACTGATTCTGGCGCGGATGACGGTGCCGGAACCGATGCGCCCGGGCTGGGATCAGGCTCTGTCCTGACTTCCGCAGATGGTGGGCATACGGTTCGCCGAATTTCGGCGTTGACCAGCGAACATGGTTGATGAGCCGGTTTGGGTCGTGTTACTACACGAGGCCAGTGATCCGGGCGG
>JAXHUG010000067.1:0-24217 GCA_034189785.1 Actinomycetota bacterium
GGTGCCCCCGGCAGGATTCGAACCTGCGGCCTTCTGCTCCGGAGGCAGACGCTCTATCCCCTGAGCTACGGGGGCGCGTTCAGATGTACGCGCCGTCGGGCGTGGACAGCGTAACGCATCAAAGCCCGAGGAATGGATTCGGGCACTGACCACCCCAGACCATAGGATAGACCCCCGTGACACCCGCCGACCTCGCCGACTTGCTCAGGACCACCGCCACCGCGGTGTTGACCGAGCGCAACCTCGACACGGCCGCGCTGCCCGCGACGGTCACGGTGGAGCGTCCCCGCAATCCCGAGCACGGCGATTACGCCACCAACCTGGCGTTGCAGCTCGGCAAGAAGGTTGGCGCCAACCCGCGAGAACTGGCGGGATGGATCGCCGAGGCGCTGGCGGCCACCGCAGGGATCGCCGCCGCCGAGGTGGCCGGTCCAGGTTTCGTCAACCTGCGCATCGAGGCGGCCGCCCAGAACGTGATCGTCGGCAACATCATCACCGGTGCTCAGCGTTACGGACACTCCGCCGCGTTGGCCGACCGCAACATCAACCTCGAATTCGTCTCGGCCAACCCCACCGGCCCCATCCACATCGGCGGCACCCGGTGGGCCGCCGTCGGCGATGCGCTGGGCCGGCTGCTGGCCACCCAGGGCGCCGCGGTGGTCCGGGAGTACTACTTCAACGACCACGGCGCGCAGATCGACCGGTTCGTCAGTTCGCTGATCGCGGCCGCGAAGGGGGAGCCCACACCCAAGGACGGGTACGCCGGCAGCTACATCGTAGATATCGCGGCGCAGGTGCTCGCCAAGGATCCGGGTGCGCTCGACTTGCCCGACGGCCAGATGCGTGAGACCTTCCGCGCCATCGGCGTCGACCTGATGTTCGACCACATCAAGAACTCGCTGCACGACTTCGGCACGGACTTCGACGTGTTCACCCACGAAGACTCGATGCACACCAGTGGACGGGTCGAGCAGGCGATCGCCCGGCTGCGGGAGAACGGCGCGATCTACGAGAAGGACGGCGCCACTTGGCTGCGCACCACCGACTTCGGTGACGACAAGGACCGCGTCGTCATCAAGAGCGACGGCGCCCCCGCCTACATCGCCGGTGACCTCGCCTACTTCCTCGACAAACGGCAGCGCGGATTCGACTTGTGCATCTACATGCTCGGTGCCGACCACCACGGCTACATCGCCCGGCTCAAGGCCGCCGCGGCGGCGCTCGGCGACGATCCGGACACCGTCGAAGTGCTGATCGGCCAGATGGTCAACCTGGTGCGCGACGGCCAACCGGTGCGGATGAGCAAGCGCGCGGGCACCGTGATCACCCTCGACGATCTGGTGGAGGCGATCGGCGTCGACGCCGCCCGCTACGCCCTCATCCGTTCCTCGGTGGACACCCCGATCGACATCGACCTGGCTTTGTGGTCTTCGGCGTCCAACGAGAACCCGGTCTACTACGTGCAGTACGCCCATGCACGGCTGTCGGCGCTGGCCCGCAACGCGGCCGACCTCGGCGTCGTCGCCGACACCGCGCACCTCGACCTGCTCACCCACGACAAAGAGGGCACGCTGATCCGCAACCTCGGAGAGTTCCCGCGGGTGCTGGAGTCGGCGGCGGCGCTGCGCGAACCCCATCGGGTGTGCCGCTACCTCGAGGACCTCGCCGGCGACTACCACCGGTTCTACGACTCCTGCCGGGTGCTGCCCCAGGGCGATGAGACACCGGGGGGCCTGCACTCGGCCCGCCTGGCGCTGTGTCAGGCCACCCGTCAGGTGATCGCCAACGGTCTGGCGATCCTCGGCGTGAGCGCCCCGGAGCGGATGTGAACGCCCACCCCGCCGGCCCCCGGCACGCCGAGGAGATCCACCACGGCGGAGCGCCGCCGCGTCCCGCCGGACCCGACGAGGTCCTGCGGATTGCCCCGAATGTCTGGCCGCGCAACGCCGTTCGCGGCGCCGACGGTGTCGTCTCGATCGCCGGGGTCCCTGTCACCGGCATCGCCGCCCAGTTCGGCACACCGGTCTTCATCATCGACGAGGCCGACTTCCGCTCGCGCTGCCGGGAGATCTCCGCCGCGTTCGGCGGTGGCGAGTACGTGCGTTACGCCGCAAAGGCGTTCCTGTGCACCGAGGTGGCCCGCTGGATCGACGAGGAGGGGTTGGCCCTCGACGTCGCCAGCGGCGGAGAGCTCGCCGTTGCGCTGCACGCGGGTTTCCCGGCAGAGCGAATCGCGTTGCACGGCAACAACAAATCGCTCGACGAGCTGGCGCTGGCCGTGAAGTCCGGCGTGGGGCACGTGGTGGTCGACTCGCTGATCGAGATCGAGCGCCTCGACGAGATCGCCGCCGCGGCGGGAGTCGTCCAGGACGTGCTGGTGCGGGTCACCGTCGGCGTCGAAGCCCATACGCACGAGTTCATCTCGACCGCGCACGAGGATCAGAAGTTCGGGCTGTCGCTGGCCAGCGGCGCCGCCTTCGCGGCGGTGCGCCGGGTGTTCGAGACCGACAACCTGCGGTTGGTGGGTCTGCACAGCCACATCGGCTCGCAGATCTTCGACGTCGCGGGCTTCGAGATCGCCGCACACCGCGTGATCGGTCTGCTGCGCGACGTCGTCGCCGAGTTCGGGGTCGACAAGACCGCGCAGATGTCCACCGTCGACCTCGGTGGTGGCCTCGGCATCTCCTATCTGCCGCAGGACGATCCGCCGCCGGTCGCCGACCTCGCTGCCAAGCTGGGCGCCATCGTGCGCAAGGAGTCCGCCGCTGTCGGCCTGCCCACCCCGAAACTCGTGGTCGAGCCGGGCCGGGCGATCGCCGGACCGGGTACGATCACGCTCTACGAGGTCGGCACCGTCAAAGACGTGGCCGTGGCGTCGGACAGGTACCGCCGCTACGTCAGCGTCGACGGCGGGATGAGCGACAACATCCGCACCTCGCTTTACGGCGCCGAATACGACGTCCGGTTGGTCTCCCGGGTCAGCGATGCCGACCCCGCACTGAGTCGTGTGGTCGGAAAGCACTGCGAGAGCGGTGACGTCGTCGTCCGGGACACCTGGATCTCTGCTGACGTGGCGCCGGGCGATCTGCTCGGGGTGGCCGCGACCGGCGCCTACTGCTATTCGATGTCGAGCCGTTACAACCTGATCGGCCGCCCCGCGGTGGTGGCCGTGCGCGACGGGCACGCGCGCCTGATCCTGCGCCGCGAGACGGTCGACGATCTGTTGAGTCTGGAAGTGAGTGGTCGATGAACAACGACAAATCGGTAGGCGTAGCCGTCCTGGGCCTCGGCAATGTGGGCAGCGAAGTGGTCCGCATCATCGAGCAGAGCGCGACCGATCTCGCGGCGCGCATCGGCGCCCCGCTCGTGCTGCGCGGGGTGGGGGTGCGCCGGGTGGCCGGCGACCGCGGGGTGCCCGTCGACATGCTCACCGACAACATCGAAGAACTCGTCTCGCGCGAGGACGTCGACATCGTCGTCGAGGTGATGGGTCCGGTCGAACCGGCCCGCAAGGCGATTCTGTCCGCGCTCGAACAGGGCAAGTCCGTGGTGACCGCGAACAAGGCGCTGATGGCCCAGTCGACCGGCGAACTGGCGCAGGCCGCAGAGGCCGCCCGGGTCGACCTGTACTTCGAAGCCGCGGTGGCCGGTGCCATTCCGGTGATCCGCCCGCTGACCCAGTCGCTGGCCGGCGACACGGTGCTGCGGGTGGCCGGAATCGTCAACGGTACAACGAACTACATCCTGTCGGCGATGAACGACACCGGCGCCGACTACGACAGTGCGCTGGCCGATGCCAGCGCGCTCGGGTACGCGGAGGCGGATCCGACCGCCGACGTGGAGGGTTTCGACGCCGCGGCCAAGGCCGCGATCCTGGCGTCGATCGCGTTCCACACGCGGGTGACCGCCGACGACGTCTACCGCGAAGGCATCACCCGGGTCACCGCCGAGGACTTCGAATCCGCCCACGCACTCGGGTGCACCATCAAGCCGCTCGCCATCTGCGAGCGACTGACCACCGACGGCCAACAGTGCGTCTCGGCCCGGGTGTACCCCGCGCTGGTTCCGCTCGACCACCCCCTGGCATCGGTCAACGGCGCGTTCAACGCCGTGGTGGTCGAGGCCGAGGCGGCCGGCCGGTTGATGTTCTACGGCCAGGGCGCCGGTGGCGCGCCGACCGCATCGGCGGTCATGGGCGATCTCGTGATGGCCGCGCGCAACCGCGTCCAGGGCGGCCGCGGACCGCGGGAGTCGAAGTACGCCGAGCTGCCGGTGTCGCCGATCGGGTTCATCCCCACGCGGTACTACGTCAACATGAACGTCGCCGACCGTCCGGGCGTGTTGTCCGCGGTCGCCGCCGAATTCGCCAGGCATGAAGTCAGTATCGCCGAGGTGCGCCAGGAGGGTGTGGTCGACGAGGGCGGACAGCCCTGCGGTGCGCGCATCGTCGTCGTCACCCACAGCGCCACCGATGCTTCGTTGTCCGAAACCGTCTCCGCCCTGGCCGAACTCGACGTCGTGCAGAGCGTCAACAGCATGCTGCGCATGGAAGGAACAAGCGAATGAGCACGCCGGTGAACGCGGTGCACCGACCGTGGCCGGGCCTGATCGAGGCCTACCGTGACCGGCTTCCCGTCGGCGACGACTGGACGCCGGTCACCCTGCTCGAGGGCGGTACGCCGCTGATCCACGCTAAGCGGATCAGCGAGTTCACCAGCTGCACAGTCCATTTGAAGGTCGAAGGGCTCAACCCGACCGGTTCCTTCAAAGACCGCGGGATGACGGTGGCCGTCACCGAATCGTTCGCCAGCGGTAGGCAGGCCGTGCTGTGCGCGTCGACGGGCAACACCTCGGCGTCGGCGGCGGCGTATGCGGCGCGCGCTGGCATCACGTGCGCGGTGCTGATCCCGCAGGGTAAGATCGCGATGGGCAAGCTGGCCCAGGCGGTCATGCACGGCGCCAAGATCATTCAGATCGACGGGAACTTCGACGCCTGCCTCGAGCTCGCACGGAAGCTGACCGCCGACTTCCCGACCGTCGCACTGGTCAACTCGGTCAACCCGTACCGCATCGAGGGCCAGAAGACCGCCGCCTTCGAGATCGTCGACGTCCTGGGCACCGCGCCCGACGTGCATGCCCTGCCGGTCGGCAACGCGGGCAACATCACCGCGTACTGGAAGGGCTACACCGAGTACCACCGTGACGGCCTGTCCGACCGGCTGCCCCGGATGCTGGGCACCCAGGCGGCAGGGGCCGCGCCGTTGGTGACCGGTGAGCCCGTGAAGAACCCAGAGACGATCGCCACCGCGATCCGCATCGGTGCACCCGCCTCGTGGACGTCGGCGCTGGAGGCCCAGCAGCAGTCGCGCGGCAGGTTCCTGGCGGCCACCGACGAGGAGATCCTGGCGGCGTACCACCTGGTGGCGCGCACCGAAGGGGTGTTCGTCGAACCAGCCTCGGCGGCCAGCATCGCCGGGCTGCTCAAGTCCGTCGAGGACGGCTGGGTGGCCAAGGGGTCGACCGTGGTGTGCACCGTCACCGGCAACGGACTCAAGGATCCCGACACCGCGCTCAAGGGGATGCCCACCGTCACACCGCTCGCCGTGGATCCGGTTGCGGTGGCGGCCGAACTCGGTCTGGTCTGACGTGACCCAGACTCTTCCAGCCGGTCTGACGGCGACGGCCACGGTCGCGGCGTCGAGCGCCAACCTCGGCCCCGGCTTCGACAGCCTCGGCCTTGCGCTCAGCCTCTATGACGAGATCGTCGTGGAGACAGGCGATTCCGGCCTGAGTGTCACCGTCGAGGGGGAGGGTGCCGGTCAGGTCGCGCTGGACTCGTCGCACCTGGTGGTGCGGGCGATCGAAGCCGGTCTGCGCGCGGCCGGATGCGAGGCGCCGGGGCTTGTGGTGAAGTGCCGCAACGATATTCCGCACTCCCGTGGGCTGGGTTCGTCGGCGGCAGCCGTCGTCGGCGGGCTCGCTGCTGCGAATGGCCTTGTCTCCCAGACTGATTTGACGCCACTCACGGTGAAGCAGCTGATCCAGCTGTCGTCGGCGTTCGAAGGTCACCCCGACAACGCCGCGGCCGCCGTGCTGGGTGGGGCGGTCGTCACCTGGACCGACGGTGCGGGAGCGCAGGCGCGCTACGCGGCCGTGCCGTTGCGGGTGCATCCTGACATCCACCTCTTCCCGGCCATCCCACAGCAGCGGTCCTCCACCGCCGAGACCCGGGTGTTGCTGCCCGACACGGTCAGCCACACCGATGCGCGGTTCAACGTGAGTCGGGCGGCGCTGCTGGTGGTGGCTCTGACCGAGCGCCCCGACCTGCTGATGGCCGCCACCGAAGACGTCCTGCACCAACCTCACCGCGCGGCGGCGATGCCGGCTTCGGCGGAATTTCTGCGGGTGCTTCGTCGTTGTGAGGTGGCAGCGGTGTTGTCCGGTGCCGGACCTGCGGTGATCGCACTGGGTACCGAGCCGGAGCTGCCCGCCGAGGCGGTCGAGTTCGGCATCGCGAACGGGTTCACCGTCACCGAGATGGCGGTGGGCGGCGGTGTGCGCTGGTCAACCGGCGTGGTCGCCGGCCGCTGAGGGTTGACACGCGGCACTCGGTTGCGGAGGTTTCTTGCTTCCGACACGTAAGCAGGTTATTCTCGCTTTCGTCCAGCAATTGCAGCGACTCTGCCTGCGCCGGCACTAGGACGACCCTCATCTTTCCCGTGTTTCATCGTGGACCGACGGTTCGCCCCACGGCGGCGGATCCCGGCGATCACCGTTGCACAGGCGACGGTGGAACCTTCGCGTTCGGCGGATCGGCTGAACGCCGAGGACATTTTGAGCCCTCGCGCAACGCAATCAGCGAGGGAAAGAAAGGAAATCCGTGACCGATACGGACCTCTTCACGGCCGACAGCGCTGAGCGAACAGAGTTGCCGAACATCGTGAAAACCGAAACTTCTACGGCGTCTGAGAGCCCGGCCGCCACCACGGCGACTGCGGAAACCGCCCCGACCGCCGACGCGGCGTCGGGTGACCGCGCCACCTCGCTGACCGCGATGGTCCTGCCGGAACTGCGCGCACTGGCGCGCCAGATCGGCGTCGAAGGCGCCTCCGGCATGCGCAAGAGCGAACTGATCGCCGCGATCCGCGAACGCCGCGGCGAGGGCGGCGCCAAGGCGGAGAGCGCCGCCGCACCGCAGACGCCCCCGCGCCGTGAGCGTCGCAGCGCATCACCCCAGGCCGGTGCCGCCGAGGACAAGGCTCCCGAGGACACCACCCCCGAGCCCAAGGCTGATGCGCCGGCGACCGCCGCAGCCCCGGCCGAGAAGCCCGCGGCGCAGCAGCCCGACGGCGAGCAGCACATGGGAGACCAGCCCAAGGGCGAGCAGTCCAGGGGTGAGCAACGCCGGGCGGATCGTCCGCGAAGCGATCGGTCCGACACCAGGTCGGACGGTGACCAGCAGCAGGGTCAGGGCAACCGCAACAACAACAGCAACAACAGCAACAACAGCAGCGCCGATAGTGACGACGACGGCGACGGCCGGGGCGGCCGCCGCGGCCGCCGGTTCCGCGACCGGCGGCGTCGTGGTGAGCGTGGTGAGGGCGGCGGCGGTGGTGACTCCGAGATCCGCGAGGACGACGTCCTCCAGCCCGTCGCCGGCATCCTCGACGTCCTCGACAACTACGCATTCGTCCGCACCTCGGGCTACCTGCCCGGTCCGAACGACGTCTACGTGTCGATGAACATGGTGCGCAAGAACGGCCTGCGCCGCGGCGACGCCGTCACCGGTGCGGTCAAGGTGCCCAAGGAAGGCGAAGGCGGCGGTCAGAACCAGCGCCAGAAGTTCAATCCGCTGGTGCGTCTGGACAGCGTCAACGGCGGGCCGGTCGAGGATGCGAGGAAGCGTCCCGAGTTCGGCAAGCTGACCCCGCTGTACCCGAATCAGCGGCTGCGTCTGGAGACCTCCCCCGACAAGCTCACCACCCGCGTCATCGACCTGATCATGCCGATCGGCAAGGGGCAGCGCGCGCTGATCGTGTCGCCGCCCAAGGCCGGTAAGACCACGATCATGCAGGACATCGCGAACGCGATCACCCGCAACAACCCGGAATGCCACCTGATGGTGGTGCTCGTCGACGAGCGTCCGGAAGAGGTCACCGACATGCAGCGCTCAGTCAAGGGTGAGGTCATCGCCTCGACCTTCGACCGGCCGCCGTCGGACCACACCACGGTCGCCGAACTGGCCATCGAGCGCGCCAAGCGCCTGGTGGAGCAGGGCAAGGACGTCGTGGTGCTCCTCGACTCGATCACCCGCCTCGGCCGGGCCTACAACAACGCTTCGCCGGCCTCGGGCCGCATCCTGTCCGGTGGTGTCGACTCGACCGCGCTGTACCCGCCGAAGCGCTTTCTGGGTGCCGCGCGCAACATCGAAGAGGGTGGCTCACTGACCATCGTCGCGACCGCGATGGTGGAGACCGGTTCGACCGGTGACACGGTCATCTTCGAGGAGTTCAAGGGCACCGGTAACGCCGAGCTCAAGCTCGATCGCAAGATCGCCGAACGCCGGGTGTTCCCCGCCGTCGACGTGAACCCATCGGGCACCCGTAAGGACGAGCTGCTGCTCGGCCCGGACGAGTTCGCGATCGTGCACAAGCTGCGCCGGGTGCTCTCGGGTCTCGACAGCCACCAGGCCATCGACCTGCTGATGAGTCAGCTGCGCAAGACCAAGACGAACTACGAGTTCCTGGTGCAGGTCTCCAAGAATGCGCCGGGGTCGGCGGACAACGACTGATCCGTGCTACGAGGAGGGCCCCGGGGCGGGAAATCAGCGCCGGCGCCGCCTGGTCAGCGTCCCGATCCGCGACATCATGCCGGCTCTGGCCAGCCGGAATAGCCCCGTCCTGCCGGGCGTTTAGGCTGTTGGCGGTTGACCTGGCATAATTGACCGCCAGTCACACCCTCGGTTCCGGTTCACGCCCACCTCAGCGCAGGTCACGAGCGGGCGACCCGGCGGCCCACGATCGAAGAGGACACCAATGAAGACGGGTATCCACCCTGACTACGTCGAGACCACGGTCCAGTGCGGCTGTGGCAACACGTTCACCACCCGCAGCACCAAGAAGAGCGGCAACATCGTCGTCGAGGTCTGCTCGCAGTGCCACCCGTTCTACACCGGCAAGCAGAAGATCCTCGACAGCGGCGGCCGCGTCGCACGCTTCGAGAAGCGCTACGGCAAGCGTGAGGCCGGCAAGGCTGCCAACACCGACGCCGCCGGCAGGTAGCTATCACTCCGACGCCCGCTCTGTCGCCTCGCGCGCAGGCCGGGCGTCGGTTCGCGTTCGGGGAAGTCTTCGCCGGAAGGAGGTCGCCATGAGTGCTCCCACGACAGCGATTGACGCGTTGCTCGCCGAACACGCCGACCTCGAGCGTCAGCTCGCCGACCCCGCGTTGCACGCCGACGCCGGCAAGGCGCGCAAGGCCGGTCGCCGGTTCGCGCAGCTGGCGCCGGTCGTCGCCACGTACCGCGAGCTCGAAGCGGCCCGCGGCGACCTCGGGGCGGCCCGTGAGCTCGGCGCCGACGATGCGTCGTTCGCCGCCGAGGTGCCCGAACTCGAGGCCACCGTCGACCAACTCGAGACCCAGCTGTCGGATCTGCTGGCGCCGCGTGATCCGCACGACGCCGACGACATCGTGCTCGAGGTGAAGTCGGGGGAGGGCGGCGAGGAGTCGGCCCTGTTCGCCGCAGACCTCGCACGGATGTACATCCGCTACGCCGAACGGCACGGCTGGTCGGTCACGATCCTCGACGAGACGAGTTCCGACCTCGGCGGCTACAAGGACGCCACGCTGTCGATCCGCAGCAAGGGCGACTCGGCCGACGGGGTGTGGTCGCGGCTGAAGTTCGAAGGCGGCGTGCACCGCGTGCAGCGGGTGCCGGTCACCGAATCGCAGGGCCGGGTCCACACGTCGGCCGCCGGCGTGCTCGTCTACCCCGAGCCCGACGAGGTCGAACAGGTCCAGATCGACGAGTCCGACCTGCGCATCGACGTCTACCGGTCCTCGGGTAAGGGCGGCCAGGGCGTCAACACCACCGACTCGGCGGTGCGGATCACCCACCTACCGACCGGCATCGTCGTCACCTGCCAGAACGAACGCTCTCAGCTGCAGAACAAGGCGCGCGCCCTGCAGGTGCTCGCCGCCCGGTTGCAATCGCTGGCCGAGGAGCAGGCGCAGGCCGACGCGTCGGCCGACCGCGCCAGCCAGATCCGCACCGTCGACCGCAGCGAGCGGATCCGCACATACAACTTCCCCGAGAACCGGATCGCCGACCACCGCATCAACTTCAAGGCGCACAACCTCGACCAGGTGCTCGACGGAGAACTCGACGCGCTGTTCGACGCGCTGGCGGCCGCCGACAAACAGGCGCGACTGCAGAGTTCATGACCCGGGCGCCGGCGTCATCGCTGCGCCAGGTCATCGACGAGGCCACCGCGGTGCTGGCCGCGACCGGGGTCGCGTCCGCCAGGGTGGACGCCGAGTTGCTGGCCACGCACGCGGCGGGCACCGACCGCGGACGACTGATGTTCGCCGACCTCCCGCCGGACTTCCACAGCCGCTTCGCCGACCTCGTGTCGGCCCGCGCGAAGCGCATCCCGCTGCAGCACCTCACCGGTGTGGCGGCGTTCGGGCCGGTGCAGGTCGGCGTCGGTCCCGGGGTCTTCATCCCGCGGCCGGAAACCGAGATGTTGTTCGAATGGGTTGTCCGCCAAGACCTTCCGGATGAGCCGCTGATCGTCGACCTGTGCACCGGCTCGGGGGCGCTGGCGTTGGCGATCGTCACCGTGTGCCCGAGGGCGCGGGTGATCGCCGTGGAGAACTCCGCCGATGCGCTCGGCTACGCCCGCCGCAACCTCGCAGGCACCGGTGTGGAACTGCTCGACGCCGACGTCACCGCCACCGCCCTGCGCCCCGATCTCGACGGTGCCGTCGACCTCGTCGTCGCGAACCCGCCCTACATCCCCGAGGGGGCCGCCCTCGATCCCGAAGTAGCCGAACACGATCCGCCCCAGGCGCTGTTCGCCGGACCGGACGGCATGGTGGTGATCGACGCGATCGCCGTCCTCGCACAGCGCTGGCTGCGGACCGGCGGTCGCGTGGCGGTCGAACACGACGACACCACCTCGGAACTCGCGGCGGCGGCCTTCCGCCGCACCGGCGCTGTCTTCGACGACGTGACCACCCACACTGACCTGACCGGCCGCCCGCGCTTCGTCACCGCCCGGCGTCACCCGGCCACCACTGCCAGCGCGGAGGCGCGATGACCCAACTGTTCGACTGCACCGACCCCGACAACCGGGCGACCGGTATCGCGGCCGCCGTCAGCGCGCTCAAAGACGGCGGGCTGGTCGTGTTGCCCACCGACACCGTCTACGGCATCGGCGCCGACGCCTTCAACAACGGGGCCGTCGCGGCACTGCTGGCCGCCAAGGGCCGCGGCCGGGACATGCCAGTGCCCGTGCTGGTCGGCTCGTGGCACACCATCGAGGGTCTCGTCTACACGGTGCCGCACACCGCGCGGGAACTGATCCGCGCGTTCTGGCCGGGCGCGCTGAGCCTCGTGGTGCAGCAGGCGCCCTCGCTGCCCTGGGATCTCGGTGATGCGCACGGCACGGTGATGCTGCGGATGCCGCTGCACCCGGTCGCGATTGAGCTGTTGCGCGAGGTCGGCCCGATGGCCGTGTCGAGCGCCAATATCTCCGGCCGGCCCGCCGCGGTGTCGGCGGCCGACGCCCACGAGCAGCTCGGGGACCTGGTCGACGTCTATCTCGACACGGGCCCGTCGGAACAGCAGGCGGCGTCGACGATCGTCGACCTCAGCGGTGCCCACCCGCGCATCCTGCGCACTGGGCCCGTGACCGCCGAGGCCGTCGCCGAGGTCCTGGGGGTCAACACCGAAAGCCTGCTCACGCAGTGACACAGCCGCGTGCAGTACCGTTTCGCGGTGATGGTCGAGTACCTTGCGCTCTCCGATCGCGGTGCGGGCGTGCCGCTGCGCGAGCTCGTCCTCGTCGGCCTGACGGCCGCGATCATCACCTACTTCGCCACCGGGTGGGTCCGTGTCCTCGCCACGCGGCTGGGTGCGGTGGCCTACCCGCGTGAGCGTGACGTACACGTGGAGCCCACCCCGCGGATGGGTGGGCTGGCGATGTACGTCGGCGTCGCCGCGGCGGTGCTGCTGGCCTCCCAACTGCCCGCGCTCACCCGCGGTTTCGTCTACTCCACCGGTATGCCCGCGGTCGTGGTCGCCGGGGGGCTCATCATGGCGATCGGTCTGATCGACGACCGGTGGGGACTCGACGCGCTCACCAAGTTCGCCGGACAGCTCACCGCGGCCAGCGTGATGGTCACCATGGGGGTGGCGTGGAGCGTGCTGTACATCCCGATCGGCGGCGTCGGCACCATCGTGCTCGACCAGGTCGCCTCGATCCTGCTGACGCTGGCGCTCACGGTGGCGATCGTCAACGCGATGAACTTCGTCGACGGACTCGACGGGCTCGCAGCCGGGCTGGGGTTGATCACGGCGCTGGCCATCTGTCTGTTCTCCGTCGGGTTGTTGCGCGATCACGGCGGCGACGTGCTGTTCTACCCGCCGGCGGTCATCTCGGTGGTGCTCGCCGGGGCCTGTCTGGGCTTTCTGCCGCACAACTTCCACAAGGCCAGGATCTTCATGGGGGACTCGGGGTCGATGCTGATCGGCCTCATGCTGGCTGCGGCCTCGACCACGGCGGCCGGGCCGATCTCGCAGACGGCGTACGGCGCCCGCGATGTGTTCGCGTTGCTGTCGCCCTTCCTGCTGGTCGTCGCCGTCATGTTCGTCCCGGCGCTGGACATGCTGCTGGCGATCATCCGGCGCACCCGCGCCGGGCTCAGCCCGTTCAGCCCCGACAAGATGCATCTGCACCACCGGTTGCTGGAGATCGGCCACTCCCACCGCCGCGTGGTGCTGCTGATATACATGTGGGTCGGCATCGTCGCCCTCGGCGCGGCGAGCACCATATTCTTCGACCCACGGCACACCGGAATGGCCATGCTCGGGGCGACCGCGGTGGCCGCCGTGGTGACCCTCGTTCCACTGGTCCGGCGCCGAGAAGCGCCAGCGGAGAGCGTGTACGACGAAAAGTAGTAGGCCCCGTTTAGGGCCGCCTACCATGTGGTACCGTGCTGCTAGAACCCAGCCAGGGCAAGCATCGAACCTCGCGGGTTGCCGGCCACCGGACCGTCGGCTCGATGTCTATTCGATACCGATCCGGCCCGTTTCAGACCGACAAGAGGGAGTACCCCTTGGGTGATTCCAGCGAGCCCGAAGCCCTCCGATACGCTCGGCAGGTCACTCACAGGAATCGGAGCGGGTCCTCCCCCCAACCGCGGATCGAGGTGAAGCAGTGACGACGCCAGCGCAGGACGCGCCGTTGGTGTTGCCGGCAATTGCCTTCCGGCCTGTCCGTCTCCTCGTCATCTGCGTGACACTGGCCGCCGTCGCGACGGGTGCCGCGGCACTCCTCGGCGTCCCGATGGTGGGTTTGTTCTTCGCGATCGGCCTCGCGCTCGGCCTGGTCAACGCCATCATGATCCAGCGTTCGGTCGAGTCGATCACCGCGAAGGATCATCCCCTCAAACGCACCATGGCCATGAACTCGGCCACCCGACTGCTGATCATGACCGTGATCGGTCTGACCACCGCTTACGTCTTCAAGCCCCAGGGGCTCGGCGTGGTGTTCGGCATGGCGCTGTTCCAGGTGATCCTGGTGTCCTCCACGACCCTGCCGGTGGTCAAAAAACTCAAAGCCCAGGCCACTGACGCGGACGCGGGGAGCACTGGGGGAACGGGACCCGAAGGAGAGACTCCACAGCAATGACGCAGACGTTCCTCGCCGCCGAGAGCGGTATTCAGGTCGGCCACCACACGGAGGCCAACTGGTTCGGGCTGACGGTCAACACCGACACGATCCTGTCCACGGCGATCGCGGCCGCGATCGTGCTCGGGTTGGCGTTCTTCCTGCGTGCCAAGGTCACCTCCACCGCGGTGCCCAACGGTGTGCAGCTGTTCTGGGAAGCGCTGACGGTGCAGATGCGCAACCAGATCGAGAGCGCGATCGGGATGCGGGTGGCCGGTTTCGTGCTCCCACTGGCGGTCACGCTGTTCGTGTTCATCCTGATCGCGAACTGGCTGTCGGTGCTTCCCGTGCAGTACTCCGACGAGACGGGCATCCACGAGCTGCTCAAGCCGGCGGCCTCGGACATCAACTTCGTGCTGGCGCTGGCACTGTTCGTGTTCGTCGCCTACCACGCCGCCGGGTTCTGGCGCCGTGGCCTGCTCGGCCATCCGAAGAAGCTGCTGATGGGCCACGTCGCGATCCTCGCCCCGATCAACCTCGTCGAGGAACTGGCCAAGCCGATCTCGCTGTCGCTGCGACTCTTCGGCAACATCTTCGCCGGCGGCATCCTGGTCGCCCTGATCGGATTGTTCCCGCCGTGGATCATGTGGGCGCCCAACGCGATCTGGAAGAGCTTCGACCTCTTCGTCGGCGCGATCCAGGCGTTCATCTTCGCACTGCTGACCATTCTGTACTTCAGCCAGTCCATGGAGCTCGACGAGCACCACGACTGACCGGACATCTACCTGCACGACCCGCTCGAATCAAACGCTCGACCCACGTCCTGGTAGGCGACTACCAGATATCAAGGAGGACAAGGAATGGATCCCACAATCGCTGCCGGCGCGCTCATCGGCGGTGGACTCATCATGGCCGGCGGCGCGATCGGTGCGGGCATCGGTGACGGTATCGCCGGTAACGCGCTGATCGCCGGTATCGCCCGCCAGCCCGAGGCCCAGGGTCGTCTGTTCACGCCGTTCTTCATCACGGTCGGTCTGGTGGAGGCCGCGTACTTCATCAACCTGGCGTTCATGGCGCTGTTCGTCTTCGCAACCCCGGTCGCTTAGTCAGTTTGGAACCTTCAGTCATGGGTGACCTGAGCACGACCATCTTGGCCGCGGAAGAAGGCGGGGGCGGTAACTTCCTCGTCCCCAACGGCACCTTCTTCTTCGTGCTGCTCATCTTCCTGATCGTGTTGGGCGTCATCGCCAAGTGGGTGGTGCCCCCGATCAGCAAGGTGCTGCAAGAGCGCGAAGCAATGGTCACCAAGACGGTTGAGGACAACCGCAAGGCGGCCGAACTGTTCGCCGCCGCACAGGGCGACTCCCAGCAGGTGATGGCCAAGGCGCGTCGTGAGGCCTCGGGCATCCGGGACGAGGCCCGCGGCGAGGGTCGCAGGATCCTCGAGGACATGCGAACCCGCGCCAGCGCGGAGTCGGCGGCCACTCTGCAGAAGACCAACGAAGAGCTGTCCCGTCAGGGCCAGCAGACCGCGGCCGAACTGCAGTCGTCGATCGAGACGTTATCGGCCACCCTGGCCAGCCGCGTTCTCGGGGTCGACATCTCCAGCGCCGTCGCGACAAGCCAGGGACGGTAGCGCATGTCGACATTCATCGGGCAACTCATCGGGTTCGCGGTCATCGTGTTCCTGCTCGTGCGTTTCGTGGTGCCGCCGGTGCGGCGCATGATGACCGCGCAGCAGGAGACGGTGCGCCGCCAACTCGAGGAGAGCTCGACCGCGGCCAACAAGGTGGCGCAGGCGGATCAGCAGCACGCCAAGGCGGTCGAAGAGGCCAAGGCCGATGCCGAGCGGGTGGTCGAAGAGGCCCGGTCGGACGCCGAGAATATCGCCGAGCAGATGCGCGCACAGGCCGACGCCGAGGTGGAGCGCATCAAGGTCCAGGGGCAGGCGCAGGTGCAACTGCTGCGCCAGCAGCTGATCCGCGAACTCCGTGCGCACCTCGGCACCGAGTCGGTGGCCCGGGCCCGGGTACTGGTCCGCGACCACGTCGCCGACGACGACAACCGGTCGGCGACCGTGGACCGCTTTCTCGACGAACTCGACGCCATGGCGCCCTCGGACGCCGCGCTCGACGACGCCGTGGGCTCCTGGATGCGCTCGACGAGCCGGCAGTCACTCAAGGCGCTGGTTTCGCGGTTCGACGAGCTGACCGCCGACCTCGACACCGACGGCCTGACGTCACTCGGTGGCGACCTTGCCGCCGTGGCGAAGCTGCTCAAGACCGAGCAGGTGCTTGGCAAGCACTTCGCCGAACCCACCGAGGACGGCGAGGGTAAGGCGAACCTCGCGGAAGCGGTGCTGTCGGGCAAGATCTCCGACACCGCGCTCGAGGTCGTCAAAGCCGCTGTGGCCCAACGGTGGTCGGACGAATCCGATCTGGACTACGCCGTCCGCCACACGGCCCGGCTGGCACTGCTGGTGCGTGCGGAGCGCAACGGCGAGACCAGCGAGGTCGAGGACCAGTTGTTCCGGTTCAGCCGGATTCTGGACTCCGAGTCGCGGCTGAGCGCGTTGCTCAGCGACTGCACCACCCCCGTCGACGGCCGGATCGGACTGCTGGACCGGCTGCTCGGGAATCAGGCCGGCGAGACCACCAGGGCGCTGCTGTCCCAGACGGTCGAGCTCCTGCGCGGCGAACGCGCCGACGAGGCGGTTCGCGAACTGGCCGAGCTCGCGGTGGCGCGGCGCGGCGAGGTCGTGGCGCACGTCAACGCCGCCGCGGAGCTCAGCGATGCACAGCGCATCCGGCTCGCCGAGGTGCTCGGCCGGATCTACGGTCGCCCGGCATCCCTGCAGCTGCACATCGATCCCGACATGCTCGGCGGCCTCACCATCGCCGTGGGCGACGAGGTGATCGACGGGTCACTGGCTTCGCGGCTGGCTTCGGCTGAAACCCAGCTGCCCGACTAACTCCGAACCCGACCAGACTCAACACAAAGGCAGGAAGACGAACCCATGGCAGAGTTGACTATCTCGGCTGCTGACATCCAAGAGGCGATCGAGGACTACGTCGCCAACTTCGCCACTGACACCGAGCGGGAAGAGATCGGCGCCGTCATCGACGCCGGTGACGGTATCGCGCACGTCGAGGGCCTGCCCTCGGTGATGACGCAGGAGCTGCTCGAGTTCCCCGGCGGTGTCCTGGGTGTCGCGCTCAACCTCGACGAGCACAGCATCGGTGCGGTCATCCTCGGTGACTTCGAGAAGATCGAAGAGGGCCAGCAGGTCAAGCGCACCGGCGAGGTGCTGTCCGTGCCCGTGGGTGACGGCTACCTCGGCCGCGTGGTCAACCCGCTCGGTCAGCCGATCGACGGCCGCGGAGAGATCGAGACCTCGGATCGTCGTGCCCTCGAGCTGCAGGCGCCCTCAGTGGTGCAGCGCCAGGGCGTGAGCGAGCCGCTGCAGACCGGTATCAAGGCGATCGACTCGCAGACCCCGATCGGCCGCGGTCAGCGCCAGCTGATCATCGGTGACCGTAAGACGGGCAAGACCGCGGTCTGCGTCGACACGATCCTCAACCAGCGACAGAACTGGGAGACGGGGGACCCGAATCAGCAGGTGCGTTGCGTGTATGTCGCGATCGGCCAGAAGGGCACCACGATCGCCAGCGTACGCCGCACCCTCGAAGAGGGCGGCGCGATGGACTACACCACCATCGTCGCGGCGCCCGCATCGGATTCGGCCGGTTTCAAATGGCTTGCGCCCTATACCGGTTCGGCGATCGCCCAGCACTGGATGTACGACGGCAAGCACGTCCTGATCGTGTTCGACGACCTCACCAAGCACGCCGAGGCCTATCGCGCGATCTCCCTGCTGCTGCGCCGCCCGCCGGGCCGCGAAGCCTTCCCCGGCGACGTGTTCTACCTGCACTCGCGCCTGCTGGAACGTTGCGCGAAACTCTCCGACGAACTCGGCGGCGGTTCGATGACCGGATTGCCGCTCATCGAGACCAAGGCCAACGACATCTCGGCCTACATCCCGACCAACGTCATCTCGATCACCGACGGTCAGTGCTTCCTGGAGACCGATCTGTTCAACCAGGGTGTGCGCCCAGCCATCAACGTCGGCGTCTCGGTGTCCCGAGTCGGTGGCGCCGCGCAGATCAAGGCGATGAAAGACGTGGCGGGAAGTCTCCGCTTGGATCTGTCGCAGTACCGCGAGCTGGAGTCGTTCGCGGCGTTCGCCTCCGACCTGGACGCGACCTCGAAGGCGCAGCTGGATCGCGGTGCCCGGCTGGTCGAGCTGCTCAAGCAGCCGCAGAACAGCCCGATGCCCGTCGAGGAGCAGGTCGTCGCGATCTTCCTCGGCACCAGGGGCCACCTCGACACGGTGCCGGTCGAGGACGTGCAGCGTTTCGAGCGGGAGCTGCTCGAGCACGTGCGTTCGTCGAAGGAGGAGATCTTCACCGAGATCCGCGAGAGCAAGAAGCTCTCCGAGGAACTCGAGGACACGTTGACGGATGTGGTGAACGAGTTCAAGAAGGGCTTCGAGACCACCTCCGGTGAGTCCGTGATTCCGGACGAGAATGTCGAGGCCATGTCCGAGGGCGACGTCGAGAAGGAATCGGTGAAGGTCCGCAAGCCAGCCCCGAAGAAGAAGTAAGGCGCTCATAACCCATGGCTGCCACACTGCGCGAACTGCGCGGCCGCATCCGCTCCGCCGGGTCGATCAAGAAGATCACCAAGGCCCAGGAGATGATCGCGACGTCGCGCATCGCCAAGGCGCAGGCCCGAGTCGAGGCGGCTCGGCCCTATGACCGTGAGATCACCAACATGCTGACCGAGCTCGCCAGCGCCAGCGCCCTGGACCATCCGCTGCTCGTGCAGCGCGAGAATCCGCGGCGGGCCGGGGTGCTGGTCGTGTCCTCGGACCGCGGGTTGGCCGGTGCGTACAACGCCAATGTGTTCCGCCGGTCCGAAGAGCTGTTCTCGCTCCTGCGTGAAGAGGGCAAGGAACCCGTCCTGTACGTGGTCGGCCGAAAGGCGCTGTCCTACTACAGCTTCCGTAACTGGGACGTGACCGAATCGTGGAGTGGCTTCTCCGAGCGGCCCAAATACGAGCACGCGCAGGAGATCGGCGAGACCCTGGTCAAGGCGTTCATGGCCGGCGTCGACGACGAGGGCGATGGCGCCGGGGCGGACGGGGTTCTCGGTCTCGACGAACTGCACATCGTCTTCACCGAGTTCCGGTCGATGCTGTCGCAGTCCGCGATCGCCCGCCGGATCGCGCCGATGGTGGTGGAGTACAGCGAGGAAGACCCGAACGAACCGCACACCCTGTTCTCCTTCGAACCGAGTGCCGAGACGCTGTTCGACGCCCTGCTGCCGCGGTACGTGTCGACGCGCATCTTCGCCGCGATGCTCGAGGCGGCGGCGTCGGAGTCGGCTTCGCGCCGGCGCGCGATGAAGTCGGCATCTGACAACGCCGACGACCTGATCAAGGATCTGACGCTGATGGCAAACCGCGAGCGGCAGTCCCAGATCACCCAGGAAATCAGCGAAATCGTCGGTGGCGCGAACGCGCTCGCGGTCGCCGCCAAGAAGTAACCGGCCTGAAGCCCAGCGATAGAGCCAGGAAGCGAATAAGAGAATGACTGCTGCCACCGAACAAAAAGAGAAGACCGGCACCGACAACGTCGGCCGCGTCGTGCGGGTCACCGGGCCTGTCGTCGACGTCGAGTTCCCGCGCGGGTCCGTGCCGGAGCTGTTCAACGCCCTGCACGCGGAGATCTCCTACAAGGACCTCGCCAAGACGCTGACCCTCGAGGTGGCCCAGCACCTCGGTGACAGCCTGGTGCGCTGCATCTCGATGCAGCCGACCGATGGCCTGGTCCGCGGCGTCGACGTCACCGACACCGGTGCCTCGATCTCGGTTCCCGTCGGCGAGGGTGTGAAGGGCCACGTGTTCAACGCACTGGGCGCCTGCCTCGACGACCCCGGCTACGGCAAGGACTTCGAGAAGTGGTCCATCCACCGCAAGCCGCCGGCCTTCGACGAGCTCGAGCCGCGCACCGAGATGCTCGAGACCGGCCTCAAGGTCGTCGACCTGCTCACCCCCTACGTCCGTGGCGGCAAGATCGCCCTGTTCGGTGGCGCCGGTGTGGGCAAGACCGTGCTCATCCAGGAGATGATCAACCGCATCGCCCGCAACTTCGGCGGCACCTCGGTGTTCGCCGGCGTGGGCGAGCGCACCCGTGAAGGCAACGACCTGTGGGTCGAGCTCGCCGACGCGAACGTGCTCAAGGACACCGCCCTGGTGTTCGGCCAGATGGACGAGCCGCCCGGCACGCGTATGCGCGTCGCCCTGTCGGCGCTGACGATGGCGGAGTACTTCCGCGACGAGAAGCAGCAGGACGTGCTGCTGTTCATCGACAACATCTTCCGGTTCACCCAGGCCGGTTCGGAGGTCTCCACGCTGCTCGGCCGTATGCCGTCGGCGGTGGGCTACCAGCCGACCCTGGCTGACGAGATGGGTGAACTCCAGGAACGCATCACATCGACCCGTGGTCGCTCCATCACCTCGATGCAGGCCGTGTACGTGCCCGCCGACGACTACACCGACCCGGCCCCGGCCACCACCTTCGCGCACCTCGACGCGACGACGGAACTGAGCCGTTCGGTATTCTCCAAGGGAATCTTCCCGGCGGTGGATCCGCTGGCCTCGAGCTCGACCATCCTCGACCCGTCGGTTGTCGGTGACGAGCACTACCGCGTCGCTCAGGAAGTCATCCGGATCCTGCAGCGCTACAAGGACCTCCAGGACATCATCGCGATCCTCGGTATCGACGAGCTCGCGGAGGAGGACAAGCAGCTCGTGCAGCGTGCGCGCCGCATCGAGCGATTCCTGAGCCAGAACATGATGGCGGCCGAGCAGTTCACCGGTCAGCCCGGTTCGACCGTTCCGTTGAAGGAGACCATCGAGGCGTTCGACAGGCTGAGCAAGGGCGATTTCGACCACCTGCCCGAGCAGGCGTTCTTCCTCATCGGTGGCCTCGAGGATCTGCAGCGCAAGGCCGAGAGCCTCGGCGCCAAGATGGACGGCGGCGGCAGCGATGGCGCCCCGCTCGGCAGCGACGACACGAAGAGCGACTCGAACGGTGACGACAAGGGTGACGACGCAGACAAGGACGCCTAACGATGGCCGACCTTGACGTAGACATCGTCGCCGTCGAGCGGGAGATCTGGTCGGGAAAGGCGACGTTCGTCTTCACCCGCACCACCTCCGGTGAGATCGGCATTCTGCCGCGGCACATCCCGCTGGTGGCTCAGCTCGTCGACGACGCGATGGTGCGCCTCGAACGCGAGGGTGAGGAAGACCTGCGGGTGGCGGTCGGCGGTGGATTCATGTCCGTGACCGAATCGGGTGTGATCATCCTCGCCGAGACCGCGGAGTTGGAGTCGGAGATCAATCCCGACGAGGCACGTCGCGACTCTGAGTCCGACGACCCGGCGACGGCCGCCCGGGGCCGCGCGCGACTGCGCGCGCTGGGCCAGATCGACTAGCGGTACCGATGAGCGCGTCCATGTGGAGCATGGTCGCGCTCATCGGCGTGCTGCTGCTTGTCGTCGTCGCGCTGACCTACCGCCTGTGGAAACTGCGCCAGGTCGGTGGTACTGCGGCGATCCTGCGTGACGTGCCCGCTGTCGGCGGTCACGGCTGGCGGCACGGGGTGGTGCGGTACCGCGGAGGCGAAGCCGGCTTCTACCGACTCTCCAGCCTGCGTTGGTGGCCCGATCGCCGGCTGAGCCGGCGGGGTCTGGAAATCGTGTCCCGGCGCAGTCCACGCGGCGACGAGTTCGACATCATGACCCAGGAGATCGTCGTACTCGAATTACGCGACACCAGCCCCGAGCGCCGGCGCGGTTACGAGATCGCGCTCGATCGGGGTGCGCTCACCGCATTCCTGTCGTGGCTCGAATCGCGGCCGTCGCCACGTGCCCGGCGCCGCAGCTACTGATCCGTGCGTCCGCGCGCCCGATGGTCTTCGCGCAAGCGCTCATCCGCCCGATGGTCTTCGCGCAAGCGCTCATCCGCCCGATGGTCTTCGCGCAAGCGCTCATCCGCCCGGTTTCCAGAGCACGTCCCCGTCGGGGTTGGCCGCGCGCGACAGGATGAACAGCAGATCCGACAGCCGGTTGAGGTACTTCGCCGGCAGCACGCTCATGGTGTCGCCGTGCGCGGCCACCGCCTCCCACGCCGACCGCTCGGCGCGCCGGGCCACTGTGCGCGCGACGTGCAACTGCGCCGACAACGGTGTCCCGCCCGGCAGGACGAACGAGGTCAGCGCGGGCAGCGGCTCGTTGAACTCGTCGCACCAGGACTCGAGCCGGTCGATGTAGGGCTGCGTGATCCGCAGCGGCGGGTACTCGGGGTTTTCCGCGACCGGGGTGGACAGATCCGCGCCCGCGTCGAAGAGGTGATTCTGGACCTGGCGCAGTACGGCCGCGATTCGCTCAGGCGGATCGCCGAGCGCGACCGCTACGCCGATCGCGGCGTTCGTCTCGTCGCAGTCGGCGTAGGCGATCAGGCGCAGGTCATTCTTGCTCACGCGGTTGAAGTCGCTGAGTCCCGTGGTCCCGTCGTCACCGGTGCGGGTGTAGATGCGGGTCAGGTGCACTCCCATGGGACAAACCGTACTAGGCACCGCGGCACGGAGGTCTTCCGGAAACTGACATGGCCGGAGCCGCTGTTTACACTGACCGGCGTGAGCGAGCGATTCGTGGTGACCGGCGGTAACCGGTTATCGGGCGAAGTCGCGGTGGGCGGAGCGAAGAACAGCGTGCTGAAGCTGATGGCGGCATCGCTGCTGGCCGAGGGGACGAGCACGATCACGAACTGCCCCGACATTCTCGACGTCCCACTGATGGCCGAGGTGCTCAGGGGCCTGGGTGCCACGGTGGAGCTCGACGGTGACGTCGTACGCATCACCTCGCCGGACGAACCGAAGTACGACGCCGACTTCGCCGCGGTGCGCCAGTTCCGGGCCTCGGTGTGTGTGCTCGGCCCGTTGGTCGGGCGGTGCAAGCGGGCCCGGGTGGCGTTGCCCGGCGGCGATGCGATCGGGTCGCGTCCGCTGGACATGCATCAGGCCGGTCTCCGCCAGCTTGGTGCGCACTGCAACATCGAACACGGCTGCGTGGTCGCCGAGGCCGACGAACTGCACGGAGCGGAGATCCAACTGGAGTTCCCCTCGGTCGGGGCGACTGAGAACATCCTGATGGCCGCGGTGCTGGCAAAGGGGGTGACGACGATCCACAACGCCGCCAGGGAACCGGACGTCGTCGACCTGTGCGCGATGCTCAACCAGATGGGTGCCCAGGTCGCGGGCGCCGGATCGGCGACGTTGACGATCACCGGCGTGGACCGGCTCTATCCGACCGAACACCGGGTGATCGGGGACCGGATCGTCGCCGCGACGTGGGGGATCGCCGCGGCGATGACCCGGGGGGACATCTCGGTGACCGGCGTCGACCCGCAACATCTGCAGTTGGTCCTGCACAAACTGCACGACGCAGGGGCGACCGTCACCCAGGACGACAACGGGTTCCGGGTGGTGCAGTACGAACGGCCGAAGGCGGTCAACGTCGCGACCCTGCCGTTTCCCGGATTCCCGACCGATCTGCAACCGATGGCGATCGGGCTCGCAGCGATCGCCGATGGCACGTCGATGATCACGGAGAACGTCTTCGAGGCCCGGTTCCGCTTCGTCGAGGAGATGATCCGGCTCGGCGCCGATGCCCGCACGGACGGACATCACGCGGTCGTGCGCGGGATCCAGCAGTTGTCGAGTGCCCCGGTGTGGTCATCGGACATCCGGGCCGGCGCCGGCCTGGTGCTCGCCGGTCTGGTCGCCGACGGCGACACCGAGGTGCACGACGTGTTCCACATCGACCGCGGCTACCCGCTCTTCGTGGAGAACCTGAAAAGTCTAGGCGCCGAGATCGAACGCGTCGCGCCGTCGCCGACGGGCTGACACCGCTGCATTCGTGGTTGTCGCACCTCTGACCAGGCGATTTTGGCCCCGGTGCAACCTGTGCGTAAGCTAGCGGACATACCGAAGGCCCCCGGCCGAAAGGCCTGGGAGGAACCTGGTTGACTTCCCCGGAACAATGCAGTACAGTATGGGGGTTGCCTGCACAGCGGGTGTGTTGTTTGAGAACTCAATAGTGTGTTTGGTGGTTTTTGTTTGTTGTTTTTTGTTTTGGCCGTGCCTCTTTTTCCCGTTTAGGGGTGTGGTTGTTTTTTGCCAGAAGTTGTTTCT
>JAXHUG010000068.1:0-5845 GCA_034189785.1 Actinomycetota bacterium
AACCACGGACCTCGGCAACCCGCCCACACGCCGCCATCGGCGGCGCACCGGCCGCTGTCCTTCACACCGACGGTCTCTGGCTTCCCGACGGCACGCACATCGAACTCGACGAGCCGATCCTGCACGTCGGGCAAGTCGCCGAACTGGCCTACACCCACCGCATCGGATACCAGCTCACCCCGAAATACACAGAAGCCGCCCAGATTTGGGTCACCGCCGACGCCTGCGCAGCGTTCGGCATCGACGTAGAGGCCATCAGCCGGCGCGACCGGGCCAAGTCGCTGCGCCAGCTCACCGAGGGCATCGACTTCGTGGTCCTGGCGGTCAAGGACGGCTGGAGCTTGGGCGGGGCAGCCGAGGATCCCACCACCCAACGCCTCGGCACATGGACACGGGTGTACCGCGACGACAAGCGCGGCGTCATGGTCGCCCTGATCCCCGGAATGGGCGCCGGGCACGAAGAGATGCCCATCTTGTCTGACGACCCCACTCCAGCGCAGATCGCGCGGCGCCTGCAACTCCTCGCAGATGCACTGCACTTCCCCTGGAAGATCAACGCCGGCGTGACTGCCGTGGACTTGATGCTGCAGACCCGCACCAAGAAGTGGTCGCCCCAGGAGTGGAAAGAGGTCGTGTTCACGCCCTCGACGACCAGCCCACCATTTGGCATCGGCGACGTCGAATCCGATTTCGACTGGTCACGACCGCCGACTGCCGAGGAAAGCCAGCGTCGTTATCTGCACGCCTACGACCGGGGCGGGTCCTATGTCGCAGGCATCGCCGGTCTCGAACTGCCCATCGGTGATCCAGTCCACCATCCCGAAGGCACGCAGTTCGACGCCAAGACGCCCGGCTACTGGCTAGCTGAAATCCCTGAGGCCTCCGACTGGCGCATGCCATATGTGCTCAACCCCAGGGGTATTCAATTCACCGGACCCAAATGGGTCACGACACCGACCTTGGAGCGCGCCATCGCGCTCGGTTACAACCCAGCGATCCTCGAAGCGTGGACTTGGCCGCAACACGGCCGGGTTCTGCTCGGATGGTACGAGCGATTCCGCGACGCAAGTGGCGTCCTCGATACCGACGATCTCGACGCTCAGGCGGCACGCGACCAGGCCAAGATCATTCGCACTCACGGTATCGGCATCATCGGCTCCGACGAACACCTCAAGGGCAAGACCGGGTATAGCCCCGAGCGGCGACTGCATGTGCTGGCCAAAGCCAAGGCCAACATCGTCTACCGGCTGCAGCAGATCGGCGAGCGCACCGATCAATGGCCGCTGGCCGTGGCTACCGACACCGTGCTGTACGCCTCCGACGACCCAGACCCCGTGACGGCCTGGCCTGGCGGACCTGACTCATTCGGCCGCGGCTTCGGCCAGTACAAGCCCGAAGGATCGGCACTACTCGCTGACCATCTCGACTTCCTCAACGGACGTGATTATCGCGGCAAGCGAGAACTGACGCCGGTTGGGCAGTGGCGGTGCCAGGTGCTCGACAAAGACGACAGGAGCCACTGATGGCGCGCAACTCACGGCGGCGAAGCAGGCTCGACACCAATGACCTTGCCGGCTATGGATCGGTCGCAAACGGCACCGTCAACGTTGATCGCGCCGCACGCGGACTCGGAGTATCTAAAACAGAAGTGCGCCAAGCGATCCGGCAAGCCGAAGCCGCGCAGAGCAACACGTTTCTCCGGCGAATCTCCGGCCGGCGCGAAGCCGATTCCGCCGAGGGCACCAGTATGCGCGGCATGCTGCAGGCAGTGTTCGGCCGCGGCCCGCGCGGCGGCGCGGTCAACGCTCGGGCCGCGGCGCAATCATTGGGCGTCTCGCCGGGAACCGTGCGCCGCTGGGCAGCCGGCACGCAGCAGCCCTCGTCAGGCCGTCTGGCGGCGATACGCCAGGCCGCACGACGGGTGACCAGCACCAAGCGTGGCCGGCGCGGTGCTACCGCAGACTTTCGCAGCAGCGCCCAGGGCAGCCAAGCGCTGCGCGGCGGCAGCAAGATCTGGGTGGCGGGTATACAAGGGGTCGGCGGCTACGAGAAGGAGTACTCGCGAGACCGGCGCGTGGCCACAGACATTAGCCCCAGCGAAATCGAGGCGATGCTGCGTGCCTACGAAGACGGTGGCGACAGCGGGTTGCGCGACTGGATGAGGGACTTCTTCGACGACAAGTACGTCGACCAGTGGGACTTCGTGACCATCGACGACTTCGGCATCGGAACGCCCGAATGACCGACTCAGACAGAGTGATCCGGCCTACGCGGGGGCCACGCTGGACCCGTAAGCGCCTCATCACCATGCTGCTGGACTGCTACGGGCCGACGCCACGAGGAGGCGTCGACGTCGCCGCGGTCGCGTTCTACGCCGGCGTCTCGCCCTCCACGGTGCGGCGGTGGCTGTCTCCACCGAAGCCGGGGATGCGGCGACTACCGATTCCCAAGCACCGGCTAGTGCAACTGCAGCGCGGCCCCAGCGAGGTCGAGCGGCGCAACGAGCAGCAGCACCAGCATGCCCTCAACGCCCTCGCCTCGATCGGCGACGAGCAGGCGATCCTGCCGGCATGGCGCGAACAGGGGTGGCTGAATCAACACACCGTGGTCATCATCGCCGTCCACGGGCGACCGTGGCATCAGGTCGCCGTCACCAAAGCGACGCGGCGGGCGCTCGGCGAGGTTCACCGCCGCGGTGCAACTATCGACAACCTTGTAGTGCCCACGCGCTTTCACGCACAGGTCCTGGCCCACGCCGTCATGGTTCGACAGCAAGGGTGGCGGGTGCACCCAGCCGCGCATCTGCTGGCTACGGGACGCACGCAGGTCTGGATGGCGGACGCACCCGCTGTGGACCTCGCCGCGCTGTGGACGACGGTGCCGGCTGTCGAGGGGCGGTAGTCCATCGCTGCGGAGTCCATGGGTGTCAACACCGCTCGAATCCGGGCGGGGGTCGATAGCCTCAAGCGGTGGCACTGATTAGGCGGTTGGCGACGCAGCGCAAGATCCGGCGCACCACCGAAGCGGCGCTGGCCGGCAGTGCCTTGTTCCAGCCCGCCGCTGCGGCTGCCGCAGCTCCAACTTCATCCGACGCTGCGCCGTTGCCGGCACTCCCAGCGGAGGATGTGCCGGTGCCGCCTCGGGACATGAGCAGCATCGCGCAGCCCATCCCGGAACCGCTTGGGCCCATGAGGACGCCCGCGCCGCTGCCCCCCCGAGCCGAAGGCGCCG
The DNA here is from genome assembly GCA_034189785.1 of Actinomycetota bacterium. Taxonomy (GTDB): domain Bacteria; phylum Actinomycetota; class Actinomycetes; order Mycobacteriales; family Mycobacteriaceae; genus Mycobacterium. The sequence goes on from JAXHUG010000068.1 coordinate 3,232, forward strand.
GCGGCAGAAGGCGCCGTCGGAGGCGCCGACGTCGACCACCTGGCCTCTGCTGAGCCGCGTCCCGAAGGCCCGGGCGACCAGCAGCCGTGGCAGATGCCGCAATGGCAGTACGCGACGAAACGGTCACGCATCAACTAGCGCCGGCAACGGAAATAGCCACACGGGGCTCAGTCCGCAGGCGTGTGCAACTGGTGATTGTCGCCGGTTGAACGCGCCGTCAGCGGGCCGGCTGATAGGCCGGTGTGCGGCTGGCGGGGTGCAGATAAGGGGGCCGTACGGTGGCAGAGCCCGGTGGCCCGACCGCAGTGCTGGCCTCATCGAGACAGCGCGGCGGCGTGGTGCGTCCTAGAACGCCGGGTTCGTGTTCGTGGCCGGCCTCCCAATGCGGAACCTCCGGTGTTTCCCGGACTTCCCAGCGGGTGACGAGACCCTCGCCGACGCCGCGGTGCTTGCCGATCGACGGCAGGTCGGTGAGCAGATCCCGGATCCCATCCGCGTCGCCGACCGCACGCCAGGTCAGCGTGCTGGCCGGGTGCGCCATGACCGGGACCACGCGCCGCTGGTATCGGCCGGCGCTGTCGGACACCACCTGGCTGCCAATGGCAGGGCTGAGGTGTTGCAGGCGGGTGCGGTCAGTGCGCGAGGTGCGCCACCGGACGTCCGGCTCGGTGAATGACCGGGGGCGCAGGTCTGCGAAGGTGGCCATCCAGTGCCAGTCCGGGTCGTGCCCTGGTTCGCCGCAGCGAGCAAGGGGGAGGTCCAGTATCTCTGGGGTCTGGCTGTGGTCGTAGGTGAAGGTTTCGCCAGCGGCGCGGGCGGCCCACTTGCGCCGATGCCACAACACCGACGCCAGCAGCCCGTCCAGTGCTACACCCCACGGACGGGAAAGCACGACTCCGTGCGGCGTGGTGGCGGTGATTCGCAGGGCGCGCATGATCGTCGTCGGGTCAGCTGAGCTGGTGGAGCGCGGCTATCGCTTCTTGGCGGGACGCGGCCAACTCGGCAGACCAGTCAGTGTCTTCCTCAGGCATGTGTCCGCGCAGCGCGGTCGCGGTGACCGTGGCGACGACTTGCCCGTGGCCGGCGGCGATGCGACCACCGAGATGCCCGCGGACGGCGAACTCCGCGAGGACGTCGCGAAGGAACGCGGCTTGCATCGCAGTGGCATTGTCGAGGCGAACCCAGGTTTGAAGCCGAGTGCCCGCCGGCAGTGTTTCGACTCCGAATCGCCCCAGGGGACTGCTCTTTTCGTCGAGGTCGACGCTGGGGGAGCAGGACGTCGTGGTGCGGTGATCAGACAGATGGGTGAATGACTCCTCCGCGACCCCCAGGACCGCCGGTAGCGTGGCCGATCGCGGAGGCCGCGGCAGCAGGTGCGCGAGTTCGGCTATCTCGGGCAGCACCTTGCCGACGGTGAGCAGACCCGACATGATGCGGCCCGAGGCAGCGCCACCGAAGACCGCGATCTGCGGTATCAAGGCCTTGAGTAGGCGCTCTTCCTCGTCGGTGAGAGGCCGCGCAGATTTCGCCAGCCGGCCGCCGTTGGTGAGCAGATGGGCTGCCGGAACGGGTAGCGCGGCGTCTTCGTAGTCGAGCACGGTCGATGTCAGTGACTCGCCGATCCGGCGCAGGATGCCGCGGAAGCTGCTGCCCGAGACGATGGGCACCTGTGTCACTTCCCCGTTGGGCGTGATGATCTTCTCGCGGCGAAACAACGCGAAGTTGTCGGTGCCGACGGCGCTGTAGTCCTCTCGGTGCACGATCGAGGACTGCGCCAGAATGTCGATGTCGAAGTGGGCGCTGATCAAGCTCATCGCCGCTCGGCCTTCCGTTGTTCGGCAACGGCTTCGGCGATGATCCGCACCCGTAGGAGAAGCGCGGGCAGGCTGTCGCGAAGCACCGCGATCACCGGGATGGGCGGTTCGCGCAGCAGGGTGGCCAACTCGAGGCGGCGATCGCGTTGACGCGGCGCCGGCGCGCCGAGCTGTGCCGATACATCAGACCACCAACGATCGAGGGTGGCGGCGCGGTAGGCGGCGCGGCGAACCCGGCCGGGCAGCTGCTCGTCCCAGTAGGTCTTGCGGAACCGGGGCTCCGCGACCCAGCTGGCATCCCAGTCGATGCTGTAGTGCAGCAACAGCAGCAGCCGTTCGGCGGTGTCCGCCGCGGTGGGGCGGCGTTCGGCGTCGAGGTCGACGACGGTGGGATCGGCGCTGAAGGGGGGAAGCTCGGGGACCAAGGCTCGCCACACCTGTGTGGGGGTGAGGTCCTGGGGCATGCAGCGCAGCGTAACGGCAAGTTCTGCCACGGCCGGCGATGCGTCTGCGGTGGTCAGGGCTGTGGTGCAGGCGGGTTGGTGAGGATCCGGGCGGCCGCCCATAGGGGCGGGACGATGCGCCAGCGTTGCAGCGCCGGCCAGGCGGCCAGGATGCGGGGCCACTGGTCGCGGGGCAGTGTCTTGAGCAACCGGTGCGGGGGCGCGGGAAGGCTCAGCTGTGGCCAGGTCGCGCCGACGCTGGCGCGCAGCCAGGCCAGATCGGTCAGCAGCGCGGCCGCGGCGGTGTCCCACGGTATGACCAGTCCGTCGGTGGCGAGGTGGCCCCATTCGGCTGTT
>JAXHUG010000068.1:5855-7903 GCA_034189785.1 Actinomycetota bacterium
GGGGGGGCGGCCGCACTCCCCCCCGCGACGACGACAGTGGGCCGCCGGCGAGGAGGTCGGTCAGCTCGGCGCCGGTGGAGTACTCCTCGACGGCGGTCGGCGTGATCAGCAGAGGTGGCTGGGTGGTGGGTTGACGGCTGTAGGCCCACGCGCACGGCACACACAGTCGGCGGGATCCGAACGGCCAGGCGTCGAAGCCAGTGAACTTCTCCGAGATGATGCGCGAACTCGTGACGGTGGGCCCGTCTTCGCCGCATCGGCCGCAGCGTCCGGCGACCGGTGCAGGTGCGTCTACGGCGGGCCGGCCGGCGGCTACCCACGCCGCGGCGGCGGGATCGGTGAGCATCGTGGCGTCACCTTACGACTTGATGTCAGGCGGGGTTGTTACCGTGATCGGCACGAAACGCACACAGGGGTCGGGCGATGGTTTCGCCTGAGGCGGCTTCGGAAGCTGGCGACAGCTGCCGGAGCCGCCTCCCTCCATTTAGCGCTGCCGTGGGCGTGCCGATAGCGTTCCCACCAGGTGTCCCGATCGGCCCATACACTGCGGTCTGACCGTCCAGTTACTGGAAAGTGTGAGGCCGCGTGGGCGCCAAGACTGCCAGACCCAATCGGGAGCAGGCCGTCGCCGTCGATCCTGAGGGCGGCGTGATCTCGGCGCGTGATGTGAAGGCCGCCCGCGAGGTCGCCGAGGACGCCATGACCGAGCGGGAGTTTCAGCGCCTGGCCAACCAGATCACCGACGAGCTGCGCGACGACGACGCGTCGCTGACGCGGGCTGCGCGTGATCGCGATCGCGCCACACCGCGAGACCTTAGCCACGTCGACTCCGATCGATTGCGCGGCGAGCTGCCAGCCCGTGAAGAGTTCCGGGAAGCGCTGAGTGGCCGGCAGCGCAAGATCCGCTCGACGGTGAAGAACCAAGTGCTGGCCTCGGCGCCGGCGTCTCAGCATGCGGCGATCGCGAGCATGCTCACCGATGAAGATCCCCGTGAGTGGCGCCGCATCAACGAGGGGCTGCATCACGCCGCCGGTAATGTGCAGCAGTTGGCGGACACGGATCGCGCCAAGGTGCAACGAGTCGACCGAGCTATCCAGTCCTACGAGCGGCTCAACGATCGGACCCATCGGGTCTACGTCGCGGTCAAGCTGCCGGACAACCACCGCGACGTCGCCAAGCCCGAGGACCTGCCGGCCAATCTTCAGCCGGGGTCGACGGTGGCGTTCGACCAGTTCACGCTGACTCGGCACAACCTGCACGAGACACCCGGACACGACAGTGCTCGACATGTGGTGTTCGAGGTGGTGACCAGCCGAGGCATGTATCTCGGCCGCTCCGACAGCGTGGAAGACACCACCCACCTACTTCCGCGAGGTATGCAGTTCGACGTGGCCTCCGCTGATCACGTCGCCTACGCAACCCGAGCCGGAGGATTCAACGAACGCGTCGTCTTGCAACTGAGGGAGCGCTGATGACCCGCGCCGAATGGATCGTGCACCCCAACCGTTCGGAAACGGGACCGGACGAACCCGGCCAGAATGGTCACTTCCGATCAGTGACGCGGCCTCGGCCACCGGTCTCCATCTCGAAGTGCCTGGCCACAGTGAAGCTGCCCCGCAAGATGTCTGATCTCGCCGACGCCGACGGGGCGATCACCTTCGGCGGCACCGACTGGTGGTTCGTCGTCGGGGCTGCGCGTACCTTCGCCCGCACTCACGTCAGCCCCGACGTGCCACCCCCGTTCGGGTTCAAGCGATCTGGCCAGTGGCTGTGGTGGGACAACACCACGACCGAGGAGTCGATCCTCGATGGGCCCGACGCCACGGAATACGTCCGCGAATACCTCGACCAGCTGTTCCCCGACTTCTCGGTAACCCTGACCGACACGCGATGACTACGCCGGCCGGTTTGGATATTCATGCACTACGGGCGATCGCCGCACGCCGGCGAGGCCCACAAGCACACCGGAGCCTGCTCGACCGCATCGCCGAGCACCTCGACGAGCACGACGGCTTCGTGTCGTGGAGCGGCGGCAAGGATTCCACCG
>JAXHUG010000069.1:0-27650 GCA_034189785.1 Actinomycetota bacterium
GCCCGGTTTCTGACGGTCGACTCGGCGCGCTGGGTGCTGGCTAACCGCGCCTACACTCCCTGGTATCTGGTCCGGTACTGGCGGCTGCTGAAGTTCAAGCTGACCAATCCGCACGTGATCACCCGGGGCATGGTTTTCCTCGGCAAGAACGTGGAGGTCCAGGCGACGCCCGAACTCGCGCAGCTGGAGATCGGGCGCTGGGTGCACATCGGTGACAAGAACACGATCCGGGCCCACGAAGGGTCGCTGCGCATCGGCGACAAGGTGGTGCTGGGCCGCGACAACGTCATCAACACCTACCTCGACATCGAACTCGGTGACTCCATGTTGATGGCCGACTGGTGCTACGTCTGCGATTTCGACCACAAGATGGACAGCATCGAGATGCCGATCAAGGATCAGGGCATCGTCAAGAGCCCGGTGCGGATCGGCCCGGACACCTGGGTGGCGGCGAAGGTCACCGTCCTGCGCGGCACCACCGTCGGCCGGGGTTGCGTGCTCGCCGCCCACGCCGTCGTCAAGGGTGAGATCCCCGACTTCTCGATCGCGGTGGGCGCGCCCGCCAAGGTGGTCAAGAACCGCAAACTCGCGTGGGAGACGTCGGCGGTCCAGCGCGCGGAACTGGCTGCGGCGCTGGCCGACATCGAGCGCAAGAAGGCTTCGCACGAATAACAGCTCACCCGGTATCCGTCCGCAGCGCCCAGGCATGCTTCGGCGCGGCGGCCTCAGCGGTCGGGCAGCGCGCGCTCGACGATCGGGAGTCGTGGATGTGGTTCGCGCTCACGGCGTTTGGCGGCGAGGTAGACCTGTGAGGTCTCCTCGGCGATGGTGTGCCATTCGAATTCGGAGGTGAGCCGGTCGCGTGCCGCGACCGCGCGCCGCTGGGCTGCGGCCGGGTCGTCGAGCACTGTGCGGACCGCAGCAGCGAGTCCTGCGACATCCCGAGGCGGGAACGACACTCCCGTCACTCCGTCGATGACCGCCTCACCGAGGCCGCCCGCGGTGGAGGTCACCAGCGGTGTTCCCGTCGCGGCCGCCTCGAGGGCGACGATGCCGAACGGTTCGTAGTGGCTGGGCAGCACCGCCGCGTCCGCGGTGTGCAGCATGTCGACGAGACCGTCGTGGTCGAGCCGACCCGCGAACGACACCGCCTTGCGCACCTTGTGTCTGCGTGTCTGTTCGATCAGCCAGTCCAGCTGGGTGCCGTCGCCGGCGACGGTCAGCGTTGTGCCGGGATGGGTGCGCCGGATCCGCGGGAGTGCGGCGATCAGGTCGTGGACCCCCTTCTCGAATTCGAGACGGCCGAGGTAGAGCAGCTGAGCGGGACCGCTGAGGGCGCGGCGCTGCGCGAACGGCCAACGCTGTGCATCGATTCCGTTGCGGATCACCCGGATCTCCGGCAGGCCCGGCCCGAACAGTTCGGTGATCTCATCGCGCATCGACGACGAACAGGTGATCAGCGAATCGGATTCGCGCGCCAGCCACGACTCGACCGCGTGCACCTGGCGGCTTATGGGGCCGGCCACCCAACCGGAGTGCCTGCCCGCCTCCGTGGCGTGCATGGTGGAAACCAGTGGCACGTCGAAGAATTCGGCCAGCGCGATCGCCGGATGGGCGACCAGCCAGTCGTGGGCGTGCACCACGTCGGGGCGCCACGGCCTGCTGTGGTCCTTGATCGCCAGACCGGCCCGGATCATCGCGTGCCCCATGGCCAGTGTCCAGGCCATCATGTCCGGGCCGAACGCGAACTCGTGCGGGTCGTGGGCGGCGGCGACCACCCGGACGCCCTCGCTGATCTCGTCGGTGGTGGGGTGGGTGCTGGGGTCGGTGTCGGCCGGTCGAGGGTTGAGCGCGACGACCTCGTGTCCGGCCGCGGCCAGCGCGGTCGCGAGGTGGTGCACATGCCTTCCGAGTCCCCCGATGACCACCGGAGGGTATTCCCAGGACACCAGAAGGATTCTCACGCAACGGCTTTCATCGCGGGAGCCGGCGGGCGTCGAGGGCGCCGAACAGTCCGTCGGCGTGGTTCCAGCCGTCGGCGAGGCGCTGGGCCTGCTCCCGGCGGCCGGCCGCGAGCGCGTCGGCGATCTCGCGCGTCGCGTGGGCGTGCAGGTGGGCGCGGTAGCGGGCGTAGTCGGCCGCGGAGTCCTTGCTCACCATGAACGGCCAGTCGCTCGAGACGGTCAGCAGGGTCTCGCGCAGGATCTGGTCGGCGACGGTGTCGCGGGATGTCGGGCTGCCCACCGAAGCGCGCTGGGTGAGTGCCTTGTCGACGGTGCTCAGCGCGGTGTCGACGACCTCGGCGTTGAGTTGGACGAAATCGGTCACCTGGTCACCGGCCCACACCTGCCAGTCCTTACCCGACCCCCACGAACTGGGCGGCAGATCCACTGGGGCGCCGACGAATCCGCCGTCCACGGCACAGCTCAGCGTGCCGACCCGCACGCCGGCTTCGGGTAGCGCCCGCAACGCGCGGGCCAGCCACTCCGGGCCCTCGTGCCACCAATGGCCGAACAGTTCGGTGTCGAAGGCGGCGACCACGTGCGCCGGCCGGCCGATCCGCTCGCTCTCGTCGGTCAGCCGCCGCCGAACCACCTGAACGAAGTCGGCGACGTGGGCGTCGATGGCGGCGTCGGCGCGGTCCGGTTCATACGGGGCTTTACCCGACGACGGCACGGTGCGACCGGTGACTCGCGCCGGCTTCAGCCCGGTGACGTGGTCGTAGGTGTGGAAGTCGCGGTAGGCGGCATGGCCGGGATAGCCGGACTTGGGCGACCACACACGGTAGCTGACCGGAAGGTCGCGGCCGAACACGACGACGCCGGAGTTGCCGACCGGGCGGCCGAGCGCGGTGTCGCCGCGCAGCGACGGGCCGTCGACCATGAAGTGGCCGACGCCCGCCGCGGTGTAGTCGGCCTCCATACCCGGGGCGTACGCACACTCCGGGGCCCAGATCCCGCGCGGGGTGTGCGCGAAGCGCTGCGCGGCGTCGGCGAGCCCTTCGCGCAGCGCGAACTCCCGCAGTCGTGGGTTGAGCAACGGCTGGAACGGATGCGCCAGCGGCCCGCCCAGCAGTTCGACGGTGCCGGCGTCGACGAGCTCACGCAGCAGCGGGCTACCGCCGTGGCGCCACAGTGTGGCGAACTCCTCGAGCGCCAGCTCCGCCTCACCCTGATCGCGAACACCGAAGGCGCGCAACGCTTCCGGTGCGCATGCCGGTGTGGTGTCGGACGAGGCGCGCAGGGTCGCGGCCTCCAGTGCCCGCAGCTGCCAGTTCGCCAGCCAGCTGTGCATCCCGGTCAGGCAGTAGGGGTCGTCGAGCTGAGCGGTCACCACCGGCGTCATCCCGAGGGTGAGCAGATGGTCGCGGCCCTCGCCGGCCAGCCTGCGCAGCACACGCATCAGCGGCAGATACGACGCCGACCACGACTGGTAGAGCCACTCCTCGCCGACCGGCCAGCGACCGTGGTGTGCCAGCCACGGCAGATGCGTGTGCAGGACGAGCGTGAACAGCCCCGGTACCCGAGCGTCGTCGCTCACGGTCGCACCGCGATCGCTACCAGGTCAAGGCTGTCGTCGATGGCTTCTCCGGAGGTCAGCTCGAAGTCGTCGATGCGCACCGCGGCCACGTCGTCGAGGAGGTCCTGCGGCCACGGCGCATCGGCGACCGCGCGGGCGATCTGCGCGTCGATGATCGACCCGCCGTGCCGGGAGTCCAGTTCACGCAGGGATGGTCCGTGGTAGAGGCCGAGCATCGCTTCCGTCTCGAACCCGGCCGTGGTGAGCAGTTCGTTCAGCTCGGCCGCGTTGAGTTCGCGCGTGTGGAACGGGTTGACCGGGGTGTCCCGCCCGGGGGAGAAGGTGATCCGGTTCGGGGTCGACATCAGCAGCACCCCGCCGGGCCGCAGCACCCGCAGACATTCGCCGACGAACTGTGGCTGATCCCACAAATGTTCGATGACCTGGAAATTCACCACCACGTCGACCGATGCGTCGGCCAGCGGCAGGGCTGCGAGGTTGCCGTGGTGGATTTCCACGCGCGGGTAGCGGGCACGCACATGCGCGACGGTCGCCTCGTCGTAGTCCAGCGCGATCACCCGTCGTGCGACCCCGGCGATCAGATCTGCCCCGTAGCCTTCACCGCATCCAGCTTCGAGCACGTCCCGGTCGGCGCACCGGTCCGCGAGGCGGGCGTAGACGATCTCGTGGCGGCGGAACCAGTAGTTCTCCTCCGCCAGGCCGGGGATCGTCCGCTCGCCGGTGAGGGCGAGGGTCCCGTCGCCGCCCCCACAGGGCCCGGTAACGAATGCGCTCATCGCAGGCAGGCTAACCCAGGCGATGCGGTCGTGGCCGGTTCGTGAACGATTCACGATGGTAGGGGAGGCGGGCGCGTGAACTTCGACCAGCTATGGTGTTCCTGCAAACCACCTTTAGTTACTGACGGGTAACATGGTGCCAGTTTCACAAAACGTGGTAACGGGCCGACCCCCGGCCGGCCTCATCGAGGAGGACGATCCATCTCATGACGAACATCGTGGTCCTGATCAAACAGGTCCCTGACACCTGGTCCGAGCGCAAGCTCTCCGAGAGCGACTGGACGTTGGACCGGGAAGCCGCTGACGCCGTGCTCGACGAGATCAACGAGCGTGCCGTCGAAGAGGCGCTCCTCATCAAGGAGAAGGAAGCCGCCAACGGGGTCGAGGGCACCGTCACCGTGCTGACCGCCGGCCCGGAGCGGGCGACCGAGGCGATCCGCAAGGCGCTGTCCATGGGTGCCGACAAGGCCGTGCACCTGGTCGACGAGGGCATGCACGGTTCGGACATGGTGCAGACCGGGTGGGCGCTGGCCCGCGCGCTGGGCACCATCGAGGGCACCGAGCTGGTCATCGCCGGCAACGAGGCGACCGACGGTGCGGGCGGCGCCGTTCCGGCGATCATCGCCGAGTACCTGGGCCTGCCGCAACTGACCTACATGCGCAAGGTCACCGTCGCCGACGGCAAGGTCACCGGTGAGCGCGAGACCGACGACGGTGTGTTCACCCTCGAGGCCTCGCTGCCCGCGGTGATCAGCGTGAACGAGAAGATCAACGAGCCGCGCTTCCCGTCCTTCAAGGGCATCATGGCCGCCAAGAAGAAGGAGGTCACGACCCTGACGCTGGCCGACATCGGTGTCGAGTCCGACGAGGTCGGCGTGGCGAACGCCGGCTCCAAGGTGCTGTCCTCGACGCCGAAGCCGCCGAAGACTGCCGGCGAGAAGGTCATCGACGAAGGCGAAGGCGGCAGCAAGATCGCCGAGTACCTGGTCGCTCAAAAAATCATCTAGCAGATCATTCCTCACGTACTCGAGAAACGAGAGACAAACGTATGGCTGAAGTACTCGTGCTCGTCGAGCACGCCGATGGCGCACTCAAGAAGGTCACCCGCGAGTTGATCACCGCCGCTCGGGCCCTGGGCGAACCCTCCGCCGTCGTGGTGGGCAAGCCGGGCACCGCCGAGCCGCTGATCGACGGCCTCAAGACCGCCGGGGCGGCGAAGATCTACGTCGCCGAGTCTGAGGACGCGGAGAACTATCTCGTCACCCCGCAGGTCGACGTGCTCGCTGCGCTGGCCGAAGAGAACAGCCCCGCCGGTGTCCTGCTGGCCGCCTCCGCGGACGGCAAGGAGATCGCCGGCCGGCTCGCGGCCCGCATCGGGTCGGGTGTGCTGACCGACGTCATCGCGGTCGCAGAAGGCGGTAAGGCCACCCACTCGATCTTCGGTGGTGCCTACACCGTGGAGGCCGAGGTCACCGGCGACACCCCGGTGATCACCGTGCGCTCAGGTGCGATCGACGCCGAGCCCGCAGACGGTGCCGGTGAGGTCGTCAACGTCGAGGTGCCGGCCCAGGCCGAGACCGCAACGAAGATCACCAAGCGGGAGCCCGCCGTGGCCGGCGACCGCCCGGAGCTCACCGAGGCCACCGTCGTCGTCTCCGGCGGCCGCGGTGTCGGCAGTGCCGAGAACTTCGGCATCGTCGAGGAACTCGCCGACGCGCTCGGCGGTGCGGTCGGGGCCTCGCGTGCGGCGGTCGACTCCGGCTACTACCCGGGTCAGTTCCAGGTCGGCCAGACCGGTAAGACCGTGTCGCCGCAGCTGTACATCGCGCTGGGCATCTCGGGGGCGATCCAGCACCGCGCCGGTATGCAGACCAGCAAGACGATCATCGCGGTGAACAAGGACGAGGAAGCGCCGATCTTCGAGATCAGCGACCTCGGCATCGTCGGTGACCTGTTCAAGGTCACCCCGCAGCTCACCGAGAAGGTCAAGGCGCGCAAGGGCTGATCGACTCGGCCTGATCGACTCGGCCTGATCGACTACGAAAACCCCGGCACCTCACGGTGCCGGGGTTTTGTAACTGCAGGCCGCGGCGTCGTCGGGCTGGTGCGCTCGGCGGCCGATGCGTATCCGTGTTCGCGGCGAGCCCGACCTCGGACGCCCCGGCGGGCAACCTGTTGCCGGTCCCGTTCGTCGAGCCCGAGGACGTCGCCAACGCCGTCGTGTGGCTGGCCGGACCGAAGGTGCGCTACATCATCGGGACGGCGCTACCGGTCGACGCGGGCCACGCGGTGATGTAGCCCCCGGCGGGGGAGCGACCAACTCGTCACCGAGCGTGCACGAACACGTCACACGGTGCTTTCCGTCGCGCTGACCGGCTCGGCGACGGTGCTGGTATGAGCGTTGCTTCTGTACTCATCGCCGCCGATCACCTGAGGACAGCGGAGACCCCGCGCTATTCGCTGCTGCTGTCGACCGATTCCGACCTGATCGCCGCCGCGCAGCGGTTGCGCCACGACGTGTTCACCTCCGAACCCGGATTCGCCCTCGCCGGGGGGCTCGACGGTCGGGACGCCGACCGCTTCGACGAGTACTGCGACCACCTGCTGGTGCGCGAGGAGACCTCCGGTGAGCTGGTCGGCTGCTACCGGATGCTGCCGCCACCGGGGGCGATCGCCGCGGGTGGCCTCTACACCGCCACCGAATTCGACGTGCACGCGCTCAACCCGCTGCGGCCGTCGCTGGTCGAGATGGGCCGAGCCGTCGTGCGCCACGACCACCGCAACGGCGGCGTGGTGCTGCTCATGTGGGCCGGCATCCTGGCCTATCTGGACCGTTGCGGCTACGACTACGTCACCGGCTGCGTATCGGTGCCTATCGCCAATGCGGTCGGGGAACCCGCGGGCACGCAGGTGCGCGGCGTGCGCGACTTCGTGCGGCGCCGGCACGCCGCTCCGGAGCATTACACCGTGTTCCCGTACCGTCCGGTGGTGGTTGACGGCCGGGGCCTAGACGACATCCCGCCGCCGGCGCGGGCGGGCATGCCGCCGCTGATGCGCGGGTATCTCCGGCTGGGAGCGCAGGTCTGCGGAGAGCCGGCCCACGATCCGGACTTCGGGGTCGGCGACTTCCCGGCGCTGCTGGACAAGCGGCACGCCGACACCCGTTACCTGCGCCGGCTGCGGTCGGTGTCGGCGGCTACCGGGTCGGCGTCATGACGCTCATGACCGAACATGCCTGGCTGCAGCGCGCCACCTGCGATGCGAGCTGCGTAGCCGCCTGCGCCGACCGGCCCGGGCGACGGTGGTGGGTGGCGGTGCGCACGGGGGTGCGGGTCTGCGCCGCCGTGGCGCTGTTCTCGTCCGTCTGGCTGCTGGCGCTGCCACTGCCCGGCCGATGGCACGTGCAGCGGGCGTACTGCCGTCTGATGCTGCGCAGCTTCGGTGTGCGGATCGCCGTGACGGGTGGCCCCATCCGCAACCTGCGCGGTGTGCTCGTCGTCAGCGGGCACGTGTCCTGGCTGGACGTCTTCGCCATCGGCGCGGTGCTGCCCGGATCGTTTGTCGCACGCGCCGACCTCGTCGACTGGCCGGCAGTGGGACCCGTGGTCCGGCTGATGAAGGTCATCCCGATCGACCGGGGAAGCCTGCGGCGGCTGCCCGCGGTCGTGGCCGCGGTCACCGACCGGCTGCGGGCGGGCCACACCGTCGTCGCGTTCCCGGAGGGCACCACCTGGTGCGGGCTGGGCTACGGACGGTTCCGCCCCGCGATGTTCCAGGCCGCCGTGGACGCGGGCCGCCCGGTGCAGCCGTTGAGCATGACCTACCGCCACCACGACGGACGGTTGTCCACCGTGCCGGCGTTCGTCGGCGTCGACTCGCTGCTGGCCTCGGTGCGACGTGTGATCACCGCCCGCCGCACCGTCTGCCATATCGGCGTCGAATCGCTGCAGTTGCCCGGCGACGACCGCCGCGAGCTGGCCAGCCGCTGCGAGACGGCCGTCCGGGGTACCCCGGCGGCGCCCGCGACCGCCCACGCCCTGGCCGCCTGACCCGGCGATCCGGGCGGGGGCGCGGTGGGCGGCTATCCTGGACAGGCACATGACCTCGCCGAAGTCGGTCTACCTCGACCACGCCGCGACCACCCCGATGCACCCCGCTGCCATCGAGGCGATGACGGCTGTGCTGACCACCGTCGGCAACGCCTCCTCGCTGCACGGCGCGGGTCGGTCGGCCCGTCGGCGGATGGAGGAGGCCCGTGAGACGCTGGCCGGGTGGCTCGGGGCGCGCCCGTCGGAGATCATCTTCTGCGCCGGTGGCACCGAGAGTGACAACCTCGCGGTCAAGGGGATCTTCTGGGCGCGCCGCGACGCCGAACGGCGGCGCAACCGGATCGTCACCACGCCGATCGAGCACCACGCCGTGCTCGATGCGGTGCAGTGGCTGGTCGAGCACGAGGGCGCCGAGGTGACCTGGCTGCCGGTGCAGGCCGACGGATCGGTGACCGCCCCCGCCCTTCGCGAGGTGTTGCAGTCGTGCAACGACGTGGCGCTGGTGTCGGTGATGTGGGGGAACAACGAGGTCGGCACCGTCCAGCCGATCGCGGAACTGGCCGCGGTCGCCGCGGAGTTCGGGGTGCCGATGCACAGCGACACGGTGCAGGCCGTCGGTCAGTTGCCGGTGGACTTCGCGGTGAGCGGACTCTCGGCGATGAGCGTGACGGCGCACAAATTCGGTGGCCCCACCGGGATCGGCGCGCTGCTGCTGCGGCGGGACACCGCGTGCGTGCCGCTGCTGCACGGCGGCGGCCAGGAGCGCGACGTGCGCTCCGGCACAGCCGATGTCGCCGGAGCGGTCGCCATGGCGGCGGCGGCGCGGGTCGCCGTCGACGGGCTCGACGCGCATCGCGCCCGGGTGTCGGCGCTGCGCGACCGCTTGATCGAGGGTGTGCTGGCGACCATCGACGACGTCTCCTTCAACGGTTCGCGCGTGGACCGGTTGCCGGGTAACGCCCACTTCACGTTCCGGGGTTGTGAAGGTGATTCGCTGCTGATGCTGTTGGACGCCAAGGGAATCGAGTGTTCGACCGGCTCGGCGTGTACCGCCGGGGTGGCGCAGCCGTCGCATGTGCTGATCGCGATGGGGGCCGATCCGGCCAGCGCCCGCGGTTCGCTGCGGCTGTCGCTGGGGCACACGAGCACCGATGCCGACGTCAACGCGGCACTCGAGGTGCTTCCGGCCGCCGTCGAACGTGCGCGGCAGGCCGCGCTGGCCGCCTCGGGAGTGGTGGACTGACGATGAGCGCTTGCGCGAAGAGTGGGCGGTGATGCGGGTTCTGGTCGCGATGAGCGGCGGCGTCGACTCCTCGGTTGCCGCGGCGCGGGCGGTCGACGCCGGCCACGATGTCGTCGGGGTGCACCTGGCGCTGTCGGCGACCCCGGGCACGCTGCGCACCGGGTCGCGCGGGTGCTGTTCGAAGGAGGATGCCGGCGATGCCCGCCGGGTCGCCGACGTGCTCGACATCCCATTCTACGTCTGGGATTTCGCGGACCGCTTCAAAGAGGACGTGATCGACGACTTCGTGGCCTCCTACGAGCACGGCGAGACGCCGAATCCGTGTGTGCGGTGCAACGAGAAAATCAAGTTCTCCGCGCTGGCGGGGCGTGCGCTGGCGTTGGGTTTCGACGCGCTGGCCACCGGCCACTACGCGCGGTTGTCCGATGGCCGCCTGCGCCGGGCGGTGGACGCGGACAAGGATCAGTCCTATGTGCTGGCGGTGCTGAGCGCACAGCAGTTGCGGCACGCGGTGTTCCCGATCGGCGACACCCCGAAGGCGCAGATCCGCGCCGAAGCCGCGGAGCGCGGACTGGCCGTCGCCGACAAGCCCGACAGCCATGACATCTGTTTCATACCGTCCGGGGACACCCGGGCGTTCCTCGGTGCGCGCATCGGGGTGCGGCGCGGCGCGGTGGTCGACGCCGGCGGGACGAAGCTCGCCGAACACGAAGGCGTACACGGGTTCACGATCGGTCAGCGCAAGGGGCTCGGTATCGCCGGGCCAGGACCCGACGGACAGCCGAGGTATGTGACGGGGATCGACGCGGCCACCGGGACGGTGCGCGTCGGCGGTGTCGAGGATCTCGACGTGTGGCTGCTTTCCGGTGAGCGTCCGGTGTTCACCTCCGGTGCCGCGTTCGGCGGCCCGGTGGAATGTCAGGTTCAGGTGCGGGCGCACGGCGGGCTGGCGGATGCGGTGGCGTCGTACGACTCCGGCGTGCTGTCGGTGGAGTTGCGGGAGCCGTTGCGCGGCGTGGCGGCAGGGCAGACGATGGTGATCTACCGGCCCGATCCCGAGGGTGACGAAGTGTTGGCCAGCGCGACGATCAGCGGGGCATCGGGGCGCTAGTTTCGGCAAACGGCATTCCCGGCTGTCAAGAAGCAGACTCGACGACCGGGCGAGGACGAGCCTGACCGTGTCGAATACTGTGCACCGGGTGACTGTTTTCGCCGCCGCGACCGGCATCGGATCCTGGCCCGGAGCCAACTCCCGGCAGGCCGCCGAGATTGTGGTCGGCGAGCTGCACACCCTGCCCCACCTGGTCGAACTCCCGTCGCGCGGGGTGGGCGCGGACATGATCGGCCGGGCCGGAGCGCTACTGGTCGACATCGGCATCGACATCGTGCCCCGCGGCTACCGCATCGCACCCGGCCGCAGCTCGGCGGCCCGCCGCGCCAAAAGCCTCCTGGACGAGGACGTCGACGCGCTCGAGGAGGCGTGGGAGAAGTCCGGCCTGCGCGGCTCCGGGCGCACCGTGAAGGTCCAGGCGCCGGGTCCGGCCACGCTGGCCGCCGAACTCGAACTGCCCGGCGGGCACCGCGCCCTCACCGACCGCGGCGCCGTACGTGACCTGACGGCCTCGCTGGCCGAGGGTATGGCGGTGCACCGTGCCGAGGTCTCGCGCCGGCTCGACACCCCGGTGGTCGTGCAGTTCGACGAACCGCTGCTGCCGGCCGCCCTGGCCGGCCAGCTCACCGGGGTGACGGCCTTCACCCCGGTGCACCCCGTCGACGAGGCGGTCGCCACGCAATTGCTCGACGAGTGCGTCGCACGCGTCGGCGGCGAGGTGGCGTTGCACAGCTGCGCCGTCGGTCTGCCCTGGAAAGTGCTGCTGCGAAGCCGGTTACACGCCGCCGCGGTGGACGCCATGACCCTCACCGCTGAAGACCTCGACGGGATCGGCGAGTTCGTCGAATCCGGCCGTACGGTGCTGCTCGGCGTGGTACCGGGTGTCGCGCCGGCGGCGAGGCCGTCGGTCGAACAGGTGGCCGCCGCCGCGGTGTCGCTGACCGATCGACTCGGTTTCCCCCGGGCCGTGCTGGGCGAACGTATCGGCGTCACGCCCGCGTGCGGACTGGCCACCGCCACGCCGGAGTGGGCGCGCCGAGCGGTCGAACTCACGCAAAAGACCGCCGACGCGTTCGCCGACGACCCCGACGCATTTTGAGCGCCGACACTGCTGGGGCGTCCCGGTCCACGTCGACCCGGTCGAAGTCGAGCCCGAGCCAGCCCGACGGGCCGAGGTAGGCGGGCAGGAAGAAACGATCGTCGGTCCGCAGCGCCTCGCGGTCGGACTGGTCGACCTTGACCAGGATGCAGTGGGACACGCGGGACATCTGCTCGGTCTCCTTGGTGCTGCCGCCGTACATCGCGAACATCTTCGACACGAAGAAGCACGGCCGCCCAGGGGAGATCTTCTCGTAGGCCTCCGGATAGCCCAGCGCGATGGTGCGCAGCCCGGCCAGCCCGAAGTCGTCGTCGCGGAACATGATCGGATGCGGCACATCCGTCCGGCCAGGGGGTGTCACAGGGCTTCGATAGCCTTCGGGGGTGAGCGCGAAGTCGACCCCGGATGCCGAGCCGCAGGAGCAGGCCACCGAAGCCGAGGCGGAACTGCGCCACCGTTGGCAGGCGCTCGCCGACGAGGTCCGCGACCATCAGTTCCGGTACTACGTGCGCGACGCCCCGATCATCTCCGACGCCGACTTCGACAAACTCTTCCAGCAACTCGAATCGCTGGAGGCCGACCATCCCGAGTTGCGCGCCCCGGATTCGCCGACCCAACTGGTGGGCGGCTCCGGGTTCGCCACCGACTTCACTCCGGTCGAACATCTCGAGCGGATGCTGAGCCTCGACGATGTCTTCAACCTCGACGAGCTGGCCGCCTGGTTGAGCCGGGTGCGCGCCGAGGTCGGCGACGATGCGGCGTATCTGTGTGAGCTCAAGGTCGACGGACTCGCCCTGGCGCTGGTGTACCGCAACGGACGGCTGGAACGCGCCGCGACGCGCGGTGACGGCCGGGTCGGCGAGGACGTCACGCTCAACGCCCGAACCCTCGACGACGTGCCCGAACGGCTGACCCAGTCCGACGAGTTCGCCCACCCGGCGGTGCTCGAGGTCCGCGGTGAGGTGTTCTTCCGAGTCGCCGACTTCGAGGCGCTCAACGCCGGGCTGGTCGCCGAGGGGAAACCGCCGTTCGCCAATCCACGTAACAGCGCCGCCGGGTCGCTGCGCCAGAAGAATCCGGCGGTCACGGCGCGCCGCCCGCTGCGGATGGTGTGTCACGGGATCGGTTACACGGAGGGGTTCAGTCCGACCAGCCTGCACGAGGCGTACGGAGCGCTGCGGGCCTGGGGGTTGCCGGTTTCCGACCACACCAGCCGGGTGCAGGGTATGGACGCGGTTCGGGAGCGCATCGCGTACTGGGGCGAGCATCGTCATGACATCGAACACGAGATCGACGGTGTGGTCGTCAAACTCGACCAGATCGCGCTGCAGCGTCGGCTCGGGGCGACCTCGCGCGCGCCGCGGTGGGCGGTGGCCTACAAGTATCCGCCCGAGGAGGCGCAGACCAAGCTGCTCGACATCCGGGTAAACGTCGGCCGCACCGGCCGGGTGACGCCATTCGCCTACATGGAACCGGTGAAGGTGGCCGGCTCCACCGTCGGCCTGGCCACGCTGCACAACGCCTCGGAGGTCAAACGCAAGGGTGTGCTGATCGGCGACACCGTGGTGATCCGCAAGGCCGGTGACGTCATCCCCGAGGTGCTCGGGCCGGTCGTCGATCTGCGCGACGGCTCCGAACGTGAGTTCGTGATGCCGACGCACTGCCCTGAATGCGGCACCGAACTCGCCCCGGCCAAGGAGGGCGACGCCGACATCCGCTGCCCGAACTCGCGCACGTGTCCGGCGCAGTTGCGGGAGCGGGTGTTCCACGTCGCCGGGCGCGGCGCCTTCGACATCGAGGGTCTCGGCTACGAGGCGGCCAGCGCGCTGCTGCAGGCCGGTGTCATCACCGACGAGGGCGACCTGTTCACGCTGAACGAGGACGACCTGCTGCGCACAGAGCTGTTCACCACCAAGGGTGGCGCTGTGTCCGCCAACGGCCGCCGGCTGCTCGCCAACCTCGGCAAGGCCAAGGCTCAACCGCTGTGGCGGGTCCTGGTCGCGTTGTCGATCCGCCATGTCGGGCCGACGGCGGCGCGGGCGCTGGCCACCGAGTTCGGCAGTCTCGACGCGATCATCGAGGCCTCCGAGGACCAGCTCGCCGCGGTCGAGGGCGTGGGCCCGACGATCGCCGCCGCGGTCAAGGAGTGGTTCACGGTCGGCTGGCACTGCGCGATCGTCGAGAAGTGGCGCGCCGCGGGGGTGCGGATGGCCGACGAACGCGACGCCAGCATCGCCCGCACGCTGGAGGGATTGTCGATCGTCGTCACGGGGTCGCTGGCCGGGTTCTCCCGCGACGAGGCGAAGGAGGCGATCATCGCCCGCGGCGGCAAGGCGGCCGGGTCGGTGTCGAAGAAGACCGCGTACGTGGTCGCGGGCGACTCACCGGGCTCCAAGTACGACAAGGCGATCGAACTCGGTGTGCCGGTGCTCGATGAGGACGGGTTCCGGGACCTGCTGGAGCACGGGCCGCAGGCACCTGAGGGCTAGCGGTGGGCTAGCGGTAGCCCTTGCGGATGTCGTCGACGATGCGGGGATGCTCCAGCGTCGACGGTTCCAAACGCTGCCGGGCCACGTCCGCGGAAAACACTGTTGCGGCGTCGAGCACCTCCTGGTTCAGGAACTGCAGCGGCCCACCGTCTTCGGGCACCGTGGGCACCGTGGGCACCGGGGGTTCCGGACCGCGGCGGGCCAGCGCGAAACCCCAGTCGCCGAAGGTCGGCACGTGGACGTGATAGGGGGTGACCGCGAAACCCGCGGACTCGATCGTCGACACGGTGCGCCAGAATGCCGTCGGCGTCGAGTAGGGGCTGCCGGCCTGAACCACCATCAGCCCGTCCGGCGCCAGCGCGCGGGTGACCAGCGCGTAGAACTCCGTGGAGTACAGGCGGCCCAGCACCGGGGTGTCGGGATCGGGCAGGTCGACGATCACCGCGTCGAAGGTCCGGTCGGCGGTGCGCAGCCACGTCATCGCATCGTCGACGACGACCGTGACGCGCGGGTCATCGAGGGCGCCGCGGTTGGCCTCCCGCAGCGTCGTGCGGGCGAGGTCGATCACCGCGGGATCCAACTCAACCTGGGTGATGTCGCGAAACTTGTTCTGGCGCAACAACTCCCGCGCGGCAAGCCCGTCACCACCACCGAGGATCAGGACCGAGCGTGCGCCCTGCCCGAGCGCGGGGTAGACCAGGCTCTCGGTGTACCGGAACTCGTCGCGGGTCGAGAACTGCAGACCGCCGTCGAGGTAGAGGCGCAGATCCTCGCCGCGTCTGGTGACCACGATCTCTTGGTACGGCGAGCGGGCGAACGCCACGATCGGGTCGTTGTAAAGCCGCTGGCGCGTGGTGGTCTCGATCCCGTCGGCGCGGATCAGCAGCGTCACCAACAGCAGCAGCGCGGCGCTCGAAGCACCCAGCGCGACAGCCAGTTGCCGGCCCGAGACGATGTGGCGCAGCAGGAACACCACGACCACCGCGGCCGCGACCAGGTTGATCACCCCGGTGGCGGCGGCGCCGCGGATCATCCCGAGGTGAGGCAGCAGCAGGAACGGCCAGAGCAGCCCACCGACGAGCGCACCGAAATAGTCGGCGGCGTTGAGGTTGGCCAGCACCCGCCCGCTGTCGGCGGCCCCCGCGGTGCGGCCGCGCTGCAGCAGTGTCATCAGCAGCGGCACCTCGGCGCCGACCAGGCCGCCGATCAGTGCGGTGCCGACCACCAGCACCCACGTCGACCCGCCGATGAAGGCGAACATGACATACAATGCTGCGGCGGAGAGGCCGCCGATGACCCCGAGCAGTGTCTCCACGGCGACGAACGTGATCGCGGCGTGCCCCAGCAGGGGTTTGACCGCGAGCGCACCCGCCCCGAGTGCCGCCACATAGCCCGCGACGATCAGCGACGTCGCGACGATCCCGCCACCGTGCATGCTCGACGACAGGGTCAGCAGCGCCAGTTCGTACACCAGACCGCAGGCGGCGCAGGCGGCGACGGCGGCCAGCAGCAGCGCCCGCCAGCGGGGCGAGGGCCGGCCGGTGGCCGACTCCCCCGGCGCGGGTTGCGTCGTCGTCATGACAGTGCGGCGGCGTTCACCCCTCCCACCGCCAGCAGCACGACAGCGGTCGCGATCGCCGAGGGGTGCAGCCGGTCGGCTTCGATCAGACCGCGGAAGCGCCCCGGCACGGCCACTTCGAGCACCACCAGCGCCACCCCCTGCAGCAGCACCCCGACGATGCCGTAGACGGCAGCGTCGAGGAGACCCTGACCGAGTTCGTTCGAGCTGGCGATGATCGCAGACACCACCACGATGGCCAGCGCCGAGTACATGCCTGAGGCCACCGCCACGGCGTTGGGCCGGTACTCGACGAACACCAGGTGGCGCAGGCTCCCGGGCGTCAGGAGGTCCATCAGCCCGAACCCCGCCGCCAGCACCAGCGCGCCGACCACGAAGTACAGGATCGCCGCCACCACGTTCTGGACCAGGCTCTCACCACTGATGGTGCCGAATTCGACCGCCAGGTACATCGGATGCTCCTTCATGGGTGTGTCACTTCGACATGGGTGTGTCACTTCGAACCGTCTGGACCGCCCGGGCTGCCACCCGACCCACCGGACGGTGAACCGGGGAAGAAGCCGGGCCCTAGGAAGATGAATCCGCCCGAGCTGTAGCGGGCGCCGAGCTCTTCGACGCGGATGGTGCAGGGGCGGGTTCCGTCAGGGCCGACGATGACGATCTCGTCGTCGTAGCGCAGGTAGGTCGTTCCCCGGTCGGTCGTACGTGCTTCGGGCCGAACCTGGGCGGCCAGGTCGTCGGCCACTGCGCTCGGCGATCCGCTGCAGGTGTAATCGGTGCCGTCGGTGTCGCCGGCGTACCGCGAGTAGTTCGCGGCGACATGATCGCCGATGTTGCCGCCCATCAACGACATCCCCAGCAGCAGGCAGATCACACCGCCGACGGCGAGCGCGCCGGACAGGGTGAACAGACCG
Source organism: Actinomycetota bacterium (assembly GCA_034189785.1). Classification (GTDB taxonomy): domain Bacteria; phylum Actinomycetota; class Actinomycetes; order Mycobacteriales; family Mycobacteriaceae; genus Mycobacterium. The sequence continues at coordinate 16,801 of JAXHUG010000069.1, forward strand.
GTGCGGGTCACGGGTGCCACCGGCTGGTCGTGTGGACGGCGGTACCGCCGTCGGTGCCGGGGTAGAGATGCCAGCTCTGCCACCGCCAGCCGGGGCCGTCGGGACGCGCCTGCAGAACGGTCAGCGCGGCGTCGTCGCCGGGGAAGCGGCCGCCGAGGCTGTCCCGGTCGGTCAGGCAGCGCTCATGCAACCGCTGTGTCAGAACCTCGAATTCCGTTGCGCCACAGACGGCTGTTTCCGACTCGAAGCGGTAGCCCGGGCCCTCGAACCGGCCGGGCAGCGTGCGGCCGTACGCATGGGCCGAACACGACACCTCCTCGCTGAACCGGGCGGCGGGGTGCTCGACGGTGACGACGTGCGAGGCGCCGAGCACGCCCAGGACGAGCGCACCGCCGCGGCGGTGAGGCAACCGGATGCGGGCCAGCGGGACCGGGGCGGGGGCGTTGAGCGCCAGGCCGAGCGCAGAGCCGTCGACGTCTGCGGGCGCCACGGCGAGTTGGTGGAACGGCAAGGCGCTGCCCTAGCTAGAGGCCGGCCGGGGGAGCCGGATAGACGGTGAGCTCACCGGGACGCACGGTCCGCCCGATCGAGATCTCCCACGGCATCTCGGGCGCCCAGCGTTCGAAGCCCAGGAAGGTTTCTCCGGTGTTGTCGGCGTAGTCGACGAACTCCATGTCGCCGCCCGGCGGTAGGCCCGTGGTGCCTTCGGTAGTGTAGGAGGCGCGGCCGCGTTCGGTCTCGACGAATCCGATGCCGTCGACGACGTGCGAACCGCCCGGCTCCAGTCGCAGATCCGGGCGACGAGTCCACATGGCCAGTTCGAGGCGGCCTTCGTCCTCCTCGACGCTGAACCAGACCGGCTCGTCGCCGCCCTCGAGCAGGTGCTCCCACCACACGAACGGCCCCTGGCGCAGGGTCACCGACCCCCGCACGATGAGGTCGACCCCGCCGTAGCTGACGATCGCTCCGGGCCCCAGCTGGCGGGGCCCGAACTCCTGCGGCATCGAGAACCGCAGCGGATCGGTGCGCTGCTGTGCCGTTTTCGGCTTCTTCGAGCGCTGGAGCCCCAGCACCAGGGCGATGACGGCACCGGCGAACAGCGCGATCGCCAGCACGATCAGGAACGTTCCCACGCAGCAGCCTTCCGGACGGCGGAGTCGTCGGTCTCAGTCGACCGTAACAGCCGCCGGCCGGAAGGCCGGGCGCGTTTTTCGGGTGGGGCCGGGTCAGGCGGCGCCGCGCAGCGCGTCGCGCGCCCGGTCGATCAGCGAGGCGAACGAGCCGAGCGCGAAGTCCAGTACCCGTCGCGGGCAAGGGTGAAACGGCACAGCGGGTCTGGCGGTCGGCGGCGCGGGAACCCAACGGTCACGAAGACACCAGGGAGGACTTCATGGCGACCCACTGCGCACGCAAGGACACCAACGCCGACGTCAACGACCGCTACCCGGTCCCCGCCGGCGGGTAGGGGCTCACTTCAGGATCGTGTTGACGATGCCGGCGAGGTAGCCGAGGCGCGCGACTTCGGACGGCCGGAAGGCCGGTCCACCCGGGCGACCGAGCATCACGGCGGTGCCGGCGTCGCCGAGCGGGGCGGCGGCGAGCGTGGTGTCCATGTCGCGCCACAGCTGCGGCACCCAGTCCGCGGAGGCGTCGAGCGCCGCGGCATGCGCCAGCGGCAGCCACGGCGCGTGCTGGGCCTGCGTCTCCGGGGCGCCGTGGCTGCCGACGATGCGTTGCAGCCCGAAGCCTTCGCCCCGCACCACGGTGCACCAACCCACCCGCAGCACGCGCGGCGCCTCGTCGACGAGGGTCTGCAGTTTCGCCGCCTTACCCTTCGCCGCGGCGATGTGGTCGATCAACTCCAGCTCGCGATGCGCCTCCAGCAGCCCGGTGTGCGGGCGGATGGTGTCGACGTAGACGCCGGTGAGGCTCTCGGCGGCGGTGATCAAGCGGTCGGGCATCGTCCCGGCGGGCAGGTCGACCACGAGATCGTCGATCGCGTAACCGGCGGCACGTTCGACGACGTCGAGCGACAGGATGTCGGCGCCCACCGAACCGAGAGCCACGGCGAGCGCGCCGAGCCGGCCGGGCCGGTCCTCGACTTGAACCCGCAGCAGGTACGAAGGCACGGCGACCACTTTCGCACGGACGGCCCGGCGAGGCGACTCGCGAAACCGCGGGGCTCAACGCCGCCGACCGCCCGCCGCGGGCTCCCGACTAGGCTTCGTGGTCGTGTCACAGATCTCCCGAGACGAGGTGGCCCACCTGGCCCGACTGGCCCGCCTGGCGCTGAGCGACGATGAACTCGACAGCTTCGCCGGCCAGCTGGACGCCATCCTGGGCCATGTCAGCACAATCCAGTCCGTCGACGTCACCGGTGTGCGGCCAACCGGCAACCCCCTGACCGACGTCAACGTCATGCGCCCCGATGCCGTGGTGCCCGGCCTCACCCAGGACCAGGCGCTCGACGCCGCGCCCAAGTCCGTCGACGGACGGTTTGCCGTCCCACGCATCCTGGGGGAGCCCGAATGAGCACGACCAGCGAGCTGATCCGCGAAGACGCCGCCACCCTGGCCGGCCGGATCGCCGCCAAGGAGATCTCGTCCACCGAACTCACCCAGGCGTGCCTGGACCAGATCGCCGCCACCGACGATCGCTATCACGCGTTCCTGCATGTGGCGGGTAACCAGGCACTGGCCGCCGCCGCCCGGGTGGACGCCGCGGTGGCCGCGGGCGAGCGACTGCCGTCGCCGCTGGCGGGTGTCCCGGTGGCCCTCAAGGACGTCTTCACCACCACCGACATGCCGACCACCTGCGGATCGAAGATCCTCGAGGGCTGGCGTTCGCCGTACGACGCGACGGTCACCTTCCGGCTCCGCGCGGCGGGACTGCCGATCCTGGGCAAGACCAACATGGACGAATTCGCCATGGGCAGTTCCACCGAGAACTCCGCCTACGGGCCGACCCGGAATCCGTGGGACGTCGATCGAGTGCCCGGCGGTTCCGGTGGCGGCAGCGCGGCGGCTCTCGCGGCGTTCCAGGCACCGTTGGCCATCGGTACCGACACCGGCGGCTCGATCCGCCAGCCCGCGGCGCTGACCGCCACCGTCGGGGTCAAACCCACCTACGGCACCGTGTCGCGGTACGGGCTCATCGCCTGTGCGTCGTCACTGGATCAGGGCGGGCCGTGTGCCCGCACGGTGCTCGACACGGCGTTGCTGCACCAGGTGATCGCCGGCCACGACCCCAGGGACTCCACGTCGGCGCCCGCCGAGGTGCCCGACGTCGTCGCCGCCGCCCGTGCGGGTGCGTCCGGTGATCTGAGCGGGGTGCGGGTCGGTGTGGTCAAGCAGCTGCGCGGCGAGGGCTACCAACCCGGTGTGCTGGCGTCGTTCACCGCCGCGGTCGAACAACTCAGCGCGCTGGGTGTCGACGTCGTCGAGGTGGACTGCCCGAACTTCGATCATTCGCTGGCCGCCTACTACCTGATCCTGCCCTCGGAGGTGTCGTCGAACCTCGCCCGCTTCGACGCGATGCGGTTCGGCATGCGCGTCGGCGACGACGGCACCCACAGCGCCGAAGAGGTGATGGCGATGACCCGGGCGGCTGGCTTCGGCCCAGAAGTCAAGCGCCGCATCATGATCGGCACCTACGCGCTGTCGGCCGGCTATTACGACGCGTACTACAACCAGGCGCAGAAGGTCCGCACCCTGATCGCCGGTGACCTCGACGCGGCGTACGGGAAGGTCGACGTCCTGGTCACCCCGGCCACTCCGTCCACGGCGTTCCGCCTCGGGGAGAAGGTCGACGACCCGCTGGCGATGTACCTGTTCGACCTGTGCACGCTGCCGCTGAACCTGGCCGGGCACTGCGGGATGTCGGTGCCCTCGGGCCTGTCCCCGGACGACAACCTGCCGGTGGGCCTGCAGATCATGGCGCCCGCACTGACCGACGACCGTCTCTACCGGGTGGGCGCGGCCTACGAGGCGGCCCGCGGTCCGATGCCCACCGCGTTATAGGCGCCGACTGCACGGTTGGTGTACGCATCGATCGAGTGCAGCGGCCACCAACCGTGCGCTCGGCGTGAACCGCAGGGAGAATGGACCCATGCGCATAGGAGTCCTCACTGGAGGCGGAGACTGTCCCGGCCTGAACGCGGTGATCCGGGCCGTGGTCCGCACCTGCTACGTCCGCTACGGCTCCTCGGTCGTGGGTTTCCAGGACGGCTGGCGAGGGTTGCTGGAGAACCGGCGGATCCAGTTGCACAACGACGCCCGCAACGACCGGCTACTCGCCAAGGGCGGCACCGTACTCGGCACCGCGCGGGTACATCCGGAGAAGCTGCGCGCCGGGCTCGACCAGATCAAGCAGACCCTCGACGACAACGGCATCGACGTGCTGATCCCGATCGGAGGGGAAGGCACGTTGACCGCCGCGCACTGGTTGTCTGAGGAGAACGTGCCGGTCGTCGGTGTGCCGAAGACCATCGACAACGACATCGATTGCACCGACGTCACTTTCGGCCACGACACCGCGCTCACGGTCGCCAGCGAGGCCATCGACCGACTGCACTCCACCGCGGAGTCGCATCAGCGGGTGATGCTCGTCGAGGTGATGGGCCGCCACGCCGGCTGGATCGCGCTCAACGCCGGCCTGGCCTCCGGTGCGCACATGACGTTGATCCCCGAACAGCCCTTCGACGTCGAACAGGTGTGCCGGCTGGTCAAACAGCGCTTCGTCCGCGGCGATTCGCATTTCATCTGCGTGGTGGCCGAGGGGGCCAAACCCGCCGAGGGCACCATGCAGCTACGGCAGGGCGGGATGGACGAGTTCGGCCACGAGAAGTTCACCGGTGTGGCCCAGCAGTTGGCGATCGAGGTGGAGAAGCGGGTCAACCGCGACGTGCGGGTGACGGTGCTCGGCCACGTACAGCGCGGCGGTACGCCCACCGCCTACGACCGGGTGCTGGCGACACGGTTCGGCGTCAACGCCGCCGATGCCGCACATGCCGGAGAATACGGGATGATGGTGTCGGCGTGCGGGCAGCATATCGGCCGGGCGTCGTTGGCCGACGCGACCCGCAGTCTCAAACTGGTGCCACAGAGCCGCTACGACGACGCCGCGGAGTTCTTCGGCTGAGCTTCGACGTCGCCGAGTCGGTCGACGGCGAACGTGGCGGCCTGGTGGATCATGCCGTTGGCGCCATCTTGGCTGTGCGCGAACAGGGTGCGCCGTCCGCGGTGCAGACCGGATCGTCGGGGATGGTTTGGCTCAGCGTCTTGTCCGCATACAACGAACCGATCGTGATGGGCGGTGCACTGATCGCGTCGAGGAACCGGGCCGACGGCTTCCCGAACAGCACGACGGCGGCGACGTGGTCGGCGATCTCCGGGGCCATCGGCCCGGTGATGCCGGCCGGGAGGATGTAACCGGGTGGAATCTGGTCGGCCGTCACATAACCCATGACCGCCGCGCCCTGGGAGTAGCTGCCGAGGACCATCCTCGTGTCGGGGCAGGTGGCCGCGACGTCGCGGACCCGGTTGCTGGTGTCGATGACCCCGTCGGCGGCCCGTGGCCAGTCCGGGCTCGCCGGGTAGGCCACCGGGTAGACCTGTACCGACCGGCCACCCCACTGGGGCTCCAACGCGTCGACGAACTCCTGGCCGACACCTCAGCCCTCCTTGTTAACCGGCGCGACCGGCCGTCGTGGCGCCCTCGTGCGGGGTTGGTCACGTCCCGCGGCCCACTGTTGGCTCGATCGCCCTCCGGGGATGGTCGGGCCCGGAAGACCACAACTAGGATCGAGGTCATGACGGTGACATCGGCGGCAGAACTGCTCGACTACGACGACGTGGTGGCCCGCTTCGAACCGGTGATGGGCATGGAGGTGCACGTGGAGCTCTCCACCGAGACCAAGATGTTCTGCGGGTGCGCCACCGCGTTCGGCGCCGAGCCCAACACTCAGGTGTGCCCGGTCTGCCTCGGCCTGCCCGGTTCGCTACCCGTGCTCAACCAGCAGGCCGTCGAGTCGGCGATCCGCATCGGGCTGGCCCTGAACTGCGAGATCGTCCCATGGTGTCGGTTCGCCCGCAAGAACTACTTCTATCCCGACCAGCCGAAGAACTACCAGATCTCGCAGTACGACGAGCCGATCGCGATCAACGGGTACCTCGACGTCCCGCTCGACGACGGCAGCACGTGGCGCGTGGAGATCGAACGTGCGCACATGGAAGAGGACACCGGCAAGCTGACCCACCTGGGCAGCGACACCGGCCGCATCGCCGGGGCGACGAACTCGCTGGCCGACTACAATCGCGCCGGTGTCCCACTGATCGAGATCGTCACCCGGCCGATCGACGGCGCAGGCGCCAGGGCGCCGGAGATCGCCCGGGCCTACGTCACCGCACTGCGCGATCTGCTGCGCGCGCTCGCGGTCTCCGACGTGCGTATGGACCAGGGGTCGATGCGCTGCGATGCGAACCTGTCGCTCAGACCGATCGGTCAGGCCGCGTTCGGCACACGGACCGAGACCAAGAACGTAAACTCGCTCAAGAGCGTCGAGGTCGCGGTGCGCTACGAGATGCGCCGTCAGGCGGCGGTGCTGGCCTCCGGCGGTCAGGTGCACCAGGAGACCCGGCATTTCCACGAGGACGGGTACACCTCGCCGGGGCGCAGCAAGGAGACCGCCGAGGACTACCGCTACTTCCCCGAGCCGGATCTCGAACCGGTCGCCCCGGACGCCGAGTTCGTCGAACACCTGCGTCAGCGCCTGCCCGAGCTTCCGTGGTTGCGCCGCAACCGGATTCAGCAGGAGTGGGGCATCTCCGACGAGGTGATGCGCGATCTGGTCAACAACGGCGCGATCGACCTCGTCGCGGCGACCGTCGAACAGGGGGCCTCCAGCGAGGCGGCGCGCGCCTGGTGGGGGAACTTCCTGGTGCAGAAGGCCAACGAGGCGGGAGTGGAACTCGACGCACTGCCGATCACCCCGGCGCAGGTCGCCGCGGTGGTGAAACTCGTCGACGACGGCAAGCTGTCGAACAAGCTGGCCCGCCAGGTCGTCGAGGGGGTGCTCGCCGGCGAGGGAGAGCCCGCCCAGGTGATGGCCGACCGCAGACTCGAAGTGGTGCGAGACGATTCGGCGCTGCAGGCCGCGGTCGACGAGGCGCTGGCCGACAATCCGGGCATCGTGGAGAAGATCCGCGGCGGCAAGGTGCAGGCCGCCGGTGCGATCGTCGGTGCGGTGATGAAGGCGACCAAGGGCCAGGCCGACGCGGCGCGGGTGCGCGAATTGGTGCTCGCCGCCTGCAGTTGACGGCTCACATCCAGTGGCGTTGCCGAATCCCGTGCACGCGCCCACATCTGGGCGACGCGTTGCTCGCCGATGACGGTGGCGGTGTCCGGCGAGCATGTGCCGGTAGGTGAGGTTGCCGCGGCTGAACCCTGGGTGTCGACCGGGCGGTACAGGTAGTCCATGCTGTTGAAGAACACGCCCACAGGATCTTGATCCGGGCGACGATGAGCTCGAGGTCGAACGCGTTCGCATGCCCGCCGGCAAGCACGTGGGCCGCGGACGAGAACGGCGCGGGAGGCCTGACATCCTGGCCGACGAAACCGCTTGCCATGCAGCAGCACCGCGACCAGACGGCTGCCGTCGAGTTCAGCCGCTGCATGCACCGCAATCTCGACCGGCCCCACATCGGCCCGAAGTGTCGTGGACGGCGGCATCGCATCCCTATCGCGACCGGTCGATTGGTAGGGTGGCGTCATACTGAGGAGAGGGTGATGCACGTGGTGACGGTGCCACGCAGAGCGCTCAACACGGCGATCACACGGTTCTGGGGTGCGGTGGCGCCGCTCTACGACCAGCAGTTCCTGCAGCGCCTGGTCTACCGGCCGGCCCAGGACGAGGTCATCGAGGCGCTGCGCAGCCACGGCGCTCGCCGCATCGCCGACGTCGCCTGCGGCACCGGCATTCTCGCCGACCGTATCCAGCGGGAACTCGACCCGGACGAGATCTACGGCGTCGACATGTCCGACGGTATGCTGGCGCGGGCCCGAGCCAGATCCCCGCGGGTCGACTGGCGCAAGGCTCCCGCCGAGCAGTTGCCGTTCGGTGAGCGGACGCTCGACGCCGTGGTCACCACGTCGGCGTTCCACTTTTTCGACCAGCCCGCCGCCCTGCGCGATTTCCACCGCGTGCTCGCACCGGGCGGTCTGGTCGCCGTCACCACGATCACTCCCAACTATCCGCAGCCCTTCGACCGGATCACGCTCGACCGCCGCAACCCGGCCCACAACCCGTCACCGGCGCAGCTGCGGGCTCTTTTCGAGGACGCCGGTTTCACGGTCACCAATCAGCACCGCGTCCGACGGCCCAACTGGACGCAGCTGGTGTCCGACATGATCACCGTCGGACAGGCATCAGCCGAGTAGCTCGTCGGGGGTTTGCCGAACCGGACCTGTTTGTCTTTGTCACGGTATCCGTCGAGCGGCCGGCCGCAGGAACGTCACCGTCGCGTTGATCAAGACCTGCTCGTTACCGAATGTGTCGGTCAGAGCTGGATCCTGGCGAGTCCAGCCTTTGAGCCGAGCGCCCAGCCCAACCGAAGAGCGCAGGAGCGCCCGGCCTTGCGGTTCGGCACCCCTCGGGTCCAGGCCCTGGCCGGCGCCTGTGCACCAGAGTGCTCGCCGTCACCGGCATCGACAAGAGCCGGAGGACCGGCGACACAACGCCGGAGCCCCGCCACGTCCACACCCCGCGAAGCGGCCGCCGACCCGAGCATCGACGACGCACTCACGCCAATCTTCTCGTCAGGTGTTGTCGGCGTTGCTGCGCGGGAAGCCACCGCCCTGCGGGAAGAGCGGGAACACCACGTCGTCGAGGCGTTCAGCGTCACCCGCGGTCTTGTTCACCGTCGCGCCCCACACGTTGCCGTCCGCGGACAGCGCCAGCGCCCACGCATGCCCCCGGGTGTCCTGACGGATCACCTCGGGCTGGCCGGTCACCGCGCCGGTGTCGGGGGCCTGGCGCACCGCGACGGTCTGTTTGGTGTCGACGAGGTTGACCAGCACGGTGCCGTCCAGCGCCGCGCACCCGGCGACGCCCGGCCGATCCGGCCACGTCCACACCGTCGAGATCTTCGAATCCTTGGTCATCTTCTGCAACCGGTCGCCGGTCGGTGTGCGATCGGTGACGTAGAGCGCCCCGTCGGACGGGTCGATGCACATGCTGCCGCCCGAACCCATCCCGCTCATCGCCGTGGTGGTCGGTGCCTGGTTGACGGTGGTGGGCTGTTCGATGCGCAGCACCTTGCCAGCTTGTGACGCGGGATCGCTGGCCGCGTCGGGGTTCCCGGCGTCGCCGGTCTGCACCAGCAGCGTGGTGGGGCTGGTGAAGATCAGCGCGCCGGTGTTCCCGGTCGCACCCTTGGGGATCCCGGCCAGGATCGGCTTGGGCACGTCGCCGTCGGCGATGCGCACCACCCGGTTGTCGGTGGGTGTGGTGATGTAGGCGTACATCAACCGGTCCTGGCTGTAGGTGGGGGACAGCACGATGTCCATCAGCCCGCCGTCGCCGGACGGGTCGACGGGGATCGTCGTCGTCACCTCGGGTTCGGCCCGGACCGACACCTCTTTGACCGCACCCGTGGTGCGCTCCGCGACGAGCGCCGACTGGCTGTCGGGCAGCATGATCAGCCCGCTGGTGCTCTCCAAGCAACCCTGCATCACGCCGGGCGCCGGACAGGCCTTCGGGAACGGTTTGGCCGGCAGCGGTGGAGGCGGCGGCTCGGACGACGTCGGCCCTGGCCGGAGTTCGGGTTCGGTGGTGAACGGCTGCGACTGCGCCCCGTCGAAGCGTGCGCACCCGGAACCGAACAACGCCGTGGCGCACAGCAGTGCTGCCACCCCGAGGAGCGGCCGGCGCGTTCTCATGCTGGCAAGGTTACGGATCCTCCGGCGGAGTGCGCCACACCGGCCTCCGGGCAACCGGTGGCAACCCGCCCAAGACGTGGCCAGCAGCGCCGAGGTAAATACGCGATTCCGCGATGATCAGCACTTACCCTGACAGGCGTGACCAGTCACCCCCAGGACGCGCGCACCTGGCAACGGCCCGACGATCCGGCCCGGCCGCCATCGGCAAGCCTGGTCGACCCCGAAGACGATCTGCCGTCGCCCGACTACGGCGGCGATTTCGAGACCACCGCGATCCCGCGCTACGACGCGGCCGAGAATCCCCCCTCTCCACCGGTGTTCACCCTGATGAACGACCCCGAGCCGTTGCCCTACGTCCAGCCGCACACCGGCCACCCGATGATGCCGTACGGCGCGGAGCCGACGGAGATCGGCCACGACACCGCCGACGAACAGGTCAAGGCGGCGCGCAGACGCGGCACCCAGGACCTCGGGCTGATGCTGCTACGCGTCGGACTGGGCGTGCTGCTGATCGGCCACGGGCTGCAGAAGGCGTTCGGCTGGTGGGGCGGTCCCGGACTGGGTGGGTTCCAGGATTCTCTCGTCGAAGTCGGCTACCAGCACGCCAACATCCTCACCTATCTCGGCGCCGCCGCTCAGATCGGCGCGGGTCTGCTGCTCGTGCTCGGCCTGTTCACCCCGGTGGCGGCCGCGATTGCGCTGGCCTACCTGATCAACGCGCTGCTGGCCGGCGTCGCCGGCCAGTCCGACAGCGGCTTCCCCTTCTTCCTGCCCGGCGGCTTCGAGTTCCACGTGACGCTCATCGTGATCGCCGCCGCGCTGATCCTCACCGGCCCTGGGCGCTACGGGTTCGATGCGGGCCGGGGCTGGGCACGACGGCCGTTCGTCGGATCGGTCGTCGCGTTGCTGTTCGG
>JAXHUG010000069.1:27750-63743 GCA_034189785.1 Actinomycetota bacterium
GCCAACCCCTTGGCGTGACAGCCTGAGCCAACCCCTTGGCGTGACCGGCTCACCGGTACGGGTTGGGCACCCGTCCGCCGCTGGCCGCGGTCAACTGCGGCAGGCTGGCGAACGTCACCGCGGGGAGCCGCAGGTCGCTGCCGTCCCTGCGTGTCGCGCGGGCCCAGTTGGCCTTGCTGAACCGCAGCCCCTCGATGTCGTCCCAGGCCACGGTCTGACTGCCCCACAGATTGCGGGCGGTCACCGTGTCCCGATCGGCGACGGTGCGCAGGCGCATGATGAGCACCGAGGCCACCATCGGAATGACCAGCAGCACCGCGAACCAACGTGGGTTGGCCAGCACCATCGACGACAATCCCAGCGTGAAGAAGCCGACCGCGAGATGGGCGGTGTGCGGAATCCGGATGACCACCGGAGCGGTGGTGCCCGAGGCGTCGGAAGAGCTCACGCCACCGATTCTGACACCGTCTGCGACCGGCGATCCTGCCGCGGACCGCAATTTGACCAGTGACCTGTGCGGAGGCTACCGTCGAGTGTTATGCAGACCCCGGGGATACTCGACGGAGGCGCTCCGGCGCCGACGCCGGTCGTAGTAATTGGTTGGCGCGTTGATGCCGCGCTGGCCCTCTGCCGGGCATAGTCACCAGCATCGACGCGCCACCCTCGAACAGCGGCCCGCTGTCGGGGGTTTTTTCTTGCCCGAGAACGCGTCCATCCCACCAGGAAGAAACGACAAGAGGACCAAGAGGACATCGTGAGCGCACCAACCACGCGACCACCGCACGCGACACCGCCTGACATCGAGCAGGCCGTGTCGGCCGTCCAGTCCACCAGCCCCAAGACGGTGCGGCCCCGCACTCTGGCGCCCGAACAGATGACGGGCGCCCAGGCGGTGATCCGTTCGCTCGAGGAACTGGACGTCGACACCATCTTCGGTATCCCCGGCGGTGCCGTGCTGCCGGTCTACGACCCGCTGTTCGACTCCGAGAAGCTGCGCCACGTGCTGGTGCGCCACGAACAGGGCGCCGGCCACGCCGCCAGCGGCTACGCCCACGCCACCGGCAAGGTCGGCGTCATGATGGCCACCTCGGGTCCGGGCGCGACCAACCTGGTGACCCCGCTGGCCGATGCGCAGATGGACTCGATCCCCGTGGTGGCGATCACGGGACAGGTCGGCCGCGGGCTGATCGGCACCGACGCCTTCCAGGAAGCCGACATCTCCGGCATCACGATGCCGATCACCAAGCACAACTTCCTGGTCCGCAACGGCGATGAGATCCCGCGCGCGCTGGCCGAGGCGTTCCACATCGCCAAAACCGGACGCCCGGGCGCCGTGCTGGTCGACATCCCGAAGGACATCCTGCAGGGGAAGTGCAGGTTCAGCTGGCCTCCGCAGATCGACCTGCCCGGCTACAAGCCGAACACCAAACCGCACAACCGCCAGATCCGCGAGGCCGCCAAGCTGATCGCCGCGGCCCGCAAGCCGGTACTCTACGTCGGCGGCGGCATCATCCGCGGCGAGGCCAGCGAGCAGTTGCTCGATCTGGCCGAGCTCACCGGAATCCCCGTGGTGACCACGCTGATGGCCCGCGGCGCGTTCCCGGACAGTCACCCGCAGAACATGGGCATGCCAGGGATGCACGGCACGGTTACCGCGGTGGCCACCCTGCAGAAGAGCGATCTGCTCATCGCGCTGGGCACCCGCTTCGACGATCGGGTGACCGGTCAGCTCGACTCGTTCGCCCCGGACGCCAAGGTGATCCACGCCGACATCGACCCCGCCGAGATCGGCAAGAACCGCCACGTCGACGTGCCGATCGTCGGTGACGTCAAGGCCGTCATCACCGAACTGATCGAGGGGCTGCGCAAAGGTGGCGTGAGCCTGTCCCTCGACAACTGGTGGTCCTATCTGCGCGAGGTGCAGTCGACCTACCCGCTGAGCTACGGCCCGCAGAGCGACGGCAGCCTCTCGCCGGAGTACGTCATCGAACAGCTGGGCAAGATGGCCGGTCCGGACGCGATCTACGTGGCCGGCGTCGGACAGCACCAAATGTGGGCGGCGCAGTTCATCTCCTACGAGAAGCCCAAGACGTGGCTGAACTCGGGCGGCCTGGGCACGATGGGCTTCGCGGTGCCTGCGGCGATGGGTGCCAAGATGGGCCGCCCGGATACCGAGGTATGGGCGATCGACGGCGACGGCTGCTTCCAGATGACCAACCAGGAGTTGGCGACCTGCGCGATCGAGGGCATCCCGATCAAGGTGGCCGTCATCAACAACGGCAACCTCGGCATGGTCCGGCAGTGGCAGACGCTGTTCTACGAAGAGCGGTACAGTCACACGAATCTGTCTACGCACTCGCGCCGCATCCCCGACTTCGTCAAGCTGGCCGAGGCGCTGGGCTGTGTCGGATTGCGTTGTGAGCGTGAGGAAGACGTCGTCGAGGTGATCAGGCAGGCGCAGGCCATCAACGACCGGCCGGTGGTCGTCGACTTCACCGTCGGTGCCGACGCGCAGGTGTGGCCGATGGTCGGCCCCGGTATGAGCAATGATGAGATCCAGGCCGCCCGCGGTATCCGGCCGCTGTTCGACGAGAACGAAGAAGGGCATGCCTGATGAGCGCTCGCGCGAAGAAGCGAGGACACTGATGGCCGGAAACGTCCGTATCCACACCCTGTCGGTCCTCGTCGAGGACAAACCCGGTGTCCTCGCCCGTGTCGCGTCGCTGTTCTCCCGGCGCGGTTTCAACATCCAGTCCCTGGCGGTCGGCGCGACAGAGCAGAAGAACATGTCGCGGATGACGATCGTCGTCAGCGTCGAAGAAGCGCCGCTGGAGCAGATCACCAAACAGCTCAACAAGCTGATCAACGTGATCAAGATCGTCGAACAGGACGAGGACAACTCCGTCGCCCGCGAACTCGCGCTGATCAAGGTGCGCGCGGACGCCGCCACCCGCGGTCAGGTCATCGAAGCGGTGAACCTGTTTCGCGCCAAGGTCGTCGACGTGTCGACCGAATCGCTGACCGTCGAGGCCACCGGTACCCAGGCGAAGCTCGACGCGCTGCTGCGGGTGCTCGAGCCGTACGGCATCCGTGAGCTCGTGCAGTCCGGTGTGGTGTCGCTGTCGCGCGGTCCGCGTGGCATCGGCATCGTGAAATAGATACCAAACCGCAAGTCAGAGAAGGAAAATTACCAGTGGCAGTTGAGATGTTCTACGACGATGATGCCGATCTGTCCATCATCCAGGGACGCAAGGTCGCCGTCATCGGCTACGGCAGCCAGGGGCACGCGCACTCGCTGAGCCTGCGCGACTCCGGTGTGCAGGTGAAGGTCGGCCTCAAGGAGGGTTCGAAGTCGCGCGAGAAAGTCACCGAGCAGGGCCTCGAGGTCGACACCCCGGCCGAGGTGGCCAAGTGGGCCGACATGATCATGCTGCTGGCGCCCGACACCGCGCAGGCCGAGATCTTCACCAACGACATCGAACCCAATCTCGAGGACGGCAACGCGCTGTTCTTCGGCCACGGCCTCAACATCCACTTCGGCCTGATCAAGCCGCCGGCCAACGTCACGGTCGGCATGGTCGCCCCCAAGGGTCCCGGCCACCTGGTGCGCCGTCAGTTCGTCGACGGCAAGGGCGTGCCCTGCCTGATCGCGATCGACCAGGATCCCAAGGGTGAGGGTCAGGCGCTGGCACTGTCGTACGCCGCCGCCATCGGTGGCGCCCGCGCCGGCGTCATCAAGACCACCTTCAAGGAAGAGACCGAAACCGACCTGTTCGGTGAGCAGGCCGTGCTGTGCGGTGGCACCGAGGAACTGGTCAAGACCGGCTTCGAGGTGATGGTCGAGGCGGGCTATGCCCCCGAGATGGCCTACTTCGAGGTATTGCACGAGCTCAAGCTCATCGTCGACCTGATGTACGAGGGCGGCATCGCGCGGATGAACTACTCGGTGTCCGACACCGCCGAATTCGGTGGCTACCTGTCGGGTCCGCGGGTGATCGACGCCGGCACAAAGGAGCGGATGCGCGCCATTCTCAAGGACATTCAGGACGGTACGTTCGTCAAGCGCCTGGTGGCCAACGTCGAGGGCGGCAACAAGGAACTCGAGGACCTGCGCAAGAAGAACGCCGAGCATCCGATCGAGGTCACCGGCAAGAAGCTGCGCGACCTGATGAGCTGGGTCGACCGGCCGATCACCGAAACGGCTTAGTTCAGTAAGCCTTCGTCGTCATCCTCGTCCTCGTCGAAACTCGGATCGATCCAATCGGCCGTTCGAATATCGAGCTCGTCGAGAGTTTTCCACAGCTTGCCGAGCGAGGTCGCCATGTCTGCGTAGAACAGCGATTCACGGATCCGGAAGAACTCCCAGCCGCAGCGCTCCAGTTCACGCTGCCTCGCAAGATCTGCCTCGTATGCGTCTGGGCCATGCCAGAAGTCGCCGTCGCACTCGACTGCCAACTTGCCTTTCGCACCTATGATGACCATGTCGATGTTGTATCCCTGTGCAGGGTATTGCGGATGGACCGTGTACCCGCGGTCGACGATGCGGTTGTAGACCCGTTGCTCGAACAGCGAGCCGAAGGGCGAAACGAGCCGGTCTTCGGGGACGACACCGAGGCTGGAGCCATCAGCGTCTTTCCGTGTCCGATTGGCCACCCCGTAGCAGTAGTCGAGAAGCTGATACCGCATACACTCCGGATTCGTCAGATCCTCGCGCGCCACCGAGTGATACACCCACATCTGGTCTTTCGCGCGTGACGCAGCGACGTTGTAGCGGTGCACGTACTGTGTCGCCGTCAACGCCGTCAGGCGACGATCCTCGGATGGTGCCTTAACCATCGACAAGAACATGATGTCGCGTTCGGACCCCTGGAAGGCCGACGCGTCACCACAACGCAAGTCGCGGGCATTCCACTCCTCCGGCTGTACCGCGTCGAGCAGCTTGTGCTCGATGAACTTCGCCTGCTCCGCGCCCAGCAGCGAAATAACGCCCATCGTCTTACCGTCATAGTGCGGTTCGGCGATGCACTTGAGGATCTGGTCGACGATCGCTTCCGCTTCGACCACGTTGGTCTTGTTGTCGGCCTCGTAACCGTTGGGCAGGTGAACAACGCGGATGGGCTCCAAACGCTCGGCACCAAACTGACGTACCGGTACGAGTCGGATGCCTTCGGGTTCGTACGCCACGCGGTTGGAGAACCCGATGATCTCGGGCACGCAGCGCCGGTGCTCGACGAGGGTGATCTTGCCGCCAAACCGCATCGACGCTTCATCGAAGTAGCTTCGCTTTGGATCCATCCACGACGCTCGGTAGGTGTCCGTCGCCAGGAACTGATTCGCGAGATCGTGAAGCTGCTGCTGGTCGACTCCGACTGCCGAAGGCGACACTTGCTTGTCGTCACCAATGACGACGATCTTGGGCGCCAGGTATTGAAGGAAGGCCGCCTCCAAGCCTGCCTGCGACGCCTCATCCACGATCACCACGTCGTACAGGTGCGGCTCGACACGTACCTGTTCGGCGATGCGATAGATCGGCATGATCCATACGGGAACCGACGGGCGGCAACGGTCCATCGCATCGGTGATCTCGGCACGCTTCTTCGCCGCGTACTTGCCCGTACCCTTCCCCAACGACGCAACTAGTTGGGCGTACTGCGTCAGGTTGGCACGCGCCCGTCCGGTCAGTCGCCCAGGTGCCACCGCGTGCCCCCACGCGCGTTCTGCGGCGAGCCGCTCCACTTCGTTGCGGATCTGGCTATCAATGTCGTTGAGCTTCACCTTGAGCGCATTGACGTCTTCATCGTCCTGGGCGAGGATCCAGCGGTTCGTGAGCTGCCAGTGCCACGCCTCTGCGTAGGTCGCGAGCCGTTCGTCCCACTCAACGGCGGCAGGGTCCGCGACGATCGCTTCCGCGATACGCGGAGCCGATGCCGTGAGCATGGCGCAAATCCGGTCCCGTTCTGCGACGGTGTCGGCAACGCGATGCAGATGCTCAAGTCGGTCGCGGGCAGCGTTAAAGCCGTTGAGGTCTCGCTCGGACACGGCGCGCACGAGCTCAGCGGTGATCGCGACAAGGTTGGGTCGAGGTCGGCCCTCGCAAATAGCGTCGGCAAGTTGATCGATCGGATGTGACGCCGCTGCGGCTTCGTCGCTGGCAGCCGCAGCTTCGACGAAGGTGGCGTAACGCCTGATCTCTTCGAGGTCGTTCCAGTTCGGAACGGGCAGCGAATTCCGTTGAAACCACGCTCGTTCTAGTTCGATCTGCTCGCCGAGCGCGAGGACCTTGTCAAGCTGTTCGACTTCGGTCCGGTGCCACTGGACTTGTTCGGCGAAGGTGTCCTCTTGCGGCATTTGGACCGACGCCGGCCATGCCTGGTCCATGGCGGCGATCGCTCTACTCGCCTCGACCCATTCGATGACTACGGCGAGCTGTTCCACTGTCGTGGCGGGCACTCCGTTGACCTTGACGTCACGGAAGAATCCGTCGCTCTGTTTCACCGTCTTCGGCGTGAACGCCCCCAGCTTGGGGGTCCCGTCCGCCTGAACCTTGATCTTGCCGCCTGACTGGAGATGTGCGAGCAGCGTTTTCGCAACCTGCTGTTGCACGCTGATGTCGCCGGACAGTGCGACTGTTGTCGTTGGGCCGAGCCGCCCGATGATGGCCGACGCGCCGGCAGCCAAGGTCTTGATCTGGTGAGACCGCTTGATCCACGTCTGCTGCCTACCGCTTCGCACATCGCGTAGCGCCTCGTTCATCCAGCTCTCGTGGCGCTGCTCCAACGTTGCCGCGCGCTCGGCGAGCGCAGAAACGCGCTGCTGGAGCTCGTGCCTTAGCGCAGGATCGAGCGACTTGACTAAGCCAAACGACTCGTGGGCGAGCAGGGCCCCGAACTGCTCCTTGGCCGCGATCGCTTGCTGCTCTCGCAACACCATCGCTGTGAACGCGTCCGAGGAGGGCACGAGTTGGAGCGACGGCAGGTGGTTGACGGCTTCTGCTTCGTGCTCAATCACGTCGCGATCGAGAAGGATTGCGCGCCAGCGGTTAATCTCGACAGTCGACGCCGTCGTTCCGGAACCACTCGGGTCGACCTCGTAGTTTCTGATCCACTCGAAGCAGGGCTCGTCCTGGAGGCAGCGGTAAGCGATAGCTGCAAGTGTGCCTTCGGCAGGGCCGTCGGTGCGCGTCTCGATCTCCAGCCTTCGCACAGCCATGAGTCGTGCGTACGTTTCGGCGCGCTCGCGGCGCAGCTCGTCGAGCCGCTGATGATGTTGTTCGATGGCCTTCCGCGACTGGTCGGGCTCGAACTCGTCGGCGCGCCGCGAGATGCTGTCGACCGCAGTCCGTAATTCGGCCATGTCCGAACGGGATTGGCCAATTACGGACACGGCGAGTGAGCGGATCTCGTGCGGAAGTTTGGCCCGCACTTCGCGGAGTGCCCGGTCCGTGTGGGCAGTGATCAGGACGCGTTTGCCCTGGGCAAGGAGATGGGAAACGAGTGCGGCGGCAGTGTGCGTTTTGCCGGTCCCCGGCGGTCCCTGGACCACAGTCTGAGCCGTCCTATCGACTCGGTCGATGATTCGGCGTTGCTGCTCGTTGACCGGCAGCGGAAGAAAGTCTTCTTCGTCGATGGTGACGACTGCACCCGGTCCGGCACTGCTTTGCGCCTCGGGCTGCCGGTCTGGATCGATCAGCGGCAGGACACCGGACGGGACTTCGTTGCTCTCCAAGATCTGCGTCACGATCTGCTGGTAGATCTGAACCAGCCCGCGATTGGTCCGGCGGCGAAGAATCAGGGCCGGCGCGAAGGCACCCTTCGGGTCAGTCCCAGTGGGCGCGGGCAGTACGTCGTCGTAGGTGGCATCCGGGTCGAGTCTCAAGATCAGGCGACGGCAGAGTTCACCGATCGCAGCGGCGTCAAGCACGTGGCCGGGATACTCAGCGGCATCTCCCCTGATCTCATCGACGGCGGCGGGCGACGAGATCAGCCTCGGTTCGAGCATGTCGGTCTCGATGACCAGGGATTGCGGCGACGGGACTTGGCGGACGCTGAGGGTGCCGGATGCTTCGTCGAAGGAGATCGCGATCTGTGCGGTGGCAACGTGGCGCTGCACCTGGTCGTGGTTCTCCGGCCGCCACGTGAGGCAACCGACGCCGACGACGAGTTCGAACTCTTCGCTGTGATCGGTCGACTTCAGGTAGAGCGCAAACAGCTTCTTGTAGAGGTCCCGCGCGACCAGGTCGTCGCGCTCTCGGTCGGCCCAGGCCTGCCAGGTAACGAGCCACTCGTCGAACGGTTCAGTGACTCCGATGGCTTCGGAGAGGAGGACACGCCGAGGGTCCCGTTCCTCGTCAGGCTGTTCGTCGTTCTGAGAGGTCTCTGGCCTCCATCTTTTGAACTCGTCGGTGAATTTTTGAAGTCCCGGCGTTCGGGCGTGCCCCGACGCATACTCAAGCCCCGCTGTGTCCGAATCGGCGTGTCCCTGATTCGTCGCGGCGATCCGGACCGCGACGCCGCAGGGCTCTCCTCACCAAAGGCTTCCGCTGTGGGCCCCGTCCTGGCTCAACCAGATCGAGATCCACTTCTCCATCGTGCAACCGAAAGTGGTCTCGCCCAACGACTTCACCGAACTCGACGAGGTCATCTACCGCCTCGCCCGATTCGAAGAGCGCTACAACCACACCGCCCGCCCGTTCAAATGGAAGTTCACAACCATCGACCTCGACGACCTGCTCCACAGGATCGACAACCACACACCCAAGCACGACCCCGCCCAGCCCCGCGCAGCATGACCCCCGAGGAACTTACGAGCGAGACCACTTAGTCACGCCGAAATCGCTTTTCAGGGGGCGAGGGACGGCAACCCCGTGATGCCGAATTCGCGGCGCAGCATCGTGCGCGCCGCATAGTAGCCGGCCATCCCGTGCACACCGGTGCCGGGCGGGGTGGCCGACGAGCAGAGATACGCCCCGGGTATCGGGGTGGTCCACGGGTCGAGCCGCAACGTCGGTCCGACCATCGCGGCAAAGAGGGTCGCCCCGCCGACGATGATGTCGCCGCCGACGTAATTCGCGTTATGCAGCGACATCTGCGCCGCCGGTACACACCGGGCGCCGACGACCAGATCGCGGAAACCCGGCGCCGCGCGTTCGAACATGGCGGTCACCGTCTCGGTGAGATCGGCGTCCGAGCCCGACGGTACGTGCGCGTAGGTCCACAGTGGGCGGCGACCCTGGGCGTCGATGCGCGACGGATCCGCCAGGTGTGGTGACGATGCCAGCACCATCGGCCACTCGGCGTGCCGGCCGGCGGCGACGTCACGTTCGGCGAGCGCCATCTGCGTCCGGCTGCCGCCCATGTGCACGGTGACGGCGTCGCGGATCCGCGGGTCGTGCCACGGGATCTCACCGGACAGCACGAAGTCGACCTTGCAGACCCCGGGGCCGTACCGGTAGTGGCGCAGGGCCCGCGCGTAGCGCGCCGGCACCGCGTCGCCGTAGATCGCCAGCAGTGCGGTGGGCGCGGTGTCGTACAGGGTCACCCCGGCCGGCGGCGCGGTGACGGGTTCGCCGAGCACCAGTTCGCCGCCGTGCACCTCGAGATCGGCGATCAGCGCATCGGAGATCCGTTGAGTGCCCCCGACGGGGACCGGCCACCCTGCGGTGTGCGCGACCGCGCCGAGCATCAGGCCCGCACCGCTGTTCACCGGGGAGGGAATGGCCTTGATGGCGTGGACGCCGACACCGGAGAACAGTGCCCTGGCGTCCTCACCCCGCAGCGACCCCCACAGTGGGCTGCCCTGGGCCAGCACCCGCAGGCCGGTTCGCACCGTCGTCGGGAGATCCGGCGGCAGCGACCGTTTGTCGCCGAGGAAGAAGCCGAGCACACCGTCGACGTGCTCGACCAACGGCCCGAACAACCGCCGCCACGACTCACCGTGGTCGAGTTCTGCGCATGTGCGGTCCAGCGATCGGTATGCGACGGCCGCCGGCCGGCCGGGCAGCGGGTTGGCGTAGGACACCTCCGGCGAGATCAGGTCCACACCGCGCGCCGCGAGATCGAAGTCCGCGAAGAACGGCGACGCCACGGACAGCGGATGTACCGCCGAGCACACGTCGTGCAGAACGTCCGGGAACTCGGGGTCGGCAGCGCTGCGCGCACCGCCGCCCGGCGTGGGCTGACCCTCGATCACCCGTACCGACAGGCCCGCGCGGGCGCAGATGACCGCGGCGGCCAGGCCGTTGGGGCCGCTGCCGACGACGGTGACGTCCACTCCGATGACCTCCCGGTGTCGCGGTATCTGTCCGTATCAGCCCGTATCCTGACCGCCGGTTCGATACTGCCGACCTTTAGGCTGACCGGGTGAGTCTCCCTGTTGTACTGATTGCCGACAAGCTTGCCGAGAGCACCGTTGCCGCCCTCGGTGACCAGGTCGAAGTACGCTGGGTCGACGGTCCCGACCGCGAGAAGCTGCTGGCCGCCGTACCCGAAGCCGACGCCCTGCTCGTCCGTTCGGCCACCACCGTGGACGCCGAAGTCCTCGCCGCCGCCCCCAAACTCAAGATCGTCGCCCGCGCGGGTGTCGGACTGGACAACGTCGACGTCGACGCCGCCACCGCGCGCGGGGTGCTGGTCGTCAACGCGCCGACGTCGAACATCCACAGCGCCGCCGAACACGCGCTTGCGCTGCTGCTTGCCGCCGCGCGACAGATCCCGGCCGCCGACGCGACGCTGCGCGAGCACACCTGGAAGCGGTCGTCGTTCAACGGTACCGAGATCTACGGCAAGACCGTCGGCGTCGTGGGGCTGGGCCGCATCGGTCAGCTGGTGGCCGCGAGGCTGGCGGCGTTCGGCACCCACGTGGTGGCCTTCGACCCGTACGTGTCGCACGCACGCGCCTCGCAGCTCGGTATCGAACTGCTGTCCCTCGACGATCTGCTGACCCGCGCCGACTTCATCTCGGTGCACCTGCCCAAGACGCCGGAGACCGCAGGTCTGATCGGTAGGGAGGCGCTGGCCAGGACCAAGAAGGGCGTGATCATAGTCAACGCCGCGCGCGGCGGACTGATCGACGAGCAGGCCCTGGCCGACGCCGTCACCGGCGGCCACGTCCGGGCGGCCGGAGTCGACGTATTCGCAACCGAACCCTGCACCGACAGTCCGCTGTTCGAGCTGCCGCAGGTGGTCGTCACGCCGCATCTCGGCGCCTCGACCGCCGAAGCGCAGGAGCGGGCCGGCACCGACGTGGCGGCGAGCGTGCGCCTGGCGCTGGCCGGGGAGTTCGTGCCCGATGCGGTCAACGTCGGCGGCGGGGTCGTCGGCGAGGAGGTCGCGCCGTGGCTCGACCTGGTGCGCAAGCTCGGGCTGCTGGCCGGAACGCTGGCGACCGAGCCGACGACCACCCTGACGGTGCGGGTGCGCGGTGAGCTGGCTGCCGAAGAGGTCGAGGTGCTCCGGCTGTCGGCCCTGCGCGGGCTGTTCTCGACGGTGACCGACCAGCAGGTCACGTTCGTCAACGCGCCGGCGCTGGCTGCCGAACGCGGTGTGCAGTCGGAACTGACCACCGCCTCGGAGAGCCCCAACCACCGCAGCGTGGTCGACGTTCGGGCGGTCGGCTCCGACGGATCGGTGACCAACGTCGCAGGCACCCTGTCCGGGCCTCAGCAGGTGGAGAAGATCGTCCAGATCAACGGCCGAAACTTCGATCTGCGCGCCGAGGGCGTGAACCTGATCGTGAACTACATCGATCAACCGGGCGCACTCGGCAAGATCGGGACGCTGCTGGGCACGGCGGAGGTCAACATCCACGCCGCCCAACTCAGCGAGGACGCCGAGGGGCCGGGGGCGACGATCCTGCTCCGCCTCGACC
Source organism: Actinomycetota bacterium (assembly GCA_034189785.1). GTDB lineage: Bacteria > Actinomycetota > Actinomycetes > Mycobacteriales > Mycobacteriaceae > Mycobacterium. The sequence goes on from JAXHUG010000069.1 coordinate 39,616, forward strand.
GCGACGTGCCCGCAGAACTGCGATCGGCGCTCGCCGAGGCGGTCCACGCCAAGACATTGGAAGTGGTGGACCTGTCGTGAGGGCGATGAACGTGGCGATCATCGCCGGAGACGGGATCGGCCCCGACGTGATCAGCGAAGCCGTCAAGGTGCTCGACGCCGTCCTGCCCGATGTCGAGAAGACGACCTACGACCTGGGGGCGAGGCGCTACCACGCCACGGGCGAGATCCTGCCCGACTCCGTGCTCGAGGAGCTCAAGGTCCACGACGCGATCCTGCTCGGCGCGATCGGCGACCCGTCGGTGCCCAGCGGGGTGCTGGAACGCGGTCTGCTGCTGCGCATCCGGTTCGCCCTCGACCACCACATCAACCTGCGGCCGGCCAAGCTGTACCCCGGGGTGACCGGCCCGCTGTCCGGTAACCCCGAGATTGACTTCGTCGTGGTGCGGGAGGGGACCGAAGGGCCCTACGCCGGCACCGGCGGCGCCATCCGCGTCGGCACGCCCCACGAGGTGGCCACCGAGGTGAGCCTCAACACCGCCTTCGGTGTGCGCCGCGTGGTCGAGGACGCGTTCCGGCGTGCCCAGCAGCGGCGCAGGCATCTGACGCTGGTGCACAAAAACAACGTGCTGACCTTCGCCGGCGCGCTGTGGTGGCGCACCGTCCAGGAGGTGTCCGCCGACTACCCCGACGTCGAGATCGCCTATCAGCACGTCGACTCCGCCATGATCCACATCGTCACCGATCCCGGTCGGTTCGACGTGATCGTCACCGACAACCTCTTCGGCGACATCGTCACCGATCTGGCCGCCGCGGTGTGCGGCGGAATCGGGCTGGCGGCCAGCGGCAACATCGACGCGACGCGCACCAATCCCTCGATGTTCGAACCGGTGCACGGCAGCGCCCCGGACATCGCGGGTCAGGACATCGCCGATCCGACCGCGGCGATCATGTCGGTCGCGCTGCTGTTGGCGCACGTCGGCGAGACCGATGCGGCCGCCCGCGTCGACAAGGCGGTCGAGGCGCACCTGTCCAGCCGTGGCGACCAGGAACTGGGCACCACCGCCGTGGGTGACCGGATCGTCGGTCTGCTGTAGGTGACGCTGGCACGGCAGTGCCTGTTGTTCGCGATCGGCTCGACGCTGTTCGCGCTCGCCACGATGCCCGGGTTCGCTGCAGCGGCCGGCGCCGGCGCGGCCAACGGGCTCTGCTGCGCCGGTTCGTTCTTCTCCACCAGCGCGGCGTGGGTGCAGCTCATCCGCTCGAGGAGCGGCTCTCGTGCCGAATGGCTGTCGGCCGGAGCAGCGTCGGAAGCCGCTCCGGCCCAACGGATCCGGTTGTCCTCGACCAGGACCGTCGCGTCCGGCAGGTGTATAGGTTCGGGTCGAGGCGCAGATGCTGACCGGGCTGAGCGGCACCGCATGTAGCCGGCTGAGTGGCCTGCACGCGGTGCGCGCCGCGAACCTCGACGCCGAGTGGGTCAGCGCCGCCCGGCCCGGGCGTGCACCGGCACCAGGGGTAGCGCCAGCAGCGGTAGCACCGCCAGGACCGCAAACGCCGCCGGGTATCCGAATATCCCGATCAGCCCGCCGAAGATCGGTGCTGAGGCGGCCGAGGCCAGGTGTTGGCTGGTGTTCTGCGCGCCCAGGGCCCGTCCGCTCCAGAACGGTCCCGCGATCTCGGCGATGGCGGTGAACGCCAAACCGTTGTCGGAGACCGTGATCACCGATGCCGCCACCATCAGCGCGGCACTCAGTGGGGAGTCCAGCGCGTCGGTGAGCGCGACGAGGGCCAGGACCGCGGCCGCCGCCCAGGCGATCCACCGGATGGGTCGCAACCGGTCACCGACGCGGTCGGACAGGTAGCCGGCACCGATCCGGCCCGCCGCGCCGAGCACCTGGGCGAGCGTCACCAGCGCACCCGCGGACGCCGCCGACCATCCCCGCTCGGACATCAACCACACGAGCGTGAACGTCCACACCACCGCCTGCGGCACGACGAGCAGGACGGACAGGGCGTGGATGCGCCACAGCGCTGCGTCGCCCCGATACGGGTTGGCCAGGACCTCCGCGGCGGCCTCCGCACGCGGGGGGCGCGGCGGATCGAGCACTCCCACCAGGCAGAGGACCGCGGCTGCCGCACACACGGCTGCTGGGAACAACAGGGCCGCCGCGATGCCCTGGCTCTGGGCGAGCCGCGGGATCACCAGGGCCCCCAGCCCGACTCCGAGCGGAACCGATGCCTGCCGGATCCCCATCACCAGACCGCGCTGGTGTGGTGCGAACCATCCGACGACCAGACGCCCGCTCGCCGAATTGTTGCCCGCGGCGGCCATCCCGCCGAGGAACAGCAGGACACCAACGGCCGGAAGGGAATCCACCGCCGCCGCGGCGAAGGCGGCAGCCGCGGTGAGCCCTGAACCGACCGTCAGCACGAAACGCTCGCCGACCCGGTCGACGACGTAGCCCCACGCAATCAGGGTGACCACCATGCCGAAGCTCGGCATCGACGCAATCAAGCCTGCCAGTGCGAGATCGAGACCGCGCTCGGTGTGCAAAGTCGGGATGAGGAAGGCCGCACCGTAGATGAAGACGTTCGCGCACATCGTGGACATCACGCCCAGCACCAGCATCGACCAACGGCGCACAGTGCCGATCGACGGAGCGGGCATGGCTCAATGGTGACATGGATGTCTCACATATTTGAACCATCGTCTCATGAAGTGGACAGCGCGATCCGGTGCTTACCGTATCGGCGTGACGTTGAGAACTGTTGGCGCAATGGCACTGCTGGTGGGCGCTCTGGCCGTGCCGACGCCGATGGCGCAGGCGTCGTTCCCGGCGCCGGACTGATGAGTTACCTCAACAGCGTGTCCGCCGCCCCGCCGTCGTCGGACAGTCCCGGGGCGGGGCCGCGGCGGTCAGCAGAGCCCGCTGGGCGACGGATGTGCACTCCGGCACTGGACTGGACTACCGCGGTGTGGTGGCCACCGGAACGCCGGCCGACCTCGCCGTCGACAGCGCGCGCTGAGCCCGCAGGGCCTCGCCGCCGTGCTCCACGCTGGGGCGCGGGCGGCTGACACTAGGCTGGCAGGCATGCGTCTCGGTCGAATCGCCAGCCCCGACGGGGTCGCCTTCGTCAGCGTCGAGGGCACCCCCGATGATCCCGCCGCGGTCGTCAAGGAGATCGCCGAACACCCCTTCGGCACGCCCACCTTCACCGGGCGGTCGTGGCCGCTGGCCGACGTCCGGCTGCTGGCACCCATCCTGGCCAGCAAGGTGGTGTGCATCGGGAAGAACTACGCCGCGCACATCGAGGAGATGGGCGGCGGTCACTTCCCCGATCCGGTGATCTTCCTCAAGCCCAACACGTCCATCATCGGCCCCAACATCCCGATCCAATTGCCCGCCAATGCCAACCCCGTGCATGTCGAAGGGGAGCTGGCCATCGTCATCGGGCGTCCGTGCAAGGACGTGCCCGCCGCGAGGGCCGCCGAGAACATCCTGGGCTACACGATCGCCAACGACGTGTCCGCGCGCGATCAGCAGCAGCAGGACGGGCAGTGGACGCGCGCCAAGGGCCACGATACGTTCTGTCCGGTGGGACCGTGGATCGTCACCGACGTCGACCCCTCGGACCTCGAACTGCGCACCGAGGTCAACGGTGGGACCCGCCAGCGCAGCCGGACGTCGCTGATGATGCACGACGTCGGGACGATCGTCGAGTGGATCTCGGCGGTGATGACCCTGCTGCCCGGTGATCTCATCCTCACCGGAACCCCGGAGGGCGTGTCCCCGATCGAGGACGGCGACACCGTCTCGGTCACCGTCGAGAACATCGGGACCCTCACCAATCCCGTTGTGCGAAAGAAGAAGTGAACGATATGGCAGTCCGCGTCCGGTTCTGTCCGTCGCCGACGGGCACCCCGCACGTCGGTCTGATCCGCACCGCGCTGTTCAACTGGGCCTACGCGCGCCACACCGGCGGGACGTTCGTGTTCCGCATCGAGGACACCGATTCGGCGCGCGACAGCGAGGAGAGCTATCAGGCGATCCTCGACGCGCTGAACTGGCTCGGGCTGGACTATGACGAAGGACCCGAGATCGGCGGGCCCTATGCGCCGTACCGCCAGTCGCAGCGGCGCGATCTCTACCGCGACGTGATCGACCGGCTGATCGCCGGGGGAGAGGCCTACGAGGCGTACTCGACCGCCGAGGAGGTCGAGGCGCGCCACCTCGCCGCGGGCCGCAATCCGAAACTGGGCTACGACAACTATGATCGCGACCTCACCGAGGAGCAGCGGGCCGCCCACCGCGCCGAGGGCCGCAATCCGGTGATCCGCCTGCGGATGCCCGAGCGCGCCATCACCTGGCGGGATCTGGTGCGCGGAGAGACCACCTTCGGTGCGGGGACGATCCCCGACTTCGCGCTCACCCGCGGCAACGGCGAACCGCTCTACACGTTGGTCAACCCGGTCGACGATGCGCTGATGAAGATCACCCACGTGCTGCGGGGTGAGGATCTCCTACCGTCCACGCCCCGTCAGATCGCGTTGTACGAGGCGCTGATCCGCATCGGGATGGCCAACGGGGTGCCGGAGTTCGCCCACCTGCCGAGTGTGCTCGGTGACGGCAACAAGAAGCTGTCCAAACGGGATCCGCAGTCGAATCTGTTCCTGCACCGCGACCGGGGGTTCATCCCGGAGGGGCTGCTCAACTACCTGGCGCTACTCGGATGGGGTATCGCCGACGATCGCGACGTCTTCAGCCTCGACGAGATGGTCGCCGCGTTCGACGTCGTCGACGTGAACTCCAATCCCGCTCGATTCGACCAGAAGAAGGCCGACGCGCTGAACGCCGAGCACATCCGGATGCTCTCCGAGGACGATTTCACCGCCCGCCTGAAGGCGTATTTCGCCGCGCACGGATACGACACCGGCCTCGACGACGCGCAGTTCACCAAGGCCGCCCGGCTGGTGCAGACCCGCATCGTCGTCCTCGGCGACGCGTGGGGGCTGCTGAAGTTCCTCGACGAGGGCGCCTTCGTCCTGGACGAGAAAGCGGCGGCCAAGGAACTCAAGGTCGATGCGGTGCAGGTGCTCGACGCCGCGCTCGCGGGTCTCGAGGGTGTCGGGCAGTGGACGACCGGTGCGATCGAGGAGGCGCTGAAGAAGGCGCTGCTGGATGATCTCGAGCTCAAGCCGCGCAAGGCCTTCGGGCCGATCCGCGTTGCGGCCACCGGCGCCTCGGTCAGCCCGCCGCTGTTCGAGTCGCTGGAGTTGATCGGGCGCGATCGCAGCCTGGCCCGGTTGCGGGCCGGTCGCGACCATGCGGCCGCCGCTTCCCATTAGGTCTCGGGTGCCCCTGAGGGGGAGCGTGGCGAAAGCACGCCGAAATCTTTGGTAGTCTGCACGTCGGCGCCGGAACGATGCGCGGGGGCGATCCTCCCCGCGTAAGCGCTCCAGAAAGCCTGTGACCAGTGGTTATGGGCGGCCAATGGGGTATGGTGTAATTGGCAACACAGCTGATTCTGGTTCAGCCATTCTAGGTTCGAGTCCTGGTACCCCAGCTGGATCAAGCGATTAGGTCAGCGTTGTTCAGCTGAGCTATGCTGTCCAACCGAAAGTTCTAGCCCCCGTCGTCTAGCGGCCTAGGACGCCGCCCTCTCACGGCGGTAGCGTGGGTTCGAATCCCATCGGGGGTACATCCGCTTCTTTCGGCAGGTCCCTCCGAGCGGTCACAGCCGGCGGGCGAGTGCGTCGGCGGCGGCCAGCAGATCGGCGGCCCACCGCGCGCCCGGGCGGCGACCCATCCGGTCGATCGGGCCGGACACCGAGATCGCCGCCACCACGCCCCCTCGGCCGTCGTGCACCGGCGCGGAGACGCTGGCCACCCCGGGCTCGCGTTCGGCCGCGCTCTGGGCCCACCCGCGCCTGCGTACCTCTGCCAGCGTGCGTTCGGTGAACATGGCGTCGGGCAGCACGGTCTGTTGGGTGGCGGGGTCGGCGTAGGCGAGCAGCACCTTCGCACCCGATCCCGCCGTCATCGGCAGCCGGGTGCCGACCGGCACCGTATCCCGTAGTCCCGCGGGCGGTTCGAGGGCGGCGATGCAAATCCGCGCGGTGCCCTCCCGCCGGTACAGCTGCACGCTCTCGCCGGTGATCTCCCGCAGCCGGGGCAGGATGACCGCTCCGGCCGTCAGCAGCGGATCGTTGACCTGGCCGGCCAGCTCGGTCAACGCCGGGCCGAGCCGCCACCGGCCGTCGGCGTCGCGGGCCAGCAGCCGGTGGGTTTCCAGTCCCGCCGCCAACCGGTGCGCCGTCGCCCGGGGGAGTCCTGTGCGCTCGCACAGTTCCGCCAGGGCGCAGGGGGACTCCGCCACGGTATGGAGTACGTCCACCGCTTTGTCCAGCACGCCGATACCGCTATCCTGTCTCACAGAGAGATACTATCCTCCCGAAATGTGAGATTGCCAGCGTTACGTCGCAGGCCGCGTATCGAGAATCGAGAAGGTAATGGCACAGCCCGCCACGCCGCGCACCATGGCCGAGAAGGTGTGGGCCGACCACGTCGTCGCTCACGGCACCGGGGAGGGTGCCGCACGTGAACCGGATCTGATCTACATCGACCTGCACCTCGTCCACGAGGTGACCAGTCCGCAGGCGTTCGACGGTCTGCGGCTGGCGAACCGGCCGGTGCGACGGCCGGATCTCACCATCGCGACCGAAGACCACAACGTGCCGACAGTCGACATCGACAAGCCGATCGCCGACCCGGTGTCGCGCACCCAGGTGGAGACGTTGCGGCGCAACTGCGCCGAGTTCGGGATCCGGCTGCACCCGATGGGCGACGCCGAACAGGGCATCGTGCACATCATCGGTCCGCAGCTCGGGCTCACCCAGCCGGGGATGACCGTCGTGTGCGGTGACAGCCACACCTCCACCCACGGCGCGTTCGGCGCCCTGGCGATGGGTATCGGCACCTCCGAGGTGGAACACGTGCTGGCGACGCAGACGCTGCCGTTGCGACCGTTTCGCACGATGGCGGTCGACGTCGACGGGGAACTCCCGCCCGGTGTGAGCGCCAAGGACATCATCCTGGCGGTCATCGCCAAGATCGGCACCGGCGGCGGCCAGGGCCACGTCATCGAATACCGTGGCAGCGCCATCGAATCCCTGTCGATGGAGGGCCGGATGACGATCTGCAACATGAGCATCGAGGCCGGCGCGCGGGCCGGCATGGTGGCCCCCGACGACACCACCTTCGAATTCCTGCGCGGCCGCCCGCACGCACCCACCGGTGCCGAGTGGGATGCGGCGGTGCAGGCGTGGCGGCAGCTGCGCACCGATCCGGGCGCCGAATTCGACACCGAGGTCTATCTCGACGCGGCCGAGCTGAGTCCGTTCGTCACCTGGGGCACCAACCCCGGGCAGGGGGTGCCGCTGTCCGGCGCGGTGCCCGACCCCGAGTTGATCGTCGACGAGGGTGAGCGGCAGGCAGCCGAAAAGGCGTTGACCTACATGGGTCTTCAATCCGGTACGGCGATGCGCGACGTCGCCGTCGACACCGTGTTCGTCGGATCATGCACCAACGGCCGCATCGAGGATCTGCGCGTGGTGGCCGACGTCCTGCGCGGCCGCAGGGTCGCCGACGGGGTCCGCATGCTCGTGGTACCCGGCTCGATGCGCGTGCGTGCGCAGGCCGAATCCGAAGGGCTCGACCGGATCTTCATCGACGCCGGTGCCGAATGGCGGCAGGCGGGCTGCTCGATGTGCCTGGGTATGAACCCCGATCAGCTGTCGCCCGGACAGCGGTGCGCATCCACGTCCAACCGCAACTTCGAGGGGCGCCAGGGTAAAGGCGGGCGGACACATCTGGTCTCACCCGCCGTGGCCGCCGCCACCGCCGTCCGCGGCATGCTGTCCTCACCGACCGACCTGTCCGCCGTCCCCGCTCGCTGAAGGAGAATTCGCGATGGAAGCCTTTCGCACCCACGCCGGGATCGGCGTACCCCTGCGTCGGTCCAACGTAGACACCGACCAGATCATCCCCGCGGTGTACCTGAAGCGGGTCACCAGAACCGGTTTCGAGGACGGCCTGTTCGCGGAGTGGCGCAAAGATCCCTCGTTCGTGCTCAACCTGCCGCCGTTCGACCGCGGTTCGGTTCTGGTCGCCGGACCGGATTTCGGCACGGGGTCCTCCCGCGAGCATGCGGTCTGGGCGCTGATGGACTACGGCTTCCGGGTTGTCATCTCGTCACGGTTCGCCGATATCTTCCGCGGAAATGCGGGAAAGGCCGGCCTGTTGGCCTCGGAAGTGAATCAAGACGATGTTGAACTTCTCTGGAAGCTCATCGAGCAGAATCCGGGACTGGAAATCACTGTCAATCTTCAAGATCGGAACATCATCGCGGGAACGGTCATGGTGCCGTTCACTATTGACGATTACACCGCGTGGCGACTGCTTGAGGGGCTCGACGATATAAGCCTTACGCTGCGGAAACAGGCAGAGATCGAGGATTACGAGCGGCGCAGGCCGAGCTGGAAACCGCGCACCCTGCCGGTCTGATCCGGGGCTTCGGTCACCCCGAAATCGCCGCTTCCGCATCTCGTTCCTGACGCAGCGGCAGGACGTCAAGGGGGCCAACCGGTTTGCCCAGAAGTTCGCAGACAGCCGCCGAAACTGCGCGTGGCTCTTGGAAATCAGTGGTCAGTGGGTTTACCGTGTCCACTAGTCGGTCCAAGTAGGACCACTGGTCTCGGAGGTTTTGCATGAACAAAGCGGAGCTTATCGATGCATTGACAACCAAAATGGGAACCGACCGTCGGCAAGCCACCGAAGCGGTCGAGAACGTCGTCGACACCATCGTGCGCGCCGTGCACAAGGGTGACAGCGTGACCATCACCGGTTTCGGCGTCTTCGAACAGCGCCGGCGCGCAGCACGCGTCGCGCGTAACCCTCGCACCGGTGAGACGGTGAAGGTCAAGCCGACCTCGGTGCCCGCGTTCCGGCCGGGAGCGCAGTTCAAGGCGATCGTCTCGGGCGCACAGAAGCTCGCTGCCGAAGGTCCCGCCGTCAAGCGCGGGGTGGCTGCTGCCGGACCGGCGAAGCGTGCCGCGAGGAAGGCCCCCGCCAAGAAGACTGCCGCGAAGAAGACCGCTGCCGCCGCCAAGAAGACGGCGCCGGCGAAGAAGTCGACTGCTACGGCGAAGAAGACGGCACCGGCCAAGAAGACTGCCGCGAAGAAGACCGCTGCCGCCGCCAAGAAGACGGCGCCGGCGAAGAAGTCGACTGCTACGGCGAAGAAGACGGCACCGGCCAAGAAGGCTGCGACCAAGGCGCCGGCCAAGAAGGCCTCGGCCAAAGCCCCCGCCAAGAAGGCCACCGCCACCAAGAAGACGGCCAGCAACACTCCGGCGCGCAAGGCGCCGGCCAAGAAGGGTCGTAAGTAATCCTTCGTCTACCTCAGGGCCAGTGGGCTGCTCACGTGGTCGGCGGCGACCAGGCGCCCCCCGGCCAGCGACAGCACCCACGTACTGCCCTTGCGGTTACGGGACTTGTCGGGCCGGACCCCGCCGCGGTCACACCACCACGCGATCAGGTCGGGAATCACCTTGCCCTGCGAGCAGATCACCGGTGTGTGTTTCTCGTCGCCGGCTGCCGCGGCGATCTCCAGCACGCGCCGCCGCGCCGGTTTCTTGTCCTCGGCGTAGGCCTCTTCGGTCAGCGTCGGTTCCGGGCGCACCGGCTGACCGAGTTCTTCGGCCAACGGCGCGAGCGTCTGCTCACAGCGGGTCCGGTCGGCCGCGTGCAGGCGGTCGGCCCCGAATGCCAGCAATTGGCCGACCAACGACTCCGCCTGTGCGCGACCGTGCTTGTCCAACGGCCGCATGCGGTCGTCACCGCGGTAGCGCGACTTGCTGCCCGCCGTCGCATGCCGCACGATGAGCACCGTTCGGGTGTCGGGCGGCAGCTTCGTGAACCGGCGGAGCACGTTCCGATCATGCGGGTAACTTAGTCGGGCCATCGCCTCGCGCACCGGCAACCAGATCAGCTCGTCGACTTCCTCGTTGGGGCAGAAGGTGCCGTCGACGGCGCGGGCGGCCCAGTAGCGGACCTTCTTGACGCCCTGCTCGATGGGATAACTCACCGACGCCAGGCGGCGGCCGAGAACGCACGAGTAGCCGGTCTCCTCGTGCACTTCACGCACGGCGGTGACCGGTTCGGTCTCCCCGGGGTCGACCTTGCCCTTGGGCAGTGACCAGTCGTCGTAGCGTGGGCGGTGGATGACGGCGACCTCGGGTGCCGACCCGTCCTCGCCCGGCCGCCACAAGACTGCGCCGGCGGCGGGCACGGACTTGGTAGGCGATACAACGGCGTTCACCGTGTTCGTCGTCGACAACTCAACGCCAGCGGGTCACCGCGGGCCCGCGGGGTGGCCCGGTGTCAGGCGGCAGGTCACGGCTGGGTATGACGCTGCATCAGCGACACCTGATGGTCGCGAACGGTCTCACCCTCGCGCGGCGAGGCCGACCAGTGCCCGTCGGTACCCAGCTCCCAACAGCGCGTCGCCGGGTCCATCGCCGACTCGAAGACGTCGTCGAGCTGTGTGGTCAGCCGGGGATCCTTCACCTGAGCCATCACCTCGACGCGACGGTCGAGGTTGCGGTGCATCATGTCCGCGCTGCCGATCCAGTACTCGTCGATGGCCAGGAAGTGGATCACCCGGGAGTGCTCCAGGAACCTGCCCAGGATCGACCGCACCGTGATGTTGTCCGAGAAACCCGGTGCACCCGGGCGCAACGCGCAGATCCCACGCACCACGACCTCGACCCAGACACCGGCCTGCGAGGCGCGGTAGAGCGCGTCGATGACCTGTTCGTCGACCAAGGCGTTGGCCTTCAGGCGGATCCGGGCATCGGCACCGTCGCGGGCCGCCGCCACTTCGCGTTCGATCCGCTCGATGATGCCCCTGCGCACGCCGTACGGCGCGACCAACAGGTTGCGGTAGGACACCTTGCGGGAGTAGCCGGTCAACGAATTGAACAGGTCGGTCAGATCGGCGCCGATGTCCGGCGCGGCGGTGAGCAATCCGACGTCCTCGTACAGGCGGGCGGTCTTCGGGTTGTAGTTGCCCGTCCCGATGTGGCAGTAGCGCCGGATCGTCGAGCCTTCGCGGCGCACGACGAGCGCTGTCTTGCAGTGGGTCTTGAGTCCGATCAGCCCGTACACGACGTGGACGCCGGCCTGCTCGAGTGCGCGGGCCCACTTGATGTTGGCGTGCTCGTCGAACCGCGCCTTGATCTCGACGAGCGCCACCACCTGCTTACCGGCCTCGGCGGCGTCGATGAGCGCGTTGACGATCGGAGAGTCACCCGAGGTGCGGTACAGCGTCTGCTTGATGGCGAGCACGTTCGGATCGGCCGCGGCCTGTTCGATGAACCGTTGCACCGTCGTGGAGAACGAGTCATAGGGATGGTGCACCAGCACGTCGCCGTCGCGCAGCGTGGAGAAGATGCTCTTCGGGGTCTCCCGCTCACCGAAAGCCGGTGGGGTGGCCGGCACAAACGGCCGGTCCTTGAGCGCCGGACGGTCGATGGCGTAGATCTGCCACAGCGCGGACAGGTCGAGCAGCCCGGGCACCTCGACCACATCGCCGGGATCGACGTCGAGTTCGCGCAGCAGCAGTTCGAGCATGCTCTCGGTCATGTCGTCGGAGACCTCGAGGCGCACCGGCGAGCCGAACCGCCGGCGGGCGAGTTCGCGCTCGAGTGCCTGCAGCAGGTCCTCGTCGCGGTCCTCCTCGACCTCGAAGTCCGCGTTGCGGGTGATCCGGAAGGCATTGTGCTCGACGATATCGAGGCCGGGGAACAGCACCGGAAGGAACGCGGCGATCAACTCCTCCATCGGGAGGAACCGCACGACCTCACCGGCCTCGTCGCGCAGCCCGAGCCGGACAAACCGGTCGACGTTGTCGGGCACCTTGATTCGCGCGAAGTGCTGTCCGCCGTCGTCGGGGTGGCGGACGGTGATCGCCAGGTTCAGCGACAGCCCGCTGACGAACGGGAACGGGTGGGCGGGGTCGACCGCCAGCGGGGTCAGGACGGGGAAGACCTGTTCGTGGAAGTGCGTCGACAGCTGCGCGTGTTCGGCCTCGTCCAGTTCGGACCAGGTGACGATGACGATGCCCTCGTCGGCGAGGGCGGGGCGCACCGCGTCGAGGAACACCCGTGCGTGGCGTGAGGCGATCTGCTGGGTACGTTCGCTGATCCGGCGCAACTGCTCGCGCGGCGACAGCCCGTCGGCCGACCGCACCGACAGCCCCATCTCGTCGCGGCGTTTGAGGCCGGCCACGCGCACCATGTAGAACTCGTCGAGGTTGGACGCGAAGATCGCGAGGAACTTCGCGCGTTCGAGAAGGGGCAGACTCGGATCGTCGGCCAGCGCCAGCACCCGGGCATTGAAGTCGAGCCAGCTGAGTTCGCGGTTGAAGTAGCGATCCTCGGGCAGGGCGTTGTCGATCGCGGGGGGGGTTGCCGCGGGCGGTGCCTCCGGGGTCGAATCTCCCGGGGTCGGCTCCGTGCTCTCGGCGGTGCCCGCCGCGCGGATCGCGGCCTCGGTTTCGGTCATGGCCCGATCCTCCCCTACGGCGGCCTCGTCCCGCCACCGCGTGTGCGAGATGTTCATTTTTCGGCGCCGACGGCACGCGCGGTGTGCGTGCCCACGCAAAGGCGGCGGGCCGCCAGCAGATCGTCGGGGGTGTCGACGTCGTAGCGCAGACCGGGCCACGAGCCGGTCAGCTCGACCGCCCCCGAACGCCGGTGCCGCTCCGCGGAATCGGGACCGAACCGCGGGTCCAGCGGTACGCCGAACGCGAACAGTGCCGAGGTGCCGGTGCCGTGCCGGTCACCGACGAAGCTGCGGGCCCGTGTCCGCGCTGCGGCGATCGCCTCACTCAACTCCTGGGCCTGCAGTGCGGGAAGATCTCCCTGCACCGCAACGACATTGGGGACTGTCGCGCGCACCACGGCCTCGGCGGCGCGCAGCGCGTTGTTGAGCGGGTCGGGGTGGCCGGCCGGGGTCGGATCGTCGAGCACCTGTGCGCCCAGCGCACGGGCGGCATCGGCCGCGGCGGGATCGGGGGTGACGACGGTGACCGACGCGACCGCGGCGGCCGCCGCGACGGTGTCGACGAGCATCGCCAGCACCACCGTCTCGCGGTCGTGCGGGGCGAAGATCGGTGCCAGCCTGGTCTTGGCGTCGGCGAGGCGTTTGACGGCGATGACCACCGCCACGCCGGTGCCGGACGGGGCGGCGCCGTTGCTTGTCGTGCCGCGCATGGCGCCATCCTGCCAGCACCGCGGATGTTCGGCCGACGCCGTCGGACCCCGCCCGCTGCGCGCTAGGGTGAACGCGTGTTGCGTCCTGCAAGTTGGACTGGACCAGTGGGTGAGAGTTCCGCCCGGCTTCGCGGCACCATCCGCTATCCGAAGGCTGCGTAACCATGTCCAGAAGATCATCGGTAAGCCGTGTGCGGGAAAACCGCACACACGGATTGAAAGGGGGATGGGGAAACAGACCCGCACTGCGGGCACTGCGCCCCTGACTACCAATGGTGACGGCGGCGGTGATGGGTTCCGGTGCGTGGGGCACGGTGCTGGCCAAAGTTCTCGCTGACGCGGGGAACTCGGTGACCCTGTGGGCCAGGCGGGCCGAGGTCGCGGCCGAGATCAACGACACCCATCGCAACAGCGGTTACCTCGACGAGGTGGACCTGCCCAAGACGATCCACGCCACCGCCGACGCCGCCGAGGCGCTCGCCGGGGCGTGCACGGTGGTGCTCGGGGTGCCGGCGCAGAGCCTGCGGAGCAACCTCGAGCAGTGGAAGGGTCTGATCGCCGACGACGCCACGCTGGTGAGCCTGGCCAAGGGCATCGAACTGGACACGCTGATGCGGATGAGCCAGGTGATCGTCCAGGTCACCGGCGCGGACCCGGCGCAGGTCGCGGTGGTGACCGGACCGAACCTCGCCAGCGAGATCGCCGACGAGCAGCCGGCCGCCACCGTCGTCGCGTGCAGTGACAGCGGGCGCGCCGTCGCCCTGCAACGCGCACTGGCCACGGGCTACCTGCGTCCCTACACCAACGCCGACGTGGTCGGCGCCGAGATCGGCGGTGCGTGCAAGAACGTGGTCGCGCTGGCGTGCGGGATGGCCGTCGGCGTGGGGCTGGGAGAGAACACCGTCGCGGCGATCATCACCCGCGGCCTGGCCGAGATCATGCGGCTGGGCATCGCGCTGGGCGCCAAACCGGCGACGCTGGCCGGGCTGGCCGGTGTCGGTGACCTCGTCGCGACCTGTACCTCGGTGCAGTCGCGCAACCGGACCTTCGGTGAGCGGTTGGGCCGGGGCGGCACCATGGAGTCGGCACTGCGCGCCGCGGGCGGACACGTGGCCGAGGGCGTCACCTCATGTCAGTCGGTGCTGGCGCTGGCCGGCGCCTACGACGTGGAGATGACGCTCACCGATGCGGTGAACCGCGTCTGCCACAAGGGCCTTTCCGTCGACGAAGCCGTCGTGCTGCTGCTCGGCCGCAGCACCAAACCGGAGTAACGAGGATGGAAGGCGCGTACGGCGACTCCACTCGAAGCGTCAAAGCTGTCGGCGCCGAAGCGGTTGCCGGACAACCCGTGGCAACTCCGCCGGTCCCGGTCTCGGCCTACCACCTGTCACCGGACGAAACGCAACCGTTGGACACCTACGGCCGCAGCTCCAATCCGACGTGGCGGCGGCTCGAGGCGGCGCTGGCCGAACTCGAAGGGGCTTCTGCCGCACTGGCCTTCGGATCGGGCATGGCGGCCATCACCTCTGCGCTTCGGGTGATGACCGGTCCGGGCAAACGGCTCGTGGTGCCTGCCGACGGCTACTACCAGGTGCGCCGCTATGCCGCGGAATACCTTGTGCCGCTAGGTATCACGCTGCTCGAAGTGGGGACCGCCGAGATGTGCGAAGCGGCGGCGGACGCCGATGTGGTGCTGGCGGAGACACCCGCGAACCCGGGCCTCGAGGTGGTGGACCTGCACCGGCTGGCCATGACGTGCCGCCGGCGCGGCGCCATCCTGATCGTCGACAACACCACCGCCACGCCACTCGGGCAGCAGCCGCTGTCGCTGGGCGCCGATCTGGTGGTGGCCAGCGCCACCAAGGCGCTCTCGGGACACAGCGATCTGATCGCCGGCTACGTCGCGGGCAGCCACCCCGAGATGATGGCCGCGCTGGAGAGCGACCGTCTGCTGGCCGGCCCGATCCTCGGGCCGTTCGAGGCGTGGCTGGTGCTGCGCAGCCTCGGTAGCGCCGGGCTGCGGTTCGAACGGCAGTGCCAGAACGCGCTGGCCGTCGCCATGCTGCTGCGTAACCATCCCGCCGTGCGGGGTGTGCGCTATCCCGGCCTGCCCGAGGATCCCGCGCACGAGGTGGCGACGCGCCAGATGCGGCGGTTCGGCGGGTTGGTGTCGGTGGAACTGGCCGACGTGTCGGCCGTGCACGCGCTCGCCGAGCGCAGCACCCTGCTGGTCGCCTCGACCAGCTTCGGCGGCATCCACACCTCCATCGACCGGCGCGCCCGGTGGGGCGATGCGGTGTCCGACGGCTTCGTCCGGCTGTCGATGGGCATCGAGGACACCGACGACCTGATCGCCGACCTCGGCGCCGCCCTCGGCTGATATCGAATCGTGCTCGGCGCGGCTGGGACGGTAGCCTCTGCAGACTGTGATCGCCCGCAACCAGCGCACCCGCGTTGCCGTCGTCTACGGCGGGCGCAGTTCCGAGCACGCCATTTCCTGTGTTTCCGCAGGCAGCATCCTGCGCAACCTCGACCCCGACCGCTTCGACGTGGTCGCCGTCGGGATCACTCCCGACGGGTCCTGGGTGCTCACCGACGGTCGCCCGGAGACGCTGGCCATCACCGACGGCCGGCTACCCGAGGTGAGCGCCGAGTCCGGTACCGCCCTGGCGCTGCCCGCCGATCCGGGCCGCCGCGGTGAGCTGGTGTCGCTGAGCCAGGCGGCGGCAGGGGAGGTGCTCGCCGCGGTCGACGTGGTGTTCCCGGTGCTGCACGGCCCCTACGGCGAAGACGGCACGATCCAGGGTCTGCTGGAACTGGCCGGGGTGCCCTACGTCGGGGCGGGCATACTGGCCAGCGCCGCGGGCATGGACAAGGAGTTCACCAAGAAGCTGCTGGTCGCCGAGGGTCTGCCGGTCGGCGATCACGTGGTGCTGCGTCCGGGACGCGTGAACGTGACGCTCGACGAACGCGAACGCCTCGGTCTGCCGGTGTTCGTCAAACCCGCGCGCGGGGGCTCCTCGATCGGGGTCAGCCGGGTGTCGGACTGGGCGGACCTGCCCGCAGCGATCGAGGCGGCCCGCAGGCACGACCCCAAGGTCATCGTCGAGGCCGGCATCGCTGGTCGTGAACTCGAATGCGGCGTGCTGGAGTATCCGGACGGCCGCGTCGAGGCCAGCACCATCGGCGAGATCCGGGTGGCCGGGGTGCGTGGCCGCGAGGACGGTTTCTACGACTTCGCCACCAAGTACCTCGACGACGGCGCCGAACTCGACGTTCCCGCGAAGGTCGAGGACGACGTGGCCGACGAGATCCGCCACCTCGCCATCCGGGCGTTCCGGGCGATCGACTGCCAGGGGCTGGCGCGGGTCGACTTCTTCCTCACCGACGACGGACCGGTGGTCAACGAGATCAACACCATGCCGGGTTTCACCACGATCTCGATGTATCCGCGGATGTGGGCGGCCAGCGGAGTGGACTATCCGACGCTGCTCGCGGCGATGGCCGACACGGCGGTGGCCCGCGGAACCGGTCTTCGCTGACTGTCTGGTGGTCTGTTCGGTTTTCGTGAACATGCAGTTGAGTATTTCCGTGACACACCACTAGCGCGGCGGCCCCGGGGTGATGGGCGTGTCCGGCATCGTGCCGGTCAGCACTCGGGAGATGAGCTGGATGGGTGTCGGGCCGGAATCCTGCGGCAGCGTGAGCGCCACGTACACCGGACGGTCCACGGCATACCAGGTGCTGCGGGTCTGCTGGCTCTCCGGCCTGCTGCCCGGCGCGGCCTCTTCTCCGACCCTGAACCACTGCACGGCGTCGACCACCTGGATCGGGACACCGACCACGAAATCGACCGGACGGTCCAGGCCGCAGCGCAAGATGATCGCCTCGGTGTCGGGGCCGGCCTGCCAGGCCGCGGTGCCGACCGGTGTCGGTTCGGCCGTCGGCGCGCGGCGGAAATCGCCGAGCACCTCGGGCAGGGCGCCCATCAGGGCCTGGCATTCCGGGCTGTCTGCACGCGGTGCGGGCACCGCCGCGATCGCCACCGGCCGCTGTTCGGGACGTCCCTGCCGCACCGCGGCGATACCGAGCACCACCACGAGCGCCGCCACGGCCACCACGATCGCCGCGACCATCAGGGCGCGGGATGGGCCGTCACGGGGTGCTCGTGGCGGATCTTCAGAGCTCACCCCGACAAGCCTATGGGTGCGCGCCGTTCGCGATCGGGCAGGTCAGGGTCCGGGTGATCCCGTCGACCCGCTGCACGCTCGGGACGACGCCCGAACGCAGGTCCTCGAGGTTGTCGGCGCCGACGCGGACCACGACGTCGTAGGGTCCGGTGACGTATTCCGCGGTCCGCACGCCGGGCAGCTCGGCTAACCGTGCCGCGACGACTTCAGCGCGGCCGACCTCGGTCTGGATCAGCATGAAAGCCTCGACCACCCGTGTTCGCCTCCGTCCCGCCCCATAGACTCCGGGAACCAAACGTACCGCAGGTTGAGCCGGTGCTGCGCGTCGTGACGGCCACCGGGTGGAGGTGACATGGCACCGTTGGACCCGACCGCGAGCCTGGCGGACGTCGGTGAGTTCGCGGTGATCGACGCGCTGGTGCGGGGGCGGCGGCTGCCGCCGTCGGTCACGCTGGGACCCGGTGACGACGCCGCTCTGGTGTCGTTCGCCGACGGCCGGACGGTGGTCTCGACCGACATGCTGGTCGAGGACAGGCACTTTCGGCTCGATTGGTCGACACCCCACGACGTCGGGCGCAAGGCGATTGCGCAGAACGCCGCCGACGCCGAGGCGATGGGTGCCGCGGCGACCGCGTTCGTCGTGGCGTTCGGCGCGCCCGCGGACACCCCGGCCGCGTCGGCGCTGCACCTCAGCGACGGTATGTGGGAGGAGGCGACCGCGATGGGTGCGGGCATCGCCGGTGGCGATCTGGTCCGCGCGCCGCAGTGGGTGATCTCGGTGACCGTGCTGGGCGACCTGGCCGGCCGGACACCGGTACGCAGGGACGGTGCCCGCCCCGGCGATGTCGTCGCAGTCGCCGGGGAGCTCGGTCGATCGGTAGCCGGATACAGGTTGTGGCACAACGGAATCGAGGAGTTCGAAGAGTTGCGCCGCCGGCACCTGGTCCCGGCGCCGCCCTACGGTCAGGGCCGCGCCGCAGCGGACGCCGGTGCGACGGCGATGACCGACGTCTCCGACGGCCTGCTGGCCGATCTCGGGCACATCGCGGACGCGTCGGCGTGCCGGATCGACATGGACCGCGCGGCATTGCGCGCCGACCACGATGCGGTGGTGGGTGCGGCGGCCACCGTCGGCGGCGACCCGTGGGAATTCGTGCTCGCCGGCGGGGAGGACCACGCGCTGGCCGCAACCTTCCGCGGTCCGCCGCCGGACGGGTGGCGGACGGTCGGACGTGTGCTCGCCGGCCCGGCCGATGTGCTGGTCGACGGGGGCAAGTGGACCGGAAACCGGGGATGGCAGTCGTTCTGACGAACGCCGCACGCTAGGTTGGCTTTTCATGACTGCACGCCCGCTCTCCGAACTCGTCGACCAAGGCTGGGCGCAGGCGCTCGAACCAGTGCGTGAGCAGGTGGCCCAGATGGGGGAGTTCCTGCGAGCCGAACTCGCCGCCGGTCACCGCTACCTGCCCGCGGGCGCGAACGTGCTGCGGGCCTTCTCGTTTCCGTTCGACCAGGTCCGCGTGCTGATTGTGGGCCAGGATCCGTATCCGACGCCCGGGCATGCCGTCGGCCTGAGTTTCTCGGTGGATCCGCAGGTCCGCCCGCTGCCGCGCAGCCTGGCCAACATCCTCACCGAGTACACCGCCGACCTCGGCTACCCGCAACCGGGCAACGGCGATCTCACCCCGTGGGCGCAACGCGGTGTGCTGCTGCTCAACCGGGTGCTGACAGTGCGCCCCGGCGCCCCGGCGTCGCACCGTGGCAAGGGTTGGGAGGCGGTGACCGAATGCGCGATCCGGGCGCTCGTCGCCAGGGACACCCCGATGGTGGCCGTGCTGTGGGGCCGCGACGCCGCGACCCTCAAACCGATACTGACGGGCAGAGCGTGTGTGGCGATCGAGTCGCCGCACCCGTCGCCGCTGTCGGCGTCGCGCGGGTTCTTCGGGTCGCGACCGTTCAGCGGGGCCAATGAGTTGCTGACTCAGCTGGGCACCGAACCGATCGACTGGCGGCTGCCCTGACCGGCGGGCCGATCAGGGGATCGCGGGGATCGGCGGCGGTGCGGGGATGGCTGGCGGCGAGGGGATCTCGAGCGGTGCCATCACCATCCGTGGCGGGCGGAACCTCCGGTGCCGAAGTGCCCGTCGCGGGCGGTGCCGTCTGGACTGAGGTGCTGACCGTCACCGATGTCGGCCAAGTCGTGGATGAGGGCGTCGACGAGGTGGTGGACGACGAGGTGGTGGACGACGAGGTGGTGGACGACGAGGTGGTGGACGACGAGGTCTCAGACCTACTCTTCTCGCGCAAGGACATGCCGCGGGGCTACCCGGACAGCGCCGGGCTCAACCGCGGGGAGGTCAGCCGCGAGCGACTTTGCCCGCCTTGAGGCAGGATGTGCAGACGTTGACGCGCTTTTTGTTGCCACCCGGGTGGGAGGCGGCGCGCACGGTCTGGATGTTCGGATTCCACCGACGGCTGGTCCGGCGATGGGAGTGCGACACCGACTTGCCGAAGCCGGGGGCCTTTCCGCAGACATCGCACACGGCAGCCATATCTAGAACTCCTTGGATCAGTACGTGGGGGTTCGGATCCCTGGGCCGCGGCGAGCGCGGTTTGACCCGACAACCTGATCAGGATACCGGCCGGGTGGGTGATCGCCAAAACCGGCCGCGACGGCCTCCGCGGGGGCTGTCCACAGGCCGCCTCGGCGCAGTAGCGGTGTCCGGGGAGGTCGCTAGGCTGGCGCGCACGACCGGGGTGCGGGCAGGAGGTGAGATGGCGGTGCCGAACGGTTGTGTGGCCGCGGAGGAACTCGTCGCCGGGTGTACCGCCGCGACGGGCTGGGGCATCGACGTCGTGCCCGTCCCGGCCGGGTTGATCGACCTGCTGCTGCTCTCGGGCGGTGAACTGGTCACCCTGCTCACCGGGCGCGGTGCCGACGGCGCGGCCGGCACGGACATCGGGGCCGCCTTGCGCGAGCACGTGCACCACCGTCACCTCGGCACCGAACTGGTGACCCACCACACCGGTCACCGCGGCGATGTGCTGCTGATCGGGGTCGAGTGACATGGTCGCCCTGACCGATCGGCTCGATTTCGTCCTCGGCGGCAAGTCCGCCGCGGCGCTGGAAGAGCACTTCGGCATCCGCACCGTCAACGATCTGCTGCGCCACTATCCGCGCAAGTACGGCGACGGGATGACCGTGCGGGGTGAGGAGGAGAGCCTCGACCTCGATGAGGGCGAGCACGTCACGTTCGTCGACGTCATCACCGACGCCAAGCCGGGACAGATGAAGCCGCAGCCCGGTAAGCGGGCCCGAAGGTATCTGCGGGTCACGCTCGGAAAGCGCAACCCTGTGGTCACCGCGACGTTCTTCAACGCCGACTGGATGATCGACGACCTGCCCGTCGGCACGCGGTTGATGCTCTCCGGTGAGGTCAAGTACTTCCGGAACATCCTGCAGTTGAGCCATCCGGCGTTCCTCGTCCTCGAATCGTCGGCAACCAGGAAGATCGGCACCAAATCGCTCAAGACCATCGCGGCGTCGTCGGGGGTCACGGGTGACGATGTGCTCGCCGTGTTCGAACGTGACTTCTTCCCGATCTACCCGGCCAGCGCCAAGGTACAGAGCTGGGACATCTACGCCTGTGTGCGGCAGGTTCTCGACGTGTTGGACCCGGTCCCCGAACCGTTACCGGAAAGCGTTGTGCACGAACGCGGTCTGATCTCCGAGGACACGGCGCTGCGTGCTATCCACCTCGCCGGGAACGAACGCGAGCGGGACCGGGCCCGGGAGCGGTTGGCGTTCGACGAGGCGGTCGGTCTGCAGTGGGGGCTGGTGTCGCGGCGCTACGGCGAGCTGACCGAGGCCGGCCCGCCTGCGCCCCAGCGGGAGGACGGGCTGGCGGCCGGGATGCGGGAACGGCTGCCCTTCGAGCTCACCAACGGTCAGCGCGAGGTGCTCGAGGTGCTGTCGGCCGAACTGGCCGGTACCCGCCCGATGAACCGCATGCTGCAGGGCGAGGTGGGATCGGGCAAGACGGTCATCGCCGTGTTGGCCATGTTGCAGATGGTCGACGCCGGCTACCAGTGTGCCCTGCTCGCTCCCACCGAACTACTTGCCGCACAACATGATCGTTCGATTCGTCAGATCCTGGGTCCGTTGGCGATGGCCGGTCAGCTCGGCGGGGCGGAGTCCGCGACCCAGGTCGCGCTGCTGACCGGATCGATGACCCCGCAGCAGAAGCGGCAGGTGCGCAACGAGGTAACCACCGGGCAGGCCGGGATCGTCATCGGCACACACGCGCTGCTGCAGGACGCCGTCGAATTCGACAACCTCGGGATGGTCGTGGTCGACGAACAACACCGGTTCGGTGTCGAACAGCGGGACCGGTTGCGCGCCAAGGCCCGTAGTGGCGTCATCCCACACCTGCTGGTGATGACCGCGACACCGATACCGCGCACGGTGGCGCTGACCGTCTACGGGGACCTGGAGACCTCGACGCTGCGCGAGCTGCCCCGTGGTCGTCAGCCCATCACCACCAACACGATCTTCGTCAAACAGCACCCGACGTGGCTGGATCGGGCGTGGGCGCGCATCGTCGAGGAGGTCCGCGACGGCAGGCAGGCCTACGTGGTGGCCTCGCGCATCGACGAGACCGACAAACGGCAGGGCAACGAGCAGGGCCCGCCGCCGGTGACCGCCGTCGCGCTCTACGACATCCTCAAGAGCGGTCAGCTGGTCGGGTTATGCACCGGACTGCTGCACGGACGGCTCTCCGGCGACGAGAAGGACGCGGTGATGACGGCCTTTCGGGCAGGCGAGATCGACGTGCTGGTGTGCACGACGGTGATCGAGGTCGGGGTGGACGTGCCCAACGCCACGGTGATGGTGGTGATGGACGCCGACCGGTTCGGCATCAGCCAGCTCCACCAACTGCGGGGCCGCATCGGCCGCGGCAGCCACCCCAGCCTGTGTCTGCTGGCGACCCGCCTGCCGGAGTCCTCGAAGGCCGGCGCGCGCCTCAAGGCGGTGGCAGGCACGCTCGACGGATTCGCGCTCGCCGATCTCGACCTGCGGGAGCGCAGGGAGGGTGACGTGCTCGGACTGCACCAGTCCGGGAACGTGAACTCACTGCGATTCCTGTCGCTGGCCGAACACCTCGAGGTGATCGTCGCGGCGCGGGAGCTGTGTGAAACGCTCTACGAGAAGGAGCCGGACCACCCCGGGATGGCCATGCTCGCCGCACCGTTCACCAACACGGATCGGGTCGAGTACCTGGAGAAGTCGTGAACCGGACGCGGACGGTATGGGTGGTGCTCGCCGCGCTGGTCGCAGTGCTCGTCGCGTACCAGACGGTGTCCTCGACGGCGGAGCGTTCGGCGCGGTTCCTCGCCGACGCCGACGTGCCCACCGTCGCGCCGGGAGTCGACGTCCTCGCCGGTGTGGCGATGGTGCCGGGGCGGATCCGCGGCCACGACTACCGGCGGGCCGCGTTCGGTGACGCGTGGACCGACGACAACAGCGCGCCGGGCGGCCACAACGGCTGCGACACCCGCAACGACATCCTCGACCGCGATCTCGCGGACAAGACCTACGTCTCGATCAGCCGGTGTCCTACGGCGGTCGCCACCGGAGTCCTGCACGACCCGTACACCAACGTCGTCATCTCGTTCACCCGCGGCAACCAGACCGGGGCGGCCGTCCAGATCGAGCACATCGTACCGCTCGCCTACGCCTGGGATCAGGGTGCACGCACCTGGGCCGACGAGATGCGGGTGCGGTTCGCCAACGATCCGGCCAATCTCCTTGCCGTGCAGGGGGAGGCGAACCAGGACAAGGGGGATAAGGAGCCGGCGTTGTGGATGCCGCCGAACGCGGCGTTCCACTGCCAGTATGCGATGCAGTTCATCGCGGTGCTACGCGGCTACGGATTACCCGTCGACGCACCGTCGGTACCCGCGCTGCGGCAGGCAGCGAACTCCTGCCCGAAAGGCTGACCGAATTCTTGGGCGCAAGTCTCGCTATTTGTGGCGGGGTGAGCCCATTGGGTGTGTCGGCGGGCGTAGCCCGGCGTTCAGAGTGGTCGGGCTTGGCCGTCGATGTATGGCTTGATGATCGACAGCGGGGCGCCGCCGCAGGTGACGGCGTAGTAGGACGGCGACTACAGGTGTCCGCGTATGCGGGCGCGAACACACGCGCCGGTGGATGGGGGTCGCACCGCGTAGGCGGTGCGGCCTTTGAGCCGCTGCGTGAGAACGGAAATCGCCGGCGTGGGCGGATAGGCGACCAGCACCTGCGGCCGGTCCGGCCTGGCGGGCGGCGGGCGAATTGCCGCGACGCACGGCCGCCGAGCGTAAGAGGTGTGGTGCGGCCTTTGGGGCGGTGCAGGCCGCGCATGGGTTCACCGCCGATGCCGCACAGTCATTCGCGTCGTCGCTGCGTAAGTCGTGGGTGCGTGAACATCTGCCGGCGCAGGAGACCCAGAATCTGGGGGTGCGGGCGTTTGATGCGGTGCGCCAGTGGCACGTCGGCGAGAAGGGTAAGCCGCGGTTCAAGAACGCCCGGCGCGGTCTGCATTCGGTGGCGGCCAAGGACGG
>JAXHUG010000007.1:0-29492 GCA_034189785.1 Actinomycetota bacterium
CACCGAGTTCGGTGAACTCCGCGATCTCGTCGACCATGGCCAGCATCTGCTTACGCGTCTGCCCGAGGAAAAGCCCGCGGATGATGATGTTCTCGTAGCCCGAGATCTCTGGGTCCATCCCGACGCCGAGGTCGAACACCGGCGCCACGCGGCCCGTCACGGTGGCAGATCCCCGAGTTGGTTCGTAGATGCCCGACAGCAACCGCAGCAGTGTCGACTTACCCGCGCCGTTGTGCCCGACCAGACCGACCCGGTCCCCGAGTTCCAGCGACATGGTGATGTCGCGCAGGGCTTCGATGACGACGACGTTGGAGTCGTTGCGTCCGATGGCGCCACCGGCCTTGCCCAGGAACGCCTTCTTCAGCGATCGGGTCTTGGCGTCGAAGATCGGGAACTCGACCCATGCGTCACGGGTCTCGATACGAGGAACCGCCACCGCAGCCCTACAGGTACTGCCCGGTACCGGGGTGCCCCGGTGCGCCCCGCTGGCCCTGCACCGCGATGCCGGGGGGCAACGCACCCTGCCGCATCTGTTCGAGCTGGGCCCTGGCAGCCATCTGCTGGGCGAACAGCGTGGTTTGGATTCCGTGGAAGAGCCCCTCGAGCCACCCGACCAGCTGTGCCTGGGCGATGCGCAATTCGGCGTCCGACGGGAGGCTGTCCTCGGTGAAAGGCAACGTCAGGCGTTCGAGTTCTTCGCGCAACTCCGGCGCCAGGCCCTCTTCGAGCTCCTGGATGCTCGTGTGGTGGATTTCGCGCAGCCGGTTGCGGCTCGCGTCATCGAGGGGAGCGGCCCGCACCTCCTCGAGCAGCTGTTTGATCATGGTGCCGATCCGCATCACCTTGGCCGGCTGTTCCACCAGGTCGGTCAGCGACTCGCCGTCACCGCCGTCCGCGGCGCCGTCGGCGCGTGCGTCACCGCCGATGATCTCGATGTTGTCGTCGTCGTCGTTGTTCAGCGTCATCTGAATCGCATTCCCTCTTAAGGCTGTTCTATCGGTGTGACACTAGTCGGTCTGCGCCGGCGTACCCGCACGCCACCGTGTGCACGAGGTGCCGACGCCGCAGCAGGAGAACAGCTGACCGGTCGACCGCGTCCGTCGATCGGGTACGCAACCGCCGTGGAAGCCGGTTGGCCCACGCCGCGTGACGGTGGGAGCCGCTCTCGGCAAACAGCGCGCAGATGCGGTGAAAAGTCGGTCGCTGACAGGTTCATCCCCGTGAAGTCGGATGGCGTGACGGCGGGACGGAGCGCGGACGGGCGTGGCACAGGGCTCAGCAACGACGGGGGGATTGGCACTCGGCACGAATAGGGTCCTGGACTACTATGGCTCGGCAGGTGTCCGGATCCGGTGCGGCGACGGGCGCGCGCACGGTCGGACGCCGACGGAAGATCGTGTCGGTTTGTGGGATTCACGAACGCTCTAAGGTGGCTGGAATGGCATACGATGTCGCCCGGGTGCGTGGATTGCACCCCTCATTGGGCGACGGCTGGGTGCACTTCGACGCCCAGCACGGGATGCTGCTCCCCGACGCAGTTGCCACCACGGTCTCCACCGCGTTCCGCGGGTCCATGTCGACCACCGTGGGACCGCATCCGTCGGCGCGGCGCAGCGCCGCGGTGCTGCACGCGGCCCGCCAGGCCGTCGCCGATCTGGTGAACGGCGATCCGCGCGGTGTGGTGCTCGGCGCGGACCGCGCGTTGCTGCTGGCCTCGCTGGCCGATGCCGCGTCGACCCGGGTGGGCCTGGGCTACGAGGTGGTCGTCACCCGACTGGACGACGAGGCGAACATCGCGCCGTGGCTGCGTGCGGCCAGCCGGTACGGCGCCAAGATCAAGTGGGCCGAAGTCGACATCGAGACCGGTGAACTGCCCGCCTGGCAGTGGGAGGGGTTGATCACCGGCCCGACCCGCCTGGTGGCGATCGCCTCGGCGTCCTCGACGATCGGCACGGTGACCGATCTTCGGGCGGTGACCAAACTCGTACACGAGGTGGGCGGTCTGGTCGTCGTCGACCACTCCGCGGCGTCCCCGTACCGGCTGATCGACCTCGAGGAGATCGACGCCGACGTCGTGGCGCTCAACGCGGTCGCGTGGGGCGGTCCGCCGATTGGTGCGCTGGTCTTCCGCGATCCGTCGACCATCGAACAGTTCGGTTCGGTGTCGCTGGATCCGTACGCGACCGGCCCGGCCCGCTTGGAGGTCGGGGTGCACCAGTTCGGCATGCTCGCCGGGGTGGTGGCCAGCATCGAGTACCTGGCCGGTCTCGACGAGGACGCCACCGGCACCCGGCGCGAGCGTCTGTCGCTGTCGATGCAGTCCGCCACCTCGTACCTGCGCAGGCTGTTCGACTACCTGGTGACGTCCCTGCGCTCATTGCCGCTGGTGACGGTGATCGGCCAGCCCGAGGTTCGCATCCCGACGCTGAGTTTCGCGATCCGCGACGTGCCGGCCGGGAAGGTGGTGCAGCGGCTTGCCGACAACGGTGTGCTGGCCATCGCGAACGCGAACTCCCGGGTACTCGACGCCATCGGCGTCGACGACATCGGCGGAGCCGTGACGATCGGGTTGGCGCACTACACGACCACCGCCGAGGTCGATCAACTGGTGCGCGCACTGGCGTCGCTGGGCTGACTCAGTCGCGTACCCGCAGCAGCACCTTGCCCGACACCTCACCGGAGTCGAGCGTCTCCTGCGCGGCCTGCGCCTGCTGCACCGGGAATTCCGCACCGATGATCGGGCGCACCCGGCCGTCGGCGACCATCGGCCACACGTTGGCCACCACCTCGGCGACGATGTCGCTCTTACTGCCCGGTCCGCTGACGGGGCGGGAACGCAACGCGGTCGCCGTGACACTCGCGCGTTTGGCGAGGAGCCTGCCGATGTCGAGTTCGGCCTTGACGCCGCCCTGCATACCGATGATGACGAGCCGCCCGCCGGTGGCGAGGATGTCGACGTTGCGGTCGAAGTAGGCCGCTCCAATGATGTCGAGGATCACGTCGGCGCCCGCGCCGTCGGTCTCGGCGCGTAACCGCTCGACGAAATCCTCGTCGCGGTAGTTGATCGCCACCTCGGCGCCCAGTTCCCGGCACAGGTCGAGCTTGTTGGCCGAACCCGCGGTGACGGCCACCCGGCAGCCGAGCGCCTTGGCCACCTGGATGGCGTGGGTCCCGATCCCGCTGGCGCCGCCGTGGATCAGCAACACCTCGCCTGCGGCCAGTGCGGCGGTCATCACGAGATTGGACCACACCGTGCACGCCGCTTCCGGTAGCGCGGCGGCGTCGGCGAGGGCCACCGACTCCGGGACGGGCATGACCTGGCCAGCCGGGACGGTGACGTTTTCCGCGTACCCGCCGCCCGCCAGCAAAGCGCAGACCGGTTGCCCCACGGCCCAGCCGGAGACATCGTCGGCGAGGTCTGCGATGACTCCCGATACCTCGAGGCCCATGATGTCGCTGGCGCCCTTCGGGGGCGGATACTTGCCGGCGGCCTGTAACAGGTCGGCGCGGTTGATTCCTGCGGCAACCACATCGATGCGTACCTCACCCGCTTGAAGTGGGCGCTCAGGTACTTCCGTCCAGATCAGCTTTTCCGGGAACTCCGCGACGATCGCCTGCACCAAGAAAACCCTACTCCTGGGTACCATTCGCTTCCCGGGGACGGCTTCGTGCTCTAGCATGAGCGGATGGAGAGGATGACCGGGGGCCGTACGGCGAGCGGCATGCCGGGCCTCGACATCGCAGAGCAGCGGTCCTGGCAAAATTTCCTGGACGCCGCGCTGAGGCTCTACGCGACTCTGAACAAGACGCTGGTCGAACAGCATCGCTTGACGCTCAACGACGTGCGCCTACTCGACATGCTGGACAAGTCACCGACGGGGTCCGCGCGCATGGGGGATCTGGCGGAGAAGCTGATGTCGCTGCCCAGCCGGGTGACGCGGCAGATCCGCCGGCTGGAGATGCAGGGTCTGGTGCGGCGCGGCGCCAGCCCGGACGACGGTCGCGGCGTGCTGGCGTCGATCACCGACGACGGGCGCAGCCAGGTCCGCGAGGCGATGGTCACCTACTCCGAGGGTGTGCGCAGCCATTTCCTCGGCCGGTTGTCGCGGCCGCAGATCGCGGTGATGGGGGAGAACTGCCGCCGGGTGAACGCCGCGATGCGCGCGGGCTCGGCGCCCGGCAGGCTCGGCCGCGTGTAGCACCCACTACGCTGTTGCGCGGTGGCGTGGCAGAGCGGCCTAATGCACTCGCCTTGAAAGCGAGAGACGGGTAACACCGTCCGGGGGTTCAAATCCCTCCGCCACCGCTCTCGAAAGCCTATTCGCCGGTGAAGTTCGGTGGCCGCTTCTGCAACATCGCCGTCACCGCTTCGCCGAGGTCCTTCGACGGCAGGAACGCCGAGTTCCACGCGGCCACGTACCGCAGACTCTCCGACACCCGGGCGATGCGCTGCTGATCGAGGACGTCCTTGACGCCGTGCACGGTCAGCGGCGGGTTCGCCGCGATCTCCATGGCGGTGGCGTGCGCGGCCGCCAGCGAGGCCTCCGGATCGTCGTACACGTCGTTGACCAGACCGATCTTCTCGGCGCGCGCGGCGTCGATGTCCTTACCGGTCAGGGCGAGCTCGCGGAGGTGGCCGTCGGTGAGGATCAGCGGCAGCCGGGCCAACGACCCGACGTCGGCGACGATCGCGAGCTTGACCTCGCGCACCGAGAACCGGGCTTCGACGCTGGCATAGCGGATGTCCACCGCGCTGATCAGGTCGACGCCACCGCCGATGCACCAACCGTGCACCGAGGCGATCGTCGGGGTGCGGCAATCGGCGACAGCGCTGATCGCCCCCTGCATCTTCTGCAGCGTCTTGTGGAAATCGGCACGTGATCGGGCACCGGCGTCGAGGCCGGGCAGCGTGCCGCCCATGGCCGCCAGGTCGAGGCCGTAGCTGAAGTTGCGGCCCGATCCGGTGAGCACGATGGCGCGTACGTCGGGGTCGGCGTCGAGCGAGGTGAACACGTCGGGCAGTTCGGCCCAGAATGCCGGCCCCAGCGCGTTGCCCTTACCGGGGCCGACCAACGTCACCTGTGCGACGTGGCCGTCGGTCTCGACGGTCACCGACTCGTATGTATCGCCCACGGTGCGCAAGGCTAGCGCCCGATCAGGATGTCGCTGAGCTTGGCCGAGGGCAGCACCTCGCAGATCGCGTCGGCCAGGGTTTTGGCGACGATCGTGCGCTGGTTGCCGGAGCGGCCGCTGCTCTCCTTCGTCAGTTCGCCGACGATGGCGAGCTGGGCGTCGTCCTCGAGGCCGCTGTACTCCCTGCAGGTGATGCTCGTGGCGTCCGGGATCTGCGGGCCGGGTTCGGTGGTCTGCGCGACCGTTCCGGTCACCGTCTGCGTGCAGCCTGTGAGCAACCCCGCGCACAGCAGTGCCGCAACCGTCAGAGTCTTCGCGTGGGTGCCCATCGGGTCACGATAGGTCACCGGCTGCTGGACTTCACCGGCCGTCGCGCCGAGATCCGGACCCGCTGGAGGTAGAAGTACAGGTGGCGCCCCCAATCAGTCGCCGCCCCGGCCCGGAACTTCGTCGAACTCGGTCATGCAGATCCAATCCACGTGCAGGCGAAGTCGAGGAAGGCGTCGTTCTCGTGTGGCGCGGCAACGGTCACGCGCACACCGTCTTCGCCGTACGGGCGCACCACCAACCGGTTCTCGGCGGCCTTCTCGACGAAGCCGAGGGTGCGCTCAGCCAACGGCAGCCACACGAAGTTCGCCTGCGACGGCGGCAGCGTGAAGCCCGCCCCGCGGAGGGTCTTCGTGACGCGGTCGCGTTCGGCGACCACCGCGTCGGTGCGGGCGAGCAGTTCGTCGGCGGCGTCGAGCGAGGCGATCGCGGCGGCCTGCGAGACGCTGGTCGCGGAGAACGGCACGTACACCTTCCCGAGCGCGGTGACGATGTCGGCGTCGGCGACGGCGTAGCCGACCCGCAGGCCGGCCAGACCGTAGGCCTTCGAGAACGTCCGCAGCACCACGACATTCGGATGGGACCGGACCAGCCCGAAGCTGTCGGGAAGCATGCCGTCGCGGATGTACTCGACGTAGGCCTCGTCGAGCACGATGAGGATGTGCGGTGCAACGGCCTCGACGAACCGCGCCAGCGCGTCGGGGTCGACGACCGTGCTGGTCGGGTTGTTCGGGTTGCAGACGAAGATCAGCCGGGTGCGGTCGGTGATCGCTGCGAGCATCGCGTCGAGATCGTGGGTGTGATCCCGCAGCGGCACCTGCACCGGGGTGGCCCCGGCCGTGCGGACCTGCAGCGGGTAGATCTCGAAGCTGCGCCACGCGAAAACGACCTCATCGCCGACCGACGAGGTGATCTGGATCAGCTGCTGACACAGGCTGACCGAACCGCAGCCGACGGAGATCTGCTCCGGTGTGAAGGCCCCACCGTCGAGGTGCTCGGCGAGGTGCTCGCGCAGTTCGAGGTAGCCGTTGTCGGGATAGCGGTTGATCTGGTCGGTTGCCTTCTCGATCGCCGCCCGCACACTCGGCAGCGGCCCGTGCACGGTCTCGTTGCTGGCGATCTTGATGGCACCCGGAACCGTCTTACCCGGTGTGTAGGCCGGGATGTCGGCCAATTCGGGGCGCAGGCGGGCAGTCACCTGACCAGCATAGGGGGGCGGATCGACCGCTTTGCTTCCACGGCCGACGGATGTGTAGGCTGTGCGACCGGCGGTAACGTCAGGAGGCGTGCCAGAGCGGCCGAATGGGACTCACTGCTAATGAGTTGTCCCGCTACAACGGGACCGGAGGTTCAAATCCTCTCGCCTCCGCCGCGGCTGAGGCGTCAGCCACGACACAACTGAACATGCAAGCGCCCGTAGCTCAACGGATAGAGCATCTGACTACGGATCAGAAGGTTAGGGGTTCGAATCCCTTCGGGCGCACTTTGCTATCGGCGGTTGGCGCCGGTCGCCCGGATCATGATCGATAATGCGCGTCATGTATCGCCTCAGCTCGCTAGCCGCTGCGGATGGCCGCGTCCTCGGTGGACAGCGGATCCGCGTGCTGCGGATCTACCTGAGCGCCACGACATTCCTCTACCTGTACGGCGTCGTGTTCACGCTTTTCCCGGTGCGTACCGACATCGCCTACGCGAATCCGGTCGGCGGCATCGTCGCCATCGTGCTGGGGTCGGCGGCCCTGGCGTGCCTGGCGGTCGAACCGCAGCGCCTCATGCCGCCGACGATCGCCGCGATGGCGGCCACCCCGATCGTGATGGCCTTCCATGTGATCCTCACCGCCGAGTACGTCTGCCTGATCGCACCGATGTTCCTGGCGATGTACCTGCGGGCGTTTCACCCGCCGCGCCAGGCGGGGCTGCTGATCGGCGCGCTCACCGCAGCGTGCGTGGCCGCGGTCGCCCTGGCGCCGGCGCCGCACGTGGGAGTGATCACCTTCCTGATCATCACCGTGGCGATCATCGGGGCCGCCGAATCCTTCGGGCTGCTCATGCGCGCGATGTTCACCGCTGCCTGCACCGACCCGCTGACCGGCCTGCTGAACAGGGCGGGATGGGAGATGGGAACGGCCGATCTGCTGGTGCGGTGCCGGTCGGCGTCGCAGTCCGTCTCGGTCGTCGCCCTCGACATCGACGGCCTCAAGACGCTCAACGACACCTACGGGCATCTCGCCGGTGACCGTCACATCGCCGGGTACGCCCGGCAGTGGATGCGCATCGCGCCAAGAGACGCGGTCCTGGCCAGGCTCGGCGGCGACGAATTCGGTGTCTGCATCGCCGGTGGGGCCGGGGTGGTCGACGCCGTGGTCCGCGACATCCGGCGCCGCACACCCGGGGTGAGCCTCGGCACCGCCACCCGATCGTGCGGTGACGCGAACGTCGCGGAACTGTATGCCGAAGCCGATGCGGCGATGTACCGCAGCCGCGGGCGGCAGGAGCGCGAGGACTCGTGAGGTTCTGCACAGCCACATCCCGTGGGACGCGTGGCGGCTGCCGCTCGAACGGGAGTGGCGCGAGAAGACACCGGGGTAGGCGTTTGTCTCGTATCTGAGTGCTGCTCGTGGCAGGGTCGTCGGCATGGACTCGAAGCCACCGAGTGAAGCCATCCAAACGGCTCACCGGCATCACCTGAACACCCTGCCGTTCGCCGACAGAGCGGATTTCGACGACGCCGATCGCGGGTTCGTCACCGCACTCGACCCATGCGTGATCGCCGCGGCCGACGGGCGGATGGTGTGGGACAACGGCGTCTACGCGTTCCTCGACCGGGAGGCGCCGGCGTCGGTGCACCCCAGCCTGTGGCGGCAGTCCCAACTTGCCGCCAAACAGGGGCTGTACGAGGTGGTCGAGGGCATCTACCAGGTTCGCGGCTTCGACCTGTCGAACATCACGTTCGTCGAGGGGGACACCGGGGTCATCGTCATCGACCCGCTGATCTCGACCGAGACCGCGGCCGCTGCGTTGGCGCTCTACCGCAAGCACCGCGGTGGCCGTGCGGTGACCGCTGTGATCTACACCCACAGTCACGTCGACCACTTCGGCGGCGTGCTCGGCGTCACCTCCCAGGCCGACGTCGATGCCGGCAAGGTGGCCGTGCTGGCGCCGGAGGGTTTCGTCGAACACGCGGTGCAGGAGAACGTCTATGCCGGCACCGCGATGGCCCGCCGGGCCACGTACATGTACGGGACGCTGTTGGCGCGTGGACCGCAGAACCAGGTCGGATGTGGCTTGGGGCAACAGACTTCGACGGGTGAGGTCGCCTTGGTCGTACCCACGCTCGACATCCGCAAGACGGGCGAGGCGCACACGATCGACGGCGTCGGGATCGAGTTCCAGATGGCGCCGGGTACCGAGGCGCCTGCCGAGATGCACTTCTACTTCCCGCGCTACCGCGCGCTCTGCATGGCCGAGAACGCGACGCACAACCTGCACAACCTGCTCACGCTGCGCGGGGCGCTGGTGCGCGATCCGCATGCATGGTCGGGCTATCTGACCGAGGCCATCGACACCTTCGCCGACAAGACCGATGTCGTCTTCGCCTCGCATCACTGGCCGACATGGGGCCGTGACCGGATCACCGAATACCTGTCGCTGCAACGCGACATGTACGCCTACCTGCACGACCAGACGCTGCGCATGCTCAACCAGGGACACACCGGCATCGAGATCGCCGAGCAGTTCCAGATGCCCCCCGTGCTGGAGCGGGCTTGGCACACCCACGGCTACTACGGTTCTGTCAGCCACAACGTCAAGGCGGTCTACCAGCGCTACATGGGCTGGTTCGACGGCAACCCCGGCCGGCTGTGGGCGCACCCACCGGAGGCGCTGGCCGCCCGGTATGCCGAGGCCCTTGGCGGCGTCGACAGGGTGGTCGAACTGGCCAGGAAGGCCTGGGGCGACGGTGACTTCCGCTGGGCGGCGACGCTGCTCGATCACGCCGTGTTCGCCGACCAGAATCACACAGAGGCCCGGCAACTCTACGCAGACACTCTCGAGCAACTGGCCTACGGCGCGGAGAATGGGGTGTGGCGCAACTTCTTCCTGTCCGGGGCCACCGAACTACGCGACGGCAACTTCGGCACCGCGGTCCAGTCGACGTCACCGACCCTGCTGAGCGAACTGTCTCCCGCGCAGATGTTCGACAGCCTGGCCATCAGCATCAACGGCCCCCGCGCCTGGGATCTCGACGTGGCGGTGGACGTGACGTTCCTCGACACCGGCGACAACTACCGGCTGACCCTGCGCAACGGAGTCCTGGTACACCGCAAGGTCTCCGCCGACGAGTCGAGTGTGCAGGCCACGATCCGGCTGACGAACAAGGTGCGGTTGCTCGCCTACGCTGCGGGCGACACCACCTCGCCGGGCATCGAGATCACCGGCAGGGAGGCGGCGCTGGCGAACATCGTGGGGGTGCTCGACCGCCCGGACCCGGCTTTCGACATCGTCACGCCGTAGCCTCGGGGATCCGTCGCGCGCACCCTCAGGGGATGCCGCCGTCGGCCATGAGAAACAATGCGGCGCCGACGACCTGGTGGCGAACGCCGAACGCGAGGACACCGTCGCGGTGTTCAGCAACGGCGGCACGTATGGGATCTGCTGCCCCGAAACCTGCGGTGGTAGACATTTCGCCATGACGCCATCCACCCTCGACGGACTCGACCTCGACGCACTCGACCGCCATCTGCGGAGCGAGGGCATCGCCCGCGTCGGTCAGTTGCGGGCCGAGCTGATCGCGGGCGGCCGCTCCAACCTGACGTTCCTGGTGTTCGACGACGCGTCGAAGTGGGTGCTGCGCCGTCCGCCGCTGCACGGCCTGACCCCGTCGGCGCACGATATGGCCCGCGAGTACCGGGTGGTGGCCGCGCTCGCCGACACCCCCGTCCCGGTGGCCCGCGCGGTCACGATGCGCAACGACGACGCCGTGCTGGGCGCACCGTTCCAGATGGTCGAACATGTCGAGGGCCGGGTCATACGCCGCGCCGACGAACTCGAGGCGCTCGGCGACAAAGCGACCCTCGACCGCTGCGTCGACGAGTTGATCCGGGTGCTGGCCGAACTGCACGCGGTGGACCCGGCTGCGGTGGGGCTGGGGGATTTCGGCAAACCCAACGGCTACCTCGAACGTCAGGTCCGCCGGTGGGGATCGCAGTGGGGTCACGTACGCCTCGCAGACGATCCGCGCGATGCCGACGTCCACCGGCTGCACGCCGCCCTCGGGGAGCGGGTGCCCGCCGAGAGCCGCGCGTCGATCGTGCACGGCGACTACCGCATCGACAACACGATCCTCGACGCGACGGACGCCACCAAGGTGCGGGCGGTGCTGGACTGGGAGCTGTCCACGCTCGGCGATCCGCTCAGTGATGCGGCGCTGATGTGCGTCTACCGCAACCCGATGTTCAACTACGTGCACAGCGACGCGGCGTGGACCTCGGAGCTGCTGCCGACCGGTGACGAGATGGCCCAGCGCTATGCGGCGGTGTCCGGCAAGGAACTCGCGCACTGGGACTTCTACATGGGGCTGGCGTACTTCAAGCTGGCGATCATCGCCGCCGGCATCGCTTTCCGCGCCCGGATGGGCGGCACCGAGGACAACGTGGGCCATGCGGTCGCCCCACTCATCGCGGCGGGGCTGGAAGCGCTCGACTAGCTACCGCATGGCGGCTTTGTAGTTCCTCTTCGCCGCGCGCCGCAGCTGGAACAGCCGCGCCGCTCCCGCAAGGGAGGCGATCAGGCCGCCGCACACCGCGGCGAGCAGAATGGCCACGCCCAGCGGCAGATCCCAGCGCCAGCCGAAGAACGCGAACTCGGCCGACTCGGTGTTCTGGGCGATGAAGATCAGCAGCACGATGAGGATGAGCAACCCGACGATCACCGACATCCACACCGCGGCCGCGCGGGTGAAGCGCACCTTCTTCAGATCCGGCGGTGTGCGATCAGCGACCTCGGAGTCGCCCGGGACCGGCGGGCCGGGGTTCGGCGGATCGTACGGTTCCGGCTCGCGTCCCGCTGACGGCCCGTACGGATCGGTGCTCATTAGCTCATCATTGCCCGCTGCGGCTGTTTACGAAACCCATTTGCGCAAATCGCGGCGAGGCTCGCGGTGACGTTGAGGACGGCGCGTCCGCGCGCATCCCGCTAGTGTCCGCAAGAGCCTGTCCGCAAGAGCCACCCGCACGCGCCCACCTGCCGAGAGGATTTCCGATATGGCGAGCACGCGCAGACGCACCCGATGGGCGGCCCTGCTGGTCTCGGTGACGTCGGCATTGACCGCCTGCGGCAGTTCGAACCCGCTCGGCGGCGGTGAGATCTCGGGCGACCTGAAGACGCTCACCGTCGGGTCGGCCGACTTCACCGAGTCCAAGATCATCGCCGAGATCTACGCCCAGGCGTTGGAGGCCAACGGTTTCGACATCAGCAGGCAGTTCGGCATCGGCAGCCGTGAGACGTACATCCCCGCCGTACGGGACCATTCGATCGATCTGATCCCCGAATATACCGGGAACCTGTTGCAGTACTTCGACGAAGAGACCGACGTGACGACCCCGGACGCGGTGGTGCTCGGTCTGCTGCGCGCGTTGCCCGGCGACCTGTCGATCCTGTTTCCCTCACCGGCCGAGGACAAGGACACCGTCGCGGTGTCGGCCGAGACGGCGCAGCGGTGGAATCTCAAGACGATCGGCGATCTGGCGGCCCACTCGCCCGAGGTCACGTTCGGCGGGCCGTCGGAGTTCCTCAACCGCACCGAGGGTCTGCCGGGGCTCAAGGAGAAGTACGGTCTGGACATCGTACCGTCGAATTTCGTGGCGATCAGCGACGGCGGCGGCCCGGCGACGGTCCGTGCGCTGACCGACGGGACGGTCACTGCGGCGAACATCTTCAGCACCTCACCGGCCATCGAGCAGAACAATCTGGTGGTGCTGGAGGATCCGGAGAACAACTTCCTCGCGGCCAACGTCGTGCCGCTGGTCGCCTCGCAGAAGAAGTCCGACGAGCTCAAATCGGTGCTCGACGCGGTCAGCGCGAAGCTGACGACGAAGGGCCTCATCGAACTGAACTCCGCAGTCGACGGTAACCGTGGCGTCGATCCCGACGAGGCCGCGCAGAAGTGGGTGGCCGACCACGGGTTCGACGAACCCTTGACGAAATAGGCGCGATGATCATCTTCGAGCACATCACCAAGCGCTACCCGGACGGCACCGTGGCCGTCGACGACCTCAGTCTCGAGGTGCCCGAGGGCACGCTGACGGCGTTCGTCGGTCCCTCCGGCTGCGGTAAGACCACCTCGATGCGGATGATCAACCGGATGATCGAACCCACATCGGGCACGCTGACCGTCGACGGGAACGACGTCAGCAAGGTCGACGCCGTCAAGCTCCGGCTGGGGATCGGCTACGTCATCCAGAGCGCCGGGCTGATGCCGCATCTGCGGGTCGTCGACAACGTCGCGACGGTGCCGGTGCTGCGCGGCGAATCCCGGCGCGGCGCCCGCAAGGCCGCGCTGGCGGTGATGGAACGGGTCGGCCTCGACCCGAAGCTGGGCGACCGCTACCCCGCGCAGCTGTCCGGCGGTCAGCAACAGCGCGTCGGGGTCGCCCGCGCGCTCGCCGCCGATCCGCCGATCCTGTTGATGGACGAACCGTTCAGCGCCGTCGATCCGGTGGTCCGCGAGGAACTGCAGAGTGAGATCGTGCGGCTGCAGAGCGAACTGCGCAAGACGATCGTGTTCGTCACCCACGACATCGACGAGGCGATCAAGCTCGGCGACAAGGTCGCCGTGTTCGGCCGCGGCGGGGTGCTGCTGCAGTACGACGCCCCGGCGCGGCTGCTGTCCAACCCGGCCGACGATGCGGTGGCCGGCTTCGTCGGCGCCGACCGCGGTTACCGCGGCCTGCAGTTCTACCCGGCCACCGGCACCGCCGGCCTACCGCTGCACGACATCCGCCGTGTCCGGGAATTCGAGATCGACGCACTGCAGCTGGCGCCCGGGGACTGGGTGCTGGTGACCCGGTCCGACGGGACGCCGTACGCATGGATCAACGCCGACGGCGTCGCGCTGCACCGCGGCAGGAGTTCGCTCTACGACAGCACGATCGCCGGCGGTTCGCTGTTCCGGCCGGACGGCACGCTGCGGCTGGCCCTCGACGCTGCGCTGTCCTCCCCGTCGGGGCTGGGCGTCGCCGTCGACGAGCACGGCAAGGTGATCGGTGGGGTGAAGGCCGACGACGTGCTCGCCGCGCTCGACCGGCAGCGGCAGGAGGCGTGATCCGGTGCGGTACCTGCTGACCCACCTCGACGACCTGTGGGCACTCACAGTGATCCACCTGCGGCTGTCGCTGATCCCGATCGTGCTCGGGCTGTTGATCGCGGTACCGCTCGGGGCACTGGTGCAACGCACCACCGTCCTGCGGCGGTTGACCACGATCACCGCCAGCATCATCTTCACGATCCCGTCGCTCGCATTGTTCGTGGTGCTGCCACTGATCATCCCGACGCGCATCCTCGACGAGGCCAACGTGATCGTCGCGCTCACGCTCTACACCGTCGCGCTGCTGGTGCGCGCCGTACCCGAGGCGCTGGACGCGGTGTCGCCCGCGGTGCTCGACGCGGCCTCCGCCGTCGGCTACAAGCCGCTCACCCGCATGCTGAAAATCGACCTTCCGCTTGCCGTTCCGGTCCTCATCGCCAGTCTGCGCGTCGTCGCGGTCACCAACATCTCGATGGTGTCGGTCGGCTCGGTCATCGGTGTCGGCGGGCTCGGCACCTGGTTCACCGAGGGCTACCAGGCCAACAAGAGCGATCAG
Organism: Actinomycetota bacterium; assembly: GCA_034189785.1. Taxonomy (GTDB): domain Bacteria; phylum Actinomycetota; class Actinomycetes; order Mycobacteriales; family Mycobacteriaceae; genus Mycobacterium. Next base: position 14,319 of record JAXHUG010000007.1, read on the forward strand.
ATCGTGGCGGGCATCATCGCGATCTTCGTGCTGGCGGTCGTGATCGACACCCTGATCATGTTGATCGGCAGAGCCCTGACGCCGTGGATGAGAGCGTCCCGGAGGGCGGCGGTGTGAACTTCCTGTCCGAGGCGCTGTCGTTCGTCTTCACCGCCGCCAACTGGGGCGGCCCGGCGGGTCTGGGCGCCCGCATCGCCGAACACCTCGGGTACACCGTGATCGCGGTCGTGTTCTCCGCGCTGATCGCCGTCCCGCTGGGCATGGTCATCGGCCACACCGGGAAGGGCACGTTCCTGGTCGTGACGGGGGTGAACGCGTTGCGTGCGCTGCCGACCCTGGGGGTGCTGCTGCTCGGCGTACTGCTGTGGGGGCTGGGCCTGGTGGGCCCGACCGTCGCGCTGATGCTGCTCGGCATCCCCCCGCTGCTGGCGGGGACCTACTCCGGGATCGCCAACGTCGACCCGGCGGTGGTCGACGCGGCGCGGTCGATGGGGATGACCGAGCGCCGGGTGCTGCTGCGCGTGGAGGTGCCGATCGCGCTTCCGCTGATCCTCGGTGGCCTGCGCACGGCGACCCTGCAGATCGTGGCCACCGCGACGGTCGCCGCCTACGCGAGCCTCGGCGGGTTGGGCCGCTACCTCATCGACGGCATCAAGGTCCGGGAGTTCTATCTGGCGCTCGTGGGCGCACTGATGGTGACGGCGCTGGCGCTCATCCTCGACGGGTTGCTCGCGTTCGCGGTGTGGCTGTCGGCGCCGGGCACCGGGCGATGGCGCCGCGCGGCCCGGATGCCGCAGCCGCTGCTGGGCGACGAGGTGGCGCTGGAGTCACGAAGTCGCGGCGGATCGCGGCCGACTCCGGCAGCGGGCTACGAACCGGCGGGCGCGTCGCCTACGGTAGAAGGGTGAGTGAACCCGACCGCTCTGACATGAAGAACACCTGGCCCGCGGTCCTGACGTGGCGGGCGCACGACGTCGCCCGGATGGAATCCGTCCGGGTGCAGTTGTCGGGCAAACGCATCAAGGCCCACGGCCGGATCGTCGCTGCCGCCTGCGATGTGCACCCGGCGTTCTCGGCCTCCTACGACCTGGTGACCGACGAGCACGGGGCGACCAAGCGGCTGGCGATGACGGTCACGCTGGCCGAGCGGGACCGCCAGGTGTCGTTCGCCCGGGACGAGGAGAACATGTGGTTGGTCCGCGATCAGCAGAACCAGCTCAAACGCGCCGCATTCGACGGCGCCCTGGATGTCGACGTGGTGCTCAGCCCGTTCTTCAACGCGCTGCCGATCCGTCGCGTCGGCCTGCACGAGCACAGCGAATCGATCACGGTCCCGGTGGTGTACGTGCGGTTGCCCGAGTTCTCGGTGGAACAGGCGTCGATCAGCTACAGCGGCGGCCCGGACTCCGACGGCATCAAGGTGCAGTCACCGGTCGCCGACACCACGATCACCGTCGACGCCGACGGCTTCATCGTCGATTATCCCGGGTTGGCAGCGCGGATCTGATCACCCCGCCGGCCCGCCCGGCGGCGGCCAGTTCGTCGCGCCAGTTCTCCTCGCCGATCACGGTGGTGATGATCTCGGGGCGGCTGAAGCTGTCGTAGCGCATGCGTGCGGCGTGGCCCGATTCGGCCAGTTCGGCCACCGAGCCATGGCGCGCCAGCGCCTCGCGCGCGGCGGTGAGCAGCTCGATGCTCCGGTCCAGGGCCGGGACGAGTTGTGTCGAATTCGCCTCGCACATCGCCCGCACCAGATCGGGCGCCGTCCCGGCCACCCGGGTGCCGTCCCGGAACGATCCGGCCGCCAGCGCGAACGCCAGTGGCACCTCACCTGCGGTGACGGCCAGCGCCTCGGCGAGCAGGTGTGGCAGGTGCGAGATGCTGGCTGCGGCGGCGTCGTGTTCGTCGGAGCGGGCGGGAACCACCAGCGCACGGCAGTCCAGCGCGAGCGTCATCACGTGTGTCCACACGTCGGGGTCGACGTGCTCGTCGACGCTGATCACCCACGGCGCACCGACGAACAGCGCTGCGTCGCCGGCCGCCCAGCCCGAGTACGCGGTGCCTGCCAGCGGGTGTCCGCCGACGAAGCGGTCCTGCAGTCTGAACGACCGAACATGTTCCAGCACAGCGCATTTGACGCTGGTCACATCGGTGAGCGGACATTGCGGAGCCGCGTCGCGGATATGGGCCAGCATGAGTCCGAGGGCGGGCACCGGCACGGCCAGCACGATGAGCGCCGCCGTCTCGGCGGCGCGGCCGAGCACCTCGTCGAGGTGTTCGCTGGCATCGAAACCGTCGAAACGCGCACCCTGGACACCGTCGACCGACCGGTTGTACCCGAACACCTCGCGTCCGGCGGCCGCGGCGGCGCGCATCACCGAGCCCCCGATGAGGCCCAAGCCCAATACGCACACGGGTGGTTTGGTCACCGTTCCAGGTTGGCACACGGCACCGGGCTGGCGGTTCATGCCTGGTCAAAACCGCTGGTGGGCGACTACCGTAACGCGACATGGGAGCACAGAGTGCACCGGCGCAGCGCACACCCGACGGGTTCGGGGTGGCCGTCGTCCGCGAGGACGGCAAGTGGCGCTGCGCGCCCATGCGACGCGCCGCGCTCAACAGCCTCACCGTCGCCGAGAAGGAACTGTGTGAGATCCGCAGTGCCGGAGCGGTGTTCGGGCTGCTCGACATCGACGACGAGTTCTTCGTGATCGTCCGGCCCGCCCCCTCGGGCACCCGGTTGCTGCTGTCGGACGCCACCGCGGCCCTGGACTACGACATCGCCGCCGAGGTGCTCGAACAGCTCGACGCCGACATCGACCCCGACGACCTCGACGACGTCGACCCGTTCGAGGAGGGCGACATCGGTCTGCTCTCCGATATGGGGCTGCCCGAGGCCGTGCTCAGCGTCATCCTCGACGAGACCGATCTGTACGCCGACGAGCAGCTCGGCCGCATCGCCCGTGAGATGGGCTTCGCCGACGAACTGTCCGCGGTACTCGACGAACTCAATCGGTGACATCCGACGAATCCCTGATCCGCGCCGCGCTGAACGCCGCGGCGCTCGCCGGTCCGAGGGATGTGCCGATCGGCGCGGTGGTGTTCGGACCCGACGGCACCGAGTTGGCCCGCGCGGCGAATGCGCGCGAAGCGCTGGGGGATCCGACGGCGCATGCGGAGGTGCTGGCGTTGCGGGCGGCCGCGGCGGTCCTCGGCGACGGGTGGCGCCTGGAGGGGGCGACGCTCGCGGTGACCGTCGAACCGTGCACGATGTGCGCCGGCGCGCTGGTGCTGGCACGGGTGGCGCGGGTGGTGTTCGGGGCGTGGGAACCCAAGACCGGCGCGGTCGGCTCGCTGTGGGATGTCGTACGCGACCGCAGGCTCAACCACCGCCCCGGCGTGCGTGGCGGTGTACTGGCCGATGAGTGCGCAAAACCGCTGGAGACGTTCTTCGTCCGGCAGCGCTAGCGATTAGGGGCTGCGCGGCCGGTTCGGTAAGCTGCCACACGGTGGCGTGTCCGAGCGGCCTAAGGAGCACGCCTCGAAAGCGTGTGACGGGTAACCCCCGTCCGAGGGTTCAAATCCCTCCGCCACCGCCATAAGCCCCGATCCTGTTCGCGTAGGTGAGGGGCTATTTTGTGCCTGCTGCGCAAACTCTGAACAATGCCGCGCTCACCGCCCTGACCAGCGCAGACTCGCCGAATCCCACCAGCCCCAATCTTCGCCAATCCCCGTTTGAATATGTGTTCTTTGCTATTGGCCGGGCCGTCGCAGAAGACACATCTTCGTCTGCCACTGCTCACAAACGTGACGCTAGCGCGCACCACAGGTGAGTGTCGACGAAGACGTGAGGGCAGCCGCATAGTGCTTCGAGGCCGTCCCGTCGGAGCGTCTTACCCACCTCGGGCTGCGTCCAGGGTGGTTCGTTCACGTCCTGTTGAGGATGTCTCTGATCCGATCACAGACATAAACGCGCCCGTACTGCTGGCCGGTGTTTTCGCGCAGTACGCCAAGATCGACCAAGGTTTCAATCGCCTTGCTGGCCGGCGGGTACGTGACGTCATGCAACTCGGCGGCGCGCGAGATTGTGATGACGGGATAACCCAGCAGACTCTCCGCGATGTTGTTGACCACACCTCGCGCCTTGATATCGGCTAATTTCTGTCGCACCTCAATTTGGTACTCCAACAACTCTTCGACTCGCGTCACGCCTTCCTCGGCCTGATACCGGACGGCCTCGCAAAAAAACGCTACCCACGAGTTGAAATCGCCAGTTTTACTGACGGACAACAGTCGGTCTTTGTAATCGTCCTTTCGCGGTTCAAGCCACGGCGAGACGTTGAGAACTGGGTATGTCATTGCGCCGGCCGATACCAACTGCAACGCAATGACGAGTCGGCCGAGTCGGCCATTGCCGTCCGAAAAGGGATGCAGTGTCTCGAACTGGTAGTGCGCCATCGCAATCTTGACGAGAAGTGGTAGGTCGTCGTCGCGATGGATCCACTTCTCCCATTCCGAGATTCCGTTGATGAGTTCGTCGCCCGGCGGCGGCGGGACGAATCGGGAGGCCTCGATGCCCAAGCTCCGCTCGCCGATGTAGACCACGGTCTCGCGCAACCGCCCGCTGTCGAAACTGTCCCCTCGGGTCCCCTTGACCAAGACTGCCTGAAGTGGCGCAATCACGTTGAGGCAGATCGGTTTCACTTTGATCATTCGGAGTGCCTCTTCCGCCGCTTTGACGTAATTGAGAACCTCACGCACTTCCGCACGCCGATTCACTTCATCGACGTAATCGGCTTCCAAGAGTTCATCCAGGGTCGCGTATGTGCCCTCGAGGGCCGAGGTGCTTTGCGCTTCCCGTCGGAGTGCAGGCCGCACGAGCAGTCTGGGCGCAGGCAACCGCTTGACTGCGAAGTCGAGCCGCCCAACGGACATACTCGCCTCATGGACGATCTTGTGTGTCGCCATCGTCAAGCTGATGTCGTGCGGAAGGGGGGCGGGGACGAACGCCCAGTGTTTGTAGTCGCGGCGCAGGTAGGCGTCATGGCCACTCACCGGGACCAGTCGGCCTACTGGCGAGCTTTGGAACGCTTCTACCTCCACCTTTAAACCTTCCGCCCTTAAACTATGAATCGACGGGTGAGATTTATAGGATCACTCAGCGCGTCTCGATAGATTTATAGCATATGCCCGTTTCATATAAATACACTGCTGTGATTCATAGGTTTGGCCAGACTCATCCACCGCTCGTCGCCCTGCGACGTTCGTCAAGTAGTTCGTCGAGCACGGCCAGCCTGATTTCGGAGTCGATCGTCTCGCGGTCCCGCATCGCCCCAAGCGGAAGCCACGCCTTCCCGCTCCGTTCCGGCGCCACACGCCTTGCCATACCTGTCCACCGAGGCCAGCCGTCGCTGCTGCCGTGTTTTTGCAGGTAGGGGCAGTGCAGGCTGGCGACGTGGGGCGCGGATAGGGTTCAAATCCCTCCCCCACCGCCATTCTTCCCCCGGCCGGGGTGTCTTCTCGCAGGCGGACTCGCGGCACATGCTTACCCCTTGGGCAGTAAACCCTTCCTTGTCGCCTGGCGATCTGGCTTGCGGGCGACTACGGAGCCGCTGCCTGTTCGGCAGGATTTCATCTACCGCCAACGAGAGGTATCCCCGATGACCAAGGCAACCGCCAGCAACACCACCGGCAATACCGGGTGCCGTCACACCGACACGGACGGCTGCCAGACCAACACCGGCGGCGAAGCGCGATACTTGCCGGGTGTCTGACCGCAATGTGCTCGGCGGCCCGCTGCAGGAATGCGGCACCGATCCGCTGACCGGCTTCTACCGCGACGGCTGCTGTTCGACGGGCCCGGAAGACCTCGGCGCGCACACCATCTGCGCCGTCGTCACTGCCGAGTTCCTCGCTCACCAGCGCTCGATCGGCAATGACCTGTCGACGCCGCGGCCCGAATACCGGTTCCCCGGCCTGAATCCGGGCGACCGGTGGTGCGTCACGGCCGCCAACTGGCTCCGCGCGCACCGCGACGGGTGCGCTGCGCCGGTGGTGCTCGCCGCCACCCATGAACGCACCCTCGACGTGGTGCCGATCGACGCGCTGAACCAGCACGCGGTCGACGTGCCTGACAACCCCGGCGGCCTCTCTCAGTAATAGAAAGCGGTGAAGTCCTGCTTCCAGGCGCCGCCGTTGCATGTCAGCACCAACCCGTCGGGCGTCTGTGCCACGCCGGTGCTGCCGTGACAGGGGGCACCGTTCGTGCGCACTCCCACGAGCGCGGGCTGCGGCACCCACCTGGCTTGGGTCGTGCACAGGTAGTTGTTGCCCGATGCGTCGAGGCCGAACAAGTAGAATCTGCCACCGGAGACACACGACTCGCTCGGGTCGATGTTGCGGTCCACGTGCGGTACGCAGTCCGCGTTGTTGCAGGGGCTCGCCGCAGCCGGCGATGCGGTGACGAGCGGCGCGGTGAGCACACCGCCGGCCACTGCCAGAACAGCCACCAGTCTCATGGGCTCAGCTTGACCGATTCACCCCGCCGGCCGCAGGAAAATGCCCGAGACGGTGATCGCCGGGCCGACGAGTCGCCTCCGACCATCAGCGTCGCGAACGCGATGTCACCGCAATCTCGGCGAACCAGCCCTGCGAGAGGGTGTCGCCGAGCTCCGCGCCGAGGAGTTACGGCCGGCGCGGGTCGTGGTGGCCGGGCCGACATCGACGGTGTGCACGGTTCGCGGTTCGCGGTGGCCTCCGGTCGGGTGCACCTCTGCGCCGGGGTGTCCACCGCGTCGCGTTCGTGAGCCGGGTCCGGATCCTTTAGTGGAGCCCTTCTCCGCGTCGTCGCGCGACTCGGGACCCTGGTCCTCGTCGGGTTCACGGTCGTCGGCCCGCCCGCCGGCGAAGTTCTCCGCGCCGTCACGCAGTGCGTCCGGCAGGGCCGCGGCGGTCTCGATGATCCGATCGGGCGGGGTGACCAGCGAGAACCGCGTCGCCCGGTCGGCGTCCTCATAGTCGGCGTCCTCGTCGACCCCGACATTGCGGTAGTCGCGGTCGGGGTAGCCCATGTCGACGAGCAGGCGCAGCGTGGGTTCGACGGCGCCGACGAACGGTTCCACCACCGCGGTGGTCCCGGTGGCCGCCGCGACGTCGCGGATCGGCTGCAGCAGGGGCAGGTGTTCGGCGCGGATCAGGATGTAGGTGTCGGTGCCGCCCGCCTCGCTGGAGACCACCTCCACTGACTGCGGCGCGGTCTCCAGGTTGACGTTGTCGGGGCCTTGGTCGCCGTGGACGTAGACCAGACCCGCGACGGCGTTGGCCAGCGACAGCGGGTTCGCGTACGCGGGAAAGTCGCCGATCAGGTCGTACTCGAGCGTCACGAAGGTCTCGTCGTACGGCGACGGCGCTGCGGCACCGGTGCTCGTGAAGCCCGGGAGCCGCAGATTGGGGAAGCGGGAGTAGACACCGCCGTTGGGCACGAACGGGGCGGCGATGAACAGGAACGCGACGTCTCCGGTGTTCGGCGCACCGGACGCGCCGAGTGCCCGCTTGTACTGCTCGGCGACCAGCGAGCCCTCCGAGTAGCCGACGATCAGCACCGAGCCGTCGGCGGCGGCGTCGTCGACCGCCTGCCCCAGCGTTACCTGCCCGGTGGCGACACTGGGATCGACGGGCAGCGCAGCCGGATACTCGACCCCGACGAACCGCTCCGGGGACACCCACTCGCCCTCGAACTTGTCCGGGATCCGGTCGCTCGTCGGGTTCCGCCAGCCGCCGACGCCGATCACCGTATCGGCGGTGGGAATCGTGGCGGCGGTCGCGTTGGTGGCGTGGCCCAGTGCCAGTGCGGTGGAGATCCCGGCGGCGGCGCCGGCGAGGAAGGCGGGGGCGACAGCCGAGCGCCGCGCCGTACGATGTTTGGCCAAGGGTGTGCTTTCTGGGAGTGGGCGGCGAGGTTCGCCGGACTCGAAGGCTACCGCACAGCAAACAAAGACTATGGGCAGGTGACCTCGATTTCGTACGGTTTGGTCACCGGCTGCGTCGGGTTGGACGCGGGTATGTTCGCCGTCATGCAGACGCTGCGCACCCCGGACGAACGACATCGACGGCGGTGACGGTGGCCGGGTGCGGCGCAGCCTACGACGCCCCCTTCCGGATGACTCCGTCTGCGCCGGCCCCGCGCCGGCGGTCCGGTTGAATAGCTGACGTGGATCAGCAGTTTTTCTCCGTCGAGGCCGAGCTGCCCGGGCGACGCGGCCGGGCCGGGGTGATCCGCACCCCGCACGGGCAGATCCGCACCCCCGCGTTCATCGCCGTCGGCACCCAGGCCGCGGTCAAGGCGGTCCTGCCGGATACCATGCGCGAGCTCGGCGCCCAGGCGGTACTCGCCAACGCCTACCACCTCTATCTGCAACCCGGCCCGGACGTGGTCGCCGCCGCGGGCGGGCTCGGTGCCTTCATGAACTGGCCCGGCCCCACGTTCACTGACAGCGGCGGCTTTCAGGTCCTGTCGTTGGGCGCCGGGTTCCGCAAGGTGCTGGCGATGGACGCCAACAGAGTGCAGGCCGACGACGTCATCGCCACGGGCAAGGAACGCCTGGCCGTCGTCGACGACGACGGGGTCACCTTCCGGTCGCACCTCAACGGCACCACCCACCGGTTCACCCCGGAGGTGTCGATCAGCATCCAGCATCAACTGGGTGCCGACATCATCTTCGCCTTCGACGAGTTGACGACCCTGGTCAACACTCGCGGCTACCAGGAGGATTCGGTCCGTCGCACCCACCGCTGGGCGGAGCGCTGTCTGAACGAGCATCGCAAGCTCTCCGCGGAAAACCACGAGAAGCCGCCGCAGGCGCTGTTCGGTGTGGTCCAGGGCGCGCAGTACGAAGACCTCCGGCGGCAGGCCGCCCGCGGGCTGACCGAGATCCTCGACGAGGACGGCCGGGGTTTCGACGGCTACGGCATCGGCGGGGCCCTGGAGAAGCAGAACCTCGCCACCATCGTCGGCTGGGTCACCGACGAGCTGCCCGACGACAGACCGCGCCACCTGCTCGGGATCAGCGAACCCGACGACCTGTTCGCCGCGGTGGAAGCCGGCGCCGACACCTTCGACTGTGTGTCGCCGTCACGCGTCGCCCGCAACGCCGCGGTGTACTCGGCGACCGGGCGGTACAACATCACCGGCTCGCGCTACCGCCGCGATTTCACGCCGATCGACGCCGAATGCGACTGCTACACCTGCGCTAACTACACCCGCGGCTACATCCACCACCTGTTCAAGGCCAAGGAGATGCTGGCCTCGATGCTGTGCACGATCCACAACGAACGTTTCGTGGTCCGTTTGGTCGACCAGATCCGGGCGTCCATCGTGACCGGTGAGTTCGATGCGCTGCGCGATCACGTGCTGGGCCGCTACTACGGTCGACCTGCACAATGAACCGCATGACGACGGACCCCCAGGCACTGCTCGGCCGCCTGCTCGACCCCGCCAACCGGGCCGACCCCTACCCGCTGTACGCGGACTTCCGGGCCGCCGGACCGCTGGCGTTAGCCGAAGCCAACCTGGTGGTGTTCTCCGCCTTCGCCGACTGCGACGAGGTGCTGCGGCACCCGGCCGCGGCCAGTGACCGGCTGAAGTCGACCGTCGCGCAGCGGGAGATCGCCGCGGGCGCCGTCGCGCGCCCGTTCGGGACGCCCGGGTTCCTGTTCCTCGACCCGCCGGACCACACCCGGTTGCGCCGGCTGGTCAGCTCGGCGTTCGTGCCCAGGGTGGTCAAGGCGCTCGAACCCGAGATCGTGTCGCTGGTCGATTCGCTGCTGGACGCGGTGGCGGCCAAGGGCGAGTTCGACGTCGTCGCCGATCTGGCCTATCCGCTGCCGGTGGCGGTGATCTGCCGCCTGCTCGGGGTGCCACTGGAAGACGAACCCCGGTTCAGCCGCGCGTCGGCGCTGCTCGCCCAGTCCCTCGACCCGTTCGTCACCGTCACCGGTCAGGCTGCGCCGGGGGCCGAGGACCGGCGGGAGGCCGGGATGTGGCTGCAGGGGTACCTCCGCGAGCTGATCGGCAACCGCCGCGTCGAACCGCGCGACGACCTGATCTCCGGATTGATCGCCGCCGAGGAGGCCGGTGACCAGCTCACCGGGGACGAGATCGTCGCCACCTGCAACCTGCTGCTGGTGGCCGGACACGAGACGACGGTCAACTTGATCGCCAACGCGATACTGGCGATACTGCGCCACCCCGCTGCGTGGGATGCGCTGGCGGCGGAGCCGCAGCGGGTGTCCGCGGTCGCGGAGGAGACACTGCGCTATGACCCGCCGGTCCAGCTGGTCGCCCGCATCGCCGCCGAGGAGATGACGGTGAACGGGGTGACGGTGCCCAAGGGCGACAGCATGCTGCTTCTACTGGCCGCCGCGCACCGCGATCCGGACGCCTTCGACCGAGCCGACACATTCGACCCGGACCGGGCGCACATCCGCCATCTCGCATTCGGCAAGGGACCGCACTTCTGCCTCGGGGCGCCGCTGGCCCGGTTGGAGGCCGCCGTCGCCCTGTCGGCGGTCACCGCCCGGTTCCCCGACGCCCGGCTGGCGGCCGGACCGGTCTACAAGCCGAATCTGACGCTGCGCGGCATGGAAACGCTTTCCGTCGCTGTATAGTCGCCTTTGGTGTGGAAACTGTTGTAGATCCGGGGCGTAGCACTGGAATCCGTATTAGGGTGCCGGTCATGCGGATCCTGTTGGTGGGCGCCGGCGGTGTCGGTTCGGCGTTCTGCGCGATCGCCGCTCGCCGCGACTTCTTCGAGCAGGTCGTCGTCTGCGACGACGACGAAGCCAGGGCCCGCCGGGCCGCCGAGGCGGTGGGCGACGCACGGTTCGTCGCGGAACAGGTGGATGCGACGTCGGCGGACGCGGTCGCGGCGCTGGTGCGCGAACACGCGATCACCCACGTCATGAACGCCGTTGACCCGCGGTTCGTCATGCCCATCTTCGACGGTGCGCTGGCCGGGGGAGCGGACTATCTCGACATGGCGATGAGCCTGTCGCGACGCCATCCGGACCAGCCCTACGAGTTGACCGGGGTGAAACTCGGCGATGAGCAGTTCGCCGCCGCCGCCGACTGGTCCGCGGCCGGTCGGCTGGCCCTGGTGGGCATCGGCGTGGAGCCCGGGCTGTCAGACGTGTTCGCCCGTTACGCCGCCGACCACCTGTTCTCCGACATCGACGAACTCGGCACCCGCGACGGGTCGAACCTCACCGTCGACGGTTACGACTTCGCGCCGTCGTTCTCGATCTGGACGACGATCGAGGAATGCCTGAACCCCCCGGTCATCTGGGAGGACGGCCGCGGCTGGTTCGTCACCGAACCGTTCAGCGAACCGGAGGTCTTCGACTTCCCGGACGGCATCGGCCCGGTCGAATGCGTCAACGTCGAGCACGAAGAGGTGCTGCTGATGCCGCGTTGGGTCAAATGCAGACGGGCGACCTTCAAATACGGTCTGGGCGCGGAGTTCATCGACGTCCTCAAGACGCTGCACAAGCTGGGGCTGGACCGCACCGACAAGGTCACCGTCGGCCCGCTCGAGGTGTCCCCGCGCGACGTGGTGGCCGCGTGTCTGCCCAACCCGGCCACGCTCGGCCCCAAGATGCGCGGCAAGACCTGCGCGGGGCTCTGGGTCACGGGCACCGGCAAGGACGGCAACCCGCGGTCGACGTACCTGTATCACGTGGTGGACAACGAGTGGTCGATGGCCGAATACGGGCATCAGTGCGTCGTCTGGCAGGCCGCCGTCAATCCCGTTGTGGCACTGGAACTCCTGGTCAACGGCACTTGGAGCGGGGCCGGTGTGCTCGGGCCGGAGGCGTTCGACGCGGTGCCGTTCCTGAAGCTGCTGACGGCCTACGGCTCACCGTGGGGGGTCAAGGAGCTGACGCCGCAGCCGCCGATGGGCTAACTTGCATTTCGTACGTCGACCCCGCGGAGGTCTGGATGACCACAGACACACGCCGCTTCGTCGTCATCGGCGGCGGGCTGGCCGGCCTCGCGTCGGCCGTGTGGCTTGCTGAGGCCGGCCGCGACGTCGTCCTGCTCGAGCGGCGCGGCCACCTCGGCGGCCGCACCCACGCCATGCGGGCCGACCACGTCGACGACGTCCCCGACAACGGCCAGCACGTGATCGCCAGCGGCTACCACCACCTGTACCGCTACCTCGACAGCGTCGGCACCCGCGAATACCTAGCCTTCCCGAAGGTCTCCACGCTGCGCTGGCCCGACGGCCGCAAGACGAGGGTGCAGACCACGGGGCTCGGTGCGCTGCGCACCCTGTTCGGTGTGCACCCCGACGCCGGTTTCGGTGATCGGCTTCGGGCCGCGCGCGCCACGATCAGACTTGGCTGGCAGGCGCTGCGCCAGCCCGCCGACCTGGCGGACCTGACCACCGAGCAGTGGTTCGAGCGTGTCGGTATGCCCGCCCCGGCACGAGAAGCGTTGTGGGACTGGCTCGCCCTGGGTATCGCCGCAGAGCCGGTGTCGAGGGAATCGGCGAAGGTCTTCGCCAACGTCATGGCGACCGGCATCCGGCTCGGCCTCAGACACCGCATTCCGGTCACGATCGGTTATCCGACAGTCGATCTCGACACGCTCTACATCTCCGGTGCGGTCAAGGTGTTCGAGGAGCACGGTGTCGACGTGCGTTACCGCGCTGTGGCGCGCCGCATCCACGTCGACGACGGCGTCGTCACCGGGGTGTCGCTCGCCGACGGAACGCACATCCCCGCCGACGCGGTGGTCTGCGCCGTGCCCAACTCGTACATCGCGGGCCTGCTCGACGATCTGCCCGAGCACGCCGAGATCTACGCCGCCGCAGACAAACTCGGCCACACACCGATCGTCAGCACCAACCTCTACCTGGACCGGCCGCTGGGTACCGAGACGGCGTTCGAGGGGTTGATCGGCGGCACCGGCGTCATCGACGAGGTCTTCGACCGCCAGATCATGCACGGTCGCCGTACCAACCGCGCGTGGCTGTACTGCCTGACCACCAGCGGTGCCTACGAACAGATCACGAAGACGAGCGACGAGATCGTCGCCGAGCAGATGGCACTGCTGCGGCGTTACTACCCGGCCGCCCGGCATGCCGATGTCGTTCAGGCGCAGGTGGTCCGGATGCCGAAGGCCACCTTCTCCCAGGTGGTCGGCACCGATGCGCTTCGGCCGCCGCAGCGTACCTCGGTGCCGTCACTGGTCCTCGCCGGTGACTGGACCGCGACCAACTGGTCGGCCACGATGGAAAGCGCCGTCGAGAGTGCCGCCACCGCGGTGCGTCTGCTGCTCCCACAGCACCCGTGACGAACGCCGCCGCCACAGAAGGGATCAATCCGGCACGTATACCCACGGGTGCCGCGGCACCCGGGCCGGGTCGAACTCCGCCAGCATCGCGCCGACGTCGGCCCCGGCGAAGCCCAGCGAATCGGCGATCTGGCGCAGCGCCGCAGGCACCCCGATCTCGGCCAGGGTCACGGCGCCGTCGCGTTTGGCCAGCCGGGCGCCGTCCTCGTTGAGCACGAGCGGCACGTGCGCGTAGATCGGTTCCGGGTGACCGAGCAGTCGGGCGAGGTAGGCCTGGCGCGGTGACGAACTGAGCAGGTCGTCGCCGCGGACCACCTGGTCGACACCCGCGGCCGCATCGTCCACCACCACGGCCAGGTTGTAGGCGGGCACGCCGTCCCCGCGGCGGACAACGAAGTCGTCGACGATTCCGGTGTGGACGCCGTTCAGCAGATCGGTGACGGTGTAGGTGATCACCTCGGTGCGCAACCGCAGAGCGGGCGGACGGCCCGTCTCACGGCGGCGCGCGTCGCGTTCGGCGTCGGTGAGGTCGCGGCAGATGCCGGGGTAGGCACCCTGCGGTGCGTGCGGTGCGCGCGGCGCCTGCGCGATGTCCTTTCTGCTGCAATAGCATTCGTAGACCATGCCGGCATCGACCAGACCGTCGATGACGCTGGCGTAGCGGTCGCGATGCGCGGACTGGTGCTCGGCCGGCTCGTCCCAGGTCAGGCCGAGTGCGGCCAGGTCGGCCAGTTGGCGGCCGGCGATGTCGGAATCGGTGCGGTAGTCGAGGTCCTCGACGCGCACCAGGAACCGCCGACCTGTGGACCGGGCGAAGAGCCAGGCGAGCACGGCGGTGCGCAGGTTGCCGATGTGCAGATCGGCCGACGGGCTCGGCGCGAACCGGCCCGCGGGGGAGCGGGTCACGACCGCAATCTAGTCGCCCGGGCGCGTCGGTTCGGATTCCGGCGGTCACACCCCGTACGCTTACGTGTGACCGCCGTGGACACATACATCTGGGGGGACGCCGTGGCGAAAGATCTGACCCAAGTACAACTGCTGACTGAGCTCGAACCAGTCGTGGAGGCCAATCTCAGCCGGCATCTGCGGATGCGCAAGGACTGGAACCCGCACGACTTCATCCCGTGGTCGGACGGCAAGAACTACTATGCGCTCGGCGGCCAGGACTGGGAGCCCGAGCAGTCGCAGCTGTCCGAGGTGGCCCGGACCGCGATGGTGCAGAACCTGCTCACCGAGGACAACCTGCCCTCGTATCACCGCGAGATCGCGATGAACTTCAGCCTCGACGGGGCGTGGGGCCAGTGGGTCAACCGCTGGACCGCCGAGGAGAACCGGCACGGCATCGCGCTGCGCGACTACCTCACCGTCACCCGCGCGGTCGACCCGGTGGAGCTCGAGGAGCTGCGTGTCGAGCAGATGACCCGCGGCTTCTCGCCGGGACAGAACGGGCAGGGCGAGGAGGCGCTGTTCGCCAGGAGCCTGTTCGACTCGGTCATCTATGTGTCGTTCCAGGAACTCGCCACCCGCGTGTCGCACCGCAACACCGGTAAGGCCTGTAACGACCCGATCGCCGATCAACTGCTGCAGCGGGTCTCGGCCGACGAGAACCTGCACATGATCTTCTACCGGGACGTCTCCGAGGCGGGCTTCGACATCGCGCCCGACCAGGCCATGCACTCGCTGCACCATGTGTTGCGCAACTTCAAGATGCCCGGCTACACCGTGCCCGACTTCCGGCGTAAGGCCGTCGTCATCGCCGTCGGCGGCGTCTACGATCCGCGGATCCACCTCGACGACGTGGTGATGCCGGTGCTCAAGAA
>JAXHUG010000070.1:0-13582 GCA_034189785.1 Actinomycetota bacterium
CCAGCGCCGGCTCGCCGCCACCACCTGGAACTCCGGCTGCAAGAGCTGGTACCTCACCGAGGACGGCTACAACGGGACCATGTATCCAGGCTTCGCCAACCAGTTCGTCAGGCAGATGGCGAAGGTCGAACTCGATGATTACTCGATGACGTCACCGCCCTCTCCGCGCAAGAAGACTCGGGCGAGGCCGGAGTTGGTCGTAGGCGGTCTGCACGGCGCAAGCAACAAGGTACGAGTGCAGAGCAACGGCGATTCTGTGTCGCGAACAGCGGATGGTGCTTGAACCGCGACTGTCCCGGCCGGGCCGTCGGCGAGGAATGCCTGAATTGATTCCCAGATGAGCCAGGAGGACAGTATGGACCACAGCGAGACGCTGCGCTACGAAATCATCGTCATCGGTGCGGGATTCTCCGGGATAGGCACGGGGATAAAACTCCTGCAAGCAGGATTCTCGGATTTCCTCATCGTCGATGAGGCCGATGATGTCGGCGGCACGTGGCATTGGAACACCTACCCGGGGATCGCCGTCGACATTCCCTCGTACAGCTACCAGTTCTCGTTCGAGAAGAGACCATCGTGGTCACGGACCTATGCGCACGGTGACGAGCTGAAGGACTACGCACGGCACTGCGTACAGAAATACGGTCTTAGTTCACGCATACGCCATGGCGTGACGGTCACCGAGGCCTGGTTCGACGAGGAGTCGACCCTGTGGCGCCTGAACACTGCCTCGGGACAGGAACTGTCCGCGCGCTTCGTGATCAATGCCTCCGGCGTCTTGACGCGACCCAAGTGGCCGGACATTCCCGGTGTAGAGGAGTTCGGCGGGGTAACCATGCATACATCCCGGTGGGATCACGAGGAAGATCTCGCCGGGAAGAGGGTGGCGGTCATCGGAACGGGCGCATCGGCGGTGCAGGTGATTCCGGCGATCGCCAACGATGTCAAGGCGCTGACCGTCTTTCAGCGCACACCCATCTGGTGCCTGCCGAAACTGGACTTCCCCATGCCGCAGGCGGCGAGAACCCTTCTCAAATACGCGCCCGGCGGGCAGCTGGCGGCGCGCGCAGCGAGCCAGATTTTCGTCGAGGCCACCTTTCCTGTCGCCGCTCACTTCCACACCGCCATTCCCATGACGGCACTGATCGAGCGCGCGGCGCTGCGGTTCATGCGGAGCCAGGTGAGCGACCCCGTCGTCCGCGATAAATTGACGCCGCGCTATGCGCTGGGCTGTAAGCGCCCGAGCTTCCACAATGAGTACTTGGCTACATTCAACCGGGCCAACGTTCACCTGGAGACCAGCCCGATCAGCCATATCGACACCGCTGCCGTTCACACCGTCGACGGGAGATCGCACGGGATCGACGTCCTCATCCTCGCGACAGGTTTCAAGGTGATGGAATCGGAGAACATGCCGACCTATTCGCTCAGGGGTGTCGGCGGCCTCGACCAAGCCAAGTGGTGGGATGAGAACCGGCTCCAGGCGTACGAAGGTGTCAGCGTGCCAGGGTTCCCCAACCACTTCTCGATCTTCGGTCCCTATGGCTACAACGGCTCATCCTACTTCACGCTCATCGAAGCGCAGGCCGGGCACATCGTGCGGTGCCTTCGCCATGCGCGGTCACGGGAAGCCAACTACGTCGAGGTCACCCGGGAGGCCAACGACCGCTTCTTCGACGAAATGCTCAAACGTCGTGGCCGCCAAGTTTTTTGGCAACCCAGCTGTGCATCTGCCAATAGTTACTACTTCGACAAGCACGGCGACGTTCCGCTACGCCCGACGACCACCGTGGAGTCTTTCTGGCGTAGCCGCAGTTTCGATCTTGGCGACTATTCGTTCGAACAGCGCACCGACGACAAGGTAGCCGGCTTATCGTAATATCCACGCGGGCGGATTACACCCCCGGGGTGACCGAAGTACATCAGCCACCGTCGAACCAGAGCCTGGAGGCGCCAGCTGGTGTGTCACGCACGCTGTTCGATTACCGACCGCAATCTCATCGGGAGTCATCATGACCAATACCGAAGCAACCTTAGGCCGGTCGGGACACTGCGCTGTGCCCGACGATCCGTGGGCCACGCCGGAGCGGCGGGCGCTGGGCCAGTTGGCGCGCTCTTTCGTCGCACGAGAGATTGCACCGGAGGTGACGGAATGGGAGCAGGTGGGTGAAGTCCCGCGTGAGTTGCACCGTAAGGCTGCCGATGTGGGACTTCTCGGCGTCGGGTTCTCCGAGCAGGTGGGAGGCAGTGGCGGTGATGCAATTGATTCGGCGTTGGTGACTGAAGCCATCCTCGCGGGCGGTGGGTCCACCGGCGTGTGCGCCGCACTGTTCACCCACGGTATCGCGCTGCCGCACATCGCTACGAACGGCTCCGATGCCTTGATCGACCGCTACGTCCGTCCCACTCTGGCCGGGGAGATGATCGGCTCGCTGGCGGTCACCGAGCCGGGAGCGGGCTCGGATGTGGCCAACGTGCGCACACGAGCGGTCCGCGACGGCGACTCGTATGTGGTCAACGGCGCCAAGACGTTCATCACCAGCGGTGTGCGTGCTGATTTCGTGACTACCGCAGTGCGCACCGGAGAGCCCGGCTACGGCGGAGTGTCATTGCTGGTGATCGACAAGGGCACACCGGGCTTCGAGGTGTCACGTCGGCTGGACAAGATGGGGTGGCGCTGCAGCGACACCGCCGAACTGTCGTTCGTCGATGTGCGTGTCCCCGCTGCGAACCTGGTCGGCGCGGAGAACAGCGGGTTCGTTCAGATCATGCAGCAGTTCCAGTCCGAACGGCTCGGCATTGCCGTACAGGCATACGCGACGGCAGAGCGCGCGCTCGCCCTGGCCAAGGGTTGGGCGCGCGAGCGCGAGACGTTCGGCAAACCTCTGACGGCTCGTCAGGTCATCCGGCACAAGCTTGCGGAAATGGCCCGACAGGTCGAGGTGGCGCGCACGTACACCCGCGCCGTCATGCAACGGTGGCTGGCCGGGGAGGACATGGTGACCGAGGTGTCGATGGCCAAGAACACCGCTGTGTATGCGTGCGACCACGTGGTGAACGAGGCGGTTCAGATCTTCGGCGGGATGGGTTATATGCGTGAGTCCGAAGTGGAACGGCATTACCGAGATTGCCGCATTCTCGGAATTGGCGGTGGCACCAACGAGATCATGAACGAGATCATCGCCAAACGCATCGGCTTGTAGCTGTTCGGCGCCGGATCAGCCCTGCGGCGACGCGTCTGGGCGTACATGGGTCAAGGAGTTTACATGGATCGAGGCATTGGAAGTTGGCCGACAAGGCGGGCGTTCCTGTCCGGGGACCGCACCGCCCTCGTGGCCGGCGACCGGCGGATCAGCTTCACCGAGTTGGATGAACGCACCAACCGGCTTGCGCGTGCTCTGCGTGCGCTCGGCGTGCGCAAGGGTGACAGGGTTGGCGGTCTTTTGGTCAACAGCGCCGCGTTCATCGAAACGATGCTCGCTGCCGCGAAACTGGGGGCGATCTTCGTGCCCATGAATGTGCGACTGGCACCCGCGGAGGTGGCTTACCAGTTGGCCGACTCGGGTGCAGACGTCCTGGTGTTCTCTGCCCCCTTGGCTCCGCTGGCCCGCGCCGCGGTATCCGAGGATGGGGTGCGGGTCCGCCACCGGGTGGCCGTCGGCGGTGAGTGCCTTGCCGGTGAGCTTTCCTACGACGACGTCGTGGACAGTGAAACGCCCACGGCTGTGGGCTGCGACGTGGCCGGCCATGACATCGCAAACCTGATGTATACGTCGGGCACGACGGGGCATCCCAAAGGTGTGATGCTCACCCACGACAACCATTTGTGGAACGTCATCAACGCGCTGACCGTCGGGCGGGGGCTACGCGAGACGGATGTGACCGTCGCGGTGGCTCCGATGTTCCACATCGGGGGGCTGGGAGTGCACACACTGCCGCTGTTGCATGTCGGCGGGTGCAGCGTGCTGCTGCCGTCCTTCGATCCGCGACAGACGCTGACGATGATGGCCCGAGAGCGCGTGACGGTGCAATTCATGGTCCCCGCGATGTGGGCTGCGCTGATGAATTTTCCCGGATTCGACGACTATGACCTGTCGTCCCTCGAACTGGCGGCTGCAGGTGGCGCACCGTGCCCATTGACGGTCATCGAATTCTTCCAGGGACGGGGTCTGCCGTTTCAGGAGGGGTTCGGGATGACCGAGACGGCGCCCATCGTCTCGTTCCTGGATGCCGACCATGTCAAGGAAAAGGCCGGATCGATCGGTCGCCCAGCGTTCCACCTCGAAGCACGTATTGTCGACGACGCCGACCGCGAGGTCGGCGTCGATGACGTGGGCGAGCTGGTGGTGCGCGGCCCGAACGTCTTCGCCGGCTACTGGGGTCTCCCCGAGGCGACAGCGGAAGCGTTTCGTGGCGGCTGGTTCCATACCGGCGACTTGGGCCGGATCGACCGAGAGGGTTTCATCACGCTGGTGGACCGCAAGAAAGACATGATCATCAGCGGTGGTGAGAACGTTTACCCGATCGAGGTGGAGCAGGTCCTCTACCGGCACCCGGCCGTGCGGGAGGTCGCCGTTGTCGGCGTGCCGCATCCACGTTGGGGCGAAACTCCGGTGGCCGTCGTCGCCCTGGAGCACGATGCCGCGGTGAACGAAGAAGACCTCATCACCTACGCCCGGGAACGCCTCGCCCACTTCAAATGCCCAACACGCGTCCATGTCGTTCCCGACCTCCCGCGCAATGCCACCGGCAAGGTGCTCAAGACGGAACTCCGCCGGCAAATCGGCGGCGACGAAAGCTCAGTGCTGCGTTGATCCGCCGTTGATCGATCCGATACTTCGGGGTGGGCACCCGACTACCGCCCCGGTACTGAATCTTTCAGACGCTGCGTGGCTCTTTCGGTAGACCGAGCAACTTCTCTCCGATGATGTTGCGCTGAACCTGCGAACTGCCGGCATAGATTGTGGCGGCGCGGGCAGCCAACGCAGTCTCAACCCAGGCCTGCGATGAATTGGGGGTACCCAGCTCGGCAGTAATCAACGCGCCGTTTGTCCCCACACCCGAAGGTGTCAGCACCTCATCGCCCAATATGTCCATCGCCAGTTCGGTCTCGCGTTGGAAGAATTCACTCCAGAAGATCTTCGTGATCGCCCCCTCCGCGCCCGGATACTCACCGCGCAGGAAGCGTGTCAGGGCCTGGTAACCACGGCACCGCATGATTTCGACGCGGCCGTAGCACCACGCGAGCTGCTCGCGAATATGCGGGTCGTGCGCCTTGCCCCGTTCCCGCGCCAGCTCGCATAGCCGATCGATCTCCGTCTGGAATCGAATCGCATCGGTGGTGACACTCGCTCCGCGCTCGAAACCGAGCAGCGTCATCGCCACCGACCAACCGGCGTTGATTCCGCCGACCACATTGCTTGCCGCCGTTCGGGCGTCGGCGAAAAAGACCTCGTTGAACATCGACTGGCCGACCATGTTCGTGATCGGACGGACCTCGATGCCTGGCTGGTCAATCGGTACGAGCAGGAAGGAAATACCTCTATGCTTGGGCGCTTCGGGGTCTGTTCGGCACAGCACGAAGATCCAGTTGGCGAGGTGTCCCGCCGAAGTCCAGATCTTCGATCCGTTAATGACCCATTCATCGCCGTCGAGCACCGCCGTGGTGCGCAGGGCGGCAAGGTCGGACCCGGCCTCAGGCTCGGAAAACCCCTGACACCACTTGTCCTCGCCGGACAGGATCCGAGGCAGAAACCAGCTCTTCTGGTCCTCGGTTCCGCAGACCACAAGCGTGTTGCCGAGCAACTGAATACCGAACATGTCATTCTCGGTTCCCATCGGCACACCCGCGCGGGCGAACTCCTCGGCCAACACGACCTGTTCGATCGAAGTCAGTCCGGCGCCACCATACTGTGACGGCCACGACACAGCCAGTAAGCTGTTCTCCGCGAGCACCTTACGCCAGTCGCGGCGGAACTCCTCCTGCGCAGCAAAATCGAGGCGACCGATTCCCGCGAAGCCTGCGGGTACATTCGCTGCGATGAAACCGCGCACTCGGGTCCGGAATTCTTCCGCGGCTGCCGGGTAAGAAAGATCCATTGCTGTCGTCATCCTTTCGTAAACTGCTCAATCGCGGACGCACGCAAGCGTCAGAATCCGATACGGTCGGCAACCTCAAGCCACTGATCGCTTACCGCACCTAGCAGCACACGGTCGGCCTTTGCCCGCCGGAAATACAGATGCGCATCGTGTTCCCAGGTGAATCCGATCCCGCCGTGAATCTGTATGTTCCACGAAGCCATGAAGCCGAAGGCGGACGCAGCCGTCGCCAGGGCCATCGGGGCCACCTTGGCGAGCTCAGCGCTGCTCAGCTTCGCCAGGTGCGCCGCGTACAGCGTCAGCGCCCGCGCGCTGTCCAATTCGACTGCCGCCTCCGCGCAGCGATGCTTGATCGCCTGAAACGAACCGATCGGCCGATTGAACTGGCGGCGTAACCGGCCGTAGGTGACCGACATGTCCAGGGCTCCGTCGGTGCCGCCGACCATCTCCGCGGCAAGTAGGACTTTCGCCGTATTCAGCACCAGGTCCGTCTGCATGTCCACCCTTTGGGCGCATCCCAACGGAACCGCCGACACCGCATCGAAGGTCAGCGTCGCCATCGGCCGGGTGAGGTCCAACGTATCGACACGGTCGCGGCGCACACCCGCTGCGTCGCCGGCGACAAGGTACCAGGCCGGGTCTTGGGAGTCACCTGGCGGCAGGGCGAGCACCAGCAGCGTGTCCGCACTGTGGCCGTCGATGACCTGGACCTTGGTTCCGGTGAGTGTGACGGCCCCATCGACCGCGTTCGCGCGCATGGCGACAGCACCGCGGTCTGCGGGGGACCAGTCCTTTATGGCGGTGGTAACCGTGCGGATACCCTCGGCAATCTCCGGGAGCAACTCCTTCTTCTGTTCTTGGCTCGCTGCCGTCAAGATCGGGACGACACCCAAAGCGACGGTCGAAAACAGCGGGCACGGTACGACGGCGCGCCCGAGTTCCTCCATGGCGATTACAGCCTCGACCATGGTGGCCTCCGTGCCGCCATACTCCTCGGGGACGAGCAGACCCGCCAAGCCGAGTTCCCGATTCATCCGAGTCCAGACCGCGGCGTCGTACCCACACTCGGTGGTCACCACGTCGCGAAGGCTGCTCATCGGCGCCACCTCGGCGACGAATCGACGGATTGTCTGGCGGAACTCTTCCTGCTCGTGGCTCAGCATGAAGTCCATCGGCGCCTCTCCTCGAACCGTTTCCCGCACGCTGGTGTCTGCGGCCGTGCATCGCCAACGTGATCATGACATGCATTGGTAATGCCGCTAACTAGAATGGTGAATTAACCTCACCGGCTTTACCTCACCGGCTTTCGTAGGCTTACGACCCCGTCGTCGCGGCCGCTGCACGACACGCTTGGACCTTTGTCACGAGATGTACGTTCGGTGGCCGGACCAGTACCGGTCACGGAGTTGGCGCTTGTACAGCTTGCCCGTCGCTGATCGCGGAAGCTCGCGCTCGAAATCGATTGTGCGAGGGCATTTGTAGTGTGCGAGGTGCTGTCGGCAATACGCGATCAGTTCCCGTTCGGTGTCCGCATCGGCGGCGTCGGGATCAACAAGTTGGACAACAGCTTTGACTTCTTCGCCCATCTCCTCGTCAGGAACGCCGATCACGGCGACGTCGATCACCTTGGGGTGCATGGTGAGCACATCCTCAGTTTCCTGCGGGTAGATGTTCACACCGCCTGAAATAATCGTGAAAGCTTTGCGGTCTGTGAGGAAAAGCCAGCCGTGCTCGTCGAGGTAACCGACATCGCCCAAAGTGCTCCAGCCGTGACCCGCCGGATCCTGCGATTCCCGGGTCTTTTCCGGGTCGTTGTGATACTCGTAGGCGGGCCCGCCGCCGAAATAAATCAGCCCGACCTCGCCGGGGGGCTGCTCATGACCGTGGTCGTCCAAGATGTGGACATTCCCAACCACGGGTCGCCCTACGGTACCCGGACGGTCAAGCCAGTCCTGTGGTTTGCAAAGGCAGAAGCCATTGAGTTCTGTGCCGGCGTAGTACTCCCACAGGATCGGTCCCCACCAGTCCATCATCGCTTTCTTGATGCCTATCGGACACGGCGCCGCAGCATGAATGGCCAGGCGCAGCGACGAAATGTGGAAACGCTTGCGATCGGCCTCGGCCAAGTTGAGCATCCGGCTGAACATCGTGGGCACGAACTGAGCACAGGTCACCCGATACTGCTCGATTGCCCGCAGCGCATCGACGGCGTCGAACTTCTCCATCATCACGACAGTGCCCCCCAGCGCCGTCACCCCCACGCTGAAGCCCAGTGGCGCCGAATGGTAGATCGGAGCCGGCGAGAGATAGACGCTGTCTGCGGTGAAGCCGAAGACGCTGCTGAGCAGCGCACTGATCAATTGGCCGTCCTGGACCGACCCTCCACTGAGGGGTCGCTTGATTCCTTTCGGGCGTCCCGTGGTGCCGGAGCTGTAGAGCATCAACTCCCCCGCGGGTTGGTCATCGAGTGGTATAGCGGGCTGTGCTGCCAGCGCTTTCTCGTAGTCACCTATCGCCGGGGCGCCTCCGTCGGTGACAAGCGGCAGTTCCACGCCCGGTGCGCCGTTGAGCGCCTCGCGCAGTGTTTCGGCTGTGGCCGGTGAGGCGACCACCGACCTCGCTTCGGAATCCGACAAGATGTATGCGAGTTCCGCAGCGCTCAGATAAGAGTTGACCGTGGTGACGTAGAGCCCGGATCGAAGGGCGGCCCAAACGACTTCCAAATACCGCGGATGGTTTTCCATGAATACGGCGACGTGATCGCCAGGCGTCAAACCATTCTCGCGCCACAGCCGGGCGAGCTGGTTGGAACGGTCATCGAGTTCACGGTGGGTGACCACCTGCCCTGTCGCGGCCATGACAACAGCCGGCTTATCGGGTGTAGTTTCCGCCGTGGCGCCTGGGAACATCCTTCCCCCGCTTCCGTTTTTGGATTGTGAGACAACCGCCAACAGATGTCTTCACCCACCAGATTCGCATGGATAGCCGGCGCGCACCGGAGTTTTCGGGCTCTTCGCAGTTGAGGGTGTAGAGGTGGTCGGCGCGTCGCTACCGGGGTAGGGGTCGAGGTCTTCCCGAGCAAGCCCCTGTTCTGTCGAACCGCTCGGCCGACCGGTCAAATACTCGCGGTAACGCCGCCGCAGATCGGCTTTCAAGACCTTGGCCATGGCGTTCTTCGGCAGCTCGTCTACGAAGACGACGTGTCGCGGGCATTTGTAGTCGGCGAGGTGCCGACGGCAGAACGCGTTCACCTGTTCCGCGCTGAGTCCACCATTGCTTGCTTCGGCTTCAGCTGCCGCTACAACGACCGCCAGTATGTCTTCACCCAGATCCGCGTGCGGCACTGCGATCACCGCGGCTTCCAGGACCCCTGGCATTTCAAGGAGCACTCGTTCGACCTCGACGGCGAATATGTTGTAGCCGCCACGCAAGATCATGTCCTTCTTGCGGTCGGTGAGGTACACGTAGCCATCGTCGTCGACGTAACCGACGTCGCCCGTGTGCATCACTTCATCGCGCCAAAGCTCTGCGCTCTGGTCCTCGCCCTTGTAATACCTGCGCCGCGATTTCTCCGAATAAAGGCAGATCTCCCCGACTTCTCCCGGCGCGAGTGACCTGCCGTCCTCGTCGACGACGACAACCTCGCATGCCACTGGCCTACCGATGGAGCCGGGGCGAGCGAGGATATCAGTCGGGTCCGGACCGAGAATGCAGGCCATGCCCGGCCCGCCCTCGGTGAGGCCGTAGACGTTCAACAGCTGCGCCCCCGGCCATGCCTCCATCATCTTGCGCACTGTGTCGGGCTGAATCGGCGCGGCGCCGGAGAAGACGCACTGTAGCGAGCTGTAGTCGTGGTCGCCCAGCGTTGGGTGCTTCATTGCCAAGTTCAGCATGGTGGGCACGCACATGATGGCCGTGGCTCGGTGCTGTTCAATCGACGCGAGCATCTGGGCCGGGTCGAATCGCGGCAATACGATTTGCGTCAACCCTGTTCGGACGCAAAGCAACATCAGGCCGTGGCAGCCCGTGAAACCAAATAACGGCACCGAGTGCAGCATGCTGTCGCCGAAAAGCGTGCCGAGGAGTTCCATGATGCCCTCTTGGCCGGGCTCCTCACTCAAATTGCCCTCGGGCACCAGTACGCCCTTCGGCATTCCTGTGGTTCCCGACGTGTAGAGGAGATCCGCCGGGTCGTCAGGTGATGGCGGCGGTTCGAGCGGAGGCACGTCCGGCGCGCCAGCAGCTAACAGGTCGCCGACCGGAGCCAGTCCGTCGAGCTTTTCGCTGCCCGTGACGAAAAAGTGCTCGAGCCGGAAGTTTCCGGGACGACCGGCGATCTCGACGGTTTGTCCTTGGACGAGTGGAACCAGCACGTCTCGGTGCGGCGGCCCCGCCACGACTGCCACGGCATCACTGTGTTCGAGGACGAAAAGCTTTTCCGGCGCCGCCCACCGCGTGTTGAGCGGCACCGGCACGCCGCCAAGCTTGTGGATTCCCCAGTAGACGGCGTTGAAATGCATGGCTTGATCGTTGGCCAGCAGCATCGCCACGGTCTGCCCGCGCCGCACGCCGGCATCGATCAGTCGCCGAGCCACCATGCTGCTGGCGTGGTCGAGTTCGCTGAAAGTGACTGCGCCGTCATCGGCGATTACTGCGGCCTTCTCCGGGTTCTTCTCCACCATCCGTCGTAGAAAGTCGACAACGGCCACGGTTGTGCTCCTCTGTCCGGACTTGTGTTAGCTCAGTGTCTGCAATGCGAAAGCGATCTCGTCGTTAGCCTGCATAGGGGTGATGTAGCCGTCGCGGTCACAGATCGCTTGGAGGTGGTCGCGGACCGCTTCTATATCCAGACTGGACGAGACAAAGCCTTTCGTTACGCCGATGAATACCTCAGCGACTCGCCCGCCGCCGACGGAGAAAATTCTCGACGTGAGATCGCAGGAATCGTGGCAGAGGTATGCCACGACCGGTGATACCGATGCAGGACCGAACTTCTCCGCCAAAGGCCCTAGGAGTTCCTCGGTCATGCGTGTCTTTGCCATCGGAGCAATCGCATTGGCCTTGATGTTGTACCTGGCGCCCTCTTGGGCCAGCACTCGGGTGAAGCCGACGATGCCCATTTTTGCGGCGCCGTAATTGACCTGGCCGAAGTTACCGAACAACCCGGCCGCCGACGAGGTGTTCACGATGCGCCCATAGCCTTGCTCACGCATTCTGATGAACGCCGGCTGCGTCACCCAGATGGTGCCATACAAATGAGTGTCGATGACAGGGTGTAGCAGCTCCGGTGTGAGATTCTGGAAAGACTTGTCGCGCAGGATTCCTGCGTTGTTCACCACGATGTCGACCCGTCCGAAAGCCTCGACTGCCGTCTGGACGATGGCAGCCCCTCCCTGTTGAGTGGCCACGCTGTTACCGTCGGCAACGGCGATCCCACCGGCGGCTTCGATCTCTTTTGCGACGGCCTGCGCCGCGGTCAAGTCGGCACCCAATCCAGCCACGTTGCCGCCGAGGTCGTTGACGACGACCTGCGCTCCGCGTGAAGCCAGCAGCATGGCATGTTCTCTGCCGAGGCCGTTTCCAGCCCCGGTCACAATGGCCACCTTGCCGTCGAAACCAAGTTCCACCATGTCTTTCCGCCTATCGAGATATGTTGTGGTCCGTTGAGATTACTGAGGCTTCATGGGGGCGCCGCCGATCCGTCGCCGCGGGTCAGTCGCGTTCGGCGCCGGTGATGGAGACGAACGACACGCAAGCACCCGGAGCCCCCCCGAGGTTGTGGGTCATGCCCAGTTGGGGGTTGTCGAGCTGGCGCTCGCCGGCCTCGCCGCGCAGTTGCAGCCACATCTCGAACAGCATCCGCAGCCCGCTGGCGCCGATCGGGTGCCCGAACGACTTCAGGCCGCCGTCGGGGTTGACCGGCAGGCCGCCGCCGAGGTCGAAGAAGCCCTCCAGGACGTCCTTCCAGCCCTGGCCGCGCTCGGAGAAACCGAGGTCCTCCATCAGGACCAGCTCTGTGGGGGTGAAGCAGTCATGCACCTCCGCCATGGAAATCTCGGTGCGCGGATCCTTGATTCCGGCCTGCGCGTAGGCATCCTCCGCGCAACGAACGACCTCGGTGAACGTCGTGTAGTCGTAGGCGGGATCGAGGGGACCCTCGGCCGGCCCGGCCACGAAGGACAGCGCCTTGATGTAGATCGGCCGGTCGGTGTAGCGGTGCGCGTCGTCTGCCCTCACGATGAGCGCCGCGGCCGCCCCGTCCGAGACGCCGGAGCAGTCGAAGATGCCGAGTTGGCCCGCCACCAGCGGTGAGCAGGAGATGGTCTCCTTGGCGACCTCGTTGCGGAACTGGGCGCGCGGGTTCTTCGCCCCGTTGACGTGGTTCTTCCAGGCGATGTGGGTCATCACCTCCTTCATGGTGTCCGCATCGACGCCGTACTTCTTCGCGTACGAGGGTGCGAGCAGCGAGAACATCGCAGGTGCGGTCAGCTCGGATTCCGTGCCGTCGTTCGCCGGCGCCGGGATGACCAGCCCGGAGAAACCCGTGTCCTTGAGCTTCTCGCCGCCGACCGCCATCACGCAGTCGTAGGCACCTGACGCCACTGCGTAGGCAGCGTTGCGGAAGGCCTCCGAGCCGGTCGCACAGAAGTTCTCCACCCGGGTGACGGGTTTATAGTCGATCTTCAACGGGCGGGACAGGGTGAGGCCGGACGCGCCCGATCCCATCGTGCCGACCCAGAAGGCGTCGATGTCGTCCTTCTCCATACCGGGGACAGAACCGATACACTCGGTGACCGCGTCGATGAGCAGGTCGTCGATCGACCGGTCCCAGCGTTCTCCGAAGGGCGTGCAGCCCATCCCGACGATCGCCACCTTGTCGCGGATACCGTTGCTGGCCATGACTAGTGCTCCTTCCTGGCGGGGCGCGCCTTCCAGAAGTAGTTGTGGACGCCGCCGGCCGTGTGCAAGCGGCGAAACGTCATCTCCACCCGGTCGCCGATCGCGACCGCGCCCGGGTCGGCGTCGGCGAGCTGGCAGCTGAAGCGGCCGCCGCCGTCGAAGTCGATGACGACGTCGACGACCGGAGGGGCCAAGGAGAACGCCAGTTTGTCGATGGTGAACGTCGCCACGCTGGCCGGTGTGGCCGCGAGTGGCACTGGCTCCATGCGGTCGACCGCACCGCAGTGCACGCAGACCCGTTGCGGGGGCACGTTGACCGTGGAGCAGGCCAAGCAGCGCGAGCCCTCGAACGCATACTTCCAGCGCTGTGAGCGCGCCGCCGGAGGGGCGGCCGGGCGCTCCGGGTCGGGGCGTCGCGGTGGCTCGCGTTCCAGGAAGCCGCGCCACGTCAGGAAGTCCGGATAGGACACGGAGCCCGAAACCGCGAGTTGATCGCGCACTCCGTCGCCCGTCGGGCGGCTGGTGATCGCCTCGGTCACCCTCAACACGGTCGCGTCGGCGCCGTCCGCGGCGATAACCAGCA
>JAXHUG010000071.1:0-7355 GCA_034189785.1 Actinomycetota bacterium
CGAACCGACAGCTGTGGGCTCGCCGACGGCGGCGAGCCCACAGCAGACCGGACAAACCACCCAGATGCCTACCAAGTCAACCGGGGGATCCGCGCTCGGCGGCGGCAGCGGTCGATGGGGCGACCGGATCTTCTATTCCGTCGCAGTGGCGGCAGGCGCCACCATCATCGGTGCCATCGCGCTGATGGGATTGTTCCTGCTCATCAGGGCGATTCCGTCGCTGCAGGCCAACAACGCCGACTTCCTGACCAGCTCGGAATTCGTCACCTCCGATCCCAGTGACCTCAGGTTCGGTATCGCCGACCTGTTCCGTGTCACCGTCCTGAGTTCGGTCTTCGCGCTGGTCGTCGCGGTGCCGATCGCGATCGGCATTGCGACGTTCCTGACCAATTACGCGCCCAGGGTGATCGCGAAGTCCTGTGCCATCCTGGTGGACCTGCTGGCAGCAGTGCCGTCCATCGTCTTCGGCCTGTGGGGCATTTTCGTGCTGGCGCCGCGACTGGAACCGGTCCAACGTTTCCTGAACGAAAACCTCAACTGGATCTTCCTGTTCGCCGACGGGAACGTGTCGCTCGCCGGCGGCGGTACCATTTTCACCGCGGGCGTGGTGCTGGCGGTGATGATCCTTCCGATCATCACCTCGGTGGCGCGCGAGGTGTTCAGCCTGACCCCGAAGGGGCATGTCGAGGCCGCTCAGGCGTTGGGCGCCACCAAGTGGGAGGTCGTCCGCATGACGGTGTATCCGTACGGCCGCAGCGGCATGATCGCCGGTTCGATGTTGGGACTCGGCAGGGCGCTGGGCGAGACCATTGCGGTGTTGATCATCCTGCGGACGGCCGCGCAACCGGGGAACTGGTCGCTGTTCGACGGCGGCTACACGTTCGCGTCGAAGATCGCCTCGGCCGCAGCCGAATTCAGCGCACCACTGCCGACGGGCGCGTACATCGCGGCCGGCCTGGTGCTCTTCATCTTGACTTTCATCGTCAATGCGCTCGCCCGTGCGGCGGCCGGAGGGAGGGTGAGCGGCGGATGACCGCGACATTGGAATCGCCGGTCAAGGGGCCGACATTCCACCCCATCAGCCAAAGACGGAAGCTCACGAACAGCATCGCCAGAGCGCTGTTCTGGACGTCATTCGTGATCGCCATGATCCCGCTGGTGTGGCTGCTCTACACGGTGGTATCCCGCGGGTTCAGCGCGGTGATCAGTTCGGCATGGTGGAACAGGTCGCTTTCGGGGGTGTTGCCCGAGCAGTTCGCCGGGGGCGTCTACCACGCGATCTACGGCACCATCGTGCAAGCTGCGGTGGCGTCCGTCCTCGCCGTCCCCTTGGGCGTCTTCGCCGCGATCTACCTCGTCGAGTACGGGACCGGATGGTTCGCCAAGACCGTCACGTTCATGGTGGACATCCTCGCCGGCGTCCCGTCGATCGTCGCGGCCCTGTTCATCTTCGCGTTGTGGATCGCGACGATGGGTTTCCCGCAGAGTTCGTTCGCGGTGGCGCTGGCGTTGGTGTTGTTGATGCTTCCCGTCGTTGTCCGCAACACCGAGGAGATGCTGAAA
Organism: Actinomycetota bacterium; assembly: GCA_034189785.1. Classification (GTDB taxonomy): domain Bacteria; phylum Actinomycetota; class Actinomycetes; order Mycobacteriales; family Mycobacteriaceae; genus Mycobacterium. Next base: position 1,564 of record JAXHUG010000071.1, read on the forward strand.
CTGGTGCCCGACGAACTCCGCGAGGCCTCTTTCGCGCTCGGTATCCCGAAGTGGAAAACCATTGCACGGGTAGTGGTTCCGACGGCGCTGCCGGGTATCATCAGCGGGATCATGCTCGCGCTCGCCCGGGTGATCGGTGAGACGGCACCCGTTCTCGTGCTGGTCGGGTACGCGCGGTCCATCAACTACGACGTGTTCGAAGGCAACATGGCGTCGCTGCCACTGCTGATCTATACGGAATTGGTCAACCCGGAAGCGGCGGGCCGCATGCGGGTGTGGGGTGCAGCGCTGACCCTCATTCTGCTGGTGGGGGTCCTGTACGTGGGCGCCGCCTTCTTCACGCGCTGGCTGAACCGCAACCGGGCTTGAGAGTCTCGAAGAATTAGGGAGCACAGTCATGGCTAAACGCCTGGACCTCAAAGATGTCAACATCTACTACGGATCCTTCCACGCGGTCGCCGATGTGGAGTTGGCCGTCCCGCCGCGTAGTGTGACGGCGTTCATCGGCCCGTCGGGCTGCGGTAAGTCCACGGTGCTGCGCACGCTCAACCGGATGCACGAGGTGCTTCCCGGGGCCAGGGTGACGGGCTCGGTGCTGCTGGACGGAGAGGACATCTACGGCCCCGGCGTCGACCCGGTGAGCGTCCGCAAGACGATCGGCATGGTGTTCCAGCGGCCGAACCCGTTCCCCACCATGTCGATTCGAGACAACGTGGTCGCCGGCTTGAAGCTGCAGGGAGTGCGTGGCGGTAAGGCACTCGACGAGGTGGCGGAGCGTTCGCTCAAAGGTGCCAACCTCTGGAACGAGGTCAAGGACCGGCTCGACAAGCCGGGCGGCGGTCTGTCGGGCGGTCAGCAGCAGCGCCTGTGTATCGCGCGGGCCATCGCCGTGCAGCCCGACGTGCTGCTGATGGACGAGCCGTGCTCGGCGCTGGACCCGATCTCCACGCTGGCGATCGAGGATCTGATCGCCGAGTTGAAGCAGGACTACACGATCGTCATCGTCACGCACAACATGCAGCAGGCAGCGCGCGTGAGCGACCAGACCGCCTTCTTCAACCTGGAGGCGACCGGTAAGCCCGGTCGGCTGGTCGAGGTCGACGACACCGAGAAGATCTTCTCCAATCCGACCCAGAAGGCGACGGAGGATTACATCTCGGGTCGCTTCGGCTGACGGTCGCGGCAGGTGCGGCGCTCCAAAAGAGCCGCACCCATGTCGATTCGATCCGCACCATCCGCGGTGCGGGGGTTACCGGTGGCGCCGTCGATCCACGCCGGTCTGACCCGACGCGGAGGCGCTCAGCGCGGTGTCGGGATGACCTCGTCGGTCGGGTACACGCCGGTGACCTGGAAGATGACTCGGCGCGCGACCTCGACGGCATGGTCGGCGAAGCGCTCGTAGAATCGGCTCAGCAACGTCACGTCGACGGCCGCGGTCACGCCGTGCTTCCACTCCCGGTCCATCAGCACGGTGAACAGGTGACGATGCAGATCGTCCATCGCATCGTCTTCCTCCTGGATGCGGGCCGCCTTCTCGGGGTCGCGGGTATCCAGCACCTCCTGCGCGGCGTTGCCGAGTTCGACGGCCACTCGCCCCATCTCGGCGAAGTAGCCGTTGACCTCTTCGGGCAGCGCGTGCTGCGGATGACGGCGACGGGCGATCTTGGCGACGTGGAGCGCCAACGCGTCCATCCGGTCCACATCGGCGACGATCTGGATGGAGCTGACCACGGCGCGCAGATCGCCGGCGACGGGCGACTGCAGCGCCAACAGGACGAGCGCGGCCTCCTCGGCCCGTGCGCTCATCGTGGCGATCTGATCGTGGTCGGAGATCACTTGTTCGGCGAGTACCAGGTCGGCATGCAGCAGCGCCTGCGTCGCGCGTTCCATTGCTCCACCGGCCAGGCCGCACATCTGCCCGAGCTGATCGGTGAGAGCCTCTAGTTGCTCGTGATACGCGTTGCGCATGTATCGAGTCTAGAGATGGGACGGTGCGTCGGCACGAGCCGCGGGTGAACTGAAGGTGAATGTCACCTGCCGAAACCCCGGGGAGCCGGTCAGTCGCAGGTGGTGTCGGCGGCGTTGGTGATATCGAGGTCCTCCGGCAGCGGGGCGGGCGTGCTGCCGGTGTCGTGCAACACGTTCACCCGGACCGGTGAGCCGCCGGGTGATGGCGCGGCGACGGCGTTGTAGTCGGTGCCGAGCACCACCTGGACGATGTCACCCATACCGCTCACCCGCTCGATGGTCGGGTCGGCGAACGACGACGCGACGGTGGCCGCGGCCTGCTCGTTACCAGGGGAGAAGAACACCGTCGTCTCGGTCAGCGCACTCGGGTAGTCGTCCGGGGTCGTGACGTTGAACCCGTACTGCTGCAGCTCATCGGCCGTCGTCGCACCCAGACCGGTCTGCCCGGTGGAGTTCGACACCTGCACGGTGACGTCCTGCGGTTCGGTGGTGACGGTGTTGACCACTTCGGCACCGCCGGACTCGGTCGCCGCGACCTCCGGGTCCGCCGTCGTCGATCCCGGGGTGCCCGGGACGGGTGTGTTGTCGGGGTTCTTCTCCCCGGGCAACGGGGCGTCGTTGATGATCGCGGTGAACAGCGCGCGCATGTCGTCGGTGCGGGGAGTCTCGTTGCCGTACTCGTCGGCGTAGCCGACGGTCGGCACCGTGACGAAGCTGATCCGTCCCGCGGTCACGCCCTGAATCGACTGGCCCAGCGCCACGAGGTCGCGGGTGTCGATGTTGTCGACGTAGCTGTCGTCGATGAACATGTTGACCACGTTGTTGAGCTTCGACAGCGAGAAGAATACTTCCTTGGAGATCAGCGAACGCAGCAGTGACGAAAGGAATCGCTGCTGGCGCTTGATGCGGCCATAGTCGCCGTTGATCTCGGTGGTGACCTGGCGGGCGCGTACGTAGTCGAGCGCGGTGTGCCCGTCGACCATCTGGCGGCCGGCGGTCGACAGCACCGTGCCGAGTTCGTAGTCCTCCAGCGGTTCAGTGCTGCAGACTTCGACGCCGCCCAGGGCGTCGACCATTTTGGAGAAACCGGCGAAGTCGACGGCCATGAACCGGTTCACCGAGAGGCCAGAGAGCTTCTGCACGACCTTGACCAGGCACTTCGGCCCGCCGACCGCGTACGCCGAGTTGAGTTTGTACTCGGTGTAGACCGTTTCGCGCCCGTACATCGGCGACTCCGGGTCGGTGATCGGGCCGTAGGTACCGGTCTCCGGGTTCCAGGGCTCGCACTCCATGGGATTGATGGACAGGTCGCGGGGGAAGGACACCGCTACCACACGTTTCCGGTTGGCCGGGATGTTGACCAGCATCACGGTGTCCGACCTGGCGCCGGCGGCGTCGTCGGTGGTGCCCGCGCCCATGTCGCTGTTCTCACCGATGCGACTGTCCACCCCGACGATCAGGAAGTTCTCGTCGCCGAACTGGGCATTGGGATCGACGATATCCCGGCTGTCCTGATCCAGCGCCGACACCCTGTTCATCAGGCCGTTCTTCGACGTCTGCCACTGCCAGGCGCCGCCGGTGAGCACCAGCGCGAGCACCGCCAGCAGCGCGGCCGCGGCGCGTCCGACCATGATGATCCGGCGGCGCCGGTGCGGTTCGTCCCCGGCGACCACGGTTGCGCCCTCCCCGGCCCGGTACGGCGACACCTGGTCACCCGGATACTCGGTCAGGACGGGCAGGTCGGCGGCGTAGGCGCTGGTCGCGGCGGGGATGCTCTCGGTGTCCTGGCGGTCCGGATCGGCCGGTTGGCGCACAGTTTCGCCGATCGCCTCGATGATCTCCGTCGCCGGGGCGGGTGTCGAGGTTTCGGGCTCGGGGTCGGCGCGCCGGCGTTTCGGCGTGAGTTCCACCGGGGCGCTGCCGTCGCCGTTGAGCTTGGCGATCAGGTCGGCGACGGTGACCACACCCGCGGTGTGGTTGCCCCCGGACGCATCGAACCCGGACGCATCGAACCCGGAGTCCTCGGTCTTGGCAGCGGCGGCTTCCGGCCCGGGCTGTTCGCGTTTGAGAGGTTCACCGCGCTCCCACGGCGCGGCACCCGCTGATCGCCGCTCGGATCGGGTAAGCCATTGGTTGTCCCGGTCGGACCGTGGCTCGTCGGGACGCCGAGGGTCGGGAGTGGCACCAGCTCCAGGGCTGTCGCCGTCACGCATCAAGCGGCCTCCGACTTCGCGTGGTGCGCGCGAACGCGCGCGGTGCTCGTCCTCTTCCAAGTGATCACTTCTCGTAGCAGCGTCTCGGGAGCTCTGCCGCCGGAGCCGGGCTGCAACTGAACCCACATCGTACTGAGCGATCCTGTGAGGCATCCAGCCGGAGAACGTCTCGGCATAGTGACCGGTCAGCCGCCGGAGTGCATGACGTCCGCGCCCGCGGGCACCGTGGTGTCGTCCGGATCGGTCAGCCAGCCCTCCGGCAGGGACACCGAAGCGGCGGAACCCTGCCGTCCGCGCGGACCCGTCGCCGCCGGCGGGAACGGCACGTAGGGGTCGAGCCGGGCGAGCAGTTCGGAGAGTTCGGCGCGTGTCTTGACCAGCGCGAGCGCCCGGCGCAGATCCGATCCGGCGGGGAAGCCGTGCAGGTACCACGCGATGTGTTTACGGATGTCACGCATGGCCTTGTCCACCCCGAAGTGGTCGGCGAGTAGTTCGCCGTGCCTGACGATGATGTCGGCCACCTCGCCGAGCGTGGGGGGCACCGGCAGGGGGCGGCCGGTGAACTTCGCCGACAGTTCGGCGAACAGCCACGGCCGGCCGAGGCAGCCGCGTCCGATCACGACACCGTCGCACCCGGTGGCCGCCACCATCGCCAGCGCATCGTCGGCGTCGAAGATGTCGCCGTTACCCAGGACGGGGACCGAGGTGACGTGCGCCTTGAGCGCGGCGATCTCGTCCCAGTCGGCGGTGCCGGAGTAGCGCTGCGCCGCAGTGCGGGCGTGCAGGGCGACCGCGGCCGCGCCCTCTTCGGCGGCGATGCGGCCGGCGTCCAGGTGGGTGTGGTGGGCGTCGTCGATGCCGATCCGGAACTTCACCGTGACGGGGATGTCGGTGCCCTCGGTAGCGGTGACTGCGGCGCGCACAATGTTCCCGAAGAGTTTCCGCTTGTAGGGCAGCGCGGCACCGCCACCGCGCTTGGTCACCTTGGGCACCGGGCAGCCGAAGTTCATGTCGATGTGGTCGGCCATGTTCTCGTCGGCGATCATCTTCGCCGCCGCATGGGTGGTGGCCGGGTCGACGGTGTAGAGCTGCAGCGACCGGGGTGACTCGTCGGGCGCGAACGCGGTCATGTGCATGGTGAGCGGGTGGCGCTCGACCAGGGCCCGGGCGGTCACCATCTCGCACACGTACAGGCCGCTGACGGTACCGGCCCTGGCCACCTCGAGCTCACGGCACAGGGTGCGGAAAGCGACGTTGGTCACCCCGGCCATCGGGGCCAGCACCACGGGACTCGGCAATGCCAGCGGCCCGATCCGCAGAGCTGCAGACCGGGCCGTCTCGGGGGGAGGGGCTACGACGCTGATGACGCGAGAACCTTTCCGGCCTTCTTCCCGGCCATCTTGGCTTCGCGTTCGAGACGCTTCTGTTTGGCGGTCTCGAACTTCTCGCACGCCTCCTCGAGCTCCTCGACCAGCACGGCGAGGTCGTCGCGCATGCGGGCGGCCTCACCGGTGAAGTCCCCCCGCTCGAAGATGCGCCACTTCTTGAGCACCGGCATCACCACGTCGTCGAGGTGGATCCGCGGATCGTAGACGCCGCCGACGGCGATGA
>JAXHUG010000072.1:0-7223 GCA_034189785.1 Actinomycetota bacterium
CCGGGCCTCGTCGGGCAGGTGGCGATGAAGCGCGGAAGGGACGCAGCCGCAAGGCTGCCGAACAACCCCGAGACGGGGTGCGAGTCGCGTGACCACTAAAGATCACTCACTCGCAACGGCTCGAGACCAGGCGATGAAGTCGGCGACGGCCCGATGGCCGGCGAAGGTCCGACGCCGCGACGGGACGCTGGTGCCCTTCGACGTCAAGCGGATCGAGGCCGCGGTCGCGCGGGCCGCCCGCGAGGTCGCCTATAACGACCCCGACATGCCCGTCACTGTGGCCGGGGCCGTTGCCGACGCACTGGGGCCCAGCATTGCGCCGGTTGAGCAGATTCAGGATTTCGTCGAGGCGCGGCTGGGCGAAGCCGGTCTGGATGACGTCGCCCGTGCGTACATCATCTACCGGCGGCGGCGCACCGAGCTACGTACGGCCAAGACGTTGCTTGGGGTGCGTGATGAGTTGAAGCTGAGTCTGGCGGCCGTGACGGTATTGCGGGAGCGCTATCTGCTGCGCGACGAGCAGGGCCGGCCGACCGAGTCGACCGGCGAGATGATGGACCGGGCGGCGCGCTGCGTCGCCGCGGCCGAGGACCAGTACCGGCCCGGGTCGTCGACGCAGTGGGCCGAGCGGTTCTCGATGGTTTTGCGCAACCTCGAATTCCTGCCGAACTCGCCCACGCTGATGAACGCCGGCACTGAACTTGGGCTGCTCGCCGGTTGTGTCGTGCTGCCCGTTGAGGATTCGCTGCGCTCGATCTTCACGACCCTTGGACAGGCCGCCGAGGTTCAGCGGGCCGGAGGCGGCACCGGATTCGCGTTCAGCGAGCTGCGACCCGCAGGGGATCGGGTCGCCAGCACGGGCGGTACGGCCAGCGGACCGATGCCATTTCTGCGGCTGTATGACACCGCCGCGGGTGTCGTCGCGCTGGGCGGTCGCCGCCGCGGCGCGTGTATGGCGGTGCTGGAAGCGTCGCACCCGGATGCCTACGATTTCATCACCGCCAAGGCCGAGTCACCCAGCGAGCTTACGCATTTCAACCTGTCAGTCGGTGTCACCGACGCGTTCATGCGCGCCGTTGAACGAGGCGCCACGCACCGCGTGGTCAATCCGCGAACCGGCAGGACCGTTGCACGGTTTCCTGCCGCAAAACTGTTCGACATCATCTGCGGAGCAGCGCATGTATGCGGAGATCCCGGGCTGGTGTTCCTGGACACGATCAACCGAGCCAACCCGTTGCCTGGGCGGGGTCGAATCGCGGCGACCAACCCGTGCGGGGAGGTTCCGCTGCTGCCCTACGAGTCGTGCAACCTCGGCTCGATCAACCTCGCGCGGATGATCACCGATGGTCGCGTGGACTGGGACCGGCTCGATGAGGTCGTCGCAGTGGCGGTGCGATTCCTTGACGACGTCATCGATGTCAGCCGCTACCCCTTCGCCGAACTGGACGAGGCCACCCGGGCGACCCGCAAGATCGGGCTGGGAGTCATGGGGTTGGCGGAGCTACTTGCCACACTGGGCATTCCGTACGACAGCGAGGAAGGCGTGCGGTTGACCGGCCAGGTCCTTCGTCGCATACAGCGAGAGGCGCACATGGTGTCGAGGCTGCTGGCCGAAGATCGGGGCTCGTTCCCCGCGTTCGCCGACAGTCGGTTCACGCGTTCGGGGCCGCGGCGCAACGCACAGGTCACCTCCGTCGCCCCGACCGGCACCATCTCATTGATCGCCGGCACCACCGCCGGTATCGAGCCAATGTTTGCCATTGCCTTCACGCGGTCCGTTGTCGGCAGGCACCTGTTGGAGGTCAATCCGTGCTTCGACCGGCTGGCCCGCGATCGAGGCTTCTACCGTGACGAGCTGATCGCCGAGATCGCGCAGCGCGGGGGAGTGCGTGGCTCCCCGCAACTTCCGGCCGCGGTGCGGGCTGCGTTTCCGACCGCAGCCGAGATCGCGCCCGAGTGGCATCTACGCATGCAGACCGCCGTGCAGCGCCACGTCGACGCCGCCGTGTCCAAGACGGTCAACCTGCCCGCCACTGCGACGGTCGACGACGTCCGCGCAATCTACCTGGCCGCCTGGAAGGCGAAAGTCAAGGGCATCACGGTGTATCGCTACGGCAGCCGGGAAGGCCAAGTGCTGTCCTACGCCGCACCGGACGCCGTACTGGCCCAAGCCGATACCACGTTCAGCGGGGGCTGTATCGGGCGGTCCTGCGAGTTCTGATCTGACTGCCGGCATCTCGGACATCGCAAAGGAGGTCCGGACGATCCCCGGCAGCGTAGCCACCCGTTCTTGCCCGGTGGCGAAGCTCGTTGAGCGACATCGCCTTGGCGCCGGGTCGACGATGTGTGCAGGCTTAGCTCAATCAAGGAGTCGCGACGACGCGGCTCAAGTGATCGAGGAACCAGTCACGGGCCAACTCCGCGGCCTTCTCGAGAGTGCCCGGTTCCTCGAATAGGTGTGTGGCGCCGGGAACCACCGCGACGTCGCATTCTCCGGGTATCACCGCTTGCGCTCGTCGGTTCAGCTCGAGGACTACTTCGTCGCGGCCGCCCACGATCAGTAGGGTCGGTGCGGCGACTGCCGCCAGGTACGTTCCCGCGAGGTCGGGCCGGCCCCCGCGAGAGACGACCGCCCGCACGTCGACTCTGGGATCGGTCGCCGCGACCAGGGCCGCGCCCGCTCCCGTGCTGGCGCCGAAATAGCCCACGGGTAATGACGCGGTGTCGGGCCGGCTGGTCAGCCAACGGGTGACGTCGACCAGCCGGCCCGCGAGGAGCTCGATGTCGAAGACGTTGGCGCGGTTGCGTTCCTCGGTCGGGGTCAGCAAGTCGAACAGCAGCGTGGCGAGCCCGGCCTGGTTCAAGACATCGGCGACGTAGCGATTGCGGGGACTGTGGCGGCTGCTCCCGCTGCCGTGTGCGAAAACCACGATGCCCCTTGGGTTCTCGGGAATAGTCAGATGTCCCGCCACTGTCGCCGGGCCAGCGAGCACCCGGACTTCCTCATCGCGGAGCGGCGGGTCGGCGGCGGCGTCGATCGCGGCGGCCTCCGCAAAGTTGCGCCGGGCGCGATCCAGAAGCGCGATCACCTCATCGTCGGAGGTCTGGGTGAAGTTGCGGTAGCCTTGCCCGACCGCAAAGAAGAACGCCGGCGTCTGCAAACACACCACCTCGTCGGCGTACCCGGCGAACCTCGCAACGACGTCGTCCGGGCCGATCGGAACCGCCAGCACAACCCGGCTCGCCCCATGCGCGCGCGCTACCTGGCATGCCGCCTTGGCCGTCGCGCCGGTCGCGATGCCGTCGTCGACGATCACCGCGATCCGCCGCGTCAACGAGATCCGGTCGTGTCCGCGGCGGAAGGTTTCCGCGCGGCGTCGCAGTTCGATCCGCTGCTTACCTTCGACCGCGTCCATGTCGTCGTCGTCGAGGTGGGCCTCACGCACAACCGAATCATTGAGCACCCGCACGCCGTCTTCGCCGATGGCGCCAAAAGCCAGCTCGGGTTGAAACGGCACGCCGAGCTTGCGCACGACGAGCACGTCCAGTGGTGCCTGTAGCGCGTGGGCGACCTCGAAGGCCACCGGCACCCCGCCGCGCGGCAGGCCCAGAACGACAACGTCCTGGCCCTTGAGATATTCCAGACGCCGGGCCAACTGGCGGCCGGCGTCGACACGATCGTCAAACAGCTTCATCTTCCGAGTGTGTCGCTGTGTGAAGACGTGCCGATAAGGGATTAGGTCCCTCAGTCGACTGACTTGCGTCCCTCCCGCGTGCCGTCCCAGCAGCTCAATCAGATCGGCCACCGGATGGGAGGCCGAGCTCCTTGTGGCGCAGCATCAATGCGTGCCCGCGGTTGTTGGCCGGGCAGCTCAACCACCGCTGCGTGCCAGGCACGTCTGCGTGAGGGTGCGTACCCGCTGTCGAAGACGATGCGCTCGTGGGTACGTCAGCGGCTCTTGACCGAATTCTTGGGCGCAAGCCTCGCCAATTATGGCGGGGTGAGCCCATCGGGTGTGTCGGCGGGCGTAGCCTACTCGGCACAACGCTACATCGGTTTTCTGGGGTGTCATCGCGGGAGGATGTGATGGAGACCTTCACGCTGAGTCTCGGACGATGCTGGATCATCCCGCCACCGCACTGGTCGTCACTCCGTTCTCGGCGGCGATCGGCACCGCTGTCCACGACACCCAGGCTCGTATGTATGCCGAGCAGTCGCGGGATCGGCACCTGGTCGCCGCCATGGTGACCGATAAACCCAGCGCGACCGTGGTCGGGGATGCCATCGCCATGTCTGGGCAAGCCCGCGTGATCGTCAGGGCGCCCGTTCGGTGGCGCGCCGACGGTGTCGATCACACCGAGAAGCCCAAGGTGGATCCCGAGGCCAAAGTTGGTGACCGAGTTGATATCTGGGTGGACGGCAGCGGCGGTCGGGTCGCCGCGCCGACGCCGTCACAAGCGGGAATCGATGCGCTGGTGGTGGGGTCAGCATCGTGGTTGGGATTGATGGCCTGCGTGGTGGGCCTGTCAGCCTTGGTGCGTGCGGGCCTGACGCGTCGGCGTGACATCGGCTGGGACCGCGAGTTGCGGATGCTGGTGGATAACGGTGGCGGCCGAACCGGCAGCCAAACCTGATGGCCGGCGGGCTCATGGTCAGCCTCGTCACCACGATCCAACCCACGTCGGAGATGGGGAGGCACTAGCCCTGATTTATGCAGTTCCCTTTTCCCTGCGTCTTTTATCCGACAACGAGCCAGCGGCCCCGCGGAGCGCTACTCCACGGGGCCACTGGTCGGGGATCGACTAGTCCTCTGTGCAAGCCTGCCGGTACACGCTGTCGGCCTTGCGCTTGCCGAGGATCATCTGCTCGATGTCGCTGAGCGGGTAGCCGTTCTCCTCCAGGAACCGCAGGTAGGTTTTGGTGATGTCCTGGGGTCCGCGCCAGGCGTCCTTACCGGTGCGGGTCTCGATGGTGGCGAGCACCATTCCGAGCATGATCACCAGGGCGCGGGCATCGCCGGTGGCGGGGAGTTTGGCGACCGCCATCTTCGGGGTCTCGTTGTCGGCCAGGCCGAGCAGCTCGGGGGCCATCCTCTGGCCGTGGTAGTCGTTGAACAGGTCCGCCCGGTTCGCGAGCACGTCGGCGAGGTAGAGGGCCGCGCCTTTGGGAGCGGTCTTGCGGGCGAGGAGCTTGTCTCGCACCCATTCCCGACGCACCACCGCAGCCGCTTCGCCCAGCTTGTTCAGGGCGATGAGCTTGCGTCGCTCGGCGCGTTCCCGCTCCGCCTGCTCCTCGCGGGCCCGCTCCCGCTCGATGGCTCCCTCGGGGTCGTTGGCGTCGGCGAGCTGATCGAGGTCGACGCCGTGTTGGCGGGCCAGCCAATCCGGCATGGTGACACCGGCGCCGGCCAGGTCGATGCAGAAGTACTGCGGCTCGAAGACCGTGCCCGGGTGACCGTTCGGAAGTGCCTGAGCCCCTCGTCGGGTTCGAGGTCCGGGTTGTCCTCGGTGCCGAAGTCGATCCCGTCCTCGTCGACGACCGCGCCGGTTTCAGCGTCCAGGTAGACCTCGGCGGTTTCGAGCCAGACCGCCCAGTGCCGGGGTTGCATTGCGGCAATGGCCTCGTCGGTCAGGCTCGCTCCGGAGCCGTCCTTGAGGTTGTGGGCCGGGATGTGGGTCTTGTCGTACCAGCCGGGACGTTGTTCGAGAACCGTGTACCCCTTCGCGGCGTAGTCTGCGGCGGCCTCGGCGTAGCGGGCGCGCTCCTCCCGGTCGGCGCGCAGTTGGGCGACCCGGTGCGCGAACTGGTCGGTGCCTGCGACCTTGATCAGCTCGGCCTGGGCCTCGTCATCCCCCTCGAACTCCACGAAGCTGGTGGCTTCGATCAGGTTCAGCTGTCCGGCGTCCAGAGCGCTCATCGCCTTCTCGGACTCGATGGCTCGCCTCAGCGCCGCAGCGCCTGCTGTCGTGCCATTTCCGTGCCGGTCCCGTCAGTCACGAGGATCGAATCGACGTTATCGCGCAAGATGCCACGATCGGCGGATACGTAATTGCGGAACCACAACGCTGCTCTGGCCGCCTGCGCATTGCTGAATGGATCGCTGCGGTCGACCTGCAGTCGTATCCGCAGTTCGCCATCCTCGAAGCTGAATCCGTTAAGCCACGGCTCCCAGCAGTCTTCCGGCGAGTTTTCGAGGATCCAATCACCGCATTCGAACGTTAGGAATGGCTGCCCGGGTTGTAGCTGTCCCTTGAGTTCTGCGTCATCGCGCAACATCTTTTCGGCCGCCGAGGCAACCGCCGCATCGGACGGACCGCTAGCTGCGCGGCTCGTTGTAGTCGTAGTTGAGCGACCAGATGAGGCGTCTTCGGCACACCCACCAAGGAGGGCGAACACGACGGCCGCGCCCGCTAGCGCACACAACTGCTTCCCGTAGTTGTTCGCGCCGTAATGCATCATCCGAAGCCAGCCCCCCCAGCGCGATAGACGACGAACCCAATCGTCGCATTGGGCGAACTTAAGCCCCGAGGGAGGGTGCGCTATGTAATCGTAATCAGGATCTACCGACGTTTCCGTGGGCGGCTTTCGAGGTCCCGGACGGGTATTGTTTTCTGGTTGTGCCAGCGGTCTGGTCGGGCAGGTCCGTGACCTGCCCTTTCGCCTGCTCGGAGGGCGTACAGAGGCTTGCGGGTCAGGGGGTGGCCAAAAAGGCCATCGCGAAGCGACGCGCAGCGCCCCAAATTTTCTAGAAACGAGACCGGTTTTACGTCGCGCGCGGGGAGCGCGCTGCACTGGATGCCGGTGGGCGGCATGCAACATCAGCGGTCCGTGCGGCGTGTCCATCCCCGGCATGCCCGGCGGCATCCCATCACTCTGGCCGGCGGCGGCATATCCAATCTCGTTGTTTCCACAGTCGCTCATGGAGATCTCCGCCCGCTCGTACTGGACAGCAGGGACCTCGGCAGTCACCCTCGCCCCGCTCATCGCGGGGCCCGCCACCCTGTACGCACCGGCCGTGCCGACCCCGGCCCTGCCGGTGGTGGCGGCACCGCAGGTGACGCAATTCGCGCTCAAATCGCCCGCCGGGGGCCACTCTAAGCCCAATGCCGGGAAGTTAAGGTCCGAGGGCTGTGGTCAAGCATTTCTGTTGGCGTGTTGTGTCTTTCGGTCCTGGGTCGTTGATGGTGGGGGTCAGGTTGGTGATCGTGGTGCTGCGTTCTGG
>JAXHUG010000073.1:0-5772 GCA_034189785.1 Actinomycetota bacterium
CCAAGCTGCCCGGCGTGCTGCTCCGCAACCTCAACGGCGCGCCACACCAGTCGTCCCGCCCCGACATTCCCGGCCGCGGGCACTACGTGTTCACGCAGCCGCCGGGCCGGACGCTCGGCAACAGCGTCGGCCGGCTCGGCGGCGGCTGGGGAGAAATCCGGGGACTCAACGGCGTCATCATCGCCGCACCAACACCACACCCCGAAGGCGGCCGCTACCAGTGGGTCAGGGTGGGCGCCGCGCCGATTATGCCCGGCGAGGTGGCCGAACAGATCCCCGACGTGTCACCCGCCTCCGACGCCGCCACCGACGCGCAAGTGCGGGCATTCCTCGCCGAGCACACCGAAGCGGCACGGCCGAACATTCTGAACGGCTGGGTTAAAGCGGTGACCGGGCGGATAGAGGCCGATGAGTCCCGCCACGAAAGCACCGTCAAAGCTGTGGTCGGCGCGATGAAAGAGGCTAGGGCCGGCTACTTCGCCGCGCAATCCGCCATCGACACCCTACGACCGATCTTCATTAATTCTGTTGCGCTGCCGCCGAACCCGCGCACGGGGTGGAAAGCGACGAACGAGTTTAACGGCATCCTCGCGTGGGCTGTCGGTCAAGCGCTAGCCGCCGACCTCGACGCGGTGCGGGCCCGCACCGAACAGAAAATGCCAGACAACATCGAAGAAGTAGACAGGATCGCAGAACTCGACGAACCGGCTCCATCCGAGGTTCACCGCGGTCAGGCCCGCATCGCCTACCGCCTGGCCGACCGCTACGCCAACCGGCTGCTCCACGTCCACGGCATCGGCTGGCACACCTGGGACGGAACCCGATGGGCGCTCGACAACGTCGGACACGCGAAACGCGCCGTCCTCGACGTGCTGCGCCTATCACTCGCAGAATCGCTCGGCGACAAGGAATTACGCGCCGACGTCCGTAAATGCGAATCGGCGTCGGGTGTGTCCGGTGTCCTCGACATCGCCGGGGCGCTCCCCGAGTTCGCCGCCACAGCACGCGACCTCGACGCAGACCCCTACCTCCTCAACTGCTCAAACGGCACCCTCGACCTGCGCACACTCGAACTGCGGTCCCACGACCCCGCAGACCGCGTCACGAAAGTGTGCCGCGCCGCCTACGATCCCGCCGCACCCGGAAGCACCTGGGATAAACACCTGACGCGGGTGCTTCCCGGCGCCGACGTCCGCGCCTACCTGCAACGCCTAACGGGGGTCGCGCTGGTCGGCAAAGTCCTCGAACACGTCCTCGGGATACTCACCGGCACGGGCGCCAACGGGAAAACCGTGTTCATCAACGCGCTCGCCTGGTCGCTCGGCGACTACGCCAGCACCGCAGAGCCAGACCTGTTCATGCACAGAGAAGGCGCGCACCCGACCGGCGAGATGGACCTGCTCGGGCGGCGGCTGGTGGTGGTCAGCGAATCCGAGCGGAACCGCCGACTCGCCGAGGCGACGATGAAACGGTTGACCGGCGGCGACACCATCCGCGCCCGCAAGATGAGGCAGGACTTCATCGAGTTCGAGCCGAGCCACACCGCGCTGCTGGTGACCAACCACCTGCCCAAAGTCGCCGGCGACGATCCAGCGATATGGCGGCGGCTGAGGGTGATCCCATTCAGCGTTGAAATCCCACCACTCGAACGTGACCAGCGCATCGGGGAGTCGTTGCAAGCCGAGGCCGACGCGGTGCTGGCGTGGGCGGTGGCCGGTTGGGTGGCCTACCGGCGGCAGGACGGACTCGCCGAGCCCGCCGATGTGGTCGCAGCCACCGACGACTACCACCAGTCCAGCGACGCTGTGGGCCGGTTCGTGGCCGAGGCGTGCCTGACGTCCAGCCCGGTGGTGAAGGCGACCACCGGGCAGCTGTTCGAGGCGTGGGACCGCTGGCGCCTGGTCGACGGCGCCGAGCCGATCAGTCAGAAAGCGTTCGGTCAGGCACTCGACCGGCTTGGTTTCCCAGCAGGTAGGGCCGTCAACGGTAAGCGGTGGCGGGTCGGGATCGCGCTGTCGGCGGTCGACGATGAGCAGTGACAGTACGCATAGCACGCATCTACTGGTTCACCTACGCGCGCGCACGCTATCCCGTCATACATGTGATGGGTGCTATGCGTACTGCCGATGGGCAGACACCAACGTCGAGCAAACGAGGACAACGCGGGCACCTACTCAAACACACCAACCAGCAAACACCACGAACCAAGGACAAACCAAGCGATGAACAACGACCACGACGACCCGGCGGCCGGCTGGGACGACATCTGGCCCGCCGACGAATGGGCCGAAGACTGGGCAGACGACGACCACACCTACACAACCGCGCACGCCGTCGACCTGATCAGCAAGGTCATGTGGGCGGCCTACGCCAAACGAATCCGCGCCGAACTCGACAACGACCTGAGAACAACCACCAAAGGAGAAAACCCATGACCGGCCAAGACATCCACGAAGAAGGAATGAGCCTGTTCGACCGCGCCCTAGCAGACGGCATCGACACCGGCCGCTACGCCATGACCGTCGACTACACCAACATCGACGCGGACGGCGACCCACACTCCCGCATAATCGCCGGCCCCCATTTCGGCCGTGCCACCCGGCACAACGATGCGCGCGTCGCGTTCGCGCAGCAGTTCATCGACGACTCGATCCGCCACGCGCGATGAGCACATCACCATTTCGCATTTATTACACCGACGTCGGTCTTCTCATCGCCGTCGTCCAGCCCAGCACCGGCGTCACGGCTGCCGTGGAACTCCCGATCGACACGGTCCTGGACCAGTTGCTACCAACGCTGCTAAAGGCGATCGACGCGTACGCCGCTCACCGCGACATGGTCGACGACATCGACACCATCGCCGACACGCCGGATGCCACAACGGATTAAGTCGCCACCAGCACGTATGATGGTGGGCGAGGTGCGGCCCGCTGGCCGGCCGACACGTGCAGATCGCCGCTGCGACGCACGGGCGCGGGATGTGGGAACCGTTGTCCCCCAACCGCATTCACAATTTCCTTCCGAACTATCCGCATGTACTGGCGGCCCGCCCCGGACCCCCACCTTCTGACCGGGGTCGGGCCGCCCCATGCAGACCAATTCACCCATTCTCAAAAAAAGGACAAAAACAAATGGCTAAACCGGACATCGACGAACTCGCCCAGCTCCCTACCGAAGACCGCGAACACAGAATCCAAGCCGCCGCCGAGCGGATCGAAACCCGCCTCGAGCGGGCCCGCGACCACGGCAGAGACCTAACCGAACGCGAAGCGAAACTCTCAGAAGACGACCGCGCCGAGCTCGAAGCGCTCAAAGCCGCGACCACGATCGCCGAGCACGCCGAACGCACCAAGCAAGCCCTGGCCCACGCAATCGACACCACCCCCAGGCCTGAACAGCGCGCCGCCCTGGCGGACTTCATCACCGAAGTGGCGGCAGGCAGGCCCGTCCGCATGGCCATCGAGTCCAGGTCGATAACCAGCGCTGTGGCGGGTGCTCGAGGCGGCGTAGCCGTGACAGGCATCGGACGACCGGAGTGGTTGCACACCGCCGCCGCGATCCCGTTCTCCCCGGCGAACGAACTCACCATCAGCGGCCCGCTCTACGCCGCCCTGGTCGCGCAGGACGCCACGCCCGAGGGAACCACCAAGCCGTCGATGACCGACCCGACGCTGGCCACCGCCACACTCGAACCGTTCGCCGTGGTCACCACCGTCTCCGACGCGGTTCTGCGGTTCGGCGTCGGACCCGAATCGGTCACCGCCCGGCTCGCATCCGAATCCGTGTACTCCGTGAACGCGGCGTTCGCGGCGGCGCTCGAAGTCGCAGCAGGAACACCCGTAGCATTCGCCACCAGCGCCAGCCGCATGGCTGATCTTGGCATCGCCACAATCTGGGGTGCGACCGGAGCCAAACCAACCGCCCTGATTGTGAATCCCGCGGATTATCCAGCCCTGTCCGACAAAGCAGCAGTCGGGCCAGGCGACGGCGTCGGAGCTGAGATCGTGCGATTCAACGGTGTTCCGTTGGTTGTGAACGCCGCCGTCACATCAGGTGTCGGTGTCGTTGTGAACGGGAGCGGATTCTCCGCGCACGGAACATCAGTCCTGTTCGCGTCGCTGCCGAATATCACCGAGAACACCACCACGTTCAGGGCAGAAACATACGCCGCCCTGCTGCAACACGACGCGTCGGCTGTCGTCGCCGTAGACCTAGTGACGCCGTGAGGTTGACCGCACGTGATGGTGTTGCGTCTGTCTCGGTGAGCGCCGACTCCGTCCGCCCCATCCGCATCCGTGGATGCGGCCTGGTCCTCGCCCTCGACGCCACAGAAGCCAAACAGCTCGCACTCGCGCTGGCCGACGCCGTCGAGGCCGTGCAAACAGCCGAAACAGCAACACTGGGCGCGTAGCGAATAACCGCTGGTCAGGGCCTTGCTCAGGTGCGTCTCATGGCGCACCTGAGCTTGGTTGGCTAACACCCACACGCCGTTGACCAGCGCAAACACACCCACAGACAACAGTTTGCTAGCAAACAAACACGCAACCCGTTAACTGACCGGGAAACACCAACAGGCCCCTGACCAGCACAAACACACCACCAGCAAACCACGATGCCCGCGTTTCTTTGACACGGACCGTCCCGCGACGGCCGGGGTCGCTGGCTCGCGGTGCGTACAAGTCTGGCACTTTTTGTAACGCAGCACACACGAAAACACGCCCTGACCTGCACTTTTGCCGGTTCGGGCGTGTTCTGGGGTGGTTCGTGGTGTTTGCTGGCTAATCAGAGCGGATCGGTCTTGTTTGCTAGCAAACTTTTGGATTCCGTGGTGGACAGATCAGTGCGACGCGGTGTCGCGGCCCGGTTGGCCGGGCCAAAAAGAAAGAGAGCGGGTCACCTTCCTGCCCGGTTGACGATGAGCGGGGTTGGTAGTGCGTCGCGCAGGGCGTCGATGTGCCGGCGGTATTGGGCGATCAACGCGGGCGGGGCGGCGGTGTTCTCGCATTTGGCTGAGTCGCCGTCCACTTCCAGCCCAAGTTCGGTCGCCAGGGCCGCGAAGCGTTTGTTGTGGTAGGTGCCGCCGCGTGATGTGTCCTTGATCCCGCGGGCCGCTGCGAGGGCGTGCGCTGACTCGTGGATCAGGACCTCGAAGGTGGTTTCCGGGCCGTGGGTGAACGCGCAGGGCAGGTGGTTGCGGTGTCTGGGTGGGAGGAGGAACACGATGCGCCCGTCGTAGGTGCCGCCGGTGGTGATGATCTGTTCTGGGGTGTAGTAGGCGAGTCGGTTGGTGACGGCGGGGTGTGGTGTTTCGACGGTGATCATGGCGTTTGGGAGGTCCTGGTGGTGTGCGCGTAGGGCTTGGTAGGTGTGGTCGAGTGTTTGTACGAGTTGCGGCGTCACCCTCATTTCTTGAACCATATCATTCAATCACGGTGTCGATGAGCTGATCGAGCTGGGTGATGATGGCGCCGATCTTGTCCCGGTCGGCCGTGGTGCAGGAAAGGTAGGCACGCAGGAGATCGTCCTTCGCGGCGCGCAGGTCGTCGGTGACGGTGGTGCTGCTGGTCATGGGTGGGCTCCGGTTCTGGTGGGGCCACACCGGCCGCGTGTTGCGCGTTTCTTGCGCGGGCGTGTATCTGTGCTGGTCAGATGGTGCCCCCGGCAGGATTCGAACCTGCGGCCTTCTGCTCCGGAGGCAGACGCTCTATCCCCTGAGCTACGGGGGCGCGTTCAGATGTACGCGCCGTCGGGCGTGGACAGCGTAACGCATCA
>JAXHUG010000074.1:0-2074 GCA_034189785.1 Actinomycetota bacterium
CAAGTGGTGGACCACCGAACGCGCCATGCACGTCCTCGACGACTGCCTGCAGCTGCACGGCGGTTACGGATACATGCAGGAATACCCCATCTCACGCCTCTGGGTCGACCAGCGAGTACAGCTGATCTACGCCGGAACCAACGAAGTCATGAAAGAAATCATCTCCCGATCTCTCTGACCGGCACCGGTTCACATCCGAAACCCGATCACGAAAAGCATCGACAGCCACCTCCTACGAGGTGAATGTCCCCTACAAAGGAGCGCACCGTGACTCCGGTACACATCCCCTATCGCCACCAGATGGGAGGCCACTGCGGATCCGGCGCCCTGCGTGACCTCATCGAATGGGCGGGCATCGGCTGGGACGGGCCACCCACCGAGGGTCTGGTCTTCGCTCTTAGCGGCAGCTTGAGTTACTCCTACCATCGATCGGCGGACCTGTTCCCACCGGTGTACATGGTGGGGCGCGGATTCGGCCTCGAACAAGACCTGCTCGACAGGCTCGGCGCCGAGTACTCCGTGTGCTCTACCGACGATCCGGACTTGGGTTGGAAGTGGGTGAAAGATCAAATCGATAGCGGCGTGCCCGTGATGGTTTGGGCCGATATCGGTGAACTTCCCTATCTGCGAGCCAAGCTCAGCATGAGCCGTCACGACATCGTGATCACCGGATATGACGACGAGGCGCAGGTCGCGTTCGTCGTCGACAACGACCGCGAGACAACGCAAACAGTTCCCTACGAGAACTTGCGCCGTGCCCGCGCATCGACTGGCTTCCCCATGCCAACCCTGCACACGACCTACCTCGTCGACTGGCCCTCCAAGGCGCCCGACCTGGCGACGATAGCGGGTCCCGCCTTGATGCAGAGTGCGGATGGGCTCGCAGGCGTCGCCCAGGCTGACCACATCGCGTCCTTCAGCGATAGCGCCATTTCTGGGCACGGACTGGCCGGCGTGGCGACGTTTGCTTCAGATCTCTCACGGTGGGCTGAGCTTATGGACGACAGCGACCTAGAATCCGCCTTGTTCGCCGTAGGAGCGCTCATCGAGAAGGCCGGCACGGGCGGTGGACTGTTCCGGAAGCTGCAAGCCGACGGATGTCAGGCCATCGCTTCTGCTCTGGGCGACGATCGAGTCGCCGATGCCGCTGCTGCTGCCCGAACCGCGGCGCAAACCTGGACGGCGGTCGCGAAGGAGGCGTACAACCCGTCGAGTTCATTGCGAGGTAGAGCTTCCGCAGCGGCGGCTGTCGCAGCCGAACTTCCCGAGGTCGAGGCACGCCTTGTGCACGCACTGCGGTCAGCGGCACGCGCACTGACGCCCGATAAATCTAATTCCGTAACACCCTGAGAGACGAATGTGAACAGGTCATTGATGAGAACAAAGAGGGGGGACCACACGAGGCGTCCAAGCCCGGACGCTTACCTGGTGTCGAAGCCTGCCGCCGTAGCTGCGAGGGATGAGAGATTCGACGAAGTCGACGCGCAAGTCGACGCGCGAGGGGTAGCTCACAGTTGCAGGTTGAGTGGTCGTTAGAGGTCTTTAACGCGCTTGAGTGATCGGAACATTTGTCGGTGGTGTGCGGTATGAACAGAGTCATGAACCTCGCGACGTGGGCACGCCGCAACGGTGTCGCACGCGGGACTGCGTATCGTTGGTTCCGTTCTGGCGTGTTGCTGATGCCCGCCTGCAGGGTTGGGCGGCTCGTTCTGGTTGATGATCCAACCGTGGTGACGCAGATGGCCGGCCGCACTGCGGTGTATGCGCGGGTGTCGTCGGCGGATCAGAAAGCCGATCTGCATCGCCGGGTCGCGCGAGTGATCGCGTGGGCTTCAGACGAGCAGATTCCGGTCGACAAGGTCGTGACCGGGGTCGGTTCGGCGTTAAACGGTCACCGCCGCGAATTCCTTGCCCTGCTGCGTGACCCGTCGATCACCCGGATCGTGGTCGAGTATCGGGACCGATTCTGCCGGTTCGGGTCCGAGTACGTTCAGGCCGCGCTAGCAGCCCACGGCCGCGAACTTGTGGTTGTCGATTCGTCCGAAGTTGACGACGACCTCGTACGCGACATGAC
>JAXHUG010000075.1:0-16413 GCA_034189785.1 Actinomycetota bacterium
GAAAAGCCGACGGTGGAGTGCACCGGGTCGATGACCCAGGTGCCTGCACTCAGCGCGGTGGTGGTTGACGCGGTCATGTGTGTCTCCTCTGGTCGCGCGCCGACCCGGTGCCGGCACTCCCCCGGGTGAAACGGACCTCGGTCCGGTTGTATTCCGGGGCGGCTCGGCGCGCGAGTGTGAAGCATTCGACGAGAGCTATGCCGCCAGGGGTGCGTACGTGGTGGTGCGTTGCCGCCCCGGCCTGCCGATCCCTTCGGCGATCGCCACGAGTTCGGCGACCGTCTTGGCCGAGCCGTTCTCCGAGCCGGCCATCCGTGAGATGGTCTCCTCCATCAACGTCCCGCCGAGGTCGTTGGCACCGCCCTGCAGCATCACCTGCGTACGTTCGACGCCGAGTTTGACCCAGCTGGTCTGGATGTGGGAGATACTGCCGTGCAACATGATCCGCGCCAGCGCGTGGACCGCCCGGTTGTCGCGGTGCGTCGGTCCGGGCCGGGCGCCGCCGGACAGGTACAGTGGTGACGACTGGTGCACGAACGGCAGCGGGACGAACTCGGTGAACCCGCCGGTGCGGTCCTGGATCTCGCGCAGCACCCGCAGATGACCGACCCAGTGCCGGGGTTGGTCGACGTGGCCGTACATCATCGTCGAGCTCGACCGCAGCCCCACCTCGTGGGCGGCGGTGACCACGTCGATCCACATCGACGTCGGCAGCTTGCCCTTGGTCAGCACCCAGCGCACCTCGTCGTCGAGAATCTCCGCGGCGGTGCCGGGGATGGTGTCCAGACCGGCTTCGAGCAGCGCAGTCAGCCATTCCCGCACCGACAGACCGCTCTTCGTCACGCCGTTGGCGATCTCCATCGGCGAGAAGGCGTGCACGTGCATCGACGGCACCCGCTTCTTGACCGCCCGCACCAGATCGGCGTAACCGGTCACGGGCAGTTCGGGGTCGATCCCGCCCTGCATGCACACCTCCGTGGCGCCGGCGACATGCGCCTCCCACGCGCGATCGGCGACCTCGTCGGTGGACAGCGAATACGCGTCGGCGTCACCCTTGCGCTGAGCGAACGCGCAGAACCGGCACCCCGTGTAGCAGATGTTGGTGAAGTTGATGTTGCGGTTGACGACGAACGTCACGTCGTCGCCGACGGTGTCGCGGCGCAACGAGTCCGCCAGCGCGGCAACGGCATCGAGGGCCGGCCCGTCGGCGGTGGCCAACGCCAGGTACGCGTCGTCGGACAGCGACGCCGGGTCGCGCTCGGCGGCGCGCAGTGCCGCCAACAGGTCGGTGTCCACCCGCTCCGGCGCACGTGCGCCCAGTTCTCGGACCTTCTCGCGGATCGACTCCCAGTCACCGAACGCGCTGCCGAGGTCACTGCGGGTCTCGGTGAGCCGCCCCTCGCTGTCGATGGCCTCGTGCAGGTCGACGCGTCCCAGCGACTGCACCGCCTCGTCGGGTTCCTGCCACGGACGGCCCTCCGGGTTGACGTCGAGTGCGAGGCCGGTCTCCGGATCGGCGAGCGCGTCGACGTGACCGCGCACGCGCGGATCGATCCACGCCGCGCCGGCCTGCACGTACTGTGGTTGCGCGGTGAGCCGCTGCACCAGGTCGTATCCGGCCTCGGCGGTCACGTCGGCCAACTCGTCGAGTGCCGGCCACGGCCGTTCCGGGTTGACGTGATCGGGGGTCAGCGGTGAGACGCCACCCCAGTCGTCGACCCCGGCCGCGATCAGGGCCAGGCACTCGTCGCGCGACACCAGGTTCGGGGGAGCCTGGATGCGCACCTTCGGGCCGAGCACGAGGCGGGTGGTCGCGACCGTCGCGAGACAGTCGTCGATACCGGCGTCCGGTGCAGACGCCATCGCGGTGTGAGCCTTAGCCCGGAAGTTCTGCACGATCACTTCCTGTACGTGACCGAACTCCTTGTGCGACTTGCGAATCGCATGCATGGTCTCGGCACGTTCGGTGAGTGTCTCGCCGATTCCGACGAGCAGACCCGTGGTGAACGGGATGGAGAGCCGGCCGGCATCGTCGAGGGTGCGCAGCCGGACGGCCGGATCCTTGTCCGGGCTGCCGTAGTGCGCCAGCCCCTTGGTCTCGAACAGGCGCCGCGATGTCGTCTCGAGCATCATCCCCATCGACGGCGCGACGGGTTTGAGCCGCGAGAGCTCCGACCAGCTCATCACGCCGGAGTTGAGATGCGGGAGCAGCCCCGTCTCCTCGAGCACACGGATGGCCATCGCGCGGACGTAGTCGAGCGTGGAGTCGTAGCCACGCTCGTCCAGCCACTGCCGCGCCTCGTCCCACCGGGCCTCCGGACGGTCACCTAGCGTGAAAAGCGCTTCCTTGCAACCCAATTCGGCGCCACGACGAGCGACGTCGAGAATCTCGTCGGGCTCCATGTACATACCCGTACCCTGAGCGCGCAGGCGTCCGGGCACGGTGACGAACGTGCAGTAGTGGCAGGTGTCGCGGCACAGATGCGTGACCGGGATGAAGACCTTGCGGGAATAGGTGACCGGCAGCCGCCCGTCGGGTCCGCAGCGGCCCGCAGACGTGAGCCCGGCATCGCGCACCCGTGCGGCGCTGGCGCAGAGACCGGCCAGATCCTCGCCGCGCGCGGTCATCGCGATCGCGGCTTCATCGACGTTGAGGGCGACGCCGTCCCGGGCCCGGCGCAGCACTCGCCTCATCGCGGCGGGGCTGGGCACTGCAGACTTCGGCGGGACCGCCGGGCTGGGTAGATCAGCGCCGTGCTGGGGGTTCAGGGCCACTCCCCTGTAACCCCGGCGATGGCAACATTCATCCGCGTGTCTCACATCCTGGAAGCACTGGGTCCAGCATATCGGCCACAGTAGTCCCCGGGAGTCAGCCGGTGCTGCGCCACCACAGCAGCCAGGCAGCCGGGGCGACGCCGACGGCGGTGTAGATCACGACGCCGAAAGCCATGACGTCACGCCCTCCGAAGACGACGTCCCCACCGGGACCTTTGACGGTCAGGACGGCGAGGGTGGCCAGCCAGGCCCAGAGCGGTAGCGCGGCGAGCCGGCGGGAGTCGGTCCACTGGTACGCCGCCCAGACGAGCGCGGCGTTCACCGCGCCGACGACGAAGGCGCTCAGCGGGAACGGCGCGACGCCGATACGCAGGGGCAGGAAGAAGGCACCGAGGACGGCGGAGAGTACACCGTCGAGGGTGAGCAGCGCCAGGACGACGCCATGGAGCAGATCTGCGGCCGGACGGGAGCCGCGCGGCGGTGCCGTCAGGTCGGGATGCTGTCGAGGTCGGGATCCATGGATACCCCTTCGATGTCGCCGGATGACGTGGAGCTTACCGCGCGCCGAATTCGCTACGCCTGGTTCACACCGGCGAGCAGGTCTGTTTCCCAGCCGCGTACGTCGCGCGCGCCGGGCGCGCCGGCCACCAGCACGTAGTGCTCCACGGCGGGAATCGGCATCGCGATGTTGTTGGACAGTGCGCAGGACTGGCCGTTGGGCGCAACCGAGATCTGCGTGGCGTGGGCGCGCATGGCGGCGACCTTCGCCTCGAGGCTGTCGCTGACGTCGACGACGGCGTTGATCCGGTCGTCGGGATAGAGGAACGGAACGTCGTCGACACTCACGCGCAGCCACTCGTCCGGAACGTCACGGGCGGCGGCGAAGGCGTCGCCCATGCCGGATGTGGACATGACAGTCCAGTAGAACTTCGGCACCTGCCACTGCGCGCGCTCGACGGCCGCTGTGGTGACGCGGTGGGTCTGGACGTGGTCGGGGTGGCCGTAACCGCCGTCGGGATCGTAGGTGACCACGACGTGCGGGCGGAAGTCGTCGAGGATGGCGGCGAGCAGGCCGGCGGCCTCGCCCATATCGGCGTCGACGAACCGCGGGTGATGACGCGCCGGGGTGCCGGCCATACCGGAGTCACGCCAATGGCCGGGGCCCCCGAGGAAACGTGGTCCATCCACGCCGAGCGCCGCGAGCGCATCGGTGAGTTCGGCTATCCGGTAGCCGCCCAGCTGGTCGGCGTGGTCGACGGCGAGTTGGGCGTAACGCTCCCCGATCACCTCACCTTCTTCACCGAGCGTGCAGGTGACCGCACGAACGTCCGCACCGCGGCGGACGTAATGAGCGATGGTGCCGCCGGTGGTGAGCGTCTCGTCATCCGGATGGGCGTGGACGAACAGCAGGCGAGGCACGAGTACTGACATCAGCGGTGAATCTACGCCGCGGCCTGCAGCCACGAGACGACACACGGGGCCCCGCAATCGGCGAACACTTGCACCTGCCGACCCACCGTATCCGGCGGACGTGCCACTCGACGATCAGCGGTTCACCACGGGCGGCAAGAAGACCCCTCCGGCCAGAGACGGCGAGCAGGCCGACACCGCGGGTGACGAAGACGACGGCCGACCGCGGGACTCGACTCTCAGGGAGGAGCGTTCAGCAAGCCCTCGTGAACGCGCTTGTGCCCCCTACCTGACTGTTCGCTGCGCGCCACTAAAAGAAGTTAACCGAGCGACTCAGCTGCTTCTCAGATTCGGAGATCCTTGACAAGGCGGCTAATCCATTAAGCAGACCGAATCTTGCCCCCCAGCTACCTGCTAGCAACATCTTGTGGAAAACACCTAAGCCAGCCGTGAACATCGGACTTCGGCACCGGGTACGTGGATTGAACCAACAGAATAAAACTCCCCTCCGGGTGCCGCGAGACGATCGAAGCGCTGGACAGACACCCACTTTCGTCGGCGGCAAAACATGTCCGCTAGCAGCAGATCACGATCGGATTCGACGGTGGGTCGCGCCCACGGCACTCCTGCCGGCGCCCTTGCGACACCCACCCGCCGAGCGGGCCGGCGCCGCCTGGGATCCGCGTCAGCGGTCCGGTCGCCAACTCGCCGGGAACCGACGAATCAGCGAATAGCTGCGGAAACGCCCATGGAGGCGGCCGCACCTTGCTGAAACGCTGCATTCGTGAGTGCCCGCGCCCCGACTGGACATGCGGCGCAGGAAGCGCACATCCGAGCACACGTTCGGCAACAGCGCGTTTCCGCACCCGCGACCGCACTGGGCTGGTTAAACTTCCATATTCAACGATCTCAGCAATTTTCATGACCTGTGCGAAGGAGTTTTGCCCCCGTCAGCGCAACGACAGTCCGGGCCGCCCCGGCATTTGCCGTTCACATCTCGATTCGCTTGCCGCCACCGTTGAGGCTAATTCGCATCGCGAAAGTCCAGGCAAACGCCGTACAGCTCGCCAGAAAGCAGCTGCAGAAAAAGGTGTATATCGCTTTGTTACTTAGGTAGTTCTCAGGTATGTTTTGCTCCGTTGGGCCGTCGAGACTCTGAGGGGATGTCATGGAAGTTGCTGTTCGGTCATATCTGTCCGCCGGTGTGGCTGTCGTAGGCGCTACATCGATCGCGTTGGCTCCGGTCGAGGTACTGCCGCCGGACTTCCAGATCCGGGGCGACCGGATGGTCGCCGTGCTCGAAGAGGTTTCGCTTTCGTCGCTTGCCGATCTGATCGCCGCTGCGCAGTCCGGGTGGGCGCCGATCGGCGGTGCGGTGGACAGCGCGTCCCAGGCGGCGCAGGCCGCGGTCGTGGGGCTGGGCGGAGCGCTTGAAGCGGCTCTCGTGGGCGCGGTGGACGAGGGCAACGACGCCTTCGGAGCCGTCGTCGACGGGCTACTCGAAGACGGCAGCGTGCTCGCGACCGCGATCGACAACGCCATGGCCAACTTCCCCTCGCCGCAGGCCTTCGTCGACGCCGTGGTGTCTGCGTTTGCGTCCGTCGACCTTGACCTGGCCAGTGCCATCGAGGTCGCGCTCGCGGCACTCGTGGACCTCGGCATCGGCCTGGACGCCGACGCCATCGGGGAGGCGTTCCTCCATGCCGGCGCCGAACTGGCCGCCGCGTTCAACACTGCACTGGCCGCCTTCCCCAACCCGGAGGGATTCGTCGCCGCTTTCGAGGCGGCCCTGGGCAATGTGATCCCGGGCTTCAACGCGGTCGCCACGGCTGCGGCCGAGGCGTTCACCGAGCTCTCGGGTCAGCTCGCCGCCGCGATCGAGGCGGGTCTTGCAGCGGGTTCTACCGCCTTCGCCGCGCTCGTCGAGGGACTCCTCGGCGAGCGCGGCGAGCTGGCCGCGGTGTTCAACGCCGCCCTGGAGGCCTTCCCGACTCCTGAGGCGTTCATCGGCGCCCTGGTGAACGCATTCGGCACCGTCGACGCCGGCCTCGGCGCTGCGCTCGACGTCGCGCTCGCACCGCTCGTGGACCTCGGCATCGACCTGGATGCCGGCGCGATCGCCGAGGCACTCATCGAAGCCGGTGCCGACCTCGCCGCCGCCTTCGGGGACGTGTTCGATCGCTTCCCGACTCCGGCCGACTTCTTCGCCGCCTTCAACGCCGCGATCACCGGCGTCCTGCCCGGGCTCAATGCCTTTGCCCAAGCCGCCGCCGAATCGCTCACCGGGCTGTCGGGTGCGCTGGCCGCCACCATCGACGCCGGCGCGGCAGCGGGAATGGAGACGATCGACGCCATCGTCGCCGCTCTGCAAGACGCCGGCAGCGACCTCTCCGCCGCTTTCACCGCGGCGATCGAGGCGTTCCCGAGCCCCAGCGCGTTCCTCCACACACTGGTGGACGCGTTCGCCGCCATCGACGTCGACCTCGGGGCGGCGGTCGGCGTCGCACTCAGGGCGCTCGTCTCCATTGCTTTTGCACCCAACGCCGTGGGGATCGCCGCGGCGCTCATCCAAGCCGCCCCCGAGTTGGCCGCAGTGCTGGAAGGTGAGATCGAAGGCTACCCGACCGCGGCCGATTTCTTCGCCGCATTCAATACCGTCGTCGCCGAACTGGCTCCGGGATTCAACGTGTTCGCCGAGGGTGCTGCCGCAGCGTTCACCGACTTGTCGGGTGCACTGTCGGGCGCGCTGGAGGACGGCTTCGCCGCGGGTCTGGACGCCTTCGAGGCCGTCGTCGCCGGGCTGCAGGACGCCGGGGGTGAACTCGCGACCGCTTTCGCCGCAGCGATCGCGGCGTTCCCGACCCCCGAGGCGTCCATCGACGCGCTGGTGTCGGCCTTGGGGGCCATCGACGTCGACCTGGGTGCGGCGCTCGACGGCGCGCTCGCAGCGCTCGTCGATCTCGGCATCGATCTGGACCCCGGCGCGATCGCCGGTGCGTTCCGCGATGCGGGCGCCGAGTTCGCCACACTGTTCAACGCCGTGCTGGACGACTTCCCGACTCCCGGGAGGTTCATCGCAGCCTTCAACGCCGCCCTCGAGGGCGTCGTCCCGGGCTTCGATGCGGTCGCCGCGGCCACCGCCGAGGTGATCGCCGACCTCGCGGGCGCCCTGACGACGACGTTGGAGACCGGTCTCGCCGCAAGGGTGGAGGCGTTCGACGCCCTCGTCGCGGGTCTGCTGGACAGGGACAGCGGACTGGCCGCGGCCTTCAACGCCGCGATCGCCGCCTTCCCGACTCCCGAGGCGTTCGTCGACTCCCTGGTCTCGGCCTTCGGTGCCATCGACGTGGACCTGTCGGCGGTCATCGACGACGCCCTCTCGGCCATCGTCGACCTCGGACTGAACCTGGATGCCACCGCGATCGGTGAGGCCCTCGCCCAGGCAGGCGCAGAGCTGGCGGGGATCTTCGACGCGGCGCTCGGAGGCTTCCCGTCGCCGGCGGAGTTCGTCGCTGCCTTCGAGGGGGCTCTGGAAGGGGTGGTCCCCGGACTCACCGCACTAGCGGACGCCACCGAGACCGCGATCGGCAACTTCTCGAGTGCGCTGTCGGCCGCGATCGACGCCGGCCTGGCCGCAGGCGAGACGGCCTTCGAGGCGTTCGCCGCCGGACTGCAGGACGCCAGCGGTCAGCTCGCCGCGGCGTTCGAGGCCGCGCTCGGCGCGTTCCCGACGCCGGCGGATTTCGTCGAAGCCCTGGTCAGCGCCTTGGGTGCGATCGACGTCGACCTGGCCGCCTCTCTGGAGGCGGCACTGGCGCTGGTCATCGATCTCGGCATCGACCTCGATGCCGGCGTGATCGGCGACGCGCTCCTCAACGCCGGAGCGGAGTTGGCCGAGGCCTTCAACGCAGCGTTCGAGGACTTCCCGACACCGGCGGATTTCGTCGCGGCGATCGAGAGCTCGATCGCGGCGTTCGCGCCCGGCTTCAACGCAATCGCCGATGCGACCGCCGAAGCGATCGGCAACGTGTCGGCGGCGCTGACTGCCGCCATCCAGTCGGGGATCGACATCGGCAGCGCCGCGTTCGGCGACTTCCTTGAGGCCCTCGTCGAGGGCGGCGGCACACTTGCCGCCGCCTTCGAGGCCGCGCTGGAGAACGTGCCGAGCCCGAAGGTCTTCATCGGCGCTCTGATCGACGCCTCCGCATCGCTCGGACCGGTGCTGGCCAACCTCGGTGCCTCGCTGGAGGCCGGCCTGGACGCGGGCCTCGACCTGGGCGCCGCAGCGCTGGAAGGCCTTGCCGAGCTCGGTGGAGAGATCTCCTCGGCGATCGGCGCAAGCCTGGAAGGCCTGCCGACCCCGGCCGAGTTCGTCGGATCCTTTGCCGAAGCCGGTGCGCAGTTCGGTGCGGCGGCGAATGCCATCACCGAGATCGGTGTCGACGCGGTCAACAATTTCGCCGTGGCGGCCAACGCCGTCGTCGAAGCATTCCGCGCCACGGCGGTGTCGGCTCTGGAGAACGGTAACGACGCGCTCCAGGCCATCGGAGCCGGCATCTACGCCGCGGTCAACGCGTTCGCCGGGGCCGCCAGCGACGTCAACATCGGCGGTGCCATCAGCGCCGCGAGCGGCCGCCCCGGCCTCGGGCACCTGGGTGGCACCGGTGGCAGCATCGGCGGTGAGCTCGGCGGTGAGCTCGGCGGTGAGCTCGGCGGCGGGATCAAATCCCGCACTGTGGAGTCCAAGGCGGCGGCCGATCCTTCGGCGGCCGCCGGGTCGTGGGCCGTGACCCTCTCGACCGGGGACGCCCAGTCGGCGCGCACGCCGCAGGCACCCGCCCTCGGGCAGCCGCCCAAGACCACGATTGATCCGGTCATGCCGGCGAACCCAAGGGCGGAGCTGCAAGAGCAGATCACGCAGGGCCCGGCGCAGATCCGTGAGGCCCTCGACACCGCGGGCAAGCAGGTCAACGACGGACTCGACCAGACCCGCAAGAACATCCGGGGAGCCGCGGATCAGACCCGCAAGAACATCCGGGGAGCCGCGGATCAGACCCGCAAGAACATCCGGGGAGCCGCGGATCAGACCCGCAAGAACATCCGGGGAGCCGCGGATCAGACCCGCAAGAACCTCGACGGGGTCCGGAAGAACGTCGAGAACGCTGTCGGCGGCAGCAAGAAGTCGGTCGGCGATTCGAGGAGGCAGGGATCGGCCGACACCTCCCCGAACAAGAAGTCGAAGGAGAGGGAGAAGAAGAAGGAGAAGAAGGAGTCAGCCAGCACCAGCTCCGACTCGAAGTAATCAGCAGCACCGGCGCAGGCGGCCCCGGACATCGGTTCGGGGCCGCTTTGCGGTGCCCTGGCCCGGTGCCGTACGGCCCTGACACGAGCCGAAGCCGCCCGATCAAACCGATGATGACGATCTTGGTACAGCCAGGAGCTGCCATTGTGGCAGTGGCAGACACCATGTTGCCGCGACACCCCCCGCACGGAGCGTCACTGCGGGGATTTCACCCAGCTGCCCGCGTCACCGACAATGCCGACCGGCACGGCGCCCGTGAGGCTCACGTGGCGAACGCTCGGTCCCGCCGCGACGATCGTGGTGTCCTGCAGGATCGGAAGCACCGTCCACATGTTCCACAGCCGTGGCTCGACGGCGTCGATGACCTCGGCGATCGGCTCCCTGCCGTCGAGGGCCGCATCGATCCTCGGCTGGATGCTGCGGTCACACACTCCGGTGATATTGCTCGGTGCCTGGACCAGCGCGCCGGATTCCGGTGCGGGGCTGGGCGTGGTGGCGGGGGTGCCCGTCGGTGTGGGGGGAGCCGTCGTGGCGGGCGCCGCGGTCGTGGTGGGCGGCGGCGGTCCGGGCGGCGCCGCCGGCGCGGTCTGCACGGGCGTCGCCTCCAGCGCCGGACATCCGTATCGGGAGGCCAGCGCCGTGGCCAGGTCCCCCCCGGCCTGGTGCCACCCCACGACGGCGTCGACCCGGTCCTCGGCCAGCGCCTCCCGGTAGAGCTTCACCGGGTCCAGCGCCAGTACCGACGCCTCGATGCCGACATTGCGGAGTTGGTCGGCGGCGGTGTTCGCCACGGCGACCGACGTCGGATCGTTGGCGGCCACCCCGAGCACGAGGGTCAGCGGCGCACCGTCTTTCGAGATCCGTCCTCGACTCTGGTCCGGTGCGGGAGCACCCGGCGCGGACGGCGACCCGTCCCCCACCGGCGCCATCTGATAGCCCGCCTCGGCCAGCAATTCCAGCGCCGCCTCGGTGCCCAGCGCGGGCGGGGCCGTCGGCACATACCCTGGATCGGACGGTGAGCGCACCTGCGCCTGAGCCAGGGTGACGGTGTTGTCGTCCCCGGCACCCACCGACGCCAGCAGGTCGACGTCGAGCAGGCCGAGAATCGCCCGGCGAACCGACGGATCGGCGAGTTTGGGCAGCTGGCCGCGCAGCCTCACCTGCATGACCCGCGGCGCCGCGATGCGGGCCGTTCGCACATCCGGGATCGCGCTCAGTTGCGCGAACGTCGCCGCGCCGCCGTGCACCTGGGCGACCTGGGTGTCACCGTTGCGGATCGAGTCCGCCAGCGCCGCCGGCGCCCCGCCCCGGCGGAACAGCACGAGGTCGGGTTTGGCAGGTGCACTCCAGTACCGGTCGTTGCGGGCCAGCAGGATCTCGTCACGCTGCGGGTCGATGCTCTCCACCCGGAACTGTCCGCCGGTCACCGGCATCGCCTCGGTCAGACCCGCCCTGAAACCGCCGGGCACGTCCTTGACGATGTGGGCGGGCAAGATGTTGTTGAACAGTTCACGCCACGCGGGGTAGGGCTGGGAGAACGTGACGACGACCTGCTTGGCGCCCTCGACGGACTGCACGCCCGTGATGAGGTCGTAGCCGGCGGGGTCCACGACGCCGGGCTGGCCGACCATCTGACGCCACAGATACCAGTAGTCGTCGGCCCCGATGGGCGCGTTGTCGGTCCACTGCGCCTCGGGCCGGATGGTGTAGGTGACGGTGAACGGGTTCTCGTTGGTCACCTCGGCCGATTCCAGCAGCGTCGGGTCCAGCTCCCACCGCGATCCGGTCGGCGTGTTCGGATCCGGGATCGGCCGGAACGAACTCGGCAGCACCAGGGCGGCGATCGCCGCGTTCACCGGCGACTGATCCGACAGCAGATGCGGGTTGAACCCCGGACCGATCGAGTCGATCGCGACGATGACCTGGGTGCGCTTGGGCGCCGGCGGCGGGGTGGTCTGCGGCGTCTCGGTGCTCTGCGGCGCCGGCGGCGGGCTCACGGTACACCCACCGAGCAGCAGTGCGACGGCGGAGAGCAACGCCCCCCACGTCACACGGTGGCGGCGGGGACGGGTCGGCACGCTCCTCAGCGTATCGACCGCTGAAGCTCGATCAGTTCCGCGCCTTCGCCCGCGAGCGCGCGCGGGCCCGCAGGGTGGCGTCCAGCTCGACCTTGCGCACCCGCACCACCTCGGGGGTGACCTCGACGCATTCGTCCTCGGCGCAGAACTCCATGGCCTGTTCGAGGCCGAGCTTGAGCGGACGGGCCAGCGTCTCCATCACGTCGGCGGTCGAGCTGCGCATGTTGGTCAGCTTCTTCTCGCGGGTGACGTTGACGTCGAGATCCTCGGCACGCGGGTTGATCCCGACGACCTGTCCCTCGTAGGTGTCGTCGCCCGGCTCGACGAAGAACTGGCCACGGTCGGAGAGTTGGATCATCGCGAACGGTGTCACCGAGCCGCTGCGGTCCGACACCAGCGAGCCGGTGTGGCGGGCGCGGATCTCCCCCGCCCACGGGCGGTAGCCGTCGAACACCGCGTTGGCGATGCCGGTGCCGCGCGTCAACGTCAGAAAGTCGGTGCGGAAGCCGATCAGGCCACGGCTCGGGACGATGAAGTCCATCCGCACCCAGCCCGCGGCATGGTTGGTCATTTCCTCCATGCGGCCCTTGCGGGCGGCCATCAGCTGGGTGATCGCACCGACGAACTCCTCGGGGCAGTCGATCGTCAGGGCCTCGTAGGGCTCGTGCAGCGTGCCGTCGATCGTGCGGGTGACCACCTGCGGTTTACCGACGGTGAGCTCGAAGCCCTCGCGGCGCATCTGCTCGACGAGCACCGCGAGCGCCAGCTCGCCGCGGCCCTGCACCTCCCAGGCGTCGGGTCGGCCGATGTCGACGACCTTCAGCGAGACGTTGCCGACGAGTTCGGAGTCCAGCCGCGACTTCACCATCCGCGCGGTCAGCTTGTGTCCGGACACCTTGCCGGCCAGCGGTGAGGTGTTGGTGCCGATGGTGACCGAGATCGCGGGCTCGTCGACGGTGATCCGCGGCAGTGCGTGCGCATGGTCCGGATCGGCCAGCGTGTCGCCGATCATGATCTCCGGGATACCGGCCACCGCGACGATGTCACCGGCGACGGCTTCGTCGGTAGCCGTACGTTCGACGCCCACGGTGACGAGGAGTTCGGTGATCTTGGCGTTGGTCACGACCGGGTGGCCGTCGACCTCACGCATCCAGGCCACCTGCTGACCCTTGCGGATGCGCCCCTTGTAGATGCGGATCAGCGCGAGGCGGCCGAGGAACGCCGACGCGTCGAGATTGGTCACCAGCGCCTGCAGCGGCGCCTCCGGGTCGCCCCGCGGCGGCGGGATGTGCTCGAGCAGGACGTCGAAAAGCGGGTCGAGGTTCTCTCCGTCGGGGTTCTCACCGTTCGCGGGTTCGATGGTGCTCGCGATACCGGCGCGGCCGGAGGCGTAGAGAACCGGCAGACCGAGCGCCTCCTCGGCGGCCTTCTGCGCCTCGTCGTCGAGGTCGGAGGCGACGTCGAGCAGCAGATCGTGGCTCTCGGAGACCACCTCCGCGATCCGGGCGTCGGGGCGGTCGGTCTTGTTCACCACGAGGATGACGGGCAGGTGCGCGGCCAGCGCCTTGCGCAGCACGAAGCGGGTCTGCGGCAACGGCCCCTCAGAGGCATCGACCAGCAGCAGCACGCCGTCGACCATGGACAGCCCGCGCTCGACCTCGCCACCGAAGTCGGCGTGGCCCGGGGTGTCGATCACGTTGATGACGGTCATCGTGCCGTCGGGGTGATGCCGGTGCACCGCCGTGTTCTTGGCGAGGATGGTGATGCCTTTTTCCTTCTCCAGGTCACCGGAGTCCATCAACCGCTCGACAGCGTCATCACCGCGGTGACTCAGCGCACCGGACTGCCGCAGCATCGCATCGACCAGGGTCGTCTTGCCGTGGTCGACGTGGGCGACGATGGCGACATTCCGAAAATCCACGTCGGTGATTGTCGCAGTGCGGTGACCCGATCGCGAAATGCACAGCCGAGCACGGAGGAAGACCACCGCGGCCCGATCGCGCCGTGGCAACGTCATGGCGCCCGAGCCGCCCCTTCCCCCACCCCCGTCAGAATCCCGTCCGCACGGCCTCGACCGCCGCGCTCTCCTCGGGTTGATGACCTGGACCGGCGCCGCACACGACCGCCTACGGTACTGAACGCCCGCTATCCGCCGCCGTTGCGCAACGCCTGACCGAGCGCGCCGAGCCAGGCCCGGTCGGCGGGAACCCACGGCAGGTCGTCGAGTTCGTGCACCGCGACCCAGCGCAGGGCACGGTGGTCGATCGGCCGCAGGTCCCCGCCGACGTGGCTGACCAGATACGCGCGCAGCACGGCCGTCGCGCTCAGCGCGATGTCGTCTCCGATGCGTGGACCCACCGCGACGTCGATGCCCAACTCCTCCTGCAATTCCCGCGTCAGCGCCGCCGCGTCGGTCTCCCCCCGCGCGGCCTTCCCACCCGGTAGTTCCCACAACCCGGCCAGCTCGGGTGGCCGGTTGCGCTGCGCGACCAGCAGTTGCGGCCCCGCGATCAAGGCGCCGGCCACGACGATCTGCTCTGCCATCAGCGGTGACGGTATACCGTGGAGGCATGGCTGTGTTGACCGACGATCAGGTGGACGCCGCACTGCCGGACCTGGGCGGCTGGGAGCGCGTCGACGGGGCGCTGCGCCGTTCGGTGAAGTTCCCGGCGTTCCCCGACGGCATCGAGGCGGTGCGCCGGGTGGCCGAGCTCGCCGAGGAGAAAGACCACCATCCCGATATCGATATCCGTTGGCGGACAGTGACTTTTGCACTCGTCACGCACTCCGAGGGCGGTATCACAGACAAGGATCTGCAGATGGCTCGGGAGATCGAGGCGATCCTCGACCGGTAGCGCCGGTAGCGGCCACCCACGCCAGCGTCACCAGCGTGGCGACGATGTGGATCAACCCGGCCCATGCCAGGTACCACGGCCGGCCGATCTCCCAGATCGTCGGCTGGGCGAAGCTGAGCAGCCACGGCACCCCGATCAGGGTCAGCGCCAACCAGCCCCAGCACAGCACCCGCGCCCCGGACCGCTGCCGCAGCGGACCATGCCACAACCAGATCATCAGCGGCAGCACCCACACCCAGTGATGGGTCCACGAGATCGGCGAGAGCAGCAGCCCGAACAGTTGGACGATCACTATGGCGCCCAAGCGATCCGCGCTACCCCCGATCGCCCGCCACGCCAGTAGTGCGAGCACCGCGGTGGCGACGATCGCCGCCACGACCACCGGACCGTAGCCGGCGTCGTGCCCGACGATCCGGGAGATTCCACCGCGCCAGGACTGGTTGAACGACGTGCCGATCGGGCCGACCCGGTCCGCGTCGCCGAGCAGGTCGGTGAAGTAGTACCGCGCCTGCGGACCGACCACGGCCACGGACGTCGCGACGGTACCGACGAACACCAGCGCCGAGAAGACCGCCGCTTTCCAGCGTCGCGCGCCGACGAAGTACAGCCCCGAGACCGCGGGCGTGAGTTTCACGCCGGCAGCGAGGCCGACCAGCAGTCCCGACCACCACCACCGCGAACTGTAGACCGCGACCAGCACCGCCAGCACGAGCAGCACGTTGACCTGTCCGTAGTCGAAGGTGCTGCGCAGCGGTTCGACCCAGATGCCGATCGCGGTCCACAGCATCGCGGTCCGGCGCTCACCGCCATCGGCGAGCAACCGCTGACCGAGGCGCACCACTCCGTAGAGCGCGGCGACGATGCCGATCTGCCACGCGAAGGCGACGACCCCGAACGGCAGCAGGTGCAGCGGGTAGAAGAGCAGCGCGGCGAACGGCGGATAGGTGAAGGGCAGCGGGAAGTCCGGCGTCTGGTCGGCGTAGACGTAGTCGTAGAGCGTGCCCGGCTCGTCAAGCGCACCCGCTCCGCCGACGTAGACGTGCAGATCGACGAAGTTGGCGCCGTTGGCGGCGAGATAGGTCCACGCGAGCCGCGCCGCGATACTCAGGACAAGCAGCACGGGCGCCGCCGCAGCCAGTCGGCCCGGCGGACGGGTGGGGTTCGCCGCGGCGGTGGTGGAGGCAGTGGAGTCGCTTATCCGCCCGACTCTACTGATCCGGTAACCGATTCCCGTCACCTCCGTAACGGTTGAATAAATGCCACACATGTCACTTGAGTAACAGCAGTAACTGCGTAGCGTCGGTCGCAGACGTGCTGTCAACGGATTGGGAGATCCATGAAACTCATCAGAAAAACCCTCGTGACCAGCGTGATTGCTGCTGCTGGGGCGGTTCCGACCGCGCTGGCCCTCAGTGCGCCCGCCACAGCCCAGCCGGCGGCCCCTGCACCGCCCGCGCCGGGCATTCCGTTCCTCGATCAGCTCGGCAACGCGCCGCAGTTGCTGCAGGCCTTCACCTCGGCCCTGACCGGGACCGGGATGCCTCCAGCGACCCCCGCCGCACCCGCCGCACCCGGCGCGACGGCGTCGATCACCCTGCCGCAGACCCCGGCCCTGCCCGGTACCGCGTCGGCGCTGCCCGGCACACCGGCTGCCACGTCACCGCTGCCCGGCGTGAACCTGCCGACCGGACTGGCGTCGCTGATGCCGGCGGGCTCACCGCTGACGAGCCTGCTGCCCGCGGCGACGCCGGCCGCACCGCCCGTCGGCGCACCGCCTGCGGGAGTACCGGCGGCCCCGCCGGTGGCGCCGACGATCTTCCCGGTCTCGGCCCTGCCCTGATCGCCGCTGTCGATCGTCTGCGCCCTGACCGAATCTCGCGAGGAGTGACATGTCACCGACTCGAACTCTGTTGACGACCGCGGCCGGGGTCGGCGCGTCCGTCGCCCAGCAGGTAAGCACTGCCACCGCCCCCCCCCAAACCCCCCCCCCGCG
>JAXHUG010000075.1:16423-37306 GCA_034189785.1 Actinomycetota bacterium
GTCGCCGGGCTGTCCCGCTGGGCGACGGCCACCGCCGAACCCGCACCCGGGCTTCCGATCGATGCGCTGCAGGCGCCCGGTCTGCCCGCGATGGAGAGCCTCGGTCCGGTCATCCAGCAGGCGGCGGCGGATCCGAACAACGCCGCCTCGATGCTGATGGCCGCAGCCGCCGTATTCGCCGGAGATGTAGCGGCGCCCACGCCGTCGCGCGATGTGGCCTCGGCGGTCAACCAGTTCGTGGCCGACCCGGCGGCGCATGTCCCCGCTCCGGGCGCGGTACCGGGAACACAGGCACACCTGCCGGCCGGGGTCAACCCGGCGCACGCGGTCGGAATGCTGCCCGCGGGCGCCATGCCGCCCGCACCGGGTCCCGAGGTGGCCGCCGCCGCGCCGGTGGTCGATCCGGTCGCCGTCCCCGCGGCCGCACCGGCACCCGCCCCCGGGGCACCGGTCGCCGATCCGGTGGCCGCGCCGGTGACTGAGGCTGCCGGAGCGCTGCCCGGACCCGCGCCCGCACCGGTGCCCACGCCGGGCCCGCCGGGATTCGGCCAGGACGCCCCGCCCCCGCAGGACTTCATGTATCCGTCGATCAGCAACGGATGCCTGAAGGACGGCGGAAACGTCCTGGCGACCGCGATCTCGGTGGCCGGCCCGGCCAAGATCCCCGCACCAGGACCGGGGCCCGGTCAGACCGCGTACGTGTTCACCGCGGTCGGCACGCCGGGGCCTGCGGTCGAGCAGAAACTCCCGCTGAACGTGACGTGGGTGAACCTGACCACCGGTAAGTCCGGCAGCGCGACGCTCACACCGCGTTCGGACATCAACCCGGAGGGGCCGACGACGCTGACCGCCATCGTGGACACCGGATCGGGCAGCATCATGTCGACGATCTTCGGCCAGGTCACCACCACTGAGAAACAGTGCCAGTTCATACCGACCATCGGATCGACGGTCGTGCCCTGACGCTCAGACGACAAATGCCCGGTCGCGGTTGCGGCCGGGGATTTCTCGTTGGTGGATCAGTAAGCCATGAACAGGATGGCATCGCGGTCGTACTCGCGGCCGGGATGCGCCTCCGACAGATGCTTCTGCGCCTTCTCGACCAGATCCTCTTCGTCCTTACCGGTGATGGCCTCACCGCACGGGCAGTCCAAGTGTGTCTTCATGCGTCTCAGCCTATTCGCATGTCGGCATACGAGTCACCGAGTATGCGCACAGATCGCGTGACCGCCTGAATTCAAGCCGGAAATCGTGATCTCCCAGCAGTCCCGGCGCCTCAGCCCTTCGCCGCCTTGGCCTGTTCTTTCGCCCGGGCCTTCGCCTGCTTCTTGTACGAGCGCACCTTCTCCAGGGCACCGGGATCGGTCACGTCGGCGATCGACATGTAGGTCCCGGCCTTGCCGTAGTCACCGGCGGCCTCACGCCAACCGGGTGGCGTCACGCCGTACTGCTTGCCCAGCAGCGCGAGAAAGATCTTCGCCTTCTGCTCGCCGAACCCCGGCAGCGCCTTGAGCCGGCGCAGCACCTCGGCGCCGTCGGGGTCACCTGAGGTCCACAGGCCGGCGGCGTCACCGTCGTAGCGCTCGACGATCAGTTGCGCCAGCGCCTGGATGCGTTTGGCCATCGAACCGGGAAACCGGTGCACCGCAGGGGTTCTCGAACACAACTCAGCGAACGCCTCCCGGTCGTGGTCGGCGATCTCGCAGGCGTCGACACCGCCCATCCGGTCGGCGATCTTTTTGGGCCCCGCGAACGCCGCCTCCATGGCTATCTGCTGATCGAGCAGCATGCCGACCAGCAACGCGAACGGGTTGGATTCCAGGAGCGCGTCGGCTTCCGGGTCCTGGACCAGCTGCAAGGGGGGCACCCGGCCAGTCTAGGTGCGTGGGGGACCGGCGGTCCGTGTCGGTGGGTTGTGCGATCGTTTTAGCCGATGACCGGTGGATACGCCCCCGGGAGACGGACAGGAGACGGACATGAGACGGTTGCTGGCACCTCTTGTTGGGGCGGTCGTCACCGCTATTGGCTTGGCGGGCACCGCTCACGCGATTCCAGACCAGGGCACACCGGCGTTCGACGAGTACCTGCAAGGTCTGCAACGCAATGGCTACAACCTGAATCCTGACACCGCGTGGCGCGTCGCTCACCAGGCGTGCATCGGCGGCCTACCGGGATACATCGGTTGGGAACTGGCTGCCCAAGGGGTCATCGGCCCCGGAGCGCAGGAACGGGTGATGGACGTGGCCAGAAAGTACGCCTGCCCCGTTCAGTAGGTACCACGATCAGCACCACGATCAGCACACAGAGGTCGCGAGGGTTTCTCGGTGGATACCTGTATGAGTTGCCGGGCGAGGAGCGACAGTGTCGTCTGGGATGTCGCCGCGGTCGCTGGGATGTCACCGCGGCCGTGGCCACAAATGCGAACGGCGTTGCACCTCGCATGCCCCGCACTCGGCGCGAAGCCGTTGCCGACCGTCCCCTACCGTCGGATGCCGTGCCGCGCCCACTGAGCCGATACGCCTTCGCACTGCTGGCCTATGCATTCGCGGTGACCATGCTCGGCACCACGGTGCCCACTCCGCTCTACGCCCTCTACGCCGACCGGATGGACTTCGCGGTGCTGACCACCACGGTCATCTATGCGGCGTACGCCGGCGGCGTGCTGGTCGCACTGCTGGTCTTCGGGCGGTGGTCGGACGCCGTCGGCCGACGGCCCATGCTGTTGGCCGGTGTGGGGTTCGCGATCGCCAGCGCGCTGGTCTTCCTGGTCGCCGATTCGGTGGCGATGTTGCTGGTCGGGCGCGTGCTGTCAGGACTGTCGGCGGGCGTCTTCACCGGGACGGGAACGGCAGCGGTCATCGAGGCCGCCCCGCAACGCTGGCGCTCACGAGCGGCCGCGGTGGCAACGGTCGCCAACATCGGCGGGTTGGGTGCGGGTCCGTTGCTCGCCGGTCTGCTCGTCCAGTACGCCCCGCAACCCCTGGACCTGGTGTTCGCCGTCCACATCGCGATGGCGGTGCTGGCCGGTGTCGCGGTGTTCGTCGTCCCCGAGACGTCACCGCGGAGGGGCCGCATCGGGCTGCAGCGGCTCTCCGTTCCGCCCGAGGCGCGGTCGGTCTTCGTGATCGCCGCGCTGGCGGCCTTCGCCGGCTTCGCGGTCACCGGGTTGTTCACCGCCGTGGCGCCGTCGTTTCTCGCCGAGGTCGTCGGGATCGGGAACCATGCGGTGGCCGGCGCGATCGCCTGCTCGATCTTCGCCGCATCGGCCGTGACCCAGGTGGCCGCCAACCGGGTCCCGCCGTCGCGGGCGGTGGCCGCCGGTTGCGCCATCCTCGTGGTCGGGATGGCGGTTCTGGCTGCAGCGCTGCGCTTCTCGTCACTGCCGGGCCTCATCGCCGCGGCGGTGATCGCCGGTGCCGGTCAGGGGATGAGTTTCAGTCGCGGCCTGGCCGCCGTTGCCGAACGCACCCCACCGGGGCGGTGCGCCGAGGTCAACTCCACCTACTTCGTCGCCGCCTATGTGGCGATCTCGCTGCCGGTGATCGGTGAGGGTCTGACCGCGCAGGCGGTCGGGTTGCAGACCGCGGGCGTGGGATTCGCGATCGCCGTCGCGGCGCTCGCCACGGTGTGCCTGATCGCCATCCTGTCGCGGGAGAGGACCCGCCCAAGTTAGCTTCTGGACATGGTTACGCAGCCTTCGGATAGCGGATGGTGCCGCGAAGCCGGTGCAGGCCGTGCCCGTTGGACCACTGTTCGGTCCACTGATCGGCCCGGCTTCTTGACCATCAAGCGGACCAGACGCCTCGTGACGTACCAGCCGATCCGGCGGAACTTCTTGGCGGCCTTGCCGGTGCAACTCACGCAACATGCGGTCCACGCCACACAACGGCTCGTCGTCGGCTACGGCAAGCGATGACCTGCCGGGGAAATTGGACCGGGCGGACCCGGCCATGCCCCCGCACTTACCCACGTCGCCCACGTGATCAAAACAGGGGCCCTTCCCTGCCGGCGCGTTCATCACGCCGATCAGCGGTACTACGACCCCCTCGCACTCCCGCTGCCCTCCAAGAGCTTTCACCATCGGCTTATACCACTGGTGTTTGCCCGACACAGGCCAGGCAGACGGGCCTCTCCTGTTCCCGACTGAACTATGTGCACGTGCCGCACCCCGCACCCCGGAAGCACCCGCCCACCGCCTCCCGACGACAAACCGGAGCCTGCTACCCGGCGCTCCGCTACCTACCGGGACGGAACTCTCACCCACCAGTCCAGTCCAACTTGCAGGACGCAACACGCCGGCAGCGTAACGCGTGCGCGCACCCGCCGCCCTGTTCGGCTCGCCCCGTTTACCGCAGGCCCGGCGGCATCCCGTACAGGTGGGTGATCGGCAGGGTCAGCAGCACCCGGCGGTCGTCGACCATCGCGCGACGGTAGTCGTCCCAGTCGGGGTGTTCGCCGGCGATGTTGCGGTACAACGCGATCAGCGCCTCGACGGTGTCGTCGTCCGGTGAGGCGGCGGGTGGGGTGAGGATCGCGTCACCCTCGGCGACGGCGTAGGCCCATCCGTCGTCGGCGCTGACGTGGATCGACGCCCGCGGATCGCGGCGCAGGTTGCGCGTCTTGGCGCGGGGTTCGGTGATCGACACTTCGATCGCGACCGCCCGAGGGTCGAA
Source organism: Actinomycetota bacterium (assembly GCA_034189785.1). GTDB lineage: Bacteria > Actinomycetota > Actinomycetes > Mycobacteriales > Mycobacteriaceae > Mycobacterium. Next base: position 21,097 of record JAXHUG010000075.1, read on the forward strand.
GTGGTAGGAGACGTTCGACAACTGCGGGCGGCCGTCGCGTTTGATGGTGGCGAGCACCCCCAGCGAGTTACCGCTGATCACGGCCAACAGTTTGTCGTCGAACACCTGGCGCACCATACTGCGAGCCTACGTTCCTCGGTACCGTCACGTCATGACACGTTTCGTGGCGTTCCCGCGCCGACATCAACGTCGGCGGCGTCAACCTCACGATGGCCACCTCACGATGGCCACCTCACGATGGCCACCTCACGATGGCCGAGGTGGTGGCGGCGAGGGTGTCGTGCACCGGCAGGTGCCGAAGGCCGCCACGCTGGACACCGCCGTCGGCAAGACGATGGGCTGGAAGCGCTGCAGTCCTCGACCACCACCCGCAACCTGCGCACCCTGGACAAGGTACCGCGTTCGGTAGATTCGGCGGTGACGAACACACCGCCGAAGGTGAACGGCAGCGCGCTGACCGGGGTCTCGGAGACGGCGTTGCTCACCGTCGTCGCGCTCGCCGAGGGACTGCTGATGTACCTGCAGCCCGACGAGGCCATGTCGCTCATCCGGGCGTGCGCGCAGCGGTTCCCCGGTGCTCAGATGATGTTCGATCCGCCGCCGTCGTGGTTCGCCCGGTGGGCGCGCCAGGGTATGCGAACGTCGTTGCGGTACAGGGTGCCTCCGATGCCGTTCAGCCTCACCCCCGGTGGGGCCGCCGCGCTGCCGGACAGCGTGCCCGGCGTTCGCGCCGTACAAGACGTACCGCTGCCCGTGGGTCGCGGACGGTTGCTGAACGCGCTGCTGTGGACGGTTCAGCGGATCCCGGTGTTCGATGCCCGTGCGCCCGGTCTGGACCCTGCTCGAATTCGGCTGACCGAGGGCGGACGGCCTCAGTCGAACGCGGACTCCACGTACCGCAGCGCCGCCGACTTCTCGATGCCCAGCGCCCTCGCCGTCTCGACGTAGTTCTGCGCGGCGGTTGCCATCGCCGTGTCGGCGGGATCCACACGCGAGACGAAGGTGCCGAACCGTCCACGTGTCTCGAGGACCCCCGCCGTCTCCAGTTCGCGGTACGCCCGCGCCACCGTGTTGACCGCGAGGCCCATCTGGCCGGCGAGCTCACGCACCGGCGGCAGCCGGGTCCCCGGCGTGAGTCTGCCGTCGCGGACGGCGTCGATGATCTGGGTGCGCAATTGGTGGAACAACGGGCGGGCCGCTCGCGCGTCGAGCGACACCCACTCCGCCAAACCGGCCACGTGCCCAGTATCTCCTGCACCGGCTAAATTGGTCATGTGCAGGTGACGGTGCTCAGCGGGGCCGGCATCTCCGCGGAGAGCGGGGTGCCGACCTTCCGTGACGTCGAGACGGGGCTGTGGGCCAAGGTCGATCCGTACGAGATCTCCAGCGCCGACGGGTGGCGGGCGAATCCGGAGAAGGTGTGGGCCTGGTACCTGTGGCGCCACTACATGATGGACACGGTGCAGCCCAACAACGGCCACCACGCCGTCGCGGCCTGGCAGGACCACGCCGACGTGCACGTGGTCACCCAGAACGTCGACGATCTGCACGAGCGGGCCGGCAGCCGCAACGTCTACCACCTGCACGGCAGTCTGTTCGAATTCCAGTGCGACGCCTGTGGTTCCCGTTTCGAGGGCAACCTGCCCGCCATGCCCGAACCCGTCGAGTCGGTCGATCCGCCGCAGTGCCCGTGCGGTGGGCTGATCCGCCCCAACGTCGTGTGGTTCGGCGAGGCGCTGCCCGAGACCGCCTGGCAGCGCTCGGTCCACGCCGTGCTCACCGCCGACATGGTGGTCGTCGTGGGCACGTCGTCGATCGTCTACCCCGCAGCCGGTCTACCCGAGATGGCACTGGCCCGCGGGACGGCGGTCGTCGAGGTCAACCCGGAACGCACACCGCTGTCGGACAGCGCGACGGTGTCACTGCGCGAGACCGCCGCGGGCGCGTTGCCGACCTTGCTGCAACGCCTTCCCGATCTACTGCCGTAGAACGCCGCCGGAATCAGGCGGGCCGCACGGCCCGGCCCACCGCCAACTCCGACACCGGCAGCGGCACCCAGGACGGCAGCATCCGTTCCCGCCGGGCCTCCTCGACCCGGAAGCCCGCCGCGGTGATCGCCGTCTCGGTGTGGCGGTGGGTATGGCAGTTGCCCATCATCCTGGGCCACACCGTGGCGTCGGCGACCCTCTGCAGACCCGCCCGCGCGCCGGTCTCCGCGATGTGTTCGAGGTAGCGCAGTTCGCCGCCGGGCCGCAACAGCGAGTTCAGTTCGCGCAGAACGCCGTCCAGGTCGTCGACCGAACACAGCACCAGCGAGCACACGACCGCGTCGAACGGCTCTGCGGTGTCGAACGGCTCTGCGGTACTGAAGTCCTCGACGCTGTCCATGGCGACGGTCACCGGGACGGGGGCCTGCGCCGCGGCCTCGCGGGCGCGCGCGGCCAGACGGCGCTCCGGTTCGATGGCGACCACTTCGGTCACCGCCGGCGGATAGTACGCGAAGTTGGTTCCGGTGCCCGCGCCGACCTCGAGCACCCGGCCGGCCAGTCCGGCGAGGTTGGCTGCGCGTAGTCGCCGCATCTCCTCGGTCTCGTGACCGGACATGGCCGTCCACAGGCGGGCGAAGAACGGGTTGTCGACGTCGGCGCTCACTGGTCCCATCCTCCCCTCAGGCCGGGCGTGCCGCCACCGGTTCGGCATACTCGGGTTCGGCGGATTCGCTGATGCCGAAGCGTTCGTGCAGGCGCGCCAGCGGCTTGAGTGCCCACCAGTTCCAGCGGCCCATCAGATGCATGAAGGCCGGCACCGGCAGCATGCGGATCAGCGCGGCGAACGAGCCCGTCATCACCGAGGCGGCGGCCGGGAGGCTGGTGCAGCGCGTCGGTGGCGTCGGCGGCGGTGGCGATCGTGGCCGCCGCAGTGACCTGGATTGGTCTCGACAGGACCAATCCCATTCACCTCACGACACCTACTGGCTGGAAACCTACCCAGCAGTAGGATTGCCACCATTTTCCGAATCGTGACTCAATGATTCCTTAATGGTGACTCATAGGCTCAGTTTCATGTGGATCGACGACACCAGTGCCGATGTCATCAAGGTTGATTTCGAGGATCTCTACCACGGCGATTTCCTCGTCGAGGGAGACACCTCCGAACAACTCGACGGCTGGAGCCCGCTCGCTCAAGCCGGATGAACATGCGCGCCGGGCCCGGCGCGCGTGTCCATCAGCTGTTTGCTGCCCCTTGCGCGGTCAACTGTTGACCTGCGTCAGTCCCGTGACCAGCTCGGCGACGGGTTCAACCAGCCCACCAGCGATGAACTGTTTCGGCCTGCTCGACTGTCCGACTTACCGGATCGCCGATCTCGTAGATCTTCACGCCGCGTTTCCCGGCGACCGGAGCCTTCACGTCCTCCAACTGGCCGCCCCGGTTGAGGATTTCCACAGGTCTGGGTGAACTTGTCCCGGTGAACTTGTCCCGGTGAACTTGGTGTGCCGGGTTATCCGTTTACCTCGGCGCCATCCGGATCGCCCCGTCAAGGCGGATCACCTCGCCGTTGAGCATCGGGTTCTCCACGATGTGCGCGGCCAGCGCGGCGTACTCGTCCGGATCGCCGAGCCGCGCGGGGTGCGGGACCTGCTGGCCGAGCGACTTCTGCGCCTCCTCGGGCAGCGAGCCCAGCAGGGGGGTCTTGAACAGGCCGGGGGCGATGGTGCAGACGCGGATCAGCTCACGCGACAGGTCGCGGGCGATGGGCAGGGTCATGCCGACCACGCCGCCCTTGGACGCCGAGTACGCGGCCTGCCCGATCTGGCCCTCGAACGCCGCCACCGAGGCGGTGTTGATGATGACGCCGCGCTCTTCGCCGATGGGATCGGTCTTGGCGATCCGCTCGGCTGCCAGGCGCAGGACGTTGAAGGTGCCGACCAGGTTGACCTGGATGACCTTGTTGAATTCGTCGAGCGGGAAGGCACCGTTCTTGCTCAGGGTCTTGATCGCGTTGCCGATTCCGGCGCAGTTGACGTTGATGCGCAGCGGGCCCATCTCCTCCGCGGCGTCGAGCGCGGCGCTGACCTGTTCGGGGTCGGTGACGTTGGCCTGCACGAACTTGGCTCGGTCGCCGAGTTCCTTGACGACCTCTTCACCCTTGAGGTCGATCACCACGACCGAGGCGCCCCGGTCGAGCAGCCGCTTCGTGGTGGCCAGGCCGAGACCCGATGCTCCGCCGGTGACGACGGCGGCGGCGTCTTTGATTTCCACTCGCACAGACCTTTCTGTTGGTTGAGATCGAACGTTCGGATCAGACCCAGTCGTTGAGGACTGCTTCGGTGTCGGCGCCGGGCACGCCGGGGGGAGTCGGCCTCAACGTCGTGGTCCGGGAGAAGCGCGGGGCGGGCGCCGGGAACAGGAAGTCGCCCTCGCGGTAGAAGGTGTCGCGTTCGGTGTTGTGCGGTTCGTCTTCCACCTCGGCGAAGGAGAGCACCGGCGTGACGCACGCGTCGCTGCCGGCGAAGACCTTCGTCCAGTGATCGCGGTCGTGTTCGGCGAACGCCGCGGTGAGACGGGCGCGCAGTTCCGGCCAGCGGCTCATGTCGTGCTGGTCGGGCAGTTCGGCCGGATCAAGGCCCAGCTTATCGAGCATCTCGGCGTAGAACTGCGGTTCGATCGCGCCGACGGCGACGTAGCGGCCGTCGGAGGTGTCATAGGTGTCGTAGTAGGGCGCACCGGTGTCGAGCATGTTTACCCCGCGCTCGTCGGACCACATGCCCATCGCACGGAACGCCCACATCATCTGGGCGAGCACGCTGGAGCCGTCGACCATGGCCGCATCGATGACCTGACCCTTACCGGAACGCTCCCGCTCCCACAGCGCGGCGAGGATGCCGACGAGCAGGAACATCGACCCACCGCCGAAGTCGCCCGCCAGGTTCAGCGGCGGCACCGGACGCTCGCCGGCGCGGCCGACGGCGTGCAGCACACCGTTGAGCGAGATGTAGTTGATGTCGTGACCGGCCTGCTGACTGCGCGGGCCCGTCTGCCCCCAGCCCGTCATCCGGCCGTAGATCAGGCGTTCGTTGACCTTCGCGCAGTCCTCCGGGCCCAGTCCGAGCCGTTCGGTGACACCCGGCCGGAAGCCCTCGATGAGCACGTCGGCCTTGGCGATCAGCCGCAGCACCAGCTCACGGCCCTCGTCGGACTTGAGGTTGGCCCCGACCGATCGCCGGTTGCGCAGCAGCTGATCGGTTCCCTTGGCCGGGATCCCCGGACCCTTCCCGGGGCGCTCGATGCGGACCACGTCCGCGCCCAGGTCGCCCAGGATCATCGCCGCGTGCGGTCCAGGACCGATACCGGCCAATTCCACGACACGCAGTCCCTGCAGTGGTCCCGCCATTTCTACCGCCCCTTCGGAGTAGTCGACCGCGACATAGCTTACTTGGATAACCTGCTCGACCGGCCACGGGCTATCGGCCCACTCATGCGAAGGTGTAGCCATGACGCCCACCGACTCGGGTACCGGCACCTACGCCAGCATCGACGACCTCATTGTGCGACTCGACGACGGGGTGCTGTCAGTGACGCTCAACCGGCCCGACAGCCTCAACTCGCTGACCGCCGACATGCTCAACGGCGTGGCCGATGCGCTGGACCGGGCCGCCGGCGACCCGGCGGTGAAGGTGGTGCGACTCGGCGGTGCCGGGCGCGGATTCAGTTCCGGTGCGGGCATCGGCGAAGACGATCAGGCGAAGAGGGCCGAGATCGGGATCAACGCCGTGCTCGACGCGACCAACCGCGCGGTGCGCGCGATCGTCGCGGTGCCCAAACCGGTGGTCGCGGTGGTGCAGGGGCCGGCCGCCGGGGTCGGGGCCTCGCTCGCGTTGGCCAGTGACGTCGTGATCGCCTCGGAGAAGGCGTTTTTCATGCTGGCGTTCACCAAGATCGGATTGATGCCCGACGGGGGTGCGTCGGCGCTGTTCGCCGCGGCGGTGGGCCGGATCCGCGCGATGCGGATCGCGCTGCTGGCCGAGCGGATCTCGGCTTCGGAGGCCTACGACTGGGGGCTGGTGACCGCGGTACACTCCGCCGAGGCGTTCGACGCCGAGGTCGACAAGGTGCTGGCGGCGCTGAAAGCGGGTCCGGCGGTGGCGCTGCGGAAGACCAAGCAGGCGATCAACGCGGCGACCCTGACCGAGCTCGAAGGCGCGCTGGGACGCGAGAGCGAGGGACAGCTGGCGCTGCTGGCGTCACACGACTTCCGCGAGGGCGCAAGGGCTTTCCGGGAACGCCGCAACGCCTCCTTCACCGATCGCTGAGCGACCCGGCCGGCCGCCGAGGTGCCTTGACGGCCCCGATTGTGTACTGAGGGGACATTCGCTGACGGGTCAGACGCCGAAGATCGGGGGCAGCGCGAGCACCATGACCAGACCCCAGAAGAAGTGGGTGAGCATGGGTGCGAGTACCCCCCCGGTCGCGCGGCGTTCGAGCGCGCACACGGTGCCAAGCACGATCGCCGCGATGCCCAGCATGAAGTTCTGCGTGCTCACACCCGTCACCACGACGTACACCGCCGTCGACCAGAGCACCGCCCACCACCCGTTTCGGCGGTACCCCAGTGAGGTGTACAGCGCACCGCGGAAGAAGAGTTCCTCGGCCAGGCCGTTGACCACAGTGATCACAACGACCAACCACAGCGCACCCTGGTTGGCGTGTTCGAGCACCCGCACGGCGTACTCGGCCATCAAAGGGATCTCGCGGGCCACCAGCGCCGCGACCACAAACGAACCGCCGAGCACCAGCCCGACGGCGGTGCCGGTGATCACCGGCCGCTGATTGCGACTCCGAAAACAGATGCGGCCCAGGTGAAGTGGGCCGGAGAGGAATGCGCCCACGGTCCAGAAGACGGCGAGTCCGGCGGTGAACCAGTAGAAGTCGGGGTCCCCCGGCTGGATCGACAGCGAGTAACCGAGCAGACCGAAGCCGATCACGACGAAAATCGCGACGGTGATCCGGCGGCGACGGATCACCCCCGGCCATTCACCGGCCGGGGTGGCCACGCTCGTCACGACGTCGCGTGCCTCCCGGAGAAAACCGGTCTGTTCGTCGCACGGCGCGGGGGTCGGTGACGCTCGGTCGGTTTCGGTCATGCCGAATGCCCTTTCGGTACCAGGTTGACGAGGGTGTCCAGGCCGGTGCGCGTCGCGGCCGCCACCGGCCCGGGGAGCAGACCCAGCAGTCCGAGCGCCGGTCGGGCGATGGGCGGGGTGACGGTCCGCGCCAGCCGCGTGATGCGTTCGTTGTCGCCGCCGGCCCAGTCCGGATCGGTGTCGGCGAGGTGGTGGACATCGACCAGCCGGTTGACCGGTCGCGGACGTTGCGGGGACAGGGAACGTCGGATCGCTTCGTCGATTCCGGTCAACCCGCCCGACGGATCCTCGACGAAGTCGCGCAGCCCCTCCTTGGAGGCGGTCATCGGGTGATCGAGGCTTTTGATGAGGTCACCGGCCAGCCCGCCGGGCACAGGCAGCACCAGCCCACTCAGCTGGGAGACCACCGAGGTGTCGATGCCGCGCACGGGCAGCGGGGCGCGCCACCTACCGGCCAGCCGGGCGTACTTCTGCAGCAGCTCCCCGTAGGTGGTGGTGTCCGGGCCGTGGATGTCGTAGGCGCCCGCGGGTACCTTGTCGATGTCAGCGGCGGCCACCAGGTAGTGCAGGGCGTCGCGGATCGAGATCGGGTCGATGGGATTGGCCGCCCACTTGGGCATGGGCAGCACCAGGAAGCGGTCGGCGACGTAGCGGAGCATCTCGAAGGACGTGGATCCCGCACCGATGATGATCGCCGCCCCCAGCCATACGACGTCGGGACCGCCCGGGACGGTGAGCGCCTCGGCGACCTCGGCTCGCCCGGCCAGATGCTCGGAGAGCCTCTCGTCGGTGGGGACGAAACCGCCGAGGTAGACGATGCGTTTGACGCCGGCCTCCCGGGCGGCTTCGGCGACGTTGGTGGCGGCCCGGTTGTCGGTAACGCGGAAGTCGGGCTGACCTATCGCGTGAACCAGGTAGTAGATGACGTCGACGGGTCCAGCGTCGGCGAGCGCCTGCTTGAGCGACTGCGGCTGCTGGGCATCGAGTGCGACCGAGGTCACGCCGTCGTACCACCCGAAGGCGCGCAAGCGGTCAGGGGTCCGGCTCCCCACCACCACGTCGGCGTCGCCGTCCAGCAGGGCGCCGACCAGACGCGATCCCACATATCCGGTGGCTCCGGTGACCAGGACTCGCACGTTTTTCACCGTCCCTAGGTACCCAGGTCGGGCGAGCGGGAACCCCCCGATCTCGGTTTGCTGACCACGAACACTCCGGCGGCCACCGCGGCCACGGTGGCCGCTACGGGCCCGGTGCGGACAGGTGGCGGATGACCGCGGGGCCGTCCATGTCCGCCCGGCAGGTTAGCGGTGTTTGTCCACCAGGTGCTGATAGAGCACGGCGTTGGTGCGGTTGCCGTCGACCTCCGCCTCGCTGAGTTCGCGCCGAACCTTGCCCGGGACGCCGGCCACCAGTGATCCGGGCGGAACCTCGACGCCCTGGGCGACCACCGCCCCGGCAGCGACCAACGAACCACGACCGATCCGAGCTCCGTTGAGGACGACGGCGCCCATTCCGATCAGGCAGTCGTCCTCGATCGTGCACCCGTGCAGCACCGCGTTGTGCCCGACGCTGACGTTGGCGCCGACGCAAACGGGGAAACCCGGGTCGACGTGGATGGTCACCCCGTCCTGGATGTTGCTGCCCGCGCCGATCTCGATGGGCTCGGCCTCGGCGCGCAGGGTGGCGCCGTACCAGACGCTGGCCTTGGCGGACAGTTTCACCCACCCGATCACGGCGGCATTCGGCGCCACCCACGCGGTGTCGTGGAATTCGGGCGCGTGCTCGCCCAGGGCGACAATCAGCGATTCCGGCATGGCGTCATCGTAGGGGCGGGGGGAAGTGTGAGACAACCAACGTTACAAACCGCATCGCCGCAGGTCACCGTCGTTCCGGCGGCTCCGCGGCGAGGGGCCGAGTTGGCCGTTACCAATCCGTGCCCTTACGATCCGAGACGGCGCCGCATAGGTAGCCGGCCCGACGCCGCCCATCGGCAGGCGTCCTGACGAGCTGAGGAGCCGATCGTGAAGACCCGTACCAGGACTCTGGGCGCAGCCGTGGGCATCGCCGCCATCGCCGTGTCGCTGCCCCTTTCGGTCACCGCCCAGGCCGAACCGGCGACCATGGAAGTCCCGGTTCCCAACCTCGAGGGCGACTGTGATCCCTTCCGCGCCGCCGTGCCCAACTGGGAGACCTTCGTCAGCCAGCCGGTCAGCCAGGTGCTCGCCCAGATCCCGGACATCAGCACCTTCAGTTCCGCGGTCTCCGGTGGGCTGAACCCCGCCGTGAACGTCGCCTCGGTGCTCGACAACGGCCCGTACGTCGTGTTCGCCCCGACCAACGAGGCGTTCGCGAAGCTCCCGCCGGAGCAGCTCGAGGCGCTCAAGAGCAACCCGGCCGCGTTGACCGACCTGGACTACTACCACGTGTTCCTCGGCCTGCTCGGCCCGGCCGACGTGAAGGGTCAGCGCGCCACCCAGCAGGGCGCCGACATCGAGATCGTGGGCACCAACGGCGACATCAAGGTCAACGACACCGCCAAGGTGATCTGCGGCGGCATCGCGGCCGAGAACGCCCGCATCTACCTGATCGACACCGTGCTCGACCCGGCGTCCGCTCCGACGGCGGTCACCCCGTCCGGCACCTCGACGACGGCGACCACCCCGACGACGGCGACCACCCCGACGACGGCGACCACCCCGACGACGGCGACCACCCCGCTGCCGGCCGAGCAAACCCCCGCCACCGCGGCCGACATCCCCGCCGCGGACGCACCGATCGGCTGACGCTTCACCGCGAGCGGGGTTAGACTCCCAGGTCGCGGCCGATGATCTCCTTCATGATCTCGGTGGTGCCACCGAAGATCGTCTGGATGCGCCCGTCGACGTAGGCACGCGCGACGCGGTACTCCATCATGTAGCCGTAACCACCGTGCAGCTGCACGCACTGGTCGACGACCTTCTTGGCCGCCTCGGTCGCCCACCACTTGGCCTTGGCCGCCTCGACCGCGGTCAGCTCACCGTCGACGACACCCTGCAGGCAGCGGTCGATGTAGTTCTCGGTGACCTCGAGTTCGGTCTCCATCTCGGCGAGCAGGAAGCGGTTGTGCTGGAAGCTGCCGATCGGCTGCCCGAACGCCTTGCGGTCCTTGCTGTACTGCAGCGTCTCCTGGAATACCGCGCGCGCCCCGGCGATCGCCGAGATCGCGATCGAGAGCCGCTCCGAAGGCAGGTTCTGCATCAGGTGGTAGAAGCCGCGACCCTCCTTGCCGAGGACGTTGGCGTTCGGCACCCGCACGTTCTCGAAGTGCAATTCGGAGGTGTCCTGGCTGTGCAGGCCCATCTTGTCGAGCTTGCGGCCGCGGCTGAAGCCCTCCATGTCGCGCTCGACCACCAGCAGCGTGAAGCCCTTGTGCCCGGCTTCCGGATCGGTGCGGGCGACCACGACGCACAGGTCGCAGTTGATGCCCGAGGAGATGAAGGTCTTGGAGCCGTTGACAATCCAGTCGTCACCGTCGCGGACCGCCGAGGTGCGGATGCCTGCGAGGTCGCTGCCCGCGCCGGGTTCGGTCATCGCGACCGCGATGATCGCCTCGCCGCTGGCGATGCCGGGCAGCCAACGCTTCTTCTGCTCGTCGTTGGTCAGGTCCTTGAAATACGGCCCGACGACGTCGTTGTGCAGGCTCAGCGCCGGTCCGTGCACCCCGGCCGTGGCGATCTCCTCGTCGATGATCGCGTTGAACCGGAAGTCGTCGGAACCGCCGCCGCCGAACTCCTCGGGCATGTTGAACCCGATGAGCCCGTACTTGCCCGCCGCCGTGTACGCCGACCGGTCGACGATGCGCTCGGCCTCCCACTTGTCGTGGTTGGGCACGAGCTCACGCTCGATGTACTCCTTGACGGTCTCGCGGAACGCCTCGTGCTCGGGGTCGTAAATCGTTCGCTTCATTGTTGATCCTCACTTGGCTTACTTCGCCTACCTGGCTTTCCAGACCGGCTCGCGTTTCTGCGCGAAGGCCAGCGGCCCTTCCATGGCGTCCTGGGTCTTCAGCAGCGTCGAGAACTCGCTGAACGTCTGATTCCAGAACGGCTCGTCGCTGCCGACGACACCGTCGACGGCGCCATGGGACACCCGCTTGCTGGCCTGCACGGCCAGCGGCGCGTTGCAGGTGATCCGCTCGGCCAGTCTGAGCGCGGCGTCCACCACGGTGCCGTCGGGCACCACATCGTTGACCAGACCCCAGCGCAGCGCGTCGGCCGCACTGATCGGCTCACCGGTGTAGATCAGCTCGAGCGCGACCTTGCGCGGCAGCTGCTCGACGATGCGGAACACGCCACCGGCACCGGCGATCAGGCCCCGCTTCACCTCGGGGAGACCGAATTTCGCGTGGTCCTCGGCGACCACCAGATCGCTGGCCAGCGCCAGCTCGGTGCCTCCGCCGAGCGCGGTGCCGTTGACCGCGGCGATCGTCGGTTTGTCGATGAAGTGGCGCACGTACCCGGCGAAGCCCCACTCCGAGTGGTCGGGGTGGAACAGGCTCTCGCCGCGCGAAAGCGCCTTGAGATCGGCTCCGGCACAGAAGGACTTGTCTCCGGCGCCGGTCAGGATGACGGCCCGGATCTCCGGGTCCTCCTGCGCAGCCTGCACCGCGTCGCCCACCCCGACGGACACCGACGCATTGACCGCGTTCCGGGCCTCGGGGCGGTTGATCATGATGATCAGAACGTTCCCCCGGCGCTCGGTGATCGCGCCGGGGGCGGCAGCTTCGGTCACAGCAGTTCGAGGATGGTCGCGTTGGCCTGGCCGCCGCCCTCGCACATCGTCTGCAGACCGTACTGGATGTCATTGTCGCGCATGTGGTACAGCAGCGTCGTCAGGATGCGCGCACCGGAGCCACCGAGCGGGTGGCCGAGCGCGATCGCGCCTCCGTTGGGGTTGAGCGTGGACTCGTCGGCCCCGATGTCCTTGAGCCACGCCATCGGCACTGGCGCGAAGGCCTCGTTGACCTCGAACGCGCCGATCTGGTCGAGGCTCAGCCCCGACTTCTTCAGCGCCTTCTGGGTGGCCGGGATCGGCGCGGTCAGCATGATGATCGGGTCGGCGCCGGCGAGCACCGCGGTGTGCACCTTGGCCAGCGGCTTGAGGCCGAGGTCCTTGGCCTTCTCCGCCGACATGATCAGCAGCGCGGCCGAACCGTCGGATATCTGGCTGGAGTTGCCGGCATGGATCACGCCGTCCTCCTTGAACGCGGGCTTGATCTTGGCCATCGACTCGACGGTGCCGCCGCGACGGATACCGCCGTCGTCGAGCACAACGGTGTCGTTGCCGTCCGCGTCCTTGGTCTTGATGCCTACGATCTGGTCCTTGAAGGCGCCGGAATCCTGTGCGGCGGCGGCCTTCTCATGCGAACGCAGGGAGAACTCGTCGAGCTGGGCGCGGCTGAACCCCCACTGCTCGGCGATCATCTCGGCGCCCACGCCCTGGTTCGGGGTCTGGCTGTAGCGGGCCTTGAACGACTCGCCGTAGGGGTTTCCACCGTTGGCCAGCGAGGAACCCATCGGGGTCCGCGACATCGACTCGACGCCGCCGGCCACGACCACGTCGTAGTGACCCGCCACCACACCGGCGACGGCGAAGTGCAGCGACTGCTGGCTGGAGCCGCACTGACGGTCGACGGTCACACCGGGAACGGTCTCGGGCCAGCCAGCGGACAGCACCGCGGTGCGGGCGATGTCGAGCGCCTGCTCACCGGCCTGCGTGACGCAGCCCCAGATGACATCGTCGACGAGCGCGGGGTCCACTCCGGCGCGCTCCACCAAGCCGCTGAGCACCTGCGCGGACAGTTCGGCCGGGTGTACCCCCGACAGACCGCCGTTGCGCTTGCCGACAGGCGACCGTACTGCCTCGACGATGACGGCTTCAGCCATGACACTTCTCCTTCGAAGTTGGATACCGCTCCACACACTTGGACACGACGGTAGAGGACAAGGTTTACTAGGTCAACCTACTGGTTGGTGGGGTCAGCCTCCGGCTGCGGACCCTGATCAGATGGTTTACTGAGTTATATAGCTGGCCGTCGGCTGGCGTGGCGCATCCCCGGGAGATCAGGTGACTCGAACGACACCGCTGGCCCCCATGATCGGGGCGAGCCCTTCGGCGACCGCTGTCCGCTCCCCCAAGACGGCGGAACTGGTCGCCGGCACCCTCCGCCGCATGGTGGTCGACGGCAAACTCAAAGAGGGCGACTTCCTGCCCAACGAAGCCGAGCTGATGGCCCACTTCGGCGTCAGCAGGCCGACATTGCGCGAGGCCGTGCGGGTGCTCGAATCCGAGCGCCTCGTCGAGGTGCGCCGCGGTTCGCGCACCGGCGCCCGGGTGCGGGTGCCCGGTCCGGAGATCGTCGCGCGCCCGGCGGGGCTGCTGCTGGAACTGTCCGGCGCCACGATCGCCGACGTGATGACCGCTCGCTCCGGCATCGAACCGATGGCGGTGCGGTTGCTCACCGAATCCGGCGACACCGCCGCCTTCGACGAACTCGAGCAGACCCTCGACGAGCAGGTCGCGCACAGCTGGCAGTCGGGCCGGCTCGCCGAGACGACCGGCGACTTCCACCGCCGTATGGTCGAACTCTCGGGCAACGCCACATTGACCATCATGGCGGGCATGCTGCACGAGATCACCGTGCGCCACACCGCGTTCGCGATGAAGGAGAGCAATCCGCCGTCGAAGACCGACTACGAGAAGCTGATGCGCTCCTACCGCCGACTGCTGCAGTTGATGCGGTCCGGGGACGGCGCTGCGGCCGAGGCGCATTGGCGGAAACACCTCGACACCGCACGCGCACTGCTACTCCAGGGGCTGGAGGACGTCAAGGTCCGAGACGTAATGGACTGACCCTTCCGCCGCGGCGTCAGGCGCCGGTCCTGGCCGGAGGGCGGTAGAAGATCGCCAACTGGCCGATGCCACCGCCGAGGCCGAGAGCCAACGCGATCACCAACCCCCACCAGCCCTGCACCAGACCCCATACACCGGTGCCGTGGAAGAGGGCGTAGTCGAGGCTCAGCTTGCCCGGCCCGATCGCGGGGACGGCGACGGCCGCGGCGGCGAGGACGAGGTTGTACTCCCAGCCTTCCTTGACGATGAAGAAGCCGTTGGCGCGGTGCACGGTCCACGCGGCGACCAGCATCAGCGCCACGAAACCCGCGGCAGGCACCGGGGTGAGCAGACCGACGGCCAGGCCGATGCCCGCGGCAATCTCCGTGGTGGCGGCGACGCGAGCGTGGAACATGCCCGGCTTCATGCCGATGCTGTCGAACCAGCCGGCGGTGCCGGGGAGCCGGCCGTCGCCGAAGAACTTGTTGTAGCCGTGGGCGGCCATGGTCAGGCCCAGCACCACTCGCAGGATCAGAACGCCGACATCGTAGGCAGTCACGCAATAGAATCCTAGGCCATCTGTTACGTCGGCGACCACCCACCGCAGCGGTCACGCGCTATTCGTGCCGGTCCAGCGCGGCCGCCAGGCGGTCGACGTAGGCGTCGATGTCGCCGACGGCCGGCTCGGCGGCGTGCACGCTGACCGCGACGGTGTCCCCGACACCGTGCACACCATGAGTCAGGCCCTGCATCGGCGACAACGACGGGCAGCCGGTCGTCAGCACCACCGGCGCCCCACCGAAGTACAGGTCGGCCGCACCGCGGTGGACGCTCGACACGACGGTGTTACCGATCGCCGTCGGTGAGCGGACCGTCGGGTCGAAGGCCGCAACCCCCGACCGCACCAGTGGCGCAGGAACCGCGGCGGACGCCAGGGTGGCCGCCGTCATCGCGGGGTGGGCGGCCCGCTGTCTGCGCTGCGCCAGATCCTCGGCGATGCGGGAACCGCGTTCGGCGTACGACAGATCCGGGTACAGCCCGACCCCGACGTTGCCGAAGTGGTTGTGCGCCCGTCGCGGACCCGGTCTCGACATCGGCACCTCGGCACCGAGCGTGGCCGGTTCGTCGCCGAGTTCGCGCAGATGGTCGGCCAGGGCACGCGAGACGGCGGCCAGTACCGACACGGTGACGGTGCCGGCCGGCAATTCGGCGCGGTGGCGGATCACGGTGCGCAGGTCCCGCTTGCCGTCCGGGCGGGTGTTGCTGCGCAAGACGGGACGCGAACCTGCCTGCGCCACAACGGCTCCTGTCGCCACGTCTCGTATCAGCTGCCGGTGTGCGCGGGCCGCGCGGACCGTGCGCAGCGGAAGCGTCGCCGACTCCCACGGCGCCACCGTCACCGCGTCGACCGGCGCAGGCCTGCCGAACAGCCACGCCGCCAACGCCGCGGACCGTCGCCCGTCGGCGAGCGCATGCGACACCTGCATTACCGCCACGACGCCCGCACCCTCGACTCCGGGCATTCCCCGCACGGGGCTGAACACGTGCAGCCGCCAGGCGGCCGTCCGCGCGTCGAGTTGGTCGTCGGTCAGCGCCGTGACCGCGGCCAGACACTCCGACCAGTCGACGGCCGTCTGCGTGCGCACCTGGGCGTCGTCGACACCACCCTCGATCCACTGCGGGTACATCAGCCGACCCCGGTCGCGCACCCGCAGCCGCAGTTCCCCGCAGGACCGGGCCCGGTCGAGGACGGCGGCGACTGCGCCCGGCAGGTCTCGGGAAAGCCCGGCGAAGCCGTAGACCAGGAACTGGTCGTTCGGCATCTTGGCCGACATCCACAGGTTCTGGGCGTCGACCGCTGCCAGCCGGCGTGCCGTCATGGCGTTCGAGGTTAAGCGTCACCGCGTGCTTCCGGCCAGCAGCAGCACCGGGGTGGCACTCGTCACCGGAACTTCGTTCGGGGATCGGCGAGCAGCTCGCTCGCGCATCGGCAAGGCGCGGATATGGTTGCGCGCTGCCCGCCCGGATCGCCGGACGCCGAGCACCTCTTGGACGTCGGCGTCGACCACGACGAGCCCCGTTGCGAGTGAGTGATCTTTAGTGGTCACGCGACTCGCACCCCGTCTCGGGGTTGTTCGGCAGCCTTGCGGCTGCGTCCCTTCCGCGCTTGATCGCCACCTGCCCGACGAGGCCCGGTC
>JAXHUG010000076.1:0-34755 GCA_034189785.1 Actinomycetota bacterium
CATCAAGCAATACATCGACGGCCAAGCCCGACCACTCTGAACGCCGGGCTCCGCCCGCCGACACACCGGATGGGCTCACCCCGCCATAAATGGCGAGGCTTGCGCCCAAGATTTCGGTCATTGTTGCCTCTGCACCCACAATCCGTACGGGCGGCCGGCGACGTGGTCTGGACTCGGGTAGTACACCGAATCGAAGAAATGGTCGTCGAACACCGGCAGGTAGTGCTGCGAGTGGGCGGCCCTGCCGAACATCGGTTCGACGCACCGACAAGTCTGCCGACCCAGCGCGAGCGTGCGACTAGGGTGAGCGCATGCGAGTCGGCGTGCTGGGCGCGAAGGGCAGGATCGGGGCGACGATGGTCCGGGCGGTCGAGGCCGCCGACGATCTGACGTTCACTACCGGCGTCGACGCCGGCGATCCGCTCAGTGCGCTCGTCGACACCCGGACCGACGTCGGCATCGACTTCACCCACCCCGGTGTCGTGATGGACAACCTGAAGTTCCTGATCGACAACGGCGTTCACGCGGTCGTCGGAACCACCGGCTTCACCGACGAGCGGATCTCGCAGGTACAGGACTGGCTCGCGGAGAAGCCCGGGTCGGCCGTCCTGATCGCTCCGAACTTCGCGATCGGCGCCGTGCTGTCCATGCACTTCGCTCAGCGGGCGGCGCGGTTCTTCGAATCGGTCGAAGTGATCGAACTGCACCACCCTCATAAGGCGGACGCCCCGTCGGGCACCGCGGCTCGCACCGCGAAGCTCATCGCTGCCGCGCGAAAACACATGCCACCCAACCCCGATGCCACCAGCACCGGCCTGGAGGGTGCGCGCGGCGCGGACATCGACGGTATCCCCGTGCACTCGATCCGACTGGCCGGCCTGGTCGCCCACCAGGAGGTTCTGTTCGGCACCCAGGGTGAGACGCTGACCATCCGGCACGACAGCCTCGACCGCACCTCGTTCGTTCCCGGAGTCCTGCTGGCGGTGCGCAAGGTATCCGAGCGTCCCGGCCTGACCATCGGTATCGAACCGCTTCTCGACCTGACATGACCGACGACCGGCGCGCCCTGCGTACACAGGTGCTCATCGGCCTCATGTGCGTGGCGCTGGTCGTGTACTTCCTCCTGCTCGGCCGAATCGCGTTCGCGTTCATCAACACCGGCGAACTGGCCGCCGTCGGACTGGGTGTCGCGCTGCTCACGCTGCCGCTGATCGGGGTCTGGGTCATGGTCAGCATCCTGCAGGCCGGCTTCGCCCACCAGCGGCTGGTGCGATTGGCCCGGGAGCAGGATATGGACCTCGACGTGAGCGACCTGCCGCGTCGCCCGTCCGGCCGGATCGAACGCGACGCCGCCGACGCACTGTTCGAGGTCGTTCGGGCGGAACTGCACGCGGATCCGCACAACTGGATCCGCTGGTACCGCCTCGCGCGGGCGTACGACTACGCGGGCGACCGCGGCCGGGCCCGGGTTGCGATGCGCAAGGCCGTCGAGCTCGAAGAGTCCGCGTGAGCACCCTGCTGATCGTCCACCACACCCGTCGCCCGCGACGCGCGAACTTCTCGAGGCGAGACCCGCGCCGGCAGCCCAACTGCCGGACATGCTCGACGCGGACGGCTACCTGTTCGGCACCACCGTGCTGGGAGGCCTCTGAACAAGACGCGTGGCAGGGGCGGGAATAACGCCGACAAGGCCGTTTCTTCGACAGCAGGTCAGACCTGAATGGTCGACAACGTGGTCGTTCTTCCCGCCGATACCAGTTTGGTCAAGGGCCGGGTCCCATCAAGGGTCGCGTGCCGTCACGCCAGTGCCCGGACGCCGTCGTGGCGGGTGAAGCCGGCGTTGACGAGGGTGCGCAGGTTGATTGCGGCGCCCGCGTTGGGGGCGACCCAGGCGACGATACGGTCCACGATTGATCGGGGCGGACAGGCCGGCGTGAATTCCGAATTCCGGGGTGCGGGCCGGCGGGGGCGTTCGCGAACGACCGACCGGTGACCTAAGTGGTCTCGCCCGTAGTGACTTTCGTCTCTAGCGCCGGGGTGCGGACCTGGAAAACGATGAACTCGATCGCCTACCCTCAAGAGGAGTCACCATGGCACCAACCGAACGCACCGACGGCGCCGGAGTTCAGCTTGACGATGTGGCGTGGCAGTTCCTCCGATCGGAGTTCGCCGGTGAGATCTATGCGGACTGGCCCATCGACCGGCGCCTGGATGTCTTCCTCCGGCACCACAGCGATCGGGCAGGCTATCGGGACCTGCATGACGACGGGTTCGCCTATGCCGCGTTGCTCGACCGGGTCATGGCCAACATCGCCCCCGCGCTGCGCGAAGGCGTTCTGCGATCAGCGAGCGCGCAGGCAAAGCCATGACGGTCATCCACAAGACCGCCGAGGACTGGCGCGTCGTCCCCAACTTCACCGACTACGACAAGACCCGGGCAGCGTTCGACTGGGCGACGGCGCCCGACATCTGCGCCGGCATGGGTGACGGCGGCTGCAACATCGCCTACGCGGCGGTCGACCGGCACGCCGACGGTCCGACCGCCTCCCGGACGGCGTTGCGTTTCGTGTCCGCCGCCGGGGACGACACGCTGGCCACCCGGGACCTCAGCTATGCCGAACTCGCAAACCTTGCCATGAGGTTCACCAACGTGCTCCGGTCGGTCGACATCACCAAGGGCGACCGCGTCTTCACCCTGATGGGTCGTCGCCCCGAGCTGTACGTCACGATCCTCGGCGCCCTGCGCAACGGGAGCGTCGTCTCGCCCCTGTTCTCCGCCTTCGGTCCGGAACCGATAGCGACCCGGCTCGACATCGGCGAAGCCGACGTGCTCGTCACCACGAAAGCGCTCTACGACCGCAAGATCAAAAAGATTCGGGACCGGTTGACCTCGCTGCGGCACGTGTTCATCGTCGACAGCCACACCGGCGACGACGAGTCGGGGACCTTGGGGTTCTGGCGCCGGATGGACGCAGTCACTGACGACGCCCCGATCGAACACACCACGGCCGACGACCCGTCGTTGCTTCACTTCACCAGCGGCACCACCGGCACCCCCAAGGGTGCGCTGCACGTGCACGACGCGGTGACGATGCACTACGTCACCGGGCAGTACGCCCTCGACCTGCACGACGACGACATCTACTGGTGCACAGCCGATCCCGGCTGGGTCACCGGCATGTCCTACGGCGTGATCTCACCTCTTCTGCACGGCGTCACCTCCATCGTCGACGAAGCGGAGTTCGATGCCGAACGCTGGTACCGCATCCTGGAAACCGAGCGTGTCACGGTGTGGTACACCGCGCCGACGGCCATCCGCATGCTCATCAAGGCCGGGCCGGAACTCGCGGCGAGGTTCCGGTTCCCGAGTCTGCGATTCATCGCCAGCGTGGGGGAGCCGCTGAACGCCGAGGCGGTGTGGTGGGGAAAACGGGTGCTGGGCCTGCCTATTCACGACAACTGGTGGCAGACGGAGACCGGCGGCATCATGGTCGCCAACACCCCCGCATTCGACATCAAGCCCGGCTCGATGGGACGGCCGCTGCCCGGGGTCGAGGCTTCGGTCGTCCGCCGTCGGGACGACGGCACGGTGTCGGTCGTCGAGGAACCGGATGTGGAAGGTGAGCTGGCGCTCAGACCCGGTTGGCCCTCGATGTTCCGGGGGTACCTGCATCAGCAGGAGCGATACGACAAGAGCTTCGCCAACGGCTTCTATCTCTCGGGCGATCTGGTCAAACGTGATGCCGACGGCTACTTCTGGTTCGTCGGGCGGGCCGACGACGTCATCAAGTCCGCCGGCCACCTGATCGGCCCGTTCGAGGTCGAGAACGCCCTGACCGATCACCCTGCGGTCGCCGAGGCAGCGGTGATCGGCATGCCCGATCCCACCGTCGGCGAAGTCGTGAAGGCCTTCGTCACTCTCAAAGACGGTTTCACCGCCGACGAGGATCTGCGGCTGGCGCTCCTCGGCCACGCCCGAAAGCGGTTGGGCGCGGCCGTGGCTCCCAAGGAAATCGAGTTCGCCGACGCACTGCCCCACACCCGCAGCGGAAAGATCATGCGGCGACTGCTGAAGGCTCGCGAACTCGGCCTGCCCGAGGGCGACACCTCGACAATCGAAACGAGGGAGTCGATCGAGACCAAGGACAGCTCCGATACCGAGGCGGTGCCATCGTGATCGACCACGACGTCGCGACAGCGTTGTTGTCGGACATGGTGCGAGTGCGGCTGATGGAAGAGAAGTGTGCCGAGCTCTACGGCGAGACCAAGATTCGCGGATTCCTGCATCTGTACGTCGGCGAGGAAGCGGTGGCCGCCGGATCGCTGAGGGCGCTGGAACCCGAGGACGCGGTGGTGGCCACCTATCGCGATCACGCGCATGCCCTGCTGCGGGGGATCCCGATGACCAAGATCATGGCCGAGATGTTCGGCAAGCAGGAGGGCTGCTCACGCGGGCGGGGCGGCTCGATGCACCTGTTCGACGCGCGTACCCGCTTCTACGGCGGCAACGCGATCGTCGCCGGTGGCCTGCCGCTGGCGGTTGGCTTGGCGCTCGCCGATGCGCAGCTGGGCAACCCACGCGTCACCGCCTGCTATTTCGGCGAGGGCGCTGTGGCCGAGGGCGCCTTCCATGAGTCGCTGAACCTCGCCGAGCTCTGGCAGCTGCCGGTGCTGTTCTGCTGCGAGAACAACCTCTACGCGATGGGAACCGCCATCGCGGTCGAGCTGTCGCAGACCGACATGACCGCGAAGGCTGCGTCGTACCGGATACCGGCGCTGGCGGTCGACGGCATGGATGTGCTCGCCTGCCAGGCCGCCGCAGAGCAGGCGGCCTACCATGTACGCAACGGCGGCGGCCCGTTCTTCCTCGAGTTCCGAACGTATCGGTTCCGCCCGCATTCGATGTTCGATCCCGAGTTGTACCGCGCGAAAGCGGAAGTCGAGCACTGGCGCGAACGTGATCCGATCCGCACCTTCACCGAGCGGTGCGTGACCGTGGGCGCGCTCACCGATGACGATGTCGCCGCGATCCGCCGCAACGCCGAGGAGGAGCTGGCCGACGCCGTCGCCTATGCCGAGGCTGGGACTTGGGAACCCGTCGAGGACCTCACCCGTGACGTGATGACGCCTGCGGTGGCGGAGACGGTGCGATGAACAAGACGGCATACCGCACCGCAGTACACGATTCGATCCGGGACGCCATGCTCGCGGATCCCCGCGTGGTGCTCATGGGTGAGGACGTCGGCGCCTACGGCGGATCGTATGCCGCGTCCAAGGGCCTGCTGGCGGAGTTCGGACCCGACCGCGTCCGCGATACCCCGCTGTCGGAGCTGGGTTTCGTCGGTATCGGGATCGGCGCTGCGCTCGGCGGGCTGCGCCCGATCGTCGAGGTCATGACGGTGAACTTCAGCCTGCTCGCGCTGGACCAGATCGTGAACACCGCTGCGGCGCTGCGGCACATGTCCGGCGGCCAGTTCTCGGTCCCGCTGGTGGTGCGGATGGCGACGGGGGCCGGCCGTCAGCTGGCCGCCCAGCACTCGCACAGCCTGGAGGGCTGGTTCGCCCACATCCCGGGCATCAAGGTGGTGGCCCCGGCCACGGTAGAGGATGCCTACGGGATGCTGCCCACGGCGCTGGCCGACCCGGACCCGGTGATCATCTTCGAGCACGTGCGGTTGTACAACACCTCGGTTGATGTGGAATCCCTGACACCCCAGGACATCTCGCGAGCAGCGATTCGTCGCAGCGGATCCGACGCCACCGTGATCACCTACGGTGGATCCCTTCCCAAGGTCATCGACGCGGTCGACGAGCTCTCGCTGGCCGGCATCGACTGCGAGGTGGTGGACCTGCGGTCGTTGCGGCCCTTGGACACCGACACGTTCATCGACTCGGTGCGCAAGACCCACCGCGCAGTCGTCGTCGACGAAGCATGGCGCACAGGCAGTCTGGCGGGCGAGATCAGCGCCCAGATCGTCGAGAACGCGTTCTTCGACCTCGACAGCCCCATCGTCAGGGTGTGCAGTGCCGAGGTGCCCATCCCCTATGCCAAACACCTTGAACAGGCAGCGTTGCCGCAGAAGGAGAGCATCGTCGCGGCGGTCAGGGCCTTGTTCGGTGACCAGTCATGATCGAGTTCACGATGCCCGCGCTCGGCGCCGACATGGACGAGGGAACGCTGAACGAATGGCTGGTCAAACCGGGCGACACCGTTACCCGTGGTCAGGTCGTCGCGGTGGTCGAGACCACGAAAGCCGCTGTGGAAGTGGAATGTTGGCACGACGGCACCGTCGGTGATCTGCTCGTGCCGGTCGGCCAGACCGTCCAAGTGGGCACGCCGCTGGCGACGCTGCTGGAAGCCGGCGAGTCGGCCGACACAGCGCACGCACCGCCGATGAGCACCCGCCCCACCTCCATCGAACCACCCGCGGTCGTCGAGCCGGCACCAGGAGAGGCCAAGCCGGCTCCGACCGCGGGTCCCATACCCCCAGATGCCCACCGTCGGTGGATCTCGCCGGCCGCGCGCCGCCTCGCCGCCTCCCTCGGCGTCGCCGTCGACGCCGTCACCGGCACCGGCCCGCAGGGCGCCGTCGTCATCAGCGACGTGGAACACGCCGCCGCCCGCATCGAGACGGCCGCGCCCGAGGCGCCGCCACCGCAGCCGAAACCCGATGCGACGCCGGCTGCGTCCCTGTCACCCAGGGAACTCGCCACCAGACGCGGGGCCGCGATGCGGAGCTCGATCGCGGCCGCGATGAGCCGGTCGAAGCGGGAGATCCCGCACTACTACCTGGCCGAGGAGGTCCTGATGGACCCTGCGCTCGACTGGCTCGCCGGCCGCAACGCCGAACGGGCCATCACCGAGCGGATACTGCCGGCCGTCCTGCTGATCAAGTCGGTCGCCGTTGCGGCTCAACGTTTCGGCGAGTTCAACGGCTTCTGGCGAGATGACGGATTCGAACCGTTCGGGAAGGCGCATGTCGGCGTCGCCATCTCGCTGAGGGGAGGTGGCCTCGTCGCGCCGGCGATCCACGACGCCGCCGACAAGAACCTCGACGAATTGATGAGTGGTCTCACCGACCTCGTCGCTCGCGCCAGGGCCGGGTCGCTGCGCAGTTCGGAGATGTCGGACCCCACCATCACGATCACCAACCTCGGAGATCAGGGCGTCGACACCGTGTTCGGAGTGATCTACCCACCGCAGGTCGCGCTCGTCGGATTCGGCAAGCCCGCACCGCGGGTGCGGGCGGTCGACGGCGGTATCCGCATCGCCACCACCGTGCAGGCCACACTAGCAGCCGACCACCGGGCCAGCGACGGGCACCGTGGCGCCTTGTTCCTGGCCGCGATCAACGAGCTGCTGCAACAGCCCGAACTCCTGGAGAAGTGACGACGCATGAACGATCAAACCGGCATCCGTGACAACATCCTGTCGGAATTGACGACGATCGCCCCCGAGGTCGCGCCGGAGGACATCCGCGACGACGCGCTGCTGCGGGACCAAGTGGATCTCGACTCGATGGACTGGCTGAACTTCCTCGTGCGGATCCACAAGCGGTTGCATGTCGACATCCCCGAGGCCGACTACAAGTCGCTGCGCACGCTGGGCGATATAGTCGATTACGTCGAGAAACACGGCAGACCCTAACAACGCGGCGCCGCAATCATAGTGGCGACGCTCCCCGCAGATGCTCGAAGATCAACGATGTCTGCGTCCCTGCCACGTCTGCATCGGCATTGAGGTTCTCGACGACGAACGCACGCAGATCCTCGGTGTCCCGCGCCGCGACGTGGAGGATGAAATCGTCAGCGCCGGCGAGGAAGTACACGTCGATCACCTGTGGCCTGCTCCGGATGTGCTGGATGAAGTTGCCAATGTTGCCGCGCGCGTTCGACTGCAGGGTCACCGAGATCATCGCCTGGAGCGACAGACCCATGGCCGACGGATTGATGTCGGTGTAGAAGCCGCGGATCACGCCGAGTTCCTGGAGTCGCCGGACGCGGCCGTGGCAGGTCGACGGCGCGATCCTGATCAACTCGGCCAGCGCGCTGTTGGAGATGCGCGCGTCGGCGTGCAGGGCGGCCAGGATTCGGCGGTCGACCTCGTCGATGTCCGCAGTACGAACATCCTTCGACGCGCGTGCCGCCTTGATCCCCGTGTTCGACGCTTCTTCGACCACCAGGTCAATATACCGAGGAGTCGTCGTAGCGATTGCACTCAAGCCGACGTTTCTTCACAATCTCAGCAACGACTATTTGGGGAGAATCATGCGCGTCGGGATCCCGACCGAGATCAAGAACAACGAGTACCGCGTCGCCATCACGCCTGCCGGCGTGGCGGAACTGACCAACCGCGGACACGATGTGCTGATCCAATCCGGTGCCGGCAACGGTTCGGCCATCTCCGACGCCGACTTCAAATCAGCAGGGGCCCAACTCATCACCACCGCCGACGAGGTGTGGGCCGAGGCCGACCTCCTGCTGAAGGTGAAAGAGCCGCTCGAACCCGAGTACCCCAGCATGCGCGAGGGCCAAATGCTGTTCGCCTACTTGCACCTTGCCGCGTCGAAGCCCTGCACGGACGCTCTGCTCGCCTCCCGCGCCACGTCCATCGCCTACGAGACGGTGCAGACCGCTGACGGCGCGCTCCCACTACTCGCCCCGATGAGCGAGGTCGCCGGACGCCTGTCCGCCCAGGTCGGCGCATATCACCTGATGCGGACCCAGGGCGGGCGCGGCACTCTGATGGGCGGCGTGCCCGGAGTCGCCCCGGCGAACGTAGTCGTCATCGGCGGCGGCACCGCCGGCTACAACGCCGCCCGAGTGGCCGCCGGCATGGGCGCACACGTGACGATCTTGGACGTCAACATCAACAAGCTGCGGGAGGTCGACGCAGAGTTCGGCGGTCGCATCCACACCCGCTACTCGTCGACGCTCGAACTCGACCAAGCCGTCAGGGCCGCCGACCTGGTGATCGGCGCTGTGCTGATCCCCGGCGCGAAAGCCCCCAAGCTGGTCACGAATTCAACTGTCGCGCAATTGCACGCGGGCGCGGTGCTGGTGGACATCGCGATCGACCAGGGCGGCTGCTTCGAGGATTCACGGCCCACCACACACGACGACCCGACCTTCACCGTGCACGACACGGTGTTCTACTGCGTGGCCAACATGCCGGGCGCCGTGCCGCGCACCTCGACGTTCGCGTTGACCAACGCCACCATGCCGTATGTGATCACACTCGCCGACAAGGGTTGGCGTGCCGCGTGCCAGGCTGACGCCGCACTCGCCAAGGGGTTGTCCACCCATGCCGGCGCTCTGGTCAGCGAGCAGGTGGCGGCTGACCTCGAACTACCCTTCACCCATCCGGCGACCATCCTGGGCTGAGCGCGCGTCACCACCGGTCACCCGGAGTGAGGCCGACGTGGGAGCGCATCTGCTTCTCGAAATGCAAACTCCGCAGCCCTGACGCATCCTTGTCAGATGTCGGGTCCAGTGGCCACCGTCGCGAAGAGACGGGCACATCCCGTCGACCAGATGCTGCCGCTCCCCGAGCTGGCGATCTACGGGTTTCAACACGTGGTGGCGTTCTACGCGGGCGCGGTACTGGTGCCGATCCTGATCGCCAGCGCGATCGACCTGCCGAGCCAGGATCTGGTTAAGCTCATCACGGCAGACCTGTTCACCTGCGGCATCGCCTCGATCATCCAGGCGGTCGGTTTCTGGAATGTCGGCGTCCGGTTGCCCCTGCTGCAGGGAGTGACGTTCGCGGGGGTTTCCCCGATCATCGCGATCGGCCTCGCCCACGGCGGCGGCGCATCCAGCCTGCTCTACGTCTACGGCGCGGTCATTGTCGCCGGAATCTTCACTTTCCTCATCGCGCCCATCTTCATCCGGCTGCTGCGATTCTTCCCGCCGGTGGTGACCGGGACCCTGATCACCATCATCGGGTTGTGTCTGGTCCCGGTGGGCGCACATGACGCGGTGACCAACCCGCATACCGGCGAAACCGACCCCGCCAACCCGCGTTGGTTGCTCTACGCGTTGGGCACAATCGCGATCATCGTCGCGATCCAGCGACTCTTCCGCGGATTCATCGCCACCATCGCAGTGCTGCTCGGGCTGGTCATCGGCTGCATGGTCGCGTTTGCGCTGGGCGACATGGGTTTCGACAACGTCGGGCAGGCATCGGCATTCGGCTTCACCGCGCCCTTCCTCTTCGGCGTGCCCAAATTCGACTTCGTCGCCTGCCTGACGATGATCATCGTGTTGCTGATCACCGCGGTGGAGTCCACCGGCAGCACCTATGCCACCGGCGAGATCGTCGGCAAGCGCATCAAGGCATCCGATATCGGAAATGTGCTGCGAGCTGACGGTTTGGCGACGGTCATCGGCGGCATCTTCAACTCGTTCCCGTACACCGCGTTCTCCGAAAACGTGGGGCTGGTCCGTCTCACCGGCGTCAAGAGCCGATGGGTCGTCGTCGCGGCAGGGGCGATCATGATCCTGCTGGGCTTCCTGCCGAAGGTGG
The DNA here is from genome assembly GCA_034189785.1 of Actinomycetota bacterium. Taxonomy (GTDB): domain Bacteria; phylum Actinomycetota; class Actinomycetes; order Mycobacteriales; family Mycobacteriaceae; genus Mycobacterium. Next base: position 10,529 of record JAXHUG010000076.1, read on the forward strand.
CCGCTGTGGTGTCGTCGATCCCCAACCCGGTACTCGGCGGCGCTGCGCTCACGCTGTTCGCCACGGTGGCGGTCGTGGGGATCCAGACTCTCGGAAAGGTCGACTTCACCGACCACCGCAACCTCATCATCGTCACCACCAGCTTGGCTGTCGCGCTATGGGTGACGGCCTATCCCGATGTCGCGTTGGGCATGCCGACCGGCATCGACCTGTTGCTCGGCAGCGGTATCAGCATCGGAGCCGTCACGGCGATCCTGCTCAACATCGTGTTCTTCCATCTCGGCGGCCACGGCCCGCGAGTGGCCGGCGGTGGCAGCATCACGCTCGACGAGGTCAACGCCATGACAAAGGAGCGCTTCACCGAAGTATTCGGCCACGTCGTACAGGACGTCGGCTGGGCGATCGACCGAGCCTACGAGCAGCGCCCATACACCGACACCCGGGCGCTGCGAGAGGCGTTCCAGGATGCGGTCCTCACCGGGTCCTCCGAACAGCAGCTCGAGCTGATCAAGGCCTTCCCCGATCTGGGCGCCGAGGACGAGACGGGACAGGCGCTCGCGGTCGACCATGTGGCCCTGTCCCGCCTCGACGAGGAAGACCACAACGACGTCGTCGAGCTGGCTGCCGCCTACCGGGAGCACTTCGGCTTCCCGTTGGTCATCTGCGCCCGCGAAACCGGACACTTTGACCGGGTACTGCGAAACGGGTGGTCGCGGATGGACAACTCGCCGGGCACAGAGAAAGCGTTCGCGCTGATCGAAATAGCAAAGATCGCCAACTACCGATTCGAGGATCTGGTGGCCGACGCGAACCCGATTGCCGCTGCGCGCTTCGGGCGCCTCGACGAACTGACCTAGTCTCAGCACATGCCGGCACCAGCGGCGCTCGACCTGGACGGCTTCAACAGCCTGACCGATCGGCAGCGAATGCACCTGCTCTTCGAGGTCTGTTCGTCCACGATCTGGGCTCGCCGAGTATTGGCAGCCGCGCCGTTCCGCGATGCTGACGCGCTGTTGGACCGTGCCGATCACGTGCTCGCCGAATTGCCCGACGCCGAGATCGACGCCGCACTCGACGGCCATCCCCGCATCGGAGGGAAGGCGGACAACGTGTCGTCGGCCCGCGAGCAGGCGAGCGTGGCGCAGGCGGGCGACGACGTCCGCGCCGAACTGGCCGCCAAGAATCGGCAGTACGAGGACAGATTCGGATATGTCTATCTGGTGTGCGCCACCGGGCGAACGGCAGAGGAACTCTTGGCGATCCTGACCGAGCGGTTGGGGAACGACCCGGAAACCGAACGCCGGGTGATGCGCAATGAACTTTCGAAGATCAACCGGTTGCGGTTGGAGCGATTGGTGTCAAAGGAGACACGGTGACGCATGTGAGCACTCATGTCCTGGACGCGACAACCGGCCGCCCGGCAGCGGATGTCACCGTGACCCTGTCCCAGGCAGGCGGCGAGGTCGTCGCAGAGTCGACCACCGACGACGACGGACGCATCGCAGACCTCTGCACCGGCGCCCTCACCGGCGTGTACCGACTGCGCTTCGACACCGCGAGCTTCTTCGCCGCGCGGCACGTCACCGGCTTCTACCCCGAGGTCGTCATCACGTTCGAGATCACCGACCCCGCAGGCAAGTACCACGTGCCGCTATTACTGTCCCCGTACGCCTACTCCACATACCGAGGGAGCTGAGCAGTGTCCGAGATCATCCTGGGTAGGAACCAATACGGCAAGGCCGAGAACCGCGTGGTGCGGATCTATCGGGACACACCACGCCACGAGATCCACGACATCAATGTCTCCACCTGCCTTCGCGGCGACTTCGGTGCAGCCCACTTGACCGGCGACCAGTCCAAGGTCCTGCCCACCGACACGCAGAAGCAGACGGCGTACGCATACGCCAAGGAAAAGGGCCTGTTGTCGATCGAGGACTACGGCCTGGCCCTCGCGCGTCATTTCGTCCATGACGTGGAACCCGTGCAGGGCGCCCGCGTCGAGATCGACGAGTACGCCTGGGAGCGGGCCGTTGTCGACGGCGTCGAACACGACCACACCTGGATACGTAAGGGCCAGGAAGTGCGCACCGCCGCGGTGACCGTCGACGGCGACGGCGAATGGGTCATCGGTGGACTCAAGGATCTTGTCATCCTCAAGTCGACCGGATCGGAGTTCGCCGGCTTCCTGGAAGACGACTACACGATCTTGGAACCCACCCATGACCGGGTGATGGCGACGTCGTTGATTGCCCAGTGGCGTTTCACCGCCACGGATGTGGACTGGGAAGCGACCTACACCGGCGTCAAGGAGCAGTTGGTGAAGCAGTTCGCCGTGGTGCAGTCGCTGGCGTTGCAACAGACCCTCTACGAGATGGGGAAGGCTGTCCTCGAGGGGTATCCGGCGATCGCCGAGGTACGGCTCTCGGCGCCGAACAAGCACCACTTCCTCTACGATCTATCGCCATTCGGGATCCAGAACAACAACGAGGTGTTCAACGCCGACGACCGTCCGTACGGGTTGATCCAGACGACGGTCACGCGTGACGACGCCCCGGACGCCGGATGCGCGTGGGACCTTCAGCAGGGCTGGCTCGGCTGAGGTCCGTCGACTCGGCGGCCGCGCACGTAGACCTCGGTGATCGCCTCCTCCCGCATCGCCATCAGCAGGGTGAACACCACTCGGTCGGTGTCGTCTGCGTCGATACGCGCCAACATTTCAGGTAACAGCCGTTGCCGTTGCGGGTCGATCACCACGAAGTCGGCCTCCTTGCCGACGTCCAGATTGCCGATACGCTCCTCGAGGTCCAATGCGCGCGCCCCAGCCAACGTGGCGGTGAACAACACGTCCGCAGCGGTCAGCGACACCGCGGCGTCCACAGGCTCGGACATGTGTACCTTGAAACAGTCGTTGGCCACGCGGGACAGCAGCCATTCGTCACCTGCCGACACATCCGTGCCGAGCGCCACATTGACGCCGCTGGCTGTGGTGCGCGCCCACGGCATCGTTCCCGAACCGAGGAACAGCTGCGATGTCGGGCAGTGCGCAATGGACGTCTGGGTCTCGGCCATGCGGGCGAGTTCGTCGTCGCGGCAGTGCACCGCATGCGCAAGCACGCTGCGCCGCCCGAGCAACGACTTGCCTGACTGCGCGGACCCGCGCCCGAACTTGCCGTCATAGGTGTCCAGATAGCAGTCGACGTCGTAAGCCGAACGGACAGCGGCGTTTTCCACGAGGTTCTCCGACAGATGACTGTGAAAGTACACGCCGGTGTCGCGAACGGTGTCATAGACATCGCCGAGTGCGGTCAACGTTTCCGCGGTAACCGACAACGCGAAGCGCGGAACCACTGCCACGTGGATGGTCGCCGTTCTGTGGTCGCCCGTGTCCGCGGCGTGCCAACGGCTGATCTCCGCTTCGGTCAGTTCGATCGCGGTCGTCTCGGCGGTGAGCAGCAGAGCCGCCGATTCGGGTCCGACCGTCTGGATGCCGCGCCCGGAGATCGTCCGCAATCCCGTCGCGATCGATTCGGTGAACAACGCGTCCTGAGCCTGCGGGAAAGCCGACCCGAACACCAGCGCGGTCGTGGTACCCACCGCGACACGGCGGGCGCAGAACTCCTGCGCGGCCACCCGCGCGTACTCGGGGTCGACGAATGCGGATTCAGCGGGGAAAATGCACCGCTCCAACCAGTCCAGCAGTTGACCGCCGCCGTAGGAGTCGACGCAATACGTCTGCGGGAAATGAATGTGGGTGTCGATGAACCCCGGAACGAGGAACCCGGGCCGACAGTCGACGACTTCAACATCTTCAACGCCGCCGCTTGGCATCGAACGGTATTCGCCGCTGAAGACGATCCGTCCGGTGTCGTCGACCAGCAGCGCGCCGTCGGGCTCGCCAACGAGATGGGTGGCCGCCTCGCTCAACAGCGGCGCCCCGCTGATGTGCACCAAGTATCCGCGATAGGCCTTCATCTCCCGATTCTCACAGTGGTGGCGCCCACTCGCATATCGACGATCTCTGCAGCGCGCGGATCTCTGCAGTGCTACGAAGACCGCGTTAGGGTCGGCTGATGGACCTCAGCACCGTCGAAGTGGTGAGTACGCCGACGCGGGACGCCGAGTTGTGGCCGCTCGGCGACGGTGACACGTACCTCGCCGGCGGGACATGGTTGTTCTCCCAACCACAACCCGGCCTGCGTCGCCTTGTCGACATCACTGCGTTGAACTGGACACCAATCACACTGCAGCACAACGGTATCGAACTGGCCGCCACCTGCACACTGGCCGAGGTGTCGCAGCTTTCGACCGACCTGCCGGTGAGCCATCCCGAATGGAGAGCCGCTTCCCTCTTCCACCAATGCTGCACTGCACTGTTAGCGTCGCCGAAGATCTGGCGTACGGCGACGATCGGCGGCAACATCTGCCTGTCGTTGCCTGCCGGAGCGATGATCTCACTCGCGTCGATTCTCGACGGGCGGGCCACCGTGTGGTGCGCCGACGGGGGCCGCTACACGGTGCCGGTCACAGAGTTCGTCACCGGTTCGGCCACCAACATGCTTGCCGCAGGTGATGTCCTGCGCTCGGTGCACCTGCCTGCGGCCGCACTGCGTGCCCGCGCCGCCTTCCGCAAGCTTGCGCCATCGCCGTCGGGACGATCCGGCGTTGTCGTCATCGGCCGACGCGACAGCAACGGCGACGGCGGTCGGTTCATGCTGTCGGTGACGGCGGCCACCGTCCGGCCTTATGTGTTCACCTTCCCCACCGTGCCCGACGGCGCGGCTTTGCGAACCGCCCATGCCTGCATCCCCGACGACGCATGGACGCGCGATGCACACGGTGACCCGGATTGGCGCCGGGCGGTCACGCTCGTGCTGGCAGAGCAGATCTGCACCGAACTGACATGAGGCTGACAGTCAACGGTGTCGAGCTGCACCGGTCTCCGGAGGCGGGTCAGTGCCTGCGGACTTTTCTGCGCGAGCAGGGTCACTTCGAGGTCAAGAAGGGTTGCGATGCCGGCGACTGCGGTGCCTGCTCAGTTCTGGTCGATGGTGATGCGGTGCACTCCTGCGTGTTCCCGGCGTTCCGTGCGGCCGGCCGCACTGTCACCACGGTCGCCGGGCTGGGGACGCCCGACGACCTGCATCCGGTGCAGCGGCGCTTTCTGGAGGCCGGCGGATTCCAGTGCGGGTTCTGCACGGCCGGCATGGTGACGACCGCATCGACGTTCGACGACGAGCAGATGGCCGATCTGCCACAGCAACTCAAGGGAAACTTGTGCCGATGCACGGGATACCGCGCGATCGTGGACGCGCTCAACGGCACGGTGAACACCGAGAAGGCGAACGGCGCTTCGGCCAGGCGCTCGATCGGTGCGCCTGCCGGTATCCGGGTGGTTACCGGAACCGAGCAATACACGATGGACGACGCGCCCGACGGTCTCCTGCACATGGCGGTGTTGGCGAGTCCGGTCCCCCATGCGCGGATCGCGTCGATCGATACCACCGGGGCCGAAGCGATCGCCGGTGTGCACCTGGTGCTGACACACGAGGACAGCCCGCGGGTCGCGTTCTCCACCGCCCGCCACGAACACCGAACCGACGATCCCGATGACACCTACGTGCTGGACAGCACCGTGCGCTGTGTCGGCCAGCGGGTTGCCGCAGTGGTCGCAGACAGCGTCGCCATCGCCGAAGCCGCCTGCCGCGCAATCACCGTGGAGTACGAAAGGCTGCCCGCCGTCTTCGATCCCGAAGCGGCCCGTGTGGCCGGTGCGCCGCTGGTCCACGGCGACAAGGATGACGATGCCCGCATCGCCGATCCGAGCCGCAACATCGTCGCCGAGTTGCACGGTGAAGTCGGCGACGTCTCGGCAGGGCTCGCGGCGGCCCGGGCCTCCGGCGGCGAGGTCGTGCAGGGCCGCTGGCACACTCAGCGGGTCCAGCATGCCCACCTCGAGACGCATGGCGCCACGGGGTGGCGGGACGACGAAAACCGGTTGGTGATCCGCACCAGCTCCCAGGTGCCGTTCCTGGTCCGCGACGAGCTGTGCCACATCTTCGGGTTGAAACGCGACGCGGTACACGTCTTCACCCGACGGGTCGGTGGCGGGTTCGGTGCCAAACAGGAGATGATCGTCGAAGACCTTGTCGCTCTGGCAGTGCTGCGGCTGGGCCGGCCAGTGCGTTACGAGCTCAGCCGCAGCGACGAATTCACCGTCGCACCATGTCGCCATCCGGTTCGGGTCGACGTGTCCGTCGCGGCGGACCCCGATGGCATGCTCACGGCACTGGCCATCGACGTGCTGATGGATGCCGGCGCATACGGCAACCACAGCCCGGGAGTGATGTTCCACGGCTGCGCCGAATCGATATCGGTCTACCGCTGCGCAAACAAGCGGGTCGACGCCCAGAGCGTCTACACCAACAACCTGCCGTCCGGCGCGTTCCGGGGATACGGCCTCGGCCAGATCGCCTTCGCCGTGGAGTCCGCATTGGACGAGCTGGCACTGCGCCTCGACGTCGACCCCTTCGAACTGAGGCGCCGCAATGTCGTGGTGCCCGGCGATCCGTTCGTGGATTCTCACGCACTGCATGACGATCTGGTGTTCGGCAGCTATGGTCTCGACCAGTGCTTGGACCTCGCCCAGGCTGCGCTCGTCGCCGGGAACGGTGTTCCTCCGCCTCCAGGAGAGCAGTGGCACGTCGGTGAGGGAATGGCGATCGCGATGCTCGCCACCATCCCGCCGCGGGGCCATTTCGCGGAAACGTCGATAACGGTGGACGCCGACGGCATCTACACGCTGTCGGTCGGAACCGCGGAGTTCGGCAACGGCACGTCGACCGTGCATGCACAGCTCGTCACGGCGGAACTCGACACCACCGTCGACCGGGTGGTCATCCGCCAGTCGGACACCGATGCGGCCGGACACGACAGCGGTGCGTTCGGCTCCGCGGGGACGGTCGTGTCCGGGCTGGCGGTGCAGTTCGCCTGTCGGGAGTTGCGCGCCGCCCTGCTGGCCGAAGCCGCCGCACTGGTCGACGAGTCACCAGCGGCGTGCAGACTGGGCCCGCACGGTGTCCAGTGCGGTGAGACGCTCGTCGGATTCGCCGATCTCCCCCCGTCGTTGATCGGTCGCGGACGCCACCACGGCACGCCACGATCGGTGGCGTTCAATGTTCAGGCGTTCCGTGTCGCGGTCAACACCGAAACCGGAGAGGTGCGGATCCTGCAGTCCGTGCAGGCGGCCGACGCCGGCGTGGTCATCAATCCCGAACAATGCCGCGGCCAGGTGGAAGGCGGTGTGGCGCAGGCGATCGGGTCATCGCTGTTCGAGGAGATGCGGGTGGGGCCCGACGGCGCGATGCTCACCCGCACACTGCGGGACTATCACATCCCACAGTTTGCAGACCTCCCGGTCACCGAGGTCTATTTCGCCGACACCCATGACGAGCTCGGCCCGCTGGGCGCGAAGTCGATGAGCGAGTCGCCGTACAACCCGGTGGCGCCCGCATTGGCGAATGCCGTCGCGCGTGCCTGCGGCGCACGGGTGCGTCGCCTGCCGATGACACCGGCGCGGGTATGGCGGACGATCGCGACCGACACGGTCGCTGCCCGACCGCAGACCACGCCGAGGTCTGCTGGCCGTCAGTCCACATCCCCATCCAGGTAGAACCACCGACGGGCACGTACGGGCTGGGCGAATGCGGGCCGGCCGGCATAGGTGGCGAACGCCGCGGCACCGCCGAGCACCACCGTGGCCGACAACAACCGTGTGCGCGTCGGTGAATACGTCATGCCCCGATTGACACCCCGCCCGCGGCCGTGCGGCCGCGGGGTCAGCGGCCGACGGTCTGAAGTGGTTTCGGCAGCGACGATTTCGACCGGTGCGGACCCAGCACCGCCGCACCGTAGGAACGGGTGAGCAGTTGCCGCGCAACGGCGTTGACCTCGTCGCGGGTGACTGCGCCGATCTGCTCGAGCGTGTGGTCGATGCTGCGGTGTTCACCGTAGTTCAGCTCGCTGCGGCCGATTCGGTGCATACGGGAACCGGAATCCTCCAGTCCCAGCACCAGACCGCCACGCAACGAGCCTTTCGCGATGCGGCATTCGGACTCGGTGATCCCGTCGCGAGCCACGTCCTCGAGAACGGCGGTGGTCACCCGGGCCACCTCGTCGAAGCGTTCCGGCTGACACGCCGCGTAGATCGACAGCGCCCCGCTGTCGGAGAAGGTGTCGACCGTCGAGTACACCGAGTACGCCAGACCGCGGGTCTCGCGAATCTCCTGGAACAGCCGGGAACTCAGCCCGCCGCCGAGAGCGGTGTTCATCACGGCCAGCGCCCACCGGTGATCCCAGTGCCGGCCGGGGGTGCGCACACCCATCGACAGGTGCGTCTGCTCGGCGTCGCGGTTGATCAGCTGCAGCGTCGGGCGACCCGGAACACGTCCGGTGCCCTTACGTGGCGGCACCGCCGACTGGCCGCGAATCAGCCTCGGCCCGAAATACTTCCGCGCCATGGCCACAACGTCGTCATGTTCGATGTTGCCCGCGACCGCGAGCACCATCCGTTCGGGCACATAGCGCCGGACGTGGAAAGAATGCAGTTGTTGGCGGGTCATCGCCTCGATCGACTCGACACTGCCGATCACCGGCCGGCCGACCGGATGCGACCCGAACATCGCCGACAGGAAGACGTCGCCGAGGGTGTCCTCGGGATCGTCGTCGCGCATGGCGATCTCTTCGAGCACCACGTCGCGCTCGACCTCGACGTCTTCTGCGGCACATCGGCCCCGGAGCACGACATCGGCGACCAGGTCGACCGCCAACTCGAGGTCGGCATCGAGTACGTGGGCGTAGTAGCAGGTGTGCTCGCGGGCGGTGAAGGCGTTCAACTCACCGCCGACGGCATCCACCGCCTGGGCGATGTCCACGGCGCTGCGGGTCGGTGTCGACTTGAACAGCAGGTGCTCGAGGAAGTGCGCGGCACCCGCCACGGTCGGTCCCTCGTCACGGGAACCGACGTTGACCCACACCCCGACCGACGCGGACCGCACCAAGGGGACGCGTTCGGTGACCACCCGCAGGCCACCGGGCAGCGTGGTGCGGCGCACCGTGGTGTCATCCACGGCGGCCGCATCCACTCTTGCTGTGCCGCGCCGCAGCGATTGCCGGCTAATTGCCGGTCGTGGCGGCATCGGCGGTCGCCGGCGCCTCGGCGCTGTCGGAAGCACCGTCCGACAGCGTGGCCGAACCGTTGTCCGACGCCTCGTCCTCGGCGACGAGGACCAGGGAGATCTTGCCGCGGTTGTCAATGTCGGCGATCTCGACGCGCAGCTTGTCACCGACCTTGACGACATCCTCGACCTTGGCGATCCGCTTACCACGGCCCAGCTTCGAGATGTGCACCAGACCGTCCCGGCCCGGCAGCAGCGAGACGAAGGCGCCGAAATCGGTCGCCTTCACCACGGTGCCGAGGAACCGCTCGCCGATCTTGGGCAGCTGCGGGTTGGCGATTGCGTTGATCTTGTCGATCGCGGCCTGGGCCGACAGTCCGTCGGCCGCGCCGACGAACACGGTGCCGTCGTCCTCGATCGAGATCTGCGCGCCGGTCTCCTCGGTGATCGAGTTGATCATCTTGCCCTTGGGCCCGATGACCTCGCCGATCTTGTCGACCGGAACCTTGATCGTCGTGATGCGCGGTGCGTACGGGCTCATCTCGTCGGGCGCGTCGATGGCCTCGGCCATCACCTCGAGGATGGTGGTGCGGGCATCCTTGGCCTGAGCGAGGGCGCCGGACAGCACCTGCGAGGGAATTCCGTCGAGCTTGGTGTCCAACTGCAGCGCGGTCACGAAGTCCTTGGTCCCGGCGACCTTGAAGTCCATGTCGCCGAACGCGTCTTCGGCGCCCAGGATATCGGTCAGCGCGACGGAGCGGCGCTCCGTCTTGCCATCCACCTCGACATCATCGGAGACCAGCCCCATCGCGATGCCGGCCACCGGCGCCCTCAGCGGCACACCGGCGTTGAGCAGCGACAGCGTCGACGCACACACCGAGCCCATCGACGTCGAGCCGTTGGAGCTCAACGCCTCCGACACCTGGCGGATCGCGTACGGGAACTCCTCGACGCTCGGCAGCACCGGCATCAGCGCGCGCTCGGCCAACGCACCGTGGCCGATCTCGCGGCGCTTGGGCGAACCGACGCGGCCCGTCTCACCGGTCGAGTACGGCGGGAAGTTGTAGTGGTGCATGTAGCGCTTGCTGGTCTCCGGCCCGAGCGAGTCGATCTGCTGGGCCATCTTGACCATGTCGAGCGTCGTGACGCCCAGGATCTGGGTCTCACCGCGCTCGAACAGCGCACTGCCGTGCGCGCGAGGAACCACGGCGACCTCCGCGGACAGCGCGCGGATATCGGTGATGCCGCGGCCGTCGATGCGGAAGTGGTCGGTCAGGATACGCTGGCGGACCAGCTTCTTGGTCAGCGAGCGGAACGCGGCGCCGATCTCCTTCTCACGGCCGACGTACTGCGCGGCGAGCCGGCCGAGCACCTCGACCTTGACCCCATCGGTCCGGTCGTTGCGCTCCCGCTTGCCGGGGATCGTCAGCGCCTCCGACAGCGCGTCGGTAGCCACCGAGGCGACGGCGTCGTAGACGTCCTCGCCGTACTCCGGGAACAGCGGGTAGTCGGCGGTCGGTTTGGCGGCACGCCCGGCCAGCTCCTGCTGGGCCTCACAGAGCACCTTGATGAACGGTTTGGCCGCTTCCAGCCCCTCGGCGACGACGGCCTCAGTGGGCGCCTGGGCACCGTTGGCGACCAGTTCGACGACCTTGTCGGTGGCCTCGGCCTCGACCATCATGATCGCCACGTCGTCAGCGGTCTTACGGCCGGCGACGACCATGTCGAACACTGCGCGCTCGAGCTGCTCGACGGTCGGGAACGCGACCCAGGTTCTGTCGATCAGCGCGACGCGCACGCCGCCGACCGGGCCCGAGAACGGCAGCCCGGCGATCTGCGTGGACGCCGAGGCGGCATTGATGGCCACCACGTCGTACAGATCCTTGGGATCCAGGCTCATCACCGTGACGACGACCTGGATCTCGTTGCGCAGTCCGGAGACGAACGTCGGGCGCAGCGGACGGTCAATCAACCGGCAGGTCAGGATGGCGTCGGTGGAGGGACGGCCCTCGCGACGGAAGAACGAGCCGGGGATGCGACCCGCGGCGTACATCCGCTCTTCGACGTCGATCGTCAGCGGGAAGAAGTCGAAGTGGTCCTTCGGGCTCTTGCTGGCCGAGGTAGCCGACAGCAGCATGGTCTCGTCGTCGAGGTAGGCGACGACGGCGCCGGCCGCCTGCTGGGCCAGCCGGCCGGTCTCGAAGCGGATGGCGCGGGTGCCGAAGCTCCCGTTGTCGATGACGGCGGTCGATTCGTACACACCGTCTTCAATTTCAACTACAGACATTGACGTCCGTACAGCCTCTCTGAATTCATTCAGCTGTTTCGCGTCGTCACGCCGGGAACACTCACAGCGGATGAACCACCGGCCTTGATGCGGCTACGGCCGTCGATCGAAGCGGCCGGGGACCTGCGTCACCGGCAGCCACTACCGAAGACCGCCCGATCAGGCGGCTCCTGGCATGACACACGGGAACGAAGCCCGCGGACCGCGTGTTTCGCACCCAATATCGTGTTCGCGCATCGCGTCGAACACACCAATGCTACATGGCGCGTGTCTGCGACCCGAGCCCGGACGACCGAGTGACGATTCGACCCATGCGCGCCATGCGCGACGAAGCCGCGGCGGACCCCGACGCGTGGACGGCCCGGCCGCTGCGGGGGTCGAGCGGATCGGAGGTCAGCGACGCAGACCCAGTCGTTCGATCAGCGAGCGGTAGCGCTCGATGTCGACCTGGGCGACGTACTTCAGCAGCCGGCGGCGACGGCCGACCAGCAGCAGCAGTCCGCGCCGTGAGTGGTGATCGTGCTTGTGCTGCTTGAGGTGCTCGGTGAGGTCCGAGATGCGTTTGGTCAGCAGGGCGACCTGCGCCTCGGGTGAGCCGGTGTCCGACTCGTGCAGGCCGTACTGGCCCAGGATCTCTTTTTTCTGCTCGGCGGTAAGCGCCACGAGAACAACTCCATCCATCGGTCCGCGGGTGAGACAGTGCCCTCACACAAAGGGCGACCGTATAAAGGGCGGCGCGGCCACCGCGAACTGCAGCACACGCCGTTGGCGCCGAGAAGTCTAGCAGCGAGATGCCGCTAGACAGAATTGCGCAGGATCGTGCGGGCCCGTTCGGTGTCGGTGCCCATCGTGGCGATCAGGTCATCGACCGAGTCGAACTTCTCCTGCCCGCGGATGCGGGCCACGAAGTCGACGGCGACGTGCTGTCCGTAGAGGTCGGCGGCGGTGTCGAGCACGTACGCCTCGACGGTGCGGGTGCGCCCGGAGAACGTCGGGTTGGTGCCGACCGACACGGCGGCCTGATAGCGCTCACCAGGCACTACCGTTCCCATCACCGGACCGTGCCCCAGGACGGTGAACCAGGCGGCGTACACGCCGTCGGCCGGAATCGCCGAGTACATCGGCGGGGCCACGTTCGCGGTCGGAAAGCCCAGCTCCCGGCCCCGCCCGTCACCACGCACGACGACACCTTCGACGCGGTGCGGACGACCCAACGCCTCCGCGGCCGCGACGACGTCACCGGCGTCGACACAGGAGCGGATGTAGGTCGACGAGAAGGTGACGGTCTCGTCGCGGTCGGGGTCGGCGGCCTCGGAAACCAAAGACAAGCTGTCGACGGCGAAGCCGAACCGCTCCCCCGCCTTGCGCAACAACTCGACGTTGCCGGCCGCCTTCCTGCCGAACGTGAAGTTCTCGCCGACGACGACCTCGACGACGTGTAACCGTTCGACGAGTAGTTCGTGGATGTAGCGCTCGGGCGTCAGCTTCATGAAGTCCGCGGTGAACGGCATCACCAGGAACACGTCGATGCCGAGTTCCTCGACGAGCTCCGCCCGGCGGGTCAGCGTCGTCAGCTGGGCCGGATGGCTGCCCGGGAAGACGACCTCCATGGGGTGCGGGTCGAACGTCATCAACACCGTCGGCACACCGCGGGAACGGCCCGACTTGACCGCGTTCTCGATCAACTCCGCGTGCCCACGGTGGACACCGTCGAACACTCCGATGGTGACGACACATCGTCCCCAGTCCGTGGGGATGTCGTCCTGACCCCGCCAGCGCTGCACGTCCGCAAGCCTACGGCGCGCCACAATCACCGGCTCCACTAGATCACCGGATCGGCCGCCGAATGCCTAAACTTTGTGACTGTGAGTCCTGACAGCAACTCCCGCGATCTGACGACGGTCGCTCAGGACTACCTCAAGACCATCTGGACCGCGCAGGAGTGGTCGCACGAGAAGGTCAGTACGAAGTTGCTGGCCGAACGAATCGGTGTGTCGGCGTCCACCGCATCGGAGTCGATCCGCAAACTCGCCGACCAGGGTCTGGTCAACCACGAGAAATACGGCGCGGTGACGCTGACCGACGCAGGCAGGCTCGCGGCCCTGCAGATGGTGCGCAGGCACCGGCTGCTGGAGACGTTCCTGGTCAACGAGCTGGGTTACAGCTGGGACGAGGTCCACGACGAGGCCGAAGTCCTCGAGCACGCGGTGTCGGATCTGATGCTGACGCGCATCGACGCCAAACTGGGCCAGCCGACCCGCGATCCGCACGGGGACCCGATCCCGGCCGCCGACGGACGGGTGCCCACCCCGCCCGCGCGCCAGCTGTCGGAGTGCGAGGACGGCGACGCGGGTACGGTCGCCCGGATCTCCGACGCCGACCCGGAGATGCTGCGGTACTTCGACAGCGTCGGAATCAGCCTGGACTCACGACTGCGGGTGCTGACCCGGCGCGACTTCGCCGGACTGATCTCGGTGGCCATCCAGAGCGCCGACGGCGGCGCCACCGTCAACGAGACCACCGTCGATCTGGGCAGCCCCGCCGCCGAGGCGATCTGGGTCGTCCCGGGCTAGGCGCGGGAGCCCGGGGAACGACGCGGTCAGCGGGGCAGGTCCGCGTCGGCGGCGTACACCCCCAGCAGGTCGCGCGCCGACACGATGCCGACCAACCGGCCGTCCTGCTCGACCAGCACGTGGCGGATGTAGCGATCCATCATCCGCGTCGCCACGAAGTCCACCGTCGCGTCGCCTTCGCACCACACCAGGTTCGTGGTGGCCACCTCGTCGGCGCGGACGGTGGCCGCGTCACGGCCGGAGGCCACCACGCGAACGACGTCGCGCTCGGACACCAATGCGCTGGGCCGATCGACGTCCCCGATCAGGACGGCCCCCACCTCTTTGTCGACGATCGCCGTCGCCACGTCGGCCACCGTGGCGTCGGCGGGAACACGCACGACGGCGTCACCGGTGAGCGTCGAGACCTGGATCGAACCTGCGGACGGAAGATCAGTCATGCCTCCATGCTCGCATTGACGGCCCTTGCCGCTAAAGGGTGGCCGGGCGAAGGACCACCACGGATTTCGTCCGCAGCGGTCCGTCCTCGAGCAGCGCGAGAACCGATCCGTCCGGCGCGGCGGCCGCGTAGACGCCATCGATCCCCGCCGGCGGCAGCGCCCGCCCGTGCCGGGTGGACTCCGCCTCCGCGGGGGTCAGGTCGCGGCGCGGAAACGACAGCAGACACGCCTTGTCCAGCGAATGGCTCAGCCGCGGCTCGCCGGCCAGCGCATCCAGCCGATACGCCTCGTCGAGCCCGAACCGACCGACCCGGGTGCGGCGCAGCGCGGTCAGATGCCCGCCGACCGCGAGCGTGCCGCCCACGTCACGGGCCAGCGCTCGGATGTAGGTGCCGCTGGAACAGCCCACCGCGACGTCGACGTCGACGAAGGCATCCACCCGGCGGATCCCGAGCACCTCGAAACGGTCGATCCGCACCCGGCGGGCGGCCAGTTCGACAGTCTGCCCCTCCCGCGCGAGCTGGTAGGCGCGCTGTCCGCCCACCTTGATGGCGCTGACCGCCGAGGGCACCTGGTCGATCTCCCCGCAGAGCGCTGCGACCGCGTGTCCGATCTGCTCGTCGGTGATCCCGGTCGCCGCTGTGGTCTCGACGACGTCGCCTTCGGCGTCCTCGGTCGTCGTCGTCTGCCCGAGTCGGATGGTCGCCACATAGGACTTGTCGGTCGCGGTGAGCAGCCCGAGCAGTTTGGTGGCGCGGTCAATGCCGACGACGAGCACCCCCGTGGCCATCGGATCGAGCGTGCCCGCGTGACCGACCTTGCGGGTGCCGAAGATCCGCCGGCACCGGCCGACGACGTCGTGGCTGGTCATGCCGGCGGGTTTGTCGACGATGACGATGCCGCCACCCACGCCCGCACCCCTCACAGCACGATCGCCGTCAGCGCCAGCCCATCACGCACCGACCACCGGCCCTCCAGGGCGCTCAGCGGCGGACCGGACTCGGCGGCCGGATCGACCAGCACCGTGGAGACGAACCGTCCGGTCTGCCCGGACCCGTCGACGTGGAAGGTGATGTGGGCGTCCTCGAAGCCGAGCCATCGGTGCGTCAACGGGAACCAGGCCTTGTAGGTGGCCTCCTTGGCGCAGAAAAGGATCCGGTCCCAGTGCAGGCCGCCGGGCAGCGCCGCCAGTGCGCTGCGCTCGGCGGGCAGGCTGATCGCGTCGAAGACCCCCTTGGGCAGCACGCCGTGCGGTTCGGCATCGATCCCGATCGAGCGCGCGTCACCGCAACGGGCGACGGCGGCGCCGCGGAACCCCTCGCAATGGGTGAGGCTGCCCACCACTCCGTCGGGCCAACACGGTTCGCCCTTGTCTCCCTTGAGGATCGGCACCGGAGGCAGGCCGAGTTCACCGAGCGCTTCGCGCGCGCAGAAACGTACGGTCACGAACTCGTTGCGGCGCTTGGCGACCGAGCGTGCGATCAACGGCTCCTCTTCGGGCAGCGGCGCGATGTCGGGCGGGTCGTCATAGCGTTCGACGGAGACAGCCTTGTCCCCCAAGACCTCCGGCAACAGTGTGATCTGCGGGGTCATCCGTGCCTCGCCCTGATCCGCTCGTGGATCTTCACGGCATTCTCCCGCATCTCCCGGGTGATCTGGAAGTGGCCGCCGAATTCGTTGAGGTAGCCGGTCGGGTACCCCGGCTCAGGCAGGATCTGACGCAGCCATCGATACGGCTTGCGGCGCCGCCATTCCCGCGGATAGCCGACGGACACCTCTTCGAAGCGCACGTCGTCGTACCAGGTGGTGCGCGGAATGTGCAGATGACCGTACACCGAACACGACGCGTTGTACCGAGTGTGCCAGTCCGCGGTCGCCGTCGTACCGCACCACAGCGAGAACTCCGGGTAGAACATCGCTTCACAGGGTTCGCGCATCATCGGGAAGTGGTTCACCTGGATCGTCGGCGTCATCCAGTCGAGGTCCTCGAGACGCTTGCGGGTGTGGTCGACCCGGTCCCGGCACCAGGCGTCCCGGGTGGCGTAGGGCTCGGCGGACAGCAGGAACTCGTCGGTGCCGACGACGTTGCGTTCCCGGGCCAGGGCCAACCCCTCGGCCTTGGAGGCGGTGCCCGCCGGCAGGAAGCTGTAGTCGTACAGCAGGAACATCGGTACGATCGTGGCGGGACCGCCCTCCTCGGTCCACACCGGGAACGGGTGCTCCGGGGTGACGATGCCCATCTCGTCGCACATCGAGACCAGGTAGTCGTAGCGCGAGCGACCGAAGATCTGCCTCGGATCCTTGGTCGTCGTCCACAGCTCGTGGTTGCCCGGCACCCAGATGACCTTCGCGAAACGCTTCCGCAGCAGGTCCAGCGCCCAGCGGATCTCGTCGGTGCGCTCCCCGACGTCACCGGCGACAATCAGCCAGTCGTCGGGAGAGGACGGGTAAAGCGACTCGGTGACCGGCTTGTTGCCGGTGTGACCCGTGTGCAGGTCGCTGATCGCCCACAGCACCGGTCGCCGGTCGCGGGAGTTCTGGTGAGTCGCCACAACCTACCAGGCTACTGATGCGCCGCCGACCGCCGCCCCGAGCAACGAGAACGTGTTCTCATTCCTGGTTCCGCCGGAGAGTGCGGACGGCTACCGCCCTCGGTGTTCACCTTCGATCCGACCGACCGACGGCGGCCGGCTGCTGTCCCCGCAGGGCGGCGTGTCACGTCTGGTGCCGCCGGCGGGCCCCGCGGCCCCGTCAGCCCACTGAGCGGCGAACCGACTCGGCGATCGCGGCGAGCGTGGCGTCATCGTGCACGGGTGGCTCCCACGCCGGGTGCACCGGCAGGTCGACCCAACTGGTGCAACCGCCGAACTGCGGCGTGCGGTCGATGCGCACCGGTTCGGCCAGCGGGCTGACCTGGACCACCAGCACCGTCAGTCGGTGCTTCGGCCGGAAATCGAGCCGGTCGGCCTGCACCGACTCGGCGGTCCAGATGTGCATCGACTCGAGTTCGCCGATGGCCTCGGGGCGGTTGACCTCGACCGCGGCGAGGACGCTAGCTCCGGCGCGCAGCGTCAACGCCTCCTCGGTGCTGTCGGCGGCCGCCCGGCCGAGGAGGTCGCGGTGTTCGGCGCGCACCCGTGGGGCATGACTGTGGGCAACCGTCGGGAACAAGACAAATCGCTCGGCATCCACCCGGAACCGCTTCTCACCGATGCCGCCCTTGCGCAGCAGCACGGTCTGCCTGCCGTCGAGCATCGCGTGCACGGCGGCGCTCCACTCCTTGAGCGCCGGGGTGCTCACGCGAGGCTGAGCCGCGCGCGCACCTCGGGCCTGCGCAGTGGCGGCACGCTCTTGGGCGGCTGGCGGCGTGGGGATAGCTGCGACAGCAGCCGGGTCGTCGCGGTTACCTCGGCGACCGCCGCCTCAATCTCCTCAGCCGTCGCCGCCGGCTCCAGTCCGCGCAACTCGGTGATGTTTCGGCGCATGACAGCCACGATAGGCGCGGCGGCTAGCGTCTGGCACCGCACCCTGATCCTGAACCGGCCTCAGTCCCGCAATGCGTTGTCCGAGGCGTTGCGGGAGGCGTTCTTCACCGCGTTGCGGGATGCCGAACACGACGACGACGTCGACGTGGTGATCGTGACCGGCCAGACCCGGTGTTCTGCGCGGGCCTGGACCTCCGGGAACTCGGCGACCAGACCCGCTTGCCGGACATCTCGCCGAAGTGGCCGTCGATGACCAAGCCGGTCGTCGGTGCGATCAACGGTGCGGCGGTCCGGCGCGCCGATCGTCGTCGGACATTCTCGGGCGGGGTGGTCGGTCGGGCAACCACGCGCGTTCGTGAGGAACTGCTGGGCACCTCGTGCCCTGGCGATCACGCGGTCCAGCTGGCAGGGTTGCTTACATGACCGAGCACACCACGGTGGTCAACCACCACGCGCGCCAGCCCGGTTTCGGCGGCCTCGTCGGCGTGCTGTTCGCTGTCGTGTTCCTGCTCACCGGACGCGGTAACGCCCGCCTCGCCGCCGACGTCGCCGCGGTGTCGTCGGACGACCGTGTCATCGACGTCGGCTGTGGCCCTGGGACCGCCGCCCGGGTCGCGGCACGCCGTGGCGCCCGGGTCACCGGTGTCGACCCCTCGGATGCCATGTTGCGGGTGGCACGGGCGGTGACCCGCCGTCGCACCGCGGTGACGTGGGTGCGGGGCGGCGCCGAGGCGTTGCCCGTGCCCGATGGGTCCGCGACGGTCGTGTGGGCGCTGGCCACGGTGCACCACTGGCCCGATGTCGGCGCGGCGCTGACCGAGATACGTCGCGTGCTGACTCCCGATGGTCGGCTGCTCGTCGTCGAACGTCAGGTGCAGCCCGGCGCCACGGGACTCGCCAGCCACGGCTGGACCACACAGCAGGCCGAAACGTTTGCCGCGCTGTGCAGGTCCGCCGGCCTGACCGATGTCCGCGTGACCGGCCGCCGGCGCGGGCGCCGAGCCGTCTGGACCGTCCGCGGGGTTCGGCCTGCGGGCCTATGACGTACCGGGCACCAGCCAGCGCCCGGACAGCGCACGCCACCCGACGAACACCAGTCGCAGCACCATGAACGTGGACAGCCCGGCCCAGATGCCGAGCAGTCCCCACCCGAACGCCAGCGACAGCCAGATCAGCGGCAGGAATCCGACCAGCGCGCTGATCAACGTGGCATTGCGCATGAACGTCGCATCGCCGGCGCCGAGCAGCACCCCGTCGAGGGCGAAGACCACACCGGCGACCGGTAACTGCCCCACCAGAAACCACCACGGCACACCGATCTCGTCGAGCACCGAGCGATCATCGGTGAACACACCCGGCAGCGCCGACGATCCGACGGCGAACACCAGCGCCAACAGCCCGGCGGCCACCGTCGAGAAGACGGTCACCCGCCACGCCACCGACTTCGCGTGGGGCAGGTGACCGGCCCCCAACGCCGCACCGACCAGTGACTGCGCGGCGATGGCGAGCGAGTCGAGTACCAGCGCAAGGAAATTCCACAACTGCAGCACAACCTGGTGGGCGGCGACGGCGGCCGCGCCGAACCGTGCGGCCACCGCACCGGCCGAGACGAAACAGGCCTGGAACGCCACGGTCCGCAGCACCAGATCGCGCCCCATCACCACCTGGGCGCGCAGCACCGAAGGCTGCAGCCGCAGCGGCACCCGCTCCACGATCAGCGCCCGGCAGAACAGGATCGCGACCAGCCACTGTCCGACCAGGTTGGCCACCGCCGAGCCCTCCAACCCCATCCTGGGCGCGCCCAGCCAGCCGTACACCAGCAGCGGGCACAGCACCGCGGACACCGCGAATCCGAACACGACGTAGCGCAGTGGCCGCACCGTGTCCTGCACCCCGCGCATCCACCCGTTGCCCCCAGCGGCGATGAGGATCGCGGGCACCGCCAGGCTGGCAATGCGCAGCCACGGCAACGCGGCGTCGGCGATCTCACCGCCGGCAGCGAGTACGGAGAGCAACGGCACCGCCGCTGCCTGTACGGCGACCACGATGGTCGTGCCGATGGCCAGAGCCAGCCAGGTGGCCTGTACGCCCTCTCCCACTGCCGCCGTCCGGTTCCCGGCGCCGTAGAGCCGTGCCGCGCGCGCTGTCGTGCCGTACGACAGGAAGGTCAGTTGCGCACTGAGCACACCCATGACGAGTGCACCGATCGCGAGCCCGGCGAGACTCAGGACGCCCAGCCGACCGACGACCGCGAGGTCGAACAACAGGTAGATGGGTTCGGCGGCGAGCACGCCCAGCGCCGGGAACGCCAGTCCCGCGATGCGCCGGCTGGTCGGCGGCTCGAAAGGGGCGACGCCGTCGGGCTCAGCCAAGCGCGGCTCGCAGCGCCGCCACCACGTCGTCAGCGGGACCGCTGGCCGAATAGCCGGCCGCCAGCCGGTGACCGCCGCCGCCGAAGGCACTGGCCACCGAGGTCAGGTCGATCGACTTCGCCCGCATCGACACCGACCACTGCTGCGGTTCGAGCTCCTTGAACACTGCGGCCACCTCGGCCTGCTGGGTGGTGCGCACGATGTCGACGATGCTCTCGACCTCTTCGGGCCGCGCGCGGGTCAACTCCTCGTGGGACACCACCGCGTACACCAGGCCGCGGCCGTCCACCGCGTCGGGCAGCAAACGGGCCGAGGCCAGCACGCGTGACAGCATGGGCAGCCAGTCGAACGGGTGGGTGTCGAGCAGCGTCCGGCTGATCGCGGCGTTGTCCACGCCGATCTCGACGAGCCGCGCGGCAAGCCGATGTGCGCGGGCGCTCGCCCAGCGGAACGATCCGGTGTCGGTGGTCAGGCCGGCGTAGAGACAGTGCGCCGCGCCGAGGTCGATCGGCTTGTGCCAGGCGTCGAGGAGTTCGGCGACCAGCATCGTGGTCGAATCCGCGGACGGGTCGACGTAGTTCGCGGTGCCGAACAGCTGATTCGACGCGTGGTGGTCGATCACCAGCACCCGGCGTCCCGGGGCGGCCAGGTCACCCAACGCACCCAGCCGGTGCACGCTCGGAATGTCCACGGTGACAACCAGGTCGGCGTCGCGACGCATCGCCTCCGGCGCCACCAGCAGGTGACCGCCGGGCAGCGACTGCAACGACTCCGGCAGCTCGGCGGGTGCGGCGAAGCTGACCTCCACGCCCTTGCCGGCGTGGTCGAGCACCAGCGCCAGGGCCAGCCCGGCGCCGATGGTGTCGGCGTCCGGATAGACATGACAGACCACGCTGACCGTGGCGGCCGCGGCCAGCAGGTCGGCCGCCCGGTATGCGTCTACAGGCGCGCCGACAGGTACATCAGTCGTCTTGTCGATTGCGGTCACCGGTGTCCTCAGCGTCGAGTTCGGCCTGAACTTCTCCAGACCCCCCGGCTTCTTCTTCCTCCATCCCACTCACACGGTACGGGTCGGCGTCGCCCGCGTGCTTGGCGCCCTCGCGAACTCTCGCCAAATCCTCGTCTGCGGCGCGCGCGCGGGCCAGCAGCTCCTCCATCCGGTGAGCGGTGTCGGGTACGGTGTCGCGGACGAACGCCAGGGTCGGGGTGAACCGCACCCCGGTCCCGGCGCCCACCTTGGTGCGCAACACGCCCTTGGCCTTCCCCAGCGCGGCCGCCGCCCCGGCGTAATCCGGTTCCTCGTCGAGGCTGCGGCCCAGCACCGTGTAGTACAGCGTCGCGTCGTGAAGGTCGTTGGTCACCTTGGCGTCGGTGATCGTCACACCGGCCAGCCGTGGATCCTTGATCTCGTACTCGATCGCGGAGGCGACGATGGTGGAGATGCGCTTCGCCAACCGCTTCGCTCGTGCGGGATCAGCCATGGCTTACGTCCGTGCTTTCTCGACCAGCTCGTAGGTCTCGATGATGTCGCCCTCCTTG
Source organism: Actinomycetota bacterium (assembly GCA_034189785.1). Classification (GTDB taxonomy): domain Bacteria; phylum Actinomycetota; class Actinomycetes; order Mycobacteriales; family Mycobacteriaceae; genus Mycobacterium. Next base: position 32,398 of record JAXHUG010000076.1, read on the forward strand.
ATGTCGGAGTACGTCAGCGTGAGACCGCATTCGTAACCCTCGCGCACCTCGGTGACATCGTCCTTTTCCCGCTTGAGCGAGGACACCGTGAGGTTCTCTGCCACCACCACGTTGTCGCGAAGCAGACGCGCTTTGGCATTGCGGCGCATGATGCCCGACTGGACGAGGCAACCGGCGATGTTGCCGACCTTCGACGACCGGAAGATCGCGCGGATCTCGGCGCGGCCGAGCTCCTTCTCCTCGTAGACCGGCTTGAGCATGCCCTTGAGCGCGCTCTCGATCTCGTCGATCGCCTGGTAGATCACCGAGTAGTAGCGGATCTCCACACCCTCGCGGTTGGCCAGTTCGGTGGCCTTGCCCTCGGCGCGGACGTTGAACCCGATGATGATCGCGTCCGAGGCCGACGCCAGGTTGACGTTGGTCTCGGTGACACCGCCGACACCGCGGTCGATGACGCGCAACTCCACCTCGTCGTCGACCTGGATGCCCAGCAGCGCCTCCTCGAGCGCCTCGACCGTACCGGCGTTGTCGCCCTTGAGGATCAGGTTCAGCTGGCTGGTTTCCTTCAGCGCCGAATCGAGATCCTCCAGGCTGATGCGCTTGCGGCTGCGGGCGGCCAGCGCGTTGCGCTTGCGCGCGCTGCGCCGGTCGGCGATCTGGCGGGCGATGCGGTCCTCGTCGACGACCAGCAGGTTGTCACCCGCGCCGGGCACCGATGTGAAGCCGATGACCTGCACCGGCCGTGACGGCGTGGCCGCCTCGACGTCCACGCCGTGTTCGTCGACCATGCGGCGCACACGCCCGTAGGCGTCGCCCGCGACGATCGAGTCGCCGACCCGCAATGTGCCGCGCTGGATGAGCACGGTCGCCACGGGGCCGCGGCCACGGTCGAGGTGCGCCTCGATCGCCACACCCTGGGCCTCCATGTCGGGGTTCGCGCGCAGGTCCAGCGATGCGTCCGCGGTCAACAGCACCGCTTCGAGGAGCGCATCGATGTTGGTGCCCTGTTTGGCCGAGATGTCGACGAACATGGTGTCTCCGCCGTACTCCTCGGGGATGAGGCCGTACTCGGTGAGCTGCCCGCGGATCTTCTGGGGGTCGGCGCCTTCCTTGTCGATCTTGTTCACCGCCACCACGACCGGCACGTCAGCGGCCTGGGCGTGGTTGATGGCCTCCACGGTCTGCGGCATGACGCCGTCGTCGGCGGCGACCACGAGGATCGCGATGTCGGTGGCCTTGGCGCCACGGGCGCGCATGGCGGTGAATGCCTCGTGACCCGGGGTGTCGATGAAGGTGATCAGCCGTTCGTTGCCGTCGAGCTCGGTGAGCACCTGGTAGGCACCGATGTGCTGGGTGATGCCGCCGGCCTCGCCCTCGCGGACGTTGGCCTGGCGGATGGTGTCCAGCAGTCGGGTCTTGCCGTGATCGACGTGGCCCATGACGGTGACCACCGGCGGGCGGATCTCGAGATCGGTCTCGTCCCCGGCGTCTTCGCCGTAGGACAGGTCGAAGGACTCGAGCAGCTCGCGGTCCTCGTCCTCGGGCGAGACGACCTGCACGACGTAGTTCATCTCGCTGCCGAGCAGTTCGAGGGTCTCGTCGTTCACCGACTGGGTCGCGGTGACCATCTCACCGAGGTTGAACAGCGCCTGGACCAGGGCGGCCGGGTTGGCATTGATCTTCTCGGCGAAGTCGGACAGCGATGCGCCGCGGGCCAACCGGACGGTCTCGCCGTTGCCGTGCGGCAACCGCACACCACCGACGACCGGCGCCTGCATGTTCTCGTACTCGGCGCGTTTCGCCCGCTTCGACTTGCGACCCCGCTTCGGGGCTCCGCCGGGCCGGCCGAACGCGCCGGCCGCGCCACCGCGCTGCCCGGGCCGTCCGCCGCCGGGACGGCCCCTGAAGCCACCGCCGGCAGGTGCGCCGCCACCACCGCCGGCGCCACCGCCGCGGTAGTTACCGCCACCACCGCCGCCGGGACCACCCGGACGACCACCGCCGCCACCGGGTCCACGGCCACCGGGGCCGGGGCCACCGGGGCCGGGGCGCGGACCGCCTGGACGTCCCGCGGGGGCACCCGGACGGGGACCGGCGGGACGCGGCGGCATGTTGTTGGGCGACATGCCCGGACGCGGCGTACCGGGCCGGGGGGCTCCGGGACGCGGCTGCGGCCGAGGAATCGGCCGGTCCACGGGCTGTTGCGTGGAGAACGGGTTGTTGCCGACGCGCGGGGTGCGCGGTGCAGGCTTGGGCGCCGGGCCGGGTCGGGGACCCGGTGTCGGGCCCGGCCGTGACGGCGCGGGGGCCGGCGCCGGTGCGGGAGCCGCAGGCGGCGGAGTCGGGGTGGCGGCGGCC
>JAXHUG010000077.1:0-34241 GCA_034189785.1 Actinomycetota bacterium
CAACCGTGTGCGCCGAGCTCGATGTCGAGTTGGTCGAGTTCAACGGCGAGGCCGACCACGTGCAGGTGCTGGTCGCCTATCCGCCCACGCCGGCGATTTCCGCTCTCGCGCAGCGGCTCAAGGGCCGCACCGCCTACGCGGTGCGACGCCCATTCACCGGCGCGTGTGTTCGCGCCCGCATGCGCGGACACCCGTGGTCGCCGTCCTACTTCGCCGTCTCCTGCGGCGGCGCCCCGCTGTCGATCATCAAGCAATACATCGACGGACAAGCCCGACCACTCTGAACGCCGGGCCACGCCCGCCGACACACCCGATGGGCTCACCCCGCCACAAATAGCCAGGCTTGCGCCCAAGAATTCGGTCAAAGGCCATCGCGCTCAACGACATCGTGAATCCGCCGCTGGGACAACCCCGGCTACGAGCGCGCCGCGACCTCGCCGAGTTGCCAGTGGCCGTCGCCGAGGAGCTGCAACCGCCGGGTGTGGTGTTGTTCGACGGTACTGCGGTGACTCACGCTGACCAGGATCGTCCCGGGTAGCTCGCTTCGCACCAGCTGGTAGAGCATCAGCTCCAAACCCTCGTCGAGCGCAGAGGTGGACTCGTCGAGGAACACCGCCTTCGGCTTGGTGAGCAGGATCCGGGCGAACGCCACCCGCTGCTGCTCGCCGGGAGAGAGCACCTTGGCCCAGTCCTGTACCTCGTCGAGTCGGTTGACCAGATGCGCCAGCGCCACGCGCTCCAACACGCTGCGCAGCTGTGCGTCCTCGACAACACCGTCGCTCAAGGGATATGACACCACCGCGCGCAGGGCGCCGAGCGGTACGTACGGCAGCTGCGACAGGAACATCGTCGACTCGTCCCCGGGGTAGGTGATCGTCCCCGACGCATACGGCCACAACCGACCCAGGCTGCGCAGCAGTGTGGTCTTACCGCTGCCGGACTGGCCGGTGATCACCAGCGCGTCGCCGGGTTGCAGTGTCAGATCGAGTGGTTCGATCAGCTGCCTGCCCGCCGGGGTCCGCACCTCGATGTCGTCGAGTTCCACCCGACCGTCGTACGAGCTCTGGACACCGATGGACGGCAGCGCACGCGCCTGTTCGTCGGCGACCACCAGGCCGTGGAGACGGATGATCGCCGCGCGGTAACCCGCGAACTGGTCGTAGGCGTTACGGAAGAACGACAGGCCCGACAGGATCTCGCGGAAGGCGCTCGCCGTCTGGGTGAGCTGACCGAGGGTCAGTTCGCCGTTGTAGAAGCGCGGGAACTGCACCAGATAGGGGATGAGTTCCTGAGCCTGGGTGATCGACAGGTTCCATCCCAGGAAGCCGGCCATCCGGTTCACGTACTTCTTGTAGTTCTCCACGATGGGGGTGAAACGACTGCGCAGACCCGTCCGCTCAGCGATCTCACCGCGGTAGAACGCCACCGCCTCGGAGGCGTCGCGCAGCCGCACCAGCGCGTAGCGGAACACGGCGTTGAACTTCTCGTTGTTGAACGCCAGGGTGATGATCGGCCGGCCGATCCAGAACGCCACCACAGTCGCGAACAAGATGTAGACGATCCCGATCCAGAACATCGCCTTGGGCAGTTCGACGCCGACGAACGGCAACGTCACCGGTCCAGACAGATTCCACAGGATCGCCGTGAAGGCGTACATCGATGCGATCGACGAGACGGCGCCGAACAGCAGAGTGCTCGTCGACGTGTTGTTCGGCGTGTTCGGCAGCGAGCCGACACCCGCGGTGAAGATGTCGACATCGGTCTGGATGCGCTGGTCGGGGTTGTCGATCGTGTCGTCGATGAACCGCGCCCGGTAGTACGCCTTACCATCGAGCCAGTCGCCGGTGAGCCGGTCGGTCAGCCAGGTGCGCCATCTCAGCATGAATCGCTGCGTGACGAACAAGTCGACCATGATGATGGCGACGTTCACCACGGCCAGGATGGTGAAGACGACCATCGACATCCAGAAGCCGTCCCTGCCGGATTCCTTGACGGCGTCGTCGCCGGCGCCCACCCCGGATGCGATGACCTGGAAGCTGGTCATCATGTCGTTGCCCTGGAAGCTGAACAACACCGACAGTCGCACGCTGACGATGACCAAAAGCAAGATGCCCGCCAGCCACCCCCACACCAGCACGCTCTCCGGTCCGGTGAAGTACTCGCGGGTCACCCGCCAGAACTGGCTACCCCACGTGGTGAACCGGACGATGAGGACGAGGATCACCAGCGTGATGACGGCCGCGACCACCCAGGCTCTGCCGATCCAGAACAGGGAGGTCCACAGCTCGCCGCTCCAGTCGATCGACGGGGCGAACATTTCCATTCGGGCAAGGTACCGTGGGGCACTGCCCCTGGCGGTTCGAGGTGTTCGACCTGCGTGGGCGAGTCGGGCGAGCCGCCAGTACCCCGTCGCCGAGCAGTCTGAGTTCGTGATCGTGGAACCGTTCGAGGGTGTCCCGGTGGCTCACGCTGGCAACGGTGGCCGAGGGCAGTTCACCACGCAGAAGCGCGTAGAGCATCGCCTCGAGTCCCTCGTCGAGCGCGGAGGTGGACTCTCGAGGAACACCCGCGGTGGGCCGCGCCGGCAGGATGCGGGCGAACCAGCGGTTGGGATTCGTGCCGGTGGGTGATTCGGTCACGGTCGAGTTCCGCGTACCGTAAACGTGTGCCCAAGACCACCACACGCACCCCCGGCCGCCTGAGTGGCAAGTTCTGGAAACTGCTCGGCGCCGCCGCCGAGAAGAACCAGGGCCGGTCGCTGGCACAGGTCAAGGCGTCCGCGGACAACGAGACCAAGGCCGCCGACCTCGACGACGAGCAGCTGCGCAAAGCCGCCGAACTGCTGCGGCTCGAAGAGCTCTCCGAGTCGGACGACATCCCGCAGTTCCTGGCCATCGCGCGCGAAGCCGCCGAGCGCTCCACCTCGCTGCGTCCGTTCGACGACCAGCTGCTCGGTGCGTTGCGCATGCTCGCCGGTGACGTCGTCGAGATGGCCACCGGGGAGGGCAAGACGCTGTCCGGCGCGATCGCCGCGGCCGGCTACGCCCTCGGCGGCCGCAGCGTGCACGTCATCACGATCAACGACTACCTCGCCCGCCGCGACGCCGAATGGATGGGCCCGCTGATCGAGGCGCTGGGCCTGACCATCGGCTGGATCACCGCCGAGTCGACGGCCGAGGAGCGCCGCAATGCCTATACCTGCGACGTCACCTACGCATCGGTGAACGAGATCGGTTTCGACGTGCTGCGCGACCAGCTCGTCACCGATGTCGCCGACTTGGTGTCGCCGAACCCCGACGTCGCGCTCATCGACGAAGCCGACTCCGTCCTGGTCGACGAGGCTCTCGTCCCGTTGGTGCTCGCCGGCACGAGTCACCGCGAAACCCCGCGCGTCGAGCTGATCCGCATGGTCGGCGAGCTGACCCCCGGCCGCGACTACGACACCGACACCGACAGCCGCAACGTCCACCTCACCGACGAGGGCGCCCGCAAACTCGAGGCCAAGCTGGGCGGTATCGACCTCTACTCCGAAGAGCATGTCGGTACGACGCTGACCGAGGTGAACGTCGCCCTGCACGCCCATGTGCTGCTGCAGCGCGACGTGCACTACATCGTGCGAGACGACGCCGTCCACCTGATCAACTCCTCCCGCGGACGCATCGCCCAGCTGCAGCGCTGGCCCGACGGTCTGCAGGCCGCCGTCGAGGCTAAAGAGGGCATCGCGACCACCGAGACCGGCGAGGTGCTCGACACCATCACCGTGCAGGCGTTGATCAACCGGTACCCGACCGTGTGCGGTATGACGGGCACCGCGCTGGCCGCCGGCGAACAGCTCCGCCAGTTCTACAAGCTGGGCGTATCACCCATCGAGCCGAACAAGCCCAACATCCGCGAAGACGAACCCGACCGGGTGTACGTCACCGCGGCGGCCAAGATCGACGCGATCATCGAGCACATCGAAGAGGTCCACGAGACCGGTCAACCGGTCCTCGTCGGCACCCACGACGTCGCCGAATCCGAAGAGCTGCACGAGAAGCTGGTCAAGCGCGGGGTGCCCGCGGTGGTGCTCAACGCCAAGAACGACGCCGAGGAGGCCCGCGTCATCGCCGAGGCCGGCAAGCTCGGTGCCGTCACCGTCTCCACCCAGATGGCCGGTCGCGGAACCGACATCCGGCTGGGCGGATCGGATGTGGATGACCACTCCGCCGATCATGCGCGAGTCGCTGAACTCGGTGGCCTGCATGTCGTCGGCACCGGCCGGCACAACACCCAGCGGCTCGACAACCAGTTGCGCGGCCGGGCCGGTCGGCAGGGCGATCCGGGTTCGTCGGTGTTCTTCTCCAGCTGGGAGGACGAACTCGTCCAGGCCCACCTCGAGCCGAACAAGCGCCCCATGCAGGCCGACGAGAACGGCCGGGTCCTGACCGCCAAGGCGGCCGCACTGCTCGACCACGCCCAGCGCGTGGCCGAAGGGCGCCTGCTCGACGTGCACGCCAACACCTGGCGCTACAACCAGCTCACCGCCCAGCAGCGCGCGATCATTGTCGAGCGCCGAGAAGCCTTGCTGCGCACGCCTACTGCGCGCGAGGAGCTCGCCGAACTGTCGCCCAAGCGGTACGCCGAACTGGCCGAGGAGCTGTCCGAGGAACGGCTGGAACGGATCTGCCGGCTCATCATGCTCTACCACCTCGACCGGGGCTGGTGTGAGCACCTCGCCTACCTCGCCGACATCCGCGAGAGCATCCACCTGCGTGCGCTCGGACGGCAGAACCCGCTCGACGAATTCCACCGGATGGCCGTCGACGCGTTCACCTCGCTGGCCGCGGACGCGATCGAGGCGGCCCAGCAGACGTTCGAGACCGCGCCGTCCTTCGAGGACGAACCGGGTGTCGATCTGTCGAAACTCGCTCGGCCGACCTCGACGTGGACCTACATGGTCCACGACAACCCGTTGGCCGACGACACGATGTCGGCGCTTAGCCTGCCGGGGGTGTTCCGCTAGGTTTACCGGCATGGACGCATCTGCGTCGGGGGAGCGGGATCGCGTACTCACGGTGCCCAATGCACTGTCCGTGCTGCGCCTGGTGCTCGTCCCGGTGTTCCTCTGGCTGCTGTTCGGCGCGCACGCCAACGCGTGGGCGGTCGGCGTGCTGATGTTCAGCGGGTTCTCCGACTGGGCCGACGGCAAGATCGCGCGGCTGGTCGACAATCAGTCCTCGCGGCTGGGGGAGCTGCTCGACCCGCTGGTCGACCGGATCTACATGGTGACCGTTCCGCTGGCGCTGGCGGTCCACGGCATCGTCCCGTGGTGGTTCGTGGTCACGCTGCTGGCCCGCGACATGGTGCTCGCCGCGACGTTGCCGCTGCTTCGCGGCCGGGGGCTGGCGGCGCTACCGGTCACCTACGTCGGTAAGGCGGCCACGTTCGCGTTGATGTCCGGTTTCCCGCTGGTGCTGCTGGGCCAGTGGGATGCGCTCTGGAGCCGGGTGGTGCTGGCCTGCGGTTGGGGTTTCCTGGGCTGGGGGATGGCGCTCTATCTGTGGTCCGGGGTGCTGTATCTGGTGCAGGTGGTCATGGTCGCCCAGCGATTGCCGAAGGTTCGGTCTGGTGGCTGAGCCGAACAGGTTGCTGGGCGGATTCGACCCCGAGGCGGGCCTCAAGCATCACGACGCCGGGCCCCAGCGGATCCCGGTGCCCTCGCTGCTGCGCTCGCTGCTCTCCGAACATCTCGATCCCGGCTACGCGGCCGCGGCCGCCGCGCGGCGCGAGGGCGCCAAACGGCCCCGAGCCGTCGAGTGGGGTTGGCAGTTGGTAGCGGCGGTCACCGTCGCAACGGTCTTCGGCGTCGCTGCCGCACAGGCGCAGACCGCCGCCCCCGCCACGCGCGAAGCCCAGCAGGTCCTCGCCGGGAGCGTGCGGGCGGCCGAGGCGGCCGACGAGCAGCTCACCGCGCAGCGCAACGCGCTGACCACGCAGGTCGCCGCCGAGCGCCGCAGTCGACTCGAGGGCGACGAACGCGGCAGGCAACTGCTGGCCGACCTCGACGTCGCCGAGGTCGCCGCGGCCGCGACACCGGTGATCGGTCCAGGGTTGACGGTCGCCGTCACCGACCCCGGTCTGTCGAACGACCTGTCCGACGTCTCGAAGCAACGCGTCGCCGGCAGCAGGCAGGTCATCCTCGACCGCGATCTGCAGTTGGTGGTCAACTCGCTGTGGGTCAGCGGTGCCGAGGCGGTGGCAGTCGGGGGGGTGCGCATCGGACCCAACGTCACCATCCGGCAGGCCGGCGGCGGGATCCTCGTCGACAACCAACCCGTCAGCAGCCCGTACCGCGTGCAGGCGGCCGGTCCCCCGAAGTCGATGGCCGACACTTTCGACCGCAGCGCCGGGCTGCAGCGGCTGCGGTTGCTCGAAACCTCCTACGGCGTCGGGGTTTCCGTCAGCACCGCAGACGCGCTCACCCTGCCCTCCGGTTCGGTGCGGGAGGTCAACTTCGCCAAGCAGATCGGAGCCAGATGATCGGAATCGCCGCGCTGCTCGCCGGTATCGTCCTGGGGCTGGTCTTCCGCCCGACCGTGCCGGACTTCGTCGAGCCCTATCTGCCGATCGCGGTCGTGGCCGCACTCGACGCCGTCTTCGGCGGACTGCGCGCCTATCTCGAGCAGATCTTCGACTCCAAGGTGTTCGTGGTGTCGTTCGTGTTCAACGTGCTCGTCGCCGCGCTCATCGTGTATGTCGGCGACCAGCTGGGCGTGGGCACCCAGCTGTCCACCGCGATCATCGTCGTGCTCGGCATCCGCATCTTCGGCAACGCCGCCGCCCTGCGGCGCAGACTGTTCGGCGCCTGACCATGAAGGAGTCACCCGGCACCGGATCCGAACACCACGCCGACCACCACGGTCGGCACGAACTGCCGTCGCGCACCCCACGGAAACCACTCGGCGGGCTGCTGCGGCGGGGACGGTCACAGGTGCTGTTCGGCGCGCTCGGGGCGCTGCTGTGCATGCTGTTGGGCGTGGCGATCGTCACCCAGGTCCGCCAGAACGAGTCGGGTGACTCCCTCGAGACCGCGCGGCCCGCCGACCTGCTGGTCCTCCTCGACTCGCTGCAGCAGCGGGAGGCCGCCCTCAACACCGAAGTCGCCGATCTACGCCGGACACTCGAACAGCTGGCGGCCTCTGGGAGCGACGATCAGGCGGCCATTGAGAACGCCCAGGCCAGGCTCGCGGCGCTGTCCATCCTCATCGGCGCAGTCGGCGCCACGGGCCCAGGAGTGCTCCTCACCATCACCGACAGCACCCCGGGTGTCCCACCCGAGACGATGATCGACGTGGTCAACGAGCTACGCGCCGCCGGGGCAGAAGCGATCGAGATCCAGGGCGGCACCGGTGCACAGCCGGTCACGGTGCGGGTCGGCGTCGACACCTGGGTGTTGGGTCGGCCGGGGGCGCTCAACGTCGACGGGGCGACGCTGAACCCGCCGTACACCATTGCCGCCATTGGCGATCCGCCGACCCTGGCGGCCGCAATGAACATTCCGGGAGGTGCGATGGACAGCATCGAACGGGTGGGCGGGACGATGGTGATCCAACAGGCCGACCGGGTGGACGTGACCGCCTTGCGGCAACCGAAAGACCGCCAATACGCTCGGCCAGTCAAATAGCGTGCCGGCCGCCCGGCCGCGCGCCTCGTACGCAGAGGAGACCCGTGAGCGAGATCCCAACCGAGCTGTACTACACCGACGAACACGAGTGGGTACTCCGTACGGGTGACGACACGCTGCGCGTCGGTATCACCGACTATGCGCAGGCGGCGCTCGGTGACGTCGTGTTCGTGCAGCTGCCCGACGTCGACGCCGAGCTGACATCGGGGGAATCGTTCGGCGAGGTGGAGTCGACCAAGTCGGTATCCGATCTCTATGCTCCCGTCAGCGCGAAAGTGCTTGCTGTCAACGAGAATCTGGAGGCCCGCCCCGATCTGGTCAACTCCGACCCGTACGGGGAGGGCTGGCTGGTCGACCTGCAGCTCGACGCCGACGACATGGAGGCGGCGCTGGGCGGTCTGCTGGACGCGGACGGCTACCGTGGCGTGGTGGCCGAGTGAGTTGTTGTTAGGGTGCTGCAGAGCGGTTCGACCATCTTCGACCGAGTGAAATCGACGAGGGGCGGATCCGGCGGTGGTGGACACAATGGGGTCCACTGCGCGGTACGGTCGACGTGACACGACGGCAGTAACCGGCCGGGTATCGCCACAGCAGCCAGTGAGGAGCAGCGGGTGACGGAGAAGGACATGAACTCTGGGGGCGACCAGACTTCTGAAGAAGTCACCGTCGAGACGACCTCGGTGTTCCGGGCCGACTTCCTCAACGAACTGGATGCACCGCCTGCGGCCGGGTCCGACAGCGCGGTCTCCGGTATCGAGGGCCTGCCGGTCGGCTCGGCGCTCTTGGTCGTCAAGCGCGGCCCGAACGCGGGGTCGAGGTTCCTGCTCGACCAGCCGACCACCTCGGCCGGGCGCCACCCCGACAGCGACATCTTCCTCGACGATGTCACCGTCAGCCGCCGGCATGCCGAGTTCCGACTCGAAAGCGGTGAGTTCCAGGTCGTCGACGTCGGCAGCCTCAACGGAACGTATGTCAACCGCGAGCCGGTGGACTCCGCCGTTCTGTCCAACGGTGACGAGGTGCAGATCGGCAAGTTCCGTCTGGTCTTCCTGACGGGCCCCAGCACCGACGAGAACGGCCCGAGCAGCTAGGTGGCCGATGAGCGCTCGCGCGAAGAGTAAATGAGCCAGCCCGACAGCGCCGCACTCGCCGGGATGTCCATCGGGGCGGTCCTGGACCTGCTCCGCCCGGACTTCCCGGACGTGACGATCTCCAAGATCCGATTCCTGGAGGCCGAAGGTCTGGTCACACCGGAGCGCACCGCGTCGGGCTACCGCCGGTTCACCGCGTATGACTGTGCGCGCCTCCGGTTCATCCTCACTGCGCAGCGGGATCAGTATCTGCCGCTCAAGGTCATCAAGACTCAACTCGACGCCCAGCCCGACGGTGCCTTGCCGCCGTCTGCCCCGCCGTATCCCACGCCCTATCCGGCGCCGCGGTTGGTGCCGGTCGGTGCGGGCGAGGACGCGGCCGTGGCGGCAGGTGTGGGGCCGACCCAGGTTCGGCTCAGCCGCGAGGATCTGCTCGAACGATCCGGTGTGGACGACGACCTGCTGGGCGCGCTGGTGAAGGCGGGTGTGATCACCCCCTCTTCCAAGGCCGGCGGCGGGATCTTCTTCGACGAGCACTCCGTGGTGATCGCGCAGTGCGCGGGTGCCCTGGCCGAGTACGGCGTCGAACCCCGGCATCTGCGCGCGTTCCGCTCTGCGGCCGACCGGCAGTCCGATCTCATCGCCCAGATCGCCGGTCCGGTGGGTAAGGCCGGCACCACCGGCGCCCGCGACCGGGCCGACGACCTCGCCCGTGAAGTGGCGGCTCTGGCCATCACCCTGCATACGTCGTTGATCAAATCGGCCGTACGCGACGTACTGGATCGCTGAGGATTAGACTCGCAACGACGGATTCGTTCGTCACGTCAGGGCACCGCATCTGACACGCAGCACCGAAGAACGACAAGCACACTGGTGCGAAAGGGCAGACACAGATGGCTGAGGTTCGTGTGGTCGGCATTCGCGTGGAGCAGCCCCAGAACCAGCCTGTGCTGCTGCTGCGCGAGTCCAATGGGGACCGCTATCTGCCGATCTGGATCGGCCAGTCCGAGGCCGCCGCGATCGCCCTCGAACAGCAGGGTGTCGAACCGGCCCGGCCGCTGACCCACGATCTGATCCGCGACGTCATCGCCGCCCTCGGGCATTCCCTCAAAGAGGTCCGGATCGTCGATCTGCAGGAGGGCACCTTCTACGCCGATCTGATCTTCGACCGGGACATCAAGGTGTCCGCCCGGCCGTCGGACTCGGTGGCGATCGCGCTGCGCGTCGGGGTCCCGATCTACGTCGAGGAGGCGGTGCTGGCCGAGGCCGGGCTGCTGATCCCCGACGAGAACGACGAAGAGACCGGCGCGGTCCGCGAGGACGAGGTCGAGAAATTCAAGGAGTTCCTCGACAGCGTGTCCCCGGACGACTTCAAGGCGACCTGAAACGGTGCCTTTGTCACGGATGCGTCTCAACTGGGCGCCTGCGTGCCGACACGCGGTGTGAGTGGCCGCCGACACCCCGTCAGACGGCCATACTTTGCGTGCGACGAGCAGTCAGGGCTCGAGTGAACGAGTATGCTCGGACACAATCGGGCTGGCGGACGAAGACACTGGACTGCACGTCACGGCAGGGTGTCAGCGGGCGAGTTCGATCGGCGAGAGGATCAGAGAGTGGGCGACACGCCACGTCAGGGAGAGCTGGATCTGTCGACCGAGAACACCCCTGAGCCGGCGGCCGGGGTGCCGAGCGAACCCGTTCAGGCCGGTCTGTTCCCCGACGACTCCGTCCCCGACGAGCTCGTGGGTTACCGCGGCCCGAGCGCCTGCCAGATCGCCGGCATCACCTACCGCCAGCTGGACTACTGGGCCCGCACCTCGCTGGTGGTGCCCTCGATCCGCGGTGCGGCCGGTTCCGGCAGCCAGCGGCTCTACTCGTTCAAGGACATCCTCGTCCTCAAGATCGTCAAGCGGCTGCTCGACACCGGGATCTCCCTGCACAACATCCGCGTCGCGGTGGACCATCTGCGCCAGCGCGGGGTCAGCGACCTGGCGAACATCACGCTGTTCTCCGACGGCACCACGGTGTACGAGTGCACCTCCGCCGAGGAGGTCGTCGACCTGTTGCAGGGCGGCCAGGGAGTCTTCGGGATCGCGGTCTCGGGTGCGATGCGCGAGTTGACCGGCGCGATCGCCGACTTCCCGGGCGAGCGGGCCGACTGCGGCGAGTCCATCGCCGCGCCCGAGGACGAACTCGCCTCTCGGCGTAAGCACCGCGACCGCAAAATCGGGTGATTCGCGAAAACTGCTGTACCGCACCATCTTTGGTGACACTACGGCTCCGTGATGTGATCTGACGCACACTTCGGCCGATCGCCGTTCTCCTGTGCGGGTGCATGTCCACGCGGCCCGCTAAACTGGTCAACGCATCGCCCGTGTGCGGGAGAGTTCCGTGATCGCCAGTCACGGGCGCCGAAGGAGCAACACCTCTCCGTCAACCTCTCAGGCACCCAGGACCGCGCACGGCCTCGATGCCTCTGGAAAGCGGTGGACACCAGCGGTCCGCCCGCCCATGGGGAAAGGCGCGCCCGGCGAGCAGTACGGACGCGGCCGAATCTCTCAGGCGCCCGCCCCGGGTCGACGACAGAGGGAGAGGGTCGTCCAGCGGTTCTGCGCCCGGTAGGAGATCTCACCTGTGCTCGACTCTCATCGGCCCCGTTTCGCCGACCGGCACATCGGTCCGGACTCCGGCGCCGTCGTGGCCATGCTCGACACCATCGGCGTGGCGACCCTCGACGACCTCGCCGCCAAGGCACTGCCTGCGAACGTCCTCGATGCCCTGTCGGCCGACGGGGTCGCGCCCGGCCTCGAGTGCCTGCCCGCCCCTGCGTCCGAGACCGAGGCGCTCGCGGAACTCCGGGCGCTCGCGGAGTCGAACACCGTCGCGGTGTCGATGCTCGGCCAGGGCTATTTCGACACCCTGACCCCGCCGGTGCTGCGCCGCAACATCCTGGAGAACCCGGCCTGGTACACCGCGTACACACCGTACCAGCCCGAGATCAGCCAGGGTCGGCTCGAGGCGCTGCTCAACTTCCAGACCATGGTCTCCGATCTGACCGGCCTCGAGGTCGCCAACGCGTCGATGCTCGACGAGGCCACCGCCGCGGCCGAGGCCATGACGCTGATGCAGCGTGCCGGCCGCAGCACTAAGGGCTCGCCGGCCCGCCTTGTCGTGGATGCCGATCTGTACCGCCAGACCGCCGCCGTGCTTGCCACCCGGGCCCGGCCCCTCGGGATCGAGATCGTCACCGCCGACCTGCGCCAGGGGCTGCCCGAGGGCGACTTCCTCGGCGTCATCGTGCAGCTGCCCGGCGCGAGCGGAGCACTCGTCGACTGGGCGCCGCTGGTGGCCGACGCGCACGATCGCGGTGCCCTCGTGGGCGTCGGCGCCGATCTGCTGGCATTGACGCTGGTCACCCCGCCGGGTGAATTCGGCGCCGACGTCTCCTTCGGGACTACGCAGCGATTCGGAGTGCCGATGGGGTTCGGCGGTCCGCACGCCGGTTATCTCGCGGTGCACGCCAAGCACGCCCGGCAGCTGCCCGGCCGCCTCGTCGGGGTGTCCGTGGATGCGGACGGGTCGCCGGCGTACAGATTGGCACTGCAGACCCGCGAACAGCACATCCGCCGAGACAAGGCGACCAGCAACATCTGCACCGCCCAGGTGCTGCTGGCGGTCATCGCCGCGATGTACGCGAGCTATCACGGCGCCGAAGGTCTGACCTCGATCGCCCGGCGCGTGCACGGGCACGCCCGCGCGGTCGCGACCGGACTCGCCGAGGCCGGGATCGACGTGGTGCACGACGCGTTCTTCGACACCGTACTGGTCAACGTGCCGGGCCGGGCCGCCGAGATCCGCGACGCCGCGAAGTCCCACGACATCAACATCTGGCTGGTCGACGCCGATCACGTCTCGGTGGCCTGTGACGAGGCGACCACTGCCGACCACGTCGCCGCGGTGCTCTCGGCGTTCGGCGCCACCCGCGGCGGGCAACCCTTCACCGGACCCGAGATCGCCACGCGCACATCGGAATTCCTCACCCATCCGGCGTTCGCCCGGTACCGCACCGAAACCGAGATGATGCGCTACCTGCGGTCGTTGGCCGACAAGGACATCGCACTGGACCGCAGCATGATCCCGCTCGGTTCCTGCACCATGAAGCTCAACGCCGCCGCGGAGATGGAGCCGATCACCTGGCCGGGGTTCGCCAGGCAGCATCCGTTCGCGCCCGCGGGCGATGCGCCGGGCCTGCGAAGGCTGATCGCCGATCTGCAGACCTGGCTCACCGGCATCACCGGCTACGACGAGATCTCGCTGCAGCCCAACGCCGGATCGCAGGGCGAGTACGCCGGCCTGCTGGCGATCAAAGCGTTCCACGACGCCAACGGCGCACCCGAACGCGACGTGTGCCTGATCCCGTCGAGCGCCCACGGCACCAACGCCGCGTCGGCGGCACTGGCGGGGATGCGGGTCGTCGTGGTCGGCTGCCGGCCCAACGGCGACGTCGACCTGGACGACCTGCGGGCCAAGGTCACCGAGAACGCCGAACGGCTGGCCGCGCTGATGATCACCTATCCGTCGACGCACGGTGTGTACGAACACGACGTCGCGGAGATCTGCGCGGCCGTGCACGATGCGGGCGGTCAGGTCTACGTCGACGGCGCGAACCTCAACGCGCTCGTCGGGCTGGCCCGGCCGGGGCGGTTCGGCGGCGACGTCAGCCACCTCAACCTGCACAAGACGTTCTGCATCCCGCACGGCGGCGGCGGCCCGGGTGTCGGGCCTGTCGCGGTGCGCGGGCATCTGGCGCCGTACCTGCCGGGTCATCCGCTCGCCGACGAACTCGGCGACGAATTCACCGTGTCGGCCGCGCCCTACGGGTCGGCGTTGATCCTGCCGATCACCTGGATGTACATCCGCATGATGGGCGCGCCCGGTCTGCGGGCGGCGTCCCTGACGGCGATCGCCTCGGCCAACTACGTCGCCCGCCGGCTCGACGAGTACTACCCGGTGCTCTACACGGGCGAGAACGGGATGGTGGCCCACGAGTGCATCCTGGACCTGCGGACCATCACCAAACAGACCGGCGTCACGGTCGACGATGTGGCCAAGCGGTTGGCCGATTTCGGCTTCCATGCGCCGACGATGAGCTTCCCGGTGGCGGGGACCCTGATGGTCGAGCCGACCGAAAGCGAATCGCTGACCGAGATCGACGCGTTCTGTGAGGCGATGATCGCCATCCGGGCCGAGATCGATCAGGTCGGTTCGGGGGCCTGGCCGGTGGACGACAACCCGTTGCGCGGTGCGCCGCACACCGCCGAGTCGCTGCTGGTGACCGAGTGGGATCACCCGTACACCCGCGAGCAGGCGGCCTACCCGCTGGGCAGGGGCTTCCGGCCCAAGGTGTGGCCGCCGGTGCGGCGGATCGACGGGGCCTACGGCGATCGCAACCTGATGTGCTCGTGCCCGCCGGTCGAGGCGTTCGCATAACGGGGCCCACCGCGGCGGCGCGTCGGCCGCGGCGTAGGCCTGCACCGGGCACGACACCGCCCACCTGCTCGCGTCGTACCTCGACGACCCGGTCGCCACGACCCACGTGCTCGACGGCCTACGACAAGTGCGCCCAGCCGCCGAGGTCGTCGAATTGCGCGGGGTGGGCCCTTATCCCCAGGCCGGGATTCCTGAGGCGTTCACCCGGGGCGCGCCGGATCAGATCCGATCGGCCACTGACCTACGGCAGCAATGTGGTGATCGCCGCCGCGAGTTCGGGTGAATCCGACGTCGCGAGGTTCTGGTACTGGCCTCCGGTCGTCCGCGCGACGGTCTCCCACGTCCCGCGGTCGGAGTCGTCCCCGAAGTCGATGACGTTGACGGCCACCGGCCGGGACGGATCGAACGCGGCGCGGATGAACGCTTCGAGTCCGGCACCGTCGAGTGTCCGGTCGGTGTGCGGGCCCTGGGTGATCACCAGTACCGAATTGGGTTGCCCCTCGCGGAAGTTGGCCATCGCATCGTCGTAGACCAGTCGCAGCGTGGTGAACGACACCGCGCCGCCGGAGGTCGACGTGAGCACGTCGAGTGTCGTGGTCAACGCGGCGGACCGCGGTTGACCGCCGACCGGTTCGGACAGCGGACCGGTGGTGATCTGCACGTTGCCGGCGGTGGCGTCGAACGTCCACAAACCCAGGGTCGTCTTCGGCGGAAGCGCTTGGACCCGGGGGATCAACGCGTTGACGACGTTACCCATCCTCGTGTTGTCGCCTTCCGCAGCAGGCATGGACAGATCGAGCATGATCGTCGTCGTGGAGCCTTGCGCCGGTGAGGTCAGGGCCTCGGCCAGTTTTACCCGAACCGCATCGTCGCCGACCGACAACGGCGCCGCCAGCTTCGGGAAGTCGGTGACCTCGCTAGGCGGGGGCGTACCGCCCTGCGTGCGGAACCCGGCCTTGGTGAGTTCGTTCATGCGATCGGGCTCACGCATGAACCGGGCGAACTGGCTGGCCGCAGTGACCTGTTCACGCGAGAGCCAGTCGCCCGCCAGCAGGACCGTCGGGTAGTCGGCGGTCGCCACCGGACCCGGCGGCAGCCACGAGGCAAGGTCGGACTTCACATCGGGCGTCGACGCGGCACGCGCCACCACTTGCTGTTCGGTCGTCGCGACGGCGTGCACCGGCGCCTTCGCCGGATCGTCGGAGCCCAGCAGCGCCTCCATGGCGGCGTCGACGGTATCGGCGGGCAGCTCGGGTACGCCGGCGGACAGGGTGTTGATCGCGCCGATCCCGTCGGTCGCGGGTGCGCCGTCGGGACTCGCCGCCGCGGCGACCGCCTCGGCCGCCAGATACGACGCGTCGGCGTTACCGCTACGTGGCAGCGCGAGTTTCAGTGCGCCCCACCCGGGCAGGCCGAGTCCGTCGAGCGCCGTCGGGTTGGTCTGCAGACTGGGCAGGGTGCCCCAGTTCTGCTGCGCCAGGGCGGGTTTGAGCTCGGGCCGCACTGCCAGGACGACCGGTGTGCTGACCAGGGTGCGTAAATCGCTGACCGTCTTCTGGTCCGTCGCGGCCTCGAGTCGGGCCGCCGAGACGCCGCTCGCGGGGATCCAGAGCGCCGGACGCTCGCCGAAATCGCCGGGCCAGGTGTCGGCGAAACCGTTGATGACCTGCTCGGAACCGGCCGGTTTGACGCCCACCTTCACGCAGCGGTCACCGACCGGGGCGGCATCCTCGTTGTACTGGTCGGCCAGTCCGCGGATGGTCTCGGCGATCGACGGGTCGGCCAGCACGGCGACGTCGAGGTTGCCGTCGACGCACCGCGCCGATGCGGCGTCGCTGCGTTCGGAGAGGGCGTCACCGAAGAAGCGCCACAGGATCACCCCACCGACCACCACGACGACCGTGACGAGCGCGGCGATGACCCCGAGGCTGAGGCCGCGCCGTCCGGGGGTCACCGCCCGGTGGCTGCCGGTCCACTCGCCGCCATCCCGCGTGCCGCCATGCACGGGTCCGGACGGGCCGGCGGGTGGCAGGTCTCCGGCCGCGACCGGACGATCGTCGGCATAGTCATCATCGGCGTACTCGTCGGCATAGTCGCCGTCGGCGTACTCGTCGGTGTAGTCACCCTGGCGTGCATCCGCACCCTCGGGCTGTGCGGGGAACTCGCCACCGTGCCGACCCGACGGGCCGGCGTCCGACCCGTATCCGCCGTCGTCGATCCTGTCGTCCGGGACGCCGGCCTCGTCGGAGCCGTCAGGATCGGGAATGCTGTGCCTACCCATGCCTACCCATTCCGGTCCCCGTGTTCGCGTCGTCGCTTGATCATCGCTGGGTTATCGCCGCGTTCGTCCGCGACCCGGGCAGTCCAGTCGTCCGCCCGGACCGCCTCAGGCGCCGGCGACGCTGGCTTTGTACTCGCGTCGGCGCCGGTGCAGGATCGGCTCGGTGTACCCGCTGGGTTGCGCACCGCCCGCGAGAATGAGCTCCTGCGCGGCCTGGAAGGCGATGCTGGAGTCCGGGTCGGTGGCCATCGGCTTGAACTCCGGATCCTCGGCGTTCTGCTCGTCGACCACCGCGGCCATCCGGCGCAGGCTGGTCTTGACGTCCTCTTCGGTGATGACGCCGTGGCGCAGCCAGTTGGCCAGCAACTGGCTGGAGATCCGCAGCGTGGCGCGGTCCTCCATCAGCGCGATGTCGTGGATGTCGGGTACCTTCGAACAACCGACACCGGCGTCGATCCAGCGGACGACGTAGCCCAGGATCGACTGGCAGTTGTTGTCGACCTCCTCGCGGATCTCCTCGGGCGCCCACGCCAGTTCCTTGGCCAGCGGGATGGTGAGCAGGTCGTCGATGCTGGTCCGGGTTTTGCCCGCCAGCTCCTTGTGCACCTCGTACACGTCGACCTTGTGGTAGTGCATCGCGTGCAGTGTCGCGGCTGTCGGCGACGGCACCCACGCAGTGGTGGCGCCTGCCTTCGGCTGACCGATCTTCTGTTCGACCATGTCGGCCATCAGCTCGGTCATCGCCCACATGCCCTTGCCGATCTGGGCTTTACCGGAAAAGCCGGTGGCCAGACCCACGTCGACGTTCTGGTCCTCGTAGGCCTTGATCCACGGCTGATTCTTCATCGCGCCCTTGCGGACCATCGGGCCGGCCTCCATCGAGGTGTGGATCTCATCGCCGGTGCGGTCCAGGAACCCGGTGTTGATGAACACCACCCGGTCAGCGGCCGCCTTGATGCACGCCTTGAGGTTCAAGGTGGTGCGCCGCTCCTCGTCCATGATGCCGACCTTGAGGGTGTTCTGCGGCAGCCCGAGCACGTCTTCGACGCGGCTGAACAGGTCGACGGTGTAGGACACCTCGGCGGGCCCGTGCATCTTCGGTTTGACGATGTACACCGAGCCGGTGCGGCTGTTGCACAGTGGGCCGTTCGCCTCGTTCTTCCTCAAGCCGTGCATCGCGATCAGACCTGTGAACAGGGCGTCCTGGATACCCTCGAACACCTCGTGACCCTCGGCGTCGGTGATCGCGTCATTGGTCATCAGATGTCCGACGTTGCGCACGAACAGCAGGCTGCGGCCGGGCAGGGTGAGCTCGCCGGAACCGTCCGGGGTGGTGTACGTGCGGTCCGGGTTGAGCACGCGGGTGAACGTCTTGTCACCCTTGCTGACCTCTTCGCTCAGGTCGCCGCGGTTGAGCCCCAGCCAGTTGCGGTACCCCAGCACTTTGTCCTCGGCGTCGACCGCGGCCACCGAATCCTCGAAATCCATGATGGTGGTGACGGCGGATTCGAGCACGACGTCCTCGACGCCGGCCTTGTCGGTCGAGCCGACGGGGGAGTCGGGGTCGATGAGAATCTCGATGTGCAGTCCGTTGTTGCGCAGCAGGATGGACCACCGCCGGGAACCGAGTTCACCGGTGTAGCCGACGAACTGATCCGGCTCGGCCAGGCCGACTTCCAGACCGTCGCCGAGCTTGACGAGCACCTGTCCGTCCTCGATTCGGAAACCGGTGGCATCGGTATACGAACCGGACGACAACGGCGCTGCGCCGTCGAGGAATTCGCGCGCATACGCGATCACCTTGTCGCCACGGACGCGGTTGTAGCTGGTGCCCTTCTCGGCACCGTCCTCCTCGCTGATGACGTCGGTGCCATAGAGCGCGTCATAGAGCGACCCCCACCGCGCGTTGGCGGCGTTGAGCGCGAAGCGGGCGTTGAGCACCGGCACCACCAGTTGGGGGCCCGCGGTCGTGGTGATCTCGTCGTCGACGCTCGCGGTCGTGATGGTGAAGTCGCCCGGATCGGGTTCGAGGTAGCCGATCTCGGTCAGGAACTGCTCGTACTCGTCGGTGTCGTGCGGACCGATCGCCCGCTGCCGGTGCCACTTGTCGATCTGCGCCTGCAGGTCGTCGCGGCGCGCGAGCAGTTCCTGGTTGCGCGGGGTCAGGTCGGCGACGACCTTGTCGACACCCGACCAGAAGCTGTCCGGGTCGAGATCGGTACCGGCCAGCGCCTCATCGGTGATGAAGTCGTAGAGCGCGCGGGCCACGCGCAGGTCTCCCACCGTCACGCGATCAGTCATCGTCTTCCTCCTCGGCCGTACTTCACGCGCGCCACCCGGCACGCCGCCGTCGACCCAGCTTACCCATGGGTAACAGTGGCGAATCCAGCGTGTACCGATGCGTCGCCGTCTTCTGCCAATGCAGTGCGCAACTCGTCACATCGCGCCGCGAGTGTGGCGCGCAGCCGGGCCGCCCGGCCGGCGACGTCCTGCTGCGCCCGGACGTATTCGGCGCGTCCCGCCGGTGTCTCGATCGCGATGGGGTCGAATCCATAGCCGCGGAGGTCATATGGGCTTGCGCGCATGTCGAGCAGGCGGGCCGCGGCCGCCAGTTCCAGACAGTCCATCACCAGATCCGAGGCCACCAGCGGCGCAAGCTTGTACGACCACTTGTACAGATCCATCGCGGCATGCAGACAGCCCGGCTGTTCGGTTTCGATCTGACGCTCACGGCTCAACGGTTCGACATTGCGCCCCGCCGCGGCCTGGGTGAAGAACCGAAACGCGTCGAAGTGGCTGCAGCGCAACGATGTCGACTCGACCACCGCATCGGTGCCCGCCCGTCCGAGACGCAAGGGCACCGCGTCGTGGCGGGTGTC
The DNA here is from genome assembly GCA_034189785.1 of Actinomycetota bacterium. Classification (GTDB taxonomy): domain Bacteria; phylum Actinomycetota; class Actinomycetes; order Mycobacteriales; family Mycobacteriaceae; genus Mycobacterium. The sequence continues at coordinate 19,405 of JAXHUG010000077.1, forward strand.
CGGGGAGCGGTACACCATGGCCCACTCGTGTAATCCGAAGCAGTTCAGCCGTGCCGGCCGGGCGGCGGTGGCCCGCAACAGCGCGGCCACGAACTCTGCGGTGTCCGCGCGCGACCGCAGGTGCTCGGCGGTCACGGCAACCCCGGCGGGTACCGCGCCGTAGCCCGACCGTGCCAGATAGGGGCGGGCGGCGGACCCGGACAGCACCACGCCGAACCCCGGATGCCAGCACCGCAACTGGCGCGGACGCAGGCTGTAGTAGGTGAACAGGAAATCCCACACGGGGTGGGTCCGCCCGGCGCGGCGCCGCGCCTGATGCGGCGCGCAGAAGGCGTCCACCCGATCACGGTGGGTGCTCGCCCGCCGCACCCACACCGTCTCGTCGAGGAGTTCGGTCATCACCGCCGGTGGGTTCCGTCGCGCACGGTGCCGACGAGGTCCTCCACCAGGTCTTCCAGCGCGACCATCGCGGTGGCCGCCCCGTCGGCGGAGGTGACCAGCGCGAGGTGGCTGTTGGTGCGGCGCAGCCGGGACAGCGCGTCGGGCAGCGGCAGCGACGCGGGCAGCTGCGGCAGCGGGCGCACCATCGACCGGTCCAGTACCGCATCGGGATCATCCACCAGCGGCAGGACATCCTTGATGTGCAGATAGCCCAGGTAGTGGCCGGACGGCGCGGTCACGGGGAACCGGGAGTAGCCCGTCTCGGCCAGCGCCCGTTCGACCGCGGCGACGGTCGGGCCCTGACCCGGTGCCGACGTCGGGATGGCGTGGATGGTGTCCAGCGGCATCGCCACGTCCCGGACGGCCCGGTTGCGGATCTGCAGGGCGCGGGTCAGGCGCGTGTGCTCCTCGGGGTCGAGCAGGCCTTCGGAGACCGATTCGGCGATCATCTCCGACAGTTCGACCGTCGAGACGTTGACGTCGAGTTCGTCCTTCGGCTCCACCCCGAAGGCACGCAGCGTCGCGTTCGTGCACCAGTTGTAGAACGCGATGAGCGGGCGCGCCGCCCGGATGTAGACCAGGTAGACCGGGATCAGCAGCATCGCCGCCGACTCCGGCCCTGCGATCGCGATGTTCTTCGGCACCATCTCACCGAGCAGCACGTGCAGCGTGACCACGACGCTCAACGCGACCACGAACGAGACGGTGTGCAGCACCGCATCCGAGGTGCCGAACAGCCCGAACGGTTCTTCCAGCAGGTGCGCCACCGCGGGCTCGCCGACCCGGCCCAGCAGGATCGAGCAGATCGTGATGCCCAGCTGGGAACCGGCCAGCATCAGCGAAAGGTTCTCCCCCGCCCGGATGACGGTCACCGCGCTGTTCTTGCCCTGTTCCGCCAGCGCCTCGAGGCGATCCCGGCGCGCGGAGATGAGCGCGAATTCCGAGGCCACGAAGAACGCGTTGGCCCCCAGCAGCAGCACGGTCAGCAGGACGCCGAACAGATCGCCACCCATCAGCGGTCCTCCTCCGGCGCGGCACCGTCGTCGGTGTTGCCGGTGTCGGTGTCGCCGCAGCGCCCGAGTTCGAGCAACTCCAGCAGGTCGATCCGGCGACCGTCCATCTGCACGACCTTGGCCTGCCAGCGGATCGGATCGTCGAGCGGCCCGTCCGGATCGAACGCGGTAAGCTCGACCGAATCGCCTACTTCCGGGATGTGTCCGAGTTCCTGCAGTACCAGCCCGCCGATGGTCTCGTACTCGCCCTCGGGGGCGCGGAAACCGGTCCCGGTGGCCACCTCGTCGATCCGCAGCAGACCCGACACCTGCCAGCCGTCGCCGGCGGCGACCACGTCGGGGGTGGCGTCGTCGTGTTCGTCGCGGACGTCGCCGACGATCTCCTCGATCAGATCCTCGACGGTCACCATGCCGGCGGTGCCGCCGTACTCGTCGACCACCAGCGCGGTCTGCAGCCCGTTTGCGCGGATCTGGGTCATCATCGCGTCCCCGTCCAGCGTCGAGGGCACGGTGGCCACCGGGATCGCGATCGCCGCGAGGCGGGTGCGGTCGCGGTCGTCGCGCGGTACCGAGAACACCTGTTTGACGTGTACGACGCCGATGGTCTCGTCGAGGTCACCCTCGACGATCGGGAAGCGTGAGTACCCCGTCTCGATCGCCGCGGCGATGAGGTCGGCGACGGTGTCGTCGGCCTGGAGGGCCTCGATCTCGGTGCGGGGGGTCATCAGTTCCTCGGCGGTGCGTTCACCGAACTGCAGCGACCTGTCCACCAGCACCGCGGTCACCGGGTCGAGTGAACCGCTGCGCGCGGAGTTGCGCACCAGCGAGATCAGCTCCTGCACCGAACGCGCGGAGCGAAGCTCCTCGGCGGGTTCGATGCCCAGCCGGCGCAGGATCATGTTCGCGGTGCCGTTGGTCAACCTGATCAGCGGCGTGAAGATCGTCGAGAAGAGCAGCTGCGGAGGGGCTACCGCGCGGGCGGTCGGCGCCGGCCTGGCCACCGCGAGGTTCTTGGGCACGAGTTCGCCGAAGACCATCGACAGGGAGGTGGCGATCAGGATCGCGAGGAGCAGGGCGACTGCGCTCGCGGCCTGCTCCGGCAGTCCGATCGCGTCCAGACCCGGGTGCAGCAGCCGGGCAACCACGGGTTCGGCCAGGTAGCCGGTGGCCAGCGTGGTGATCGAGATACCCACCTGGGCGCCCGAGAGCTGGAAGGACAGCGTGCGGTGGGCGCGGCGAACGAGTTGATCGCGGCGGTGCCCGCTACGGGCATTGGCCTCGACGGTGCTGCGCTCCAGGGCCGTCAACGAGAACTCGGCGGCGACGAACACCGCGGTACCCGCGGTCAACACCACGATCGCCAACAGCGAGAGCAGGGTGTACGCGACGTTCATCGAATCGTCACCGGTACGCCGGGCCGTGGGCCCGGCCGGCTAGAAGAGGGGTCGGCGTCGGGTGGCTCGATGGACGGGTGCTCGGCCCGGCAGGCCTCCGGTGGACACCGGGCCCCGGCGGGTGCCTGCGGCACGTGATCCCTTCCTCGGTCGGATGTCGGAGGTCACACGAGTGACGGCGCGAATGCCCAATCGTAACTGGACTCTCACCAACCAGTGGGCAGCGGGCGGCCCTCGGCGAAACCGGCGGCCGACTGCACCCCGAGCACCACTTTGTCGTGCAGTTCGGGCAGCGTCGTGGCGCCGACGTAGGTGCAGGTGCTGCGGACCCCGGAGGTGATGTGGTCGAGCAGATCCTCGACACCGCCGCGGGTCGGGTCGAGGCTCATCCGCGATCTGGAGATGCCCTCCTCGAACAGCGCCTTGCGGGCGCGGTCGAACGCGCTGTCGCCGGCTGTCCGGGCCGCGACCGCCCGCTTCGAGGCCATACCGTAGCTCTCCTTGTACGGCTGGTTGTCGCGGTCGTGCATCAGGTCGCCGGGCGACTCATATGTACCGGCGAACCAGGAGCCGATCATCACGTTGGCCGCCCCCGCGGCCAGCGCGAGCGCCACGTCGCGCGGATGGCGCACCCCGCCGTCCGCCCAGACGTGCGCGCCCAGATCCTTTGCCGCCGCGGCACATTCGACGACCGACGAGAACTGCGGCCGACCGACACCGGTCATCATTCGGGTGGTGCACATCGCGCCGGGGCCGACGCCGACCTTGATGATCGACGCGCCCGCCGCGACGAGGTCGCGGGTGCCCTCGGCCGACACCACGTTGCCCGCCGCGAGCGGCACACCGAGATCGAGGGAGGCCACCGCCCGAATCGCCTCGAGCATCCTGGTCTGATGGCCGTGGGCGGTGTCGATCACCAACAGGTCGACCCCGACTTCGGCCAGCGCCCGCGCCTTCGCCCCGACGTCGCCGTTGATGCCGACCGCGGCGGCGACGCGCAGCCTCCCGTGCCGGTCGACGGCAGGGGAGTAGATGCCCGCCCGGATCGCTGCGGTCCGGGTGAGCACACCGGCCAGCGTGCCGTCCGGTTCGGTGAGCACCGCGACGTCGACCGGCGCGTGTTCGAGCAGATCGAAGACCTTGCGCGGATCGGTGCCCACCGGCGCGGTGACGAAGTCGGTGACCGCGACGTCGCGGACCCTGGTGAACCGGTCGACGTCGGCGCAGGTCGACTCGGTAACCAGGCCGATGGGACGGCCCTCGAACACCACGACCGCCGCCCCGTGCGCGCGCTTGTGGATCAGCGCGATCGCGTCGGACACCGAATCGTCGGGTGCCAGCGTGACCGGCGTGTCGACGACCAGGTCGCGGCTCTTGACGAAGTCGACGGTCTGCTGCACGGCCGAGATCGGCAGGTCCTGCGGCAGCACCACCAGACCGCCGCGACGCGCCACGGTCTCGGCCATCCGGCGTCCGGCGACGGCGGTCATGTTGGCGACCACGACCGGGATCGTGGTGCCCGAGCCGTCCACGGTCGACAGGTCGACGTCGAAACGCGACGCCAGGTCGGACCGCTGCGGGACGACGAACACGTCGTCGTAGGTCAGCTCGTAGACCGGGTGGTGCCCGTCGAGGAATCTCATCGGGATCAAGTGTATGGCGCTGCTCAGGCCTCGACTTCGCTGCGGTCGCCGCTCCACAGCGTGTGGAACCGCTTGTCCCGATCGGTGTCGATGCGGCCGTAGGTGTGTGCGCCGAAGAAGTCGCGCAGCCCCTGCGTCAGCGCCGCAGGCAGGCGTTCGGTGCGCAACCCGTCGTAGTACGACAACGCCGACGAGAAGCCGGGGATCGGGATGCCGAGCTCGGTGGCCTTGACCACCACACGGCGCCAGCTGTTGATGGCGTTCTCGATCGCATCGCGGAAGTACGGGTCGATGATCAGCGTGGGCAGATCGGGATCGTTGTCGAACGCGTCTCTGATGCGGTTGAGGAACTTCGCCCGGATGATGCAGCCGCCGCGCCAGATGGTGGCCATGTCGCCGGGCGTGATGCCCCAGTCGTACTCGGCACTGCCGGCCTGGATCTGGTTGAAGCCCTGGGCGTAGGCGATGATCTTCGACGCGTAGAGGGCCTGTCGGATGTCCTCGGTGAACTGCGTTGCGGCACTGGCCTTCTCGCCCAGGTCACCGGAGGCCAACCCCGTGGTGGCCTGCCGCTGGGTGACCGAACCCGACAGTGCGCGGGCGAACACCGCCTCGGCGATACCGGTGACGGGCACACCCAGGTCGAGCGCGGACTTCACCGTCCAGCGGCCGGTCCCCTTCTGCTCGGCCTCGTCGAGAATGAGGTCGACGAGCGGTTTGCCGGTCTTCGCGTCGATCTGACGCAGCACCTGCGCGGTGATCTCGACCAGGAAGCTGTCGAGGTCGCCGCGGTTCCATTCGTCGAAGACGTCGGCGATCTCGGGAGCGGACTTGCCGAGACCGTCGCGCAGCAGCTGGTAGGCCTCGCCGATGAGCTGCATGTCGGAGTACTCGATGCCGTTGTGCACCATCTTCACGAAGTGGCCCGCGCCGTCGGGTCCGACGTGCGTACAGCACGGCACCCCGTCGACGTGGGCGGAGATCTCCTCCAGCAGCGGACCGAGGCTCTCGTAGGACTCCGCGGGGCCGCCGGGCATGATCGACGGCCCGTTGAGAGCGCCCTCCTCACCGCCGGAGATCCCGGCGCCGACGAAGTGCAGACCGCGTTCACGGATCGACTTCTCGCGGCGGATCGTGTCGGTGTAGAGCGCATTGCCGCCGTCGATGATGATGTCGCCGTCTTCCATGGTGTCGGCGAGCTCGTTGATGACCGCATCGGTCGCCTCGCCGGCCTTGACCATGATCAGTACGCGGCGCGGTTTCTCCAGAGCGGCGAGGAACTCCGGGATGGTCTCGGTGCGCACGAAGGAGCCCTCGGAGCCATGTTCGGCCAGCAGTGCGTCGGTCTTGGCCACCGACCGGTTGTGCAGGGCGACGGTGTATCCGTGCCTGGCGAAGTTGCGCGCGATGTTCGAACCCATCACGGCCAGGCCGGTGACCCCGATCTGCGCGGTGCCGGCGGTGGACTTCTCGGACGAGCTCATGGGCGCAGCCTTTCGTTTTCTGTTGTCAGGGAAGTGGTTCCGGTGGGCCCTAGCGGATGAACAGGCGATGCAGTTCGGTCAGCCACGGCACGGCGACGGCCACCGTGGGGACCACCAGCACCATCGCGGCGGCCAGGTACGCGATCGCGGCGAAGACGAGGCTGTTCGGCAGGCCCCCGAGACGGCGCACGCGGATCACGGTGCTCGGACCGCCCGCGGCCAGCGCACCTGACGGGGCCCGACCGGCGGCGCAGGCGACGAGGGCGCGGGCGAGCGGGGTGGGCCCGGCGGTGCGCACGGCGGCGTCGTCGGCGAGCAGTTCGACCAGCAGGCGCACTGCGTCGAGGGCGCTGGCGCTGCGGACGAACCGGGGGAAGGCGGCGTGTACCGCGGTGAACATCTCCAGGACGAGATCGTGTCGTGCCCGCAGATGCGCGCGCTCGTGGGTGAGGATCGCGGCGATCTCGTCGCGGGTCATCGTCTTGAGCGCGCCGTCGCTGAGCACCACACGACTGCGCACCCCGGGCAGGCAGTAGGCCAGCGGTTGCTTCACGTCGAGTACGCGCAGGCCGGTCGCCTGTCTGCGCACGTCGGTGGGCACCGCGTCGCGGGAGACCCCGAGCAGATCGACCATCATCCGGTGGTGGGCACGCCTGCGCCGGGTGGCGACGGCCACCTGCAGCACCGAGACGATCAGGCGAACGCCGATGAGCAGGGTGAGAGCGAAGGCCACGACGTGGAGCAGCCACAACGGCCACCCGAGCACCTCGATCTCACTGGTGATCGTGGCGGTCGGTCTGCCGTCGGGACCGGGTACCAACAGCCGGCTCGCGATCGCGATACCTGCGGAGAACGCCGAGAGCACTCCGGCCAGCGCGATGGACTGCCACAGCACCACGGCTGCGCGCGGCGCGCGCATCGGCCAGGACGCGCGGGCCAACAATGCCGGCACCGGCCCCACGAGGAGCAGCGCGACAAGGGTGAAGGCCAGCGCGGACACCCGTCGATTGTCGCTCAGGCGGTGCCCGTACCGCCAGCGGGCTTGGTGAGACCTTGCTTGCCCTCCAACTCGGCCAGCGCCCGGCGCAGCGCGGCGGCCTCGTCGGCACCGACGCGCTCGACGAAATGCACCAGGGCGGCCTCCCGGCTGCCGGAGTCGGCGGCCTGGTCGAGGGCGTCCACCATCAGCCCGGCGACCAGTTCGTCGCGACCGTGGGTGGGGGCGTATCGGTGAGCACGGTCGTCACGATGCTGCACCACCAGGTTTTTTTTCGCCAGTCGCTGCAGCACCGTCATGATCGTGGTGTAGGCCAGGTCGCGTCGAGCGGCGAGCGCTTCGTGCACCTGGCGCACGGTCTGGGGTTCGCGGGCCGACCACAGGTGGTCCATCACCTCGCGCTCGAGCTCGCCCAGACGTGTCAACTTGGCCATCTTTCCGTCACTCTCTCGAACGTAAGAACCAGGGTACTACCGCGCGTCGTATCTGACGCAGAAGAAGGGGAGCAGTCTTCCTCATCGCGGACATTCCCGGCTGGCCACCGCAATCAGCCGCCTGGAGGTGCAGTGAGCGTACTGGTCGAGGATCCGCTGATTGCGGGTATGGCCATCAAGCAGACACTGCCGCTGCACGAGTGGAGCCGGAGGGAAGGGTGCTCGCTCAGGCAGCCTTGCCTATTCTGATCATGTCCACCGGACCGCGCCGGAGTCCGCCTTTTCGGCCCAACCCGTGTCTCATCCCGCGTACCCCACGGTGTAGACACGTCTGCTGTGACGACACAGGTACCCGACAACCTCGGCGACGGCTACGACAATGAACTCGGCCTCACCTATCTCGAGGTCACCCCCGACGGCGGCCGGGCGCAGCTGACGATCCACGACAAACTGCTGCAGCCGTGGGGGATCGTGCACGGCGGTGTCTACTGCGCGATCGTCGAGAGCCTCGCCAGTGTCTCCGGCCACGTCTGGCTCTCGGAGCACGGCGGCGGCACGGTGGTCGGGGTCAACAACAACACCGACTTCCTGCGCGCCATCTCCTCGGGCACCGTCACCGCGGTGTCCACCCCCGTCCACCGCGGCCGCCGTCAGCAGCTGTGGATGATCACCATCACCGACGAGAACGACAAGCTGGTGGCGCGCGGTCAGGTGCGGCTGCAGAACATCGCCGACGCCTGAGGTTCTTGCGTGGTGCGGGCTGCCGAGCGCGCCCCGTCATGGCAGGATCGCGCACTATGCGTTTGACCCCGCATGAGCAGGACCGCCTGCTGATCTCCTACGCCGCCGACCTCGCGCGGCGTCGGCGCGCCCGCGGGCTGCGCCTCAACCATCCCGAGGCCGTCGCGGTCATCACCGACCACCTGCTCGAAGGTGCCCGCGACGGCCGCACGGTGGCCGAGCTGATGGTCAGCGGACGCGATGTGCTCAGCCGCGACGACGTGATGGACGGAGTGCCCGAGATGCTCGACGACGTACAGGTGGAAGCCACCTTCCCGGACGGGACGAAACTCGTCACCGTCCACCACCCGGTCTCGTGAGCGGCCCCGTGGTGCCCGGCGAGATCCTCCTCGGTGAAGGCGACATCGAGATCAACGCCGGTGCCCAGCGCCTGGAGATGGAGATCGTCAACACCGGTGACCGGCCGGTGCAGGTCGGCAGCCATGTCCACCTGCCCCAGGCCAACGCCGCACTCGACTTCGACCGCACCGCGGCACGCGGTCACCGCCTCAACGTCCCGGCCGGCACCGCTGTGCGCTTCGAACCCGGCGTGGCAAAGCGTGTCCGGCTCGTGCCGCTGGGAGGCGGTCGCGAGGTCCACGGCCTCTCGCTGACCCCGCCCGGCAGACTGGACGTGACGTCGTGACCGGCCTGTCGCGCGAGCGCTACGCCGCGCTCTACGGTCCGACCACCGGTGACCGTATCCGGTTGGCCGACACCGACCTCGTCATAGAGATCACCGAAGACCGCAGCGGCGGAACAGGACTCGCAGGTGACGAAGCCGTCTTCGGCGGAGGTAAGGTGCTGCGCGAGTCGATGGGCCAGTCCAGGGCCACCCGCGCAGACGGCGCTCCCGACACCGTCATCACCGGCGCGGTCATCCTCGACCACTGGGGAATCATCAAGGCCGACATCGGTATTCGCGACGGTCGCATCGCCTCGATCGGCAAGGCCGGCAACCCCGACATCATGGACGGCGTGCACCCCGATCTGGTAGTCGGGCCGTCGACCGAGATCATCGCGGGCAACGGGCGCATCCTCACGGCGGGCGGCATCGACTGCCACGTCCACCTGATCTGCCCGCAGATCATGGAGGAGGCGCTCGGCGGCGGCATCACGACGATCGTCGCCGGCGGAACCGGACCGGCGGAGGGCAGCAAGGCCACCACCGTCACACCGGGGGCCTGGCATCTGGCACGCATGCTCGAGGCGCTCGACACCTGGCCGCTCAACATCGCGCTCCTCGGCAAAGGCAACACAGTGTCGGCCGAGGCGATGTGGGAACAGTTGCGTGGTGGCGCAGCCGGTTTCAAGCTGCACGAGGACTGGGGCTCCACACCGGCCGCGATCGACGCGTGCCTCACCGTCGCCGACGCAGCGGGTGTGCAGGTCAACATCCACACCGACACGCTCAACGAGATGGGCTTCGTCGAGGACACGCTGGCGGCGATCAACGGCAGGTCGATCCACGCCTACCACACCGAAGGTGCGGGCGGCGGGCACGCACCCGACATCATCACCGTCGCCTCACACCCCAATGTGCTTCCCAGCTCCACCAACCCGACCCGCCCCCACACCGTCAACACCCTCGACGAACACCTCGACATGCTGATGGTGTGCCACCACCTCAACCCCAGCGTTCCCGAGGATCTCGCTTTCGCCGAAAGTCGCATCCGGCCGTCGACCATCGCCGCCGAGGACCTGCTGCACGACATCGGGGCGATCTCGATGATCGGCAGCGACGCCCAGGCGATGGGGCGGATCGGCGAGGTGGTGCTGCGCACCTGGCAGACCGCCCACGTGATGAAGCGCCGCCGCGGCGCGCTCGAGAGTGACGGCCTGGCCGACAACATGCGGGCCCGCCGCTACGTCGCCAAGTACACGATCTGCCCGGCGGTCGCGCACGGCCTCGACGGCGAGATCGGCTCGGTCGAGGTCGGCAAGCTCGCCGATCTCGTCCTCTGGGAGCCGGCGTTCTTCGGTGTCCGCCCGCATGCGGTCATCAAGGGCGGGATGATCGCGTGGGCCGCCATGGGCGACGCCAACGCGTCGATCCCGACACCCCAACCGGTATTGCCGCGCCCGATGTTCGGTGCCGCACCTGCTTCGGCCGCCGCCACGTCGGTGCACTTCGTCTCACCGCAGGCGGTCGAGGACGGCCTCGCCGAGCGCATCGACGTCCGGCGCAGGCTGGTCGCCGTCACCGACTGCCGGCGAGTCGGGAAAGCTCAGATGCCGCTCAACGACGCCCTGCCCCGCATCGAGGTCGATCCGGACACCTTCACCGTGCGGATCGACGGCGACGTGTGGCAGGAGCAGCCCGCCGGCGAACTCCCGATGGCGCAGCGGTACTTCCTGTTCTGATGACGACGCTGTTCTGATGACGACGCTGACGACCCTGCTGGCACTCGCAGACTCTCGCCTGCCCACCGGCGGCCACGTCCACTCCGGTGGTGTCGAGGAAGCCGTGACGAGCGGGCTCGTCACGAATCTCGAGACGCTGCACGCCTATCTGGTGCGCCGGGTGCGCACCCAGGGCCTGGTCGCCGCGTCGATCGCATCCGCTGTGCACGCGGGCAGCCTGACGGTGGCGGCGGCCGACCGTGAATTCGACGCGCGCACACCGGCACCCGCCGCGCGCGCCGCCTCGCGGGCGCAGGGCAGGGGACTTGCCCGGCTGGCGAGGCACGTCTGGCCCGGCCACGACTGGACGGCCCTGGGGCGCACGCCGCATCTACCCGTCGCCTCGGGTGCGGTGGGTGCGGTGGCCGGACTCACGCCCGGACAGACGGCGCTCTCCGTCGTCTACACCACCATGACGGGGTCGGCGACGGCCGCCCAGCGGTTGCTCGCGCTGGACCCCGGAGACGTCGCCGCGCTGACGTTGCGGCTGTCCACGCTGTGCGACGACACCGCGGCCGCTGCGGCCAAAGAGCCCGCCGACCTGTCGGATCCGCTACTCGACGTGCTGGCCCAACGGCACGGCGACCGCGAGCGCCCCCTGTTCGCCTCCTGATTGCACCACCACCAGAGAAGGACCGCCATGCCACCGCATTTCCTCTCCGCTGATTCCACGGGCCGACCGCACCGGCACACCGACCGCCCCAAGCGGGTGCGAACCCCGGGGGAGCCGCTGCGGATCGGCGTCGGCGGCCCCGTCGGCTCGGGTAAGACGGCGCTGGTGGCCGCGCTGTGCCGGCAACTGCGCGACGAACTGTCGCTGGCGGTGCTGACCAATGACATCTACACCACAGAGGATGCCGACTTCCTGCGCCGTCATGCGGTGCTGCCCGACGACCGGATCGCGGCCGTGCAGACCGGCGGCTGCCCTCACACCGCCATCCGCGACGACATCACCGCGAACCTCGACGCCATCGACGACCTCGTCGCCGGGCATGACCACCTCGACCTGATCCTCGTCGAATCCGGCGGCGACAACCTCACCGCCACGTTCTCATCCGGACTCGTCGACGTACAGATCTTCGTCGTCGACGTGGCCGGCGGCGACAAAGTGCCCCGCAAAGGCGGTCCCGGGGTGACGTTCTCGGATCTGTTGGTGATCAACAAGACCGATCTGGCGCCGATGGTCGGCGCCGATCTCGACGTCATGCGACGGGATTCGACCACGGTGCGCGGACACCGCCCCTTCGTACTCATCTCGCTGACCGCCGATCCGACCGCCGGGCCGGTGCTGGACTGGGTGCGCGCGCAACTGCGGGTGCCGGTGCAGGGCTAGTGCGCTCCGACGTCGTCATCGTCGCCTGCGCGGGGCGTAGCCCCCGCATCGAGCACACCGGAGGCATCGCGGTGCGCCGCACCGGATCCGACACGGTGCACCTGGTGTCCGCCGCGGCCACCCCGCTGGGCGGGGATGTCATCAGCGTGCGCGTCGTGGTGGAACCGGGGGCGCGACTGGTGGTGCGCAGCGCCGCGGCGACTGTGACGCTGCCGAGCGCGGCCACCCCGGAGTCGCAGACGTGCTGGGACATCGAATCGGCCGGCGCACTCGACATCGACCCGCAACCCACCGTCGTCGCGGGCGCCTCCCGCCACCTTACGACCACGCGTATAGTGCTGGCCGATGCGGGCAGCATCCGCCTGCGGGAGCGGGTCCAGATCGGCAGATCGGGTGAAGGCGAGGGCTTCTGGTCGGGCACGCTGCACGCCGATGTCGACGGGGCACCGCTGCTGCGGCACCGCGTCGAACTCGGTACCGGATCGGTCACCGACGACGCGCTCGGCCGCCCACTGGCTTGCGTCAGCGAGCTGCGTTACCCCGAGCCGTCGTTCGCATCCGACAGTACGGTGCTCACGCTGGCGGCGGGTGGCTGCCTGGCGACCTGGCAGGGCGAGCGGCTGACTAACTAGCCGCCTGCTCCCTCTCGCGTTCGGTGTCGGTGACCGCCGCGGCGATCTCCTCGAGTTCCTCGATGCGTGTTCGGGCGTACGCCTGCTGTTCGGTGATCGTGAGCTGTCCGCGCTTGGTCGACAGGAACGTCACAGTCCACGAGATCAGCGTGACGATCTTGGTCTTGAACCCGACCAGGTACACCAGGTGCAGCGCCAGCCACGCCAGCCACGCAATGAAGCCACCGAACTCGAGTGGTCCGACCTTGGCGACTGCGGAGAACCGCGACACCGTCGCCATCGAACCCTTGTCGAAATACTGGAACGGCTGGCGGAACGCCGGATTGGCGCCCTTGACCTCGTTCTTGATCAGCGTCCCGGCGTAGCGGGCACCCTGGATAGCGCCCTGCGCCTGACCCGGCACCCCCTCGACGGCGGCCATGTCACCGACGACGAACACGTTCGGGTGCCCCGGGATCGACAGGTCGGGCAGCACCTTGACGCGGCCCGCCCGGTCGACCTCCACGTCGCACTGGCTGGCCAGATCCCGCCCCAGCGGGCTGGCGGAGACCCCGGCCGACCAGACCTTGCACGCCGACTCGATGCGCCGCAGCGTGCCGTCGGGGTCCTTCACGGTGATGCCGTTGCGGTCGACGTCGGTAACCATGGCGTTGAGCTGGATCTCGACGCCCATCTTCTCCAGCCGGGCCGCCGCCTTCTTCCCCAGCTTCTCGCCCATCGGCGGCAGCACCGCCGGTGCGGCGTCGAGCAGGATCACCCGGGCACTGGTCGGGTCGATGTGGCGGAACGTGCCCTTGAGTGTGTAGTCGGCGAGCTCGGCGATCTGCCCCGCCATCTCCACACCCGTCGGGCCGGCTCCCACGACGACGAAGGTGAGCAGCTTCTCGCGGCGCTTCGGATCGCTCGAACGCTCGGCCTGCTCGAACGCGCCGAGGATGCGCCCGCGCAACTCCAGCGCGTCGTCGATCGACTTCATCCCGGGCGCCCATTCGGCGAAGTGGTCGTTGCCGAAGTAGGACTGGCCGGCGCCCGCGGCGATGATCACGCTGTCGTAAGGCGTCGCGTAGTCGTGGCCCAGCAGCACGGAGTGCACGAGCCGGTTCTGCAGGTCGATGTGCGTGACGTCGCCGAGCAACACCTGCACGTTCTTCTGCTTGCGCAGGACCACACGGGTCGGCGGGGCGATCTCACCCTCGGAGATGATGCCGGTCGCCACCTGGTACAGCAGCGGCTGGAACAGGTGGTGGGTGGTGCGGGCGATCAGCTTGATGTCGACATCGGCGCGCTTGAGGGCCTTGGCGGCGCTCAGGCCACCGAACCCCGAGCCGATGATGACGACTTTGTGCCGATCCGTTGGAGTTGCTCCGGGATGGCTCATCAGTGCTCCTCGACGGGCGGGACATGCGGCATCTCGCCCTCTACGGTAGTCGGCGGCGCCCGGCGTTGGACACTCGGTCGGTTGTGGCTTATGCCACGCAGGGCGCCGGATTAAACGCCCAGCACCGGCTTCAACAACGCGGCGACGTCGGTGATGCCGCCCGGCTGGTAGCCGTTGAGGCTGGTGACGGGGCTCAAGATGACACTGTCGACGCCGGCGGCGAGCACCTTGGTCTTGATCTGGTCGACGATCTGCTCGGCGCTGCCGTACACCGCCCGCTGTTCGGAGTCGTCGGGGATGACGTCGCCGCTGACATTCTCGTCGATGATCGCCACCACCAGCATGCTGGTCTCCAGGGTCGCCGGGTCACGGTCGATCTCCTCGCACTTCTGTTTGACGACCTCGATCTTGCGGGGCAGTTCGTCGAATCCGGCGATGATGTTGAGGTGGTCGAAGTGGCGCGCGGCCAGCGGGATCGTCTTCCTCTCGCCGCTGCCGCCGATCATCAGCGGGATGTGGTCACGGAAGCGTGGCTCGGCCATCGCCTCTTTGGTGCGGTAGTACTTGCCCTCGACCGTCGGGCGTTCGCCTTCCAGCATCGGCAGGATGATCTGTAGGGCCTCGCCGAGCTTGTTGAAGCGGTCGGTGAACGTCCCGAACTCGTAGCCCAGAGAATCGTGTTCCAGCTCGTACCACCCCGTGCCGAGGCCGAGGATCGCGCGGCCCTGGCTGATCACGTCGAGCGTGGTGATCGCCTTGGCGAGCAGCGTGGGATTGCGGTAGGTGTTGCCGGTGACCAGCGTGCCGAGTTGGAGCCGCTCGGTGGCGGTGGCCAGCGCGCCAAGCGCGGTATACGCCTCGAGCATCGGGGCATCCGGAGTGCCGAGCCCGGGCAGTTGGTAGAA
>JAXHUG010000078.1:0-35498 GCA_034189785.1 Actinomycetota bacterium
CTCCGACTGGTCTTCCTGGTCGTCGTCCTCGCTGTCGGCCGACGTGGCGGTGTCGTCGTCCTCGTCCTCGTCTTCGTCGTCGTCCTCGTCGGCGGGCTCGAACCTCACCGGCTGGGGTGCGACGAACAGAGGCAGGTAGTCCGCCCGCTCGACGGGGGCCGCCTCGAGAATCGTCCGCGACTCCGGCTCGTCTTCGGCTTCCGGCGTGTCGTCGACGGGAACCACGTCGAGGGAGACCTCGACTGTCTCGATGACCACCTCGGGGAGTTCGGCGGCCGCCTCGGCGATCTCCGCGGGCGCCGGGGCTTCGACGGGGGCGTTCCCGTCGCTGCCGCCGAGCACTTCGCGGACCCGCTCGGCCTCGGCCTTGTCGACGGTCGAGTGTGCGCTGCGGGCGCGGCCGTCGAGTTCGGCCAGCGCGTCGAGCACTCGTCTGCTGGTGGTGCCCAGCACCCGGGCCAGTGAGTGCACCCTCAGGCGTTCGGGAAGTCTTTCGCGAGGCGAAGCCTCTTCTGAAGAGTCCGGCGAGTCTTGGGCTTGAGTATTTTCACTGTCGGCCACGTATTCTCCTCAAGCCCCCGGGCGCGTCGTATCGACGCGGCCACGCGAGGGCTTCCGCTGTTGTACCCGGTGAGACTTCCCCGGGTTTGTTGTGGTCTCGCTCTGAGCGGCCCCAGGTCAGAACCCACTCAGTGCCTTGCTGAATGACGGCTGGACGGTCGGCGCCGCACCGCGGTCGCGGTGGTCGCGCACGTCGAAGTCTTCATTCGGGCGACGAACTCTGGTTGAAGTCCGGCTACCCGCGACCAGTATCCCACACGACGCGGCGCCCACCGACCAGGCGCCGCGAACGACGTCAGCGGCCGGGGAACCAGAGGTCGATTTCGCGGACCGCGGACTCCGGCGAATCGGACCCGTGCACCAGGTTGTCCTGGGTGACCAGGGCCAGGTCGGCGCGGATGGTGCCGGGTGTGGCCTTCTCGACGGGATCGGTGCTGCCGGCGATCTGACGGAATGCCGCGATCGCGCGCGGACCCTCGACGATCGCGGCGACCACGGGGCCCGAGGTGATGAATTCCAGCAGCGAACCGAAGAACGGCTTGCCCTCGTGCTCGGCGTAGTGGCGCCGGGCCAGTTCGTCGTCGACGGTCTTCAGCTCGAGCGCGGCGAGGGTCAGACCCTTGCGCTCGATCCGGCCGAGGATTTCCCCGACCAGGCGCCGTTGCACCCCGTCGGGCTTGATCAACACCAGGGTCCGCTCAGTCACGGCGCACAGCGTACTGTAGACCGCCGCGCGGTCAGTCCTCGGTGCGCCGCTGACCAGGCAGCAAACCGCGCCTTTCGCGCCGTCTGACCTCGGCCCGAAGATACGCGATCAACCCCCATACGGCAGCGAAGACGACGCCGATGAAGCCGATCGCCGCGTGGATGACGAACCCGACGATCAGCACTACCTGCAACCCGAGATCCACCCACAGCGCCCAGGGTCGGCCCTGGACTCCGCACAGCAGGACGAGCACGACGGCGAGGCAGATGAGGAAGCCACCGCTGAGGGCGGTCAGCCCGCCGTGCGTGACGGAGACCACCGGCAGCGCCAGCAGCACCACGATGGCCTCCAGGATGAGCGTGCCCGCCATCACACCGCGGAAGCTCTTCCATGGGTCCGGCGGGGCCGGAGTCTGCTCGCTCACTGTGGGTCCCGTCCGAACAGGGTCCGCGCGGCCCCGGCGGTGATCACCGACCCGGTGATGACCATGCCGGCACCGGAGAGTCCTTCTCCGCCGGAGTCCTCGATCACCGCGGTGGCCGTCTCGATGGCGTCGGGCAGCGTGGCGGCCCGGATCACCCGTTCGGGGCCGAAGCGCTCCTCGGCGCGCACGGCGAGCGCCTCGACGTCGAGTGCGCGCGGGGAACCGTTGTGGGTGACGACGATCTGGTCGAACGCCGGTTCCAGCGCCGCGAGGATGCCGTCGACGTCCTTGTCCCCCATCACCGACACCACCCCCACGAGGAATCGGAAGTCGAACTCGGTCTGCAGCGCATCGGCGAGCGCGGCGGCGCCCCCGGGGTTGTGCGCGGCGTCGATGAACACCGTCGGCGCGCTGCGCAACCGCTCCAACCGGCCGGGACTGGCCGCGGCGGCGAATCCGGCCCGTACGGCGTCGAGGTCGAGTTGTCGCTCCGCGCCCGCGCCGAAGAATGCCTCGACCGCGGCGAGTGCGAGTACCGCGTTGTGTGCCTGGTGTTCACCGTGCAGCGGCAGGAAGACTTCCGGGTACACACCGCCGAGGCCCTGCAGTTCGAGGAGCTGGCCGCCGACGGCGACCTGGCGGGACAGCACGACGAATTCGGAGTCCTCGCGGGCCACCGCGGCGTCCGCGCTGACGGCCTGGGACAGTAGCGCCTCCATGGCCTCGGGAGCCTGGCGCCCGATCACCGCCACCGTGTCCGTCGGGACGAGATCGTCGGGTTGGCGGGTGATGATGCCCGCTTTCTCGCCGGCGATCTCGGCGATCGTGTCGCCCAGGTAGTCGGCGTGGTCGATGCCGATCGGCGTGATCACCACGACCGGGGCGTTGATGACGTTGGTCGCATCCCACCGGCCACCCATCCCGACTTCCACGACCGCGACGTCCACGGGTGCGTCGGCGAATGCGGCGAAGGCCATCGCGGTGAGCACCTCGAACTTGCTCATCTTGGGGCCCACCTCCCCGAGCAGACCGGCTTCGGACTGTTCGTCGACCATCTGGACGAGCGGTTCGATCTCGCGGTAGACCTCGACGTATCGGGCCGGGGAGATCGGCTCCCCGTCGATGGCGATGCGCTCGACCGCCGACTGCAGATGCGGGCTGGTGGTGCGCCCGGTGCGCCGGCTGAGCGCAATCAGTAGCGCGTCGACCATCCGGCCCACCGACGTCTTGCCGTTGGTGCCCGCGATGTGGATCGACCGATAGCCGCGCTGGGGGTTGCCGAGCATCTCGAGCAGTGCGCTGATCCGCGCGGTGCTCGGCTCGATCTTGGTTTCCGGCCAGCGGGCGTCGAGCAGGTGCTCGACCTGCAGCAGCGCCGCGATTTCGTCGGGGGTGGGCTCGGGCCGGCTCACCGCAACACGCTCAGGCGAGCCGTGATCCGCTCGACCTCCTCGCGCGCCACCTGTTGGCGCCCGCGGATCCTGTCGACCACCTGCGCGGGAGCCTTGGCGAGGAAGGCGTCGTTGCCGAGTTTCGCGGCCGTACCCTTCAGTTCCTTCTCCGCGGCGGCGAGGTCCTTCTCGAGTCGGCGGCGTTCGGCGGCGACGTCGACGGTTCCGGAGGTGTCCACCTCCACCACGACCGTCCCTGCAGACAGCCGCACCTCCACCGACGCCGAGGGGGTGAATCCGTCACCGGCCTCGGTCAGCCACGCGAGTGCGCGCACCGCGGGAACGTGGTCGTCCAATCCGGCCGCCCCGATGTCGGACAACCTGGCCGGGACCCGCTGCCGGTCGGCCAGCCCCTGATCGCTGCGGAACCGGCGCACTTCGGTGATCAGCTTCTGGGTGTCGGAGATGCGCTGCGCCGCGGCGACGTCGGCAGCGATGCCGGACGGCTCGGGCCAGTCGGCGACGACCAGAGACGCACCACCGGTCAGCGTCTTCCACAGCACCTCGGTGACGAACGGCATCACCGGGTGCAGCAGTTTGAGCAGGGTGTCCAGTACCGCGGCCAACACCGCTGTTGTGTGTGAAACACCCTGGCCCAGTTGGACTTTTGCCAACTCGACATACCAGTCGCAGAACTCGTCCCACGCGAAGTGGTACAGCGATTCACACGCCCGGCTGAACTCGTAGGCGTCGAATGCGGCGTCGACCTCCGCGCGCACCTCTTCGAGACGGCCCAGGATCCACCGGTCGGCGTCGGTGAGCGCCGCGACGTCCGGAAGCGGCGCCGGCGCGGCGCCGTTCATCAAGGCGAACCGCGTGGCGTTGAACAGTTTCGTGGCGAAGTTCCGCGATGCGCGCGCGTGGTCCTCGCCGATCGCCAGGTCACCGCCGGGGCTGGCGCCGCGGGCGAGGGTGAAGCGCAACGCGTCGGCGCCGAAGGTCTCCACCCAGTCGAGCGGGTCGATGCCGTTGCCGCGGGACTTGCTCATCTTGCGACCGTGTTCGTCGCGGATCAGCCCGTGCAGGAACACGTTTTCGAACGGCACGTCGGCCGTGCGCTGTCCGTCGAGCGTGAGCGCGGGATCGTCGGCGACGAAGGTGCCGAACATCATCATCCGCGCCACCCAGAAGAACAGGATGTCGTAGCCGGTGACGAGCACCGTGGTCGGGTAGAACTTCGCCAGCTCGGGGGTCCGGTCGGGCCAGCCCATGGTGGAGAACGGCCACAACGCCGAGGAGAACCAGGTGTCGAGCACGTCGGGATCCTGCTCCCAGCCGTCGGGCGGGGTCTCGTCCGGTCCGACGCAGACGGTTTCACCGTTGGGCCCGTGCCAGATCGGGATCCGGTGGCCCCACCACAGCTGCCGGGAGATGCACCAGTCGTGCATGTTGTCCACCCACGCGAACCATCGCGGCTCCAGGCTGGGCGGGTGGATGGCGGTGTGTCCGTTGCGGACCGCGTCGCCGGCGGCCTTGGCCAGCGACTCGACCTTGACCCACCACTGCAGCGACAGCCGCGGCTCGATCGGCTCACCGCTGCGTTCGGAGTGTCCGACACTGTGCAGATAGGGCCGCTTCTCGGCGACGACGCGGCCCTGTTCGGCCAGCGCCTCGCGGACCTTGACCCGTGCCTCGAACCGGTCCATCCCGTCGAACTGGGTTTCGGTGTTCGCGATCCGGCCCCTGGTGTCCATGATCGAGGGCATCGGCAGCGAATGCCGAAGCCCGATCTCGAAGTCGTTGGGGTCGTGGGCGGGTGTGACTTTCACCGCGCCGGTACCGAATTCGGGATCGACGTGGGTGTCGGCAACGATGACGATGCGACGATCCAGGAACGGGTGCGGCAGCGAGGTGCCGACCAGGTGGCGGTAGCGGTCGTCGTCGGGGTGGACGGCGATCGCGGTGTCGCCGAGCATCGTCTCCACGCGCGTCGTTGCGACCACGATGTGCGGTTCGTCGTCGGACAGTGAGCCGTAGCGGAACGACACCAGCTCACCCTCGACGTCTTCGTGTTTGACCTCGAGGTCGCTGATCGCGGTCTCCAGTACCGGCGACCAGTTGACCAGGCGCTCGGCCTGATAGATCAGACCGGCGTCGTAGAGTTTCTTGAAGATGGTCCGCACCGCGCGGGACAGCCCGTCGTCCATGGTGAAGCGGTCGCGACTCCAGTCGACGCCGTCGCCGAGCCTGCGCATCTGCGCGCCGATGGTGCCGCCGGACTCCCGCTTCCAGTCCCACACCTTGTCGATGAACAGTTCGCGGCCGAAGTCCTCTTTGGTCTTACCGTCGACCGCCAGCTGCTTCTCCACCAGCGTCTGGGTGGCGATGCCGGCGTGGTCCATCCCGGGCAGCCACAGCACCTCGAACCCCTGCATCCGCTTGCGCCGGGTGAGCGCATCCATCAGCGTGTGGTCGAGCGCGTGGCCCATGTGCAGGCTTCCGGTCACGTTCGGCGGCGGCAGCACGATCGAATACGCCGGCTTGTCGCTGGCCGGATCGGCGGTGAAGTACCCGTTCTCCACCCAGCCCTGGTAGATGTCCGCCTCTACCGCCCCCGGATCCCACGACTTGGGCAGGGATCCGGCGTGGGCGTCGGGGGTGGCGGTCACCCGTCAATTCTAGGGAGCGGCGCGACCGCCTACCGCCCGGGTCCCACCCCTGCTCACGCCAACCGGGACGTCTCCAGCGACACACCGGCACCGGGGAACCGCGCCAGCAGCGCATCACCCATCGCCGCCGCCGGCGTGAGCACCCCGCGCAGGTCGGACAGCTTGTCGCGGTCCAGCGCCAGCGCCAGACCGCACTCCCCGAGCAACACCGACGTGGCCTTGTAACCGGGGTCACCCCGCTGCGACATCCGGGCGAGGTAGCGCGCCCCGGTGGTGGTCGTGGTGTAGGTCTCGACGGTGTAGTGCCCACGTTCGCGGGTCTGCTCACTGGGGCCGGTGCCCGGCGCGGGCAGCACCCGGTCGACGAGCTTGCGTGGGAGCCGGTGGAAGTAGCGTGAACCCAGACCCATGACGGCTGCGCTGCCCGCGGTGGTCAACGCGGCGATGGCGGGTGCGACCGGTGTGCGACCGGTGCTCATCACCTCGGAGTATTCGAACCTGCGTCCGTAGGCGTAGCCCAGCAGCGCGTTGCTGCGCCGGACGATGCGGGTGTTCGGGCCGGCCATCGCGAACGCCGCCGTCCAGTACCCGGACAGTTCGGGCGCGATCTCCGCACCGCGCCGCCACCGAATGTCGGGCTGCGCTCCGAGTTCCGGTTCGGCGCTGCGGTCCGGTGACAGGGTGTAGGGGTCGGTCATCTTTCTGCGCGCCTCGGGATCGGTCGAGGCGGTGTTGAGCACTTCGAGCATCGAGGCCAGCGTGCCGCCGGAGGCGCCGCCGAGGAGGCTGCGCACCACCATGCTGGTGTCGCCGAGTTCGCCCTCCCCGTCCTCGGCCACCTTGCGGTGCAACGCGTAGACGGTGAGATCCGAAGGGATGGAGTCGAATCCGCAGGCGTGCACGATACGCGCGCCGGTGTCGACCGCCTGTTTGTGGTAGTGGTCGATGCTGTCGCGGATGAACATCATCTCGCCGGTCAGGTCGGCGTAGTCGGTACCGGCGGCCGCGCACGCGGCGACCAGGGGCAGCCCGTACTTGGTGTACGGGCCGACGGTGGTCAGCACGACACGGGTGCGGGCGGCCAGCGCGTTGAGCGTCGACGGCTGCGAGGCGTCGGCGGTGATGAGCTCCCAGTCGGCGGCCTTGCGCCCCAGCGACTCGCGGACCTTGAGCAGTTTGTCAGCCGAGCGGCCGGCCAGCGCGATGCGGACCCCGGCACCGCGCTCGACCAGGTATTCGGCGGTGAGTTTCCCGACGAATCCGGTGGCTCCGTAGACGACGATGTCGAACTCACGCTGCTGTGCGGGACTCATGGTTGCGACGCTACCCGAGCAATTCGGGCAACTCGACGTCCCGCCCGAGCACGTGCCGGGCCAGGAATGCGAAGACGACCTGGTACCGGAGCTTCGCATGCTGGGGGCGAGCACCCAGTGGTTCTCGGACGGGAAATAGAGGAAGCGGTGCGGTGCGGCGGCCGCGTCGTCGGCAGGCAGGCGCGATTTGGTGAGCAACTCGTACCAGAGCAGCAGCGCTTCGCCGACCGGGACGCGGTAGTCCTTGTCGCCGTGGATGACCAACACCGGCGTGGCGATGTTCTCGACGAACAGATGCGGTGAATTGCGCTCGGCCATGTCGGGTGTCATCCCGCATGCCCACCAGTAGGCGCCGTCGGTGACGGCGCCGAACTGGTCGAGCGCCCACAGGCTGGCGTGGGTGACGATCGCGTCGAACCGGTCAGTGTGCCCGGCGATCCAGTTCGCCATGTAGCCGCCGAACGACCCGCCCATCACCGCGATGGGGTCGGGCAGCAGTACGGCGATCGTGCCATCGGGGTCGATGCGCACCGGATGCGGCGGCGCGGCGTAGTTGTTGCGCAGTGCGTAGATCACGCCGCCGGGGGCGGTGACCATCTCGGTGTAGGTGTGGTCGTCGTCGGTCAGCTTGGTGACCGCGCCGGTGTCCGGGTCGACCAGGAAGATCGGCCCGCGGCCGTGACGGTTCGGCAGTGCAGCAGTGCACCGCAGTCCGCTTGACGGCACATCGCGTTAGGTTCGACCGATGTCGCAGGAGCTTCTCGTGGTCGGGCGCGGGTATCGCCGGCCTGGCCACCGCGGTGCCGTTGCAACGAACCGGCCACCACGTCACCGTGGCCGAGGAGAAGACCGACACCTCCGCGGGTGCAGGGATCAGCATCTGGCCGAACGCGCTGGCCGCCCTCGACACGATCGGTCTCGGCGGCGCGGTGCGCCCGCCGTGCGAGGACCAGGTGGTGGGTGTTAACTGAAGCCCACCGAAGTACCCGTTGCCGGTGTTCGTCGACCAGTTGCCGCCGGATTCGCGCCGGATTCGCACTGCGCGATGGCGTCCCAGTCGACCGAGTCGGCGCTCGCCGCGGTCGACGAGAGGAACGTCGGGACCAGCGCGAACGCCAAGCCGATGACGGTGAGCCAGATACCTCGGGTGAGCCGCTTTATCGATTCTAGTTGTTACTCATTGACGTAAGAGGCCGACGAGAGCAAAGGTGCGGCACCAAGTCGGTGCCGCACCTTTGTGCGTCTCGATGTGCGTCAGCCACGCCCACCGCAGGTCGGCCATGCGCCGATGCCCTGGGAATGCAGCACATTCTCGGCCACGCGGATCTGCTCTTCACGCGAGGCGTTGTGCGGCGAACCCGAGCCGCCGTTGGACCGCCACGTGCCGATCGTGAACTGCAGGCCGCCGTAGTAGCCGTTGCCGGTGTTGATCGACCAGTTGCCGCCCGACTCACACACCGCGACGGCATCCCAGTTGACACCATTGTCCGCATTCGCGGTGCCGGCGCCCAGCGCCATCGGAGCCACAGCGAGCGCCCCGGCAAAGGTGGCCAGACCAAGCGTCTTGCGGATGTTCTTCAAAACTTCTGTCCTTTCGCCAAGCGCGCGCCATCCACGCCCGGGCAAGCCGGGCGCGCAGCCTGAAGCACAGGCAGGAGAGCTGAGCCGCACCGTCTCGGTCAGGTGCGACATGGGGAGCTCGACATGCTCCGCCGGGACTTCAGCCCGACGTCCGCTGGGCGATCCCGCCGTCCGCGGCCCCACTGACGCGCAGGTTCGTGGTTTGGAATTATTTGCTCCGGGTCAGGAGCCGTCGAGGACGCTACAAAGCGTTCGCCGAGAAGTCATATCCACCGAACGCCGGATCGCGGCAGATAACGAGACGATCACGACAGTCTGTGAACCTCTTAACTCGCAGGTCAGCGCATGATCACAGAGGCCCTCGCGACCGCGCGCGACGGCCTGTTTTCGTGAGTCATATCACGCACTTTTTGTGAGCTGGACCACCTCGCAGGAGGTTTCACCAGCGCAGATGTGGTAAAGGGAGCGATCGGGCGGCCCGCGGCAGGCACCTCCGAACGAACCGGTTCGCTCACCGACACCGGTCGAGGCAAGACGTCCGTCTCCTCCAATAGCATTGCGCAGCAATTACTCTCGCACCGGACGCAACGATCCACCTTCGATCGACCGCTCCGCGTCGGCACAGAATCACGTTGCCGCACAAGGTGATAAACGAGCCGTGACCGCCCTCTCGCGACGCACCCGGTTGCGTCTGACGCTCGCGAAAAAGCGAGCACTGACCTATGCAGCCACTTTTCAGGCTGCCAACGGAATAGGAAACTCGGCCGCGCCGAAAACTGCGGCCCGCCGACAAACCCAAACCTGCACTGCGCGAGGGGATCCAGCCTCGTTCTCCAGAATATAGCGAGTGCGGGAGCATTCACGACGCACATTTTCGCGCCGTTGATCACGAACCGGTAAATGGTGTATTCATGCTGGCAATTCCGCTGCATTGTTCAGTACGGAACAAAATGAGCCCGGCAAGACAATTTGCTGAGAGATCAGCGGGTGACGGGCAGATCGTCAGGAGTGTTGGCGTTGGTGAGCGCCCGCTGTTCGGGCATGACGATCCGCTGGGTGTAGACGGTGTCCACCAGGGCCCGCATGGCGCGCTCGCCGGCGGCCACCAGCGCGGAGATATGGCCGGCGAGCGAGGTGCGATAGACACCCGCCAGGTAGTGGTCACGGCCGTCCCACGGCAGCACGACGTCGACGCCGAGTCGTGCGGCGGGGACGGCGAGATCATCGACGAAGTCCATCGTCAGATACGGCATGTCGACGGCGCACACGAACGCCCACTCACAGCCGGCTTCGGCGGCGGCGCGCAGCCCGCGGCCGGTGGCCAACAGCGGACCCACCCCGCGCACCTCGTCGCGCAGCACCTGCGCCTCGAGTTCGGGAAGGGGTTGGCCCGGTGCGGCGATCACGAACACCGGCGAACATCGCCGTTCGACGGTGGCCACCACGTGCTCGACCAAGGTGGAACCGTTGACCACCAGCGTCGCCTTGTCGCGCCCCATGCGGCGGGACGCCCCGCCCGCCAGCACGACCGCGGCCAACGGTACCGGTGAGGTCGTCCCCCCTTGGGTCACTTGGGCGACGTTAGTCGACGGTCCAGGTGTCCTTGCCGCGAAGCAGCGACTGCAGTGCCGCCGTATCGTGTGGCGTGGCCTCGCGCGCCGAGCTGACCTGTTCGCGGGCGGCATCGTCGTAGGTGGGCCGGTTGACCCGGCGGAAGATGCCCATCACCATGTGCTCGAGGTTCTGCTCGGACAAGCGGGACAGCGCGAACGCGTACGCCGGGTCATCGATCTGGGCGTTGTGCACCACGATCTCGTCGGCCGGCGCGTCGGCGGTCTTGGCGACCTCCAGGCCATAGCCGGATTTCACGACGCAGTACTCGCCGTCACCGCCGAAGGTGATCGGCTCGCCGTGGCGGACGTTGATCAGCCGCTCCTCGGCGCCCTCTTTGCGCAGCGCGTCGAACGAGCCGTCGTTGAAGATCGGGCAATCCTGCAGGATCTCGACCAGGGCGGCGCCGCGGTGCTGGGCCGCGGCGCGCAGCACCTCGGAGAGGCCCTTGCGGTCGGAGTCCAGGGCGCGGCCGACGAACGTGGCCTCGGAACCCAGCGCCAGCGAGACGGGGTTGAAAGGATAGTCCAGCGAGCCCATCGGCGTCGACTTCGTGACCTTGCCAACCTCGGAGGTCGGCGAGTACTGACCCTTGGTCAGACCGTAGATCCGGTTGTTGAACAGCAGGATCGTGATGTTGATGTTGCGGCGCAGCGCGTGGATCAGGTGGTTACCACCGATGGACAGCGAGTCGCCGTCGCCGGTGACGACCCACACCGACAGGTCGGGACGCGCCAGCGCGAGCCCGGTGGCGATGGTCGGCGCGCGGCCGTGGATCGAGTGGAAGCCGTAGGTCTCCAGGTAGTAGGGGAACCGGCTCGAGCAGCCGATACCGCTGATGAACGCGATGTTCTCGCGGCGCAGGCCCAACTCCGGCAGGAAGTTGCGGATCGTGTTGAGGATGACGTAGTCACCGCACCCGGGGCACCAGCGCACCTCCTGGTCGCTGGTGAAGTCCTTACCCTTCTGCGGCTGGTCGGTGATGGGCACCCCCGCAGTCTTCGACAGCGGCGTCAGGCTCAGGTCGGTTCCGATCAACTGGGCGGATGCGCGATCCGCTTCGCTTCTCGCTATAGTCATTCGTCAGCTCCCACGCCAGCTCCCACGGTGGCCGCAGCCAGCCGCGCGAACGTGGCCTTCTCGTTTTCCTTGTCTCCCAGTGTGCCGTCGATCGCCGCATGGATGATGCCTTCGACCTCGTCAGCCAGGAATGCCATGCCCTCGACCTTGGTCACCGACTGCACGTCGGCGAGGTAACGCCCGCGCAGCAGCAGCGCCAGCTGCCCCATGTTCATCTCCGGCGCCACGAGCGTCGGATACCGCGCGAGCACATCACCGAGATTGGCGGGGAACGGGTTGAGGTGCCGCAGGTGCGCGTGGGCGACCTTGACGCCCTTGCGCCGGGCCCGGCGGCACGCCTCACCGATCGGTCCGTAGCTGCTGCCCCAGCCGATCAGGAGCAGCTCCGCGTCGCCGGTCGGATCGTCGACCTCCAGATCGGGCAGGGCGATGCCGTCGATCTTGGCCTGCCGCAGGCGGACCATGAGGTCGTGGTTCTTCGGCTCGTAGCTGATGTTGCCCGAACCGTTGGCCTTCTCCAGACCGCCGATCCGGTGTTCGAGACCCGCGGTGCCGGGAACGGCGAACTGGCGAGCCAGCGTCTGCGGATCGCGCGCGTACGGTGCGAAGTCGTCACCGGACTGCGCGAAAGTGTGGTCGATCCGCTCGTATCCGGCGATGTCGGGGATGCGCCACGGCTCCGAACCGTTGGCGATCGCACCGTCGGACAGGATGATCACCGGCGTGCGATAGGTCAGCGCGATCCGCGCCGCATCCAACGCGATGTCGAAGCAGTCCGACGGCGACCTGGGCGCGAGCACCGCGACGGGCGACTCGCCGTTGCGGCCGTAGAGCGCCTGCAGCAGGTCGGCCTGTTCGGTCTTGGTGGGCAGGCCGGTCGACGGGCCACCGCGCTGCACGTCGACGATCACCAGCGGCAGTTCGGTCATCACGCCGAGGCCGATCGCCTCGGCCTTGAGCGCCACACCGGGACCCGACGTGCTGGTCACGCCCAGCGCGCCGCCGTAGGAGGCGCCGAGAGCCGCACCGATGCCGGCGATCTCGTCCTCGGCCTGGAAGGTGAGGACGTTGAAGTTCTTGTGCTTGGACAGCTCGTGCAGGATGTCCGACGCCGGCGTGATCGGATAGGTGCCGAGCACCACCTGCGTATCGGCCAGCACCCCGGCCGCCACGATTCCGTACGCCAGCGCGGTGTTACCCGAGATCTGCCGGTACTCACCGGACTGCAGCTTGGCCGGCGACACCTCGTAGATGGTGGCGAATGCCTCTGTGGTCTCGCCGAAGTTCCAGCCGGCCTTGAGCGCCAGCAGGTTGGCGGCGGCCACATCGGGCTTGCGGGCGAACTTCTCCTGGATGAAGGCTTCGCTCTGGTGCAGTTCGCGGCCGTACATCCACGACAGCAGACCGAGGGCGAACATGTTCTTCGCGCGCTGGCCGTCCTTCTTCGACGCGCCGATCTCCTCGACGGCACCGAGGGTCAGCGTGGTCATCGGGACGGCCTGCACCACGTAGTCGGACAGCTCGTCGGTCTCCAGCGGATTGGCGTCGTAACCGACCTTGGCCAGGTTGCGCTTGGTGAACTCGTCGGAGTTGGCAATGATCAGGCCGCCGCGGGGCAGTTCGGATACGTTGGCCTTGAGCGCCGCCGGGTTCATCGCCACCAGCACGTCGGGCCGGTCGCCGGCCGTGAGGATGTCGTAGTCGGCGATCTGGATCTGGAACGACGAGACGCCGGGCAGGGTTCCCTGAGGCGCGCGGATCTCGGCGGGATAGTTCGGCTGGGTCGCGAGGTCGTTCCCGAAAAGTGCCGCCTCGGAGGTGAACCGGTCACCTGTGAGCTGCATACCGTCACCGGAGTCACCGGCGAACCGGATGACGACCTTCTCGAGCTTCTGCCGCGGTGCGGCGCCGTTGCCGTTCAGCCCCATCCCCTGCCTTTCCCACTGTCAGCAGCGGGTCCACCAGTTCGCGGGCACTACGGCGCGCCGTCGGCGGACGACCCACATACGTTCCGAATAGAAGTTGATGTCACTCTCAGTACCGATTATTGCACTGTTCTTAGGTAACCCGATACCACACGACCCACCGCCACGCCGGGGAGGCGCGGTTGAATGCGCTGCTCAGCGGGGTGAAGTCGGTCCATAAGACAGGACTGTGTGGTTCTCGTCACGTTTGGAGAACGCGATTCTTCTAAGAAATGGTTGCCCGACGGTAGCTGTCGGCTAGCACCCTCGGCGGCGGTCGATCTACGGCCGACGATCTTCGCGGGGCGACGAGTGACGATGCTCGTTCCACCGGAACCGGAGCATGAGGATCTGGCGGTGCGCACGCCACCCGACCGACAGCGGGTCACGCCAAGCCGGCGTACGCGACCTGTCGGAATCGACGTCCATGCCTCAATTGTGCAGATCCCCGGCCCGTCGGCACGCCGACGCGCATATGACGCCGGCATCGGATCGGTGAACAGTGTGTTGCGGACTCGGCGCGTCAGCGCTTGAACCGGCCCGCGAACCCGCGCAACGGTAGGTGTCGGCGCTGATCAACAGTCCGGGCGGGGGCGGCGACGAGGGAGGCGGTCGCATTGAGCGCGGGCTTCGGGAAGATCATGGGCTTGTTGTCGATGCACGGATCGCCCTTGATCCGGGTGATGGGCATGATGCGCGGGCTGGTCTTCGAGCGCCAACTCGGTTCGTACTCCGACCTGAACCTCGCCCGGCGCGGACCGACCACCGCGATCGTCCCCTGGCTGCAGCCGGCTCGCCGGTGAGCGCGTTGCCTAAATCAACGCAACACGAGAACCGAAATCGCGTGTCGCCGAGCAACAAACCACGCGTGAAGAGTGAGGCTGAAGTGACCAGTCTGAACGTCGGCTCCTTGGAGCAGACGCGATGCCGCCCGCACGGCGCCGGGTGTGGCGTCCCTCGGCGACGCGGACCGTTCCGGCCGCCCGCCGAAGTTCACCCCGGTGCAGGTCGCCCGGGTCAAGGCGGCGGCGTGTGCACCACCGGCGGATGTGGGGCTGCCGCTCTCGCGGTGGTCGTGCCCGGAGCCGGCCCGCTACGCCGTCGCCACCGGATTCTGCGAGTCGATCGCGCCGACGACGGTGCGCCGGTGGTTGTCCGAGGACGCGCTCAAACCTGGCAATACGAGTCGTGGATCTTCATCACCGACCCCGACTTCGTTCCCAAGGCCGAGCCACCAGATCGAGATCTACTTCTCCATCGTGCAACCGAAAGTGGTCTCGCCCAACGACTTCACCGAACTCGACGAGGTCATCTACCGCCTCGCCCGATTCGAAGAGCGCTACAACCACACCGCCCGCCCGTTCAAATGGAAGTTCACAACCATCGACCTCGACGACCTGCTCCACAGGCTCGACAACCACACACCCAGTTAAAGCTCGTGTTCTCGTCATTCGGCGGCGGAGATCGCCTCTACAGGAACGTCTGTGTTGTCGCGGTCAAGGAGTTCGGCTTGACCAGTGACGACTCCGTTGAGGATCGCGCGAGCGACTGCGAGGAGTTCGGACACGCGAGGTGACGCCAGGGTGTAGGTGACGCTCAAACCTTCTCGTCGGGCGGTCACCAGCCCTGTTCGGCGCAGAACTGACAATTGCTGGGAGAGGTTGGCCGGTTCGATCCCTACCTGCGGGAGCATCTCGGCGACGGTTTGGTCACGCACGCTCAACAGTTCCAGGACTCGAATCCGCGCTGGGTGACCGAGCGTTTTGAAGAATTCGGCTTTCATTCGATAGAGCGGTTGGTGCGCGTCTGTCACGACGACCTCCCTCGATGGCCCCAGATGTGTGCTAATTGCTGATATTAGCAAGTGGGGAGATGGTCGCCGACGCTGAAGGCCGCCTACGGCCTCGTCCCCGACCTCTTGGACCACGATCGGCAGCTACGTCGGATCGGTACACCGGGCGCCGAAGGTGTCATGGGGATATCGCCAGCGGCCCTGCGGTTCCCGAGCAGTTCGGTGGGGTGTACATCGGCCAGCCAGCCGCCCCGTTTGCCGACCGGTGTGCGCACCGCTTCCACGATCACCGGGCTACCCATCACTGCTCGTTTCTCTCGATCGACGTGCGAATCAGCGCACGCTGTAGGCATGACCCTCGCCCTACCCGCACGACTGATCTCACATTGTTGGAACTTGCGAATATTAGCAATTAGGTGTCAGGTTAGACAACGAGCTGCGAGAGCCGCGGCGGGCGACATCCTCGTTGCGGTAGACGAACCGGCGGCAGACAACGGAAGGTGGTGATCAGGTCGTGATCGGGTGGCTACGCAAGGCGTTGCGCGTCGGACGGATCGTCGAACCGGCTCCACCGGCTCCGTTCGCGGCGCCGGCAGCAATCGACGCGTTGCGGGGTTCGATGCAGATCCGCCACGTCGACGCCGGGTCGTGCAACGGTTGTGAGATCGAGATCTCCGGGGCGTTCGGCCCGGTGTATGACGCCGAGCGGTTCGGTGCCCGCCTGGTGGCCTCCCCGCGACACGCCGACGCCCTGCTGGTGACGGGTGTGGTGACCCGCAACATGGAGGAGCCGCTGCGCAACACGGCGGCGGCCACACCTGCGCCGCGGGTGGTGATCGCCTGCGGTGACTGTGCGTTGAACCGCGGCGTGTTCGCTGACGCCTACGGCGTGGTGGGCTCGGTCGGAGAGGTCCTCGGCAGTGTCGACGTCGAAATCGCCGGCTGCCCCCCGACGCCGGAGGCGATCATCGCGGCGCTGCGCTCGGTGACCAGACGATGAGGACCATCGCTGTCGACGTACCCACGGTGGAGGTGAAGAATCACCCAGGACGCCACGGCGTCGGCTGTGCCGCAGCGGGTTCCGCGACCGCCCTGATCGGCGCGGCGGGCGTGTGGGGTGGACTGGTCGCGGTCTTCGGTTCCGCCCCCCAGGTGAGCATCGGTTGGTTGTTGCCGCTGAGCGGAGTGGTCCTGCACCTCGACCCGCTGGGCGGATTTTTCAGCGTGCTGATCGGCGCAGTGGCCGTCCCGGTGGGTGTGTACACCGTGGGCTATGCACGCCATGAACGCTGGCCGGCGCTGTCGCTGACAGTGTTGCCGCTGTTCGTGGCGGCCATGTTGTTGGTCGCCGCGGCAGGGTCGATCCCGACGTTCCTACTGGCGTGGGAGCTGATGGCCCTGGCGTCGGTGCTGCTGGTGATCACCGACCACGACCGGGCTGAAGTGCGTTCTGCGGCACTGTTCTATGCAGCGATGACCCAGCTGGGGTTCGTGGCGATTCTCGTCGGGTTGATGGTGATGGCGACATCGGTGGGCGCGGATCGCTTCACCGAGATGACGGTGGTCCCTGAACCGTTGCGTGATGTGGTGTTCGTGTTGACGGTGGCCGGATTCGGTTCCAAGGCGGGGTTGGTTCCCCTGCATGCGTGGCTGGCACGGGCTCACCCGGAGGCACCCAGTCCGGTGTCGGCGTTGATGAGCGCGGCGATGGTCACCTTGGGCGTGTACGGAATCATCCGAATCGACCTGGTGTTGATCGGACCCGGCCCACGCTGGTGGGCGGTGCTGCTGCTGCTGGTCGGGGCTGCATCGGCGCTGTACGGGGTGTTGCAGGCCAGCGTGGCCACCGACGTGAAACGCCTGCTGGCCTACTCCACCACCGACAACATGGGGTTGATCACCATGGCGTTGGGGGCTTCGCTGCTGCTGTCGGGCGCCGGGGCACCCGAGGCCGCCGCCATTGCGGCCGTCGCGGCGCTGTTGCACCTGCTGGCCCACGCGGCGTTCAAATCGTTGGGGTTCATGGCCGCAGGATCAGTTCTGGCCGCTACCGGCCTGCGCGACCTGGACCGCATGGGGGGACTGGCCCGTCCCATGCCGGTCACCACGGTGCTGTTCGGCGTCGCGGCGCTGGGCGCCTGCAGTCTGCCGCTGGGTGCGGGATTCGTCAGCGAGTGGCTGCTCGTGCAGGCGTTGGTGCACGCCGGCACGGGCGGCGATGTCGTGGTCGCGTTGGCGGCACCGCTGGCGGTGGGCGCCGTCGCGCTCACCACCGGGTTGTCGGTGGCCGCCATGGTCAAGGCATTCGGCATCGGCTTCCTGGCGCGCCCGCGGTCAGCCGCAGCACGGCAGGCCCGCGAATCCGCTGCCAGCATGCTGACCGCCATGGTGATCGTCGCTGTGGGGTGTGTGGTGCTCGCCCTGGCCCCCGTCGCGGCGGCAGCGGTCGTGGGGCGGGCCGTCAACGTCATGCCCACCGCCCGCAGCGCCGCGCCCGCGGTCGACTTCGCCGCCGTGATCCGGCTGCCCGGTCTTGGCGGCTCGATTGCACCCGGCCTGCTCGCAACAGCGTTCGTTGCGGCTCTGCTGGCCGCAGTAGTCGCGATGCGGTGGCGCGCGCGACGCCGACCACCGACCGTGCAATTACCGTTGTGGGCGTGCGGCGCCGACGATCTCACACCTCGGATGCAGTACACCGCAACGTCTTTCGCTGAACCGCTGCAACGAGTCTTCAACGACGTGTTACGCCCAGCCTCCGACATCGACGTCACCCACCACAGCGAATCGCGCTACATGGTGTCAGCGATCACCTACCGCAACCGGATCGCCGACGCCCTTGAGATCCGCCTCTATCACCCGGTTGTGACGGGAGTGAAGCGAGCCGCCGAGGTGGTGCGCCGCGCCCACAACGGCAGCGTGCATCTCTACCTCGCCTACGGTGCGCTCGGCGTGCTGGTAGTGCTGGTGATCGCCCGATGACCGTGATGGCAGTGGTCGCCGGCGGGGCGCAGCTGCTCACCGTCACGGTCGGCGCGCCGCTCCTGATCGGCCTGATGCGCCAGGTACGCGCGGCATGGGAGGGGCGCGGCGGCGGCGGGATCCTGCAACCCTGGCGCGACCTGCGCAAACAGTTGGGCAAACAGCAGATTATTCCCCGCGGAACCACCGTGGTGTTCACAGCCGCTCCCCTGGTCGTGGCCGCCACCTCGATCCTGCTCGCCGCCATTGTCCCGATCGTGGCGACTGGCAGCCCGCTGGATTCAGTCGCTGATCTGTTCGCGGTGGTCGGTGTGCTGTTTCTGGGCACCGTCGCCTTGACGCTGGCCGGCATCGACACCGGAACCGCGTTCGGCGGCATGGGCGCAAGCCGGGAGATCACGATCGCCGCGCTCGTGGAGCCGACGATCCTGCTCGCCGTGTTCGCGCTGTCGATCCCGACCGGGTCGGCCAACCTCGGGGCGCTGACGGCAACAACGCTCGCTGATCCTGGCTCGGTGGCGTCCTTGACCGGGGTGCTTGCCTTCGTCGCACTGGTGCTGGTGATCATCGCCGAGGCGGGTCGGCTGCCGGTGGACAACCCAGCCACGCACCTGGAGCTGACCATGGTCCACGAAGCCATGGTGCTCGAATACGCCGGACCCCGTCTCGCACTCATGGAGTGGGCATCAGCGATGCGGCTGACCGTGCTGCTGGCGCTACTGGCCAACCTGTTCCTGCCGTGGGGCATCGCCGCCGACGCACCCACCCTTCTGCAGGTCCTGACCGGCGTAGGGGCCATCACGGTCAAGGTTGCCGTGCTGGCCACAGCGCTGGCCACGATGGAAGTCTTCCTGGCCAAACTACGTTTGTTCCGCGTGCCCGAGCTCCTGGCCGGATCGTTCCTGCTGGGATTACTGGCCGTCACCTCCGCCAACTTCTTCACCCGATGAGGTCGCCTCGATGACCCCTTCCACCTTCGCGCTGATCATCGATTTCGCCTCCGGTGGAATGCTTCTCGCGGCCGTACTGGTCGTGTGGCGCCGCGCGCTGCGTTCGATCGTGACGCTGTTGGCGTGTCAGGGACTCGCGCTGGCGGCCATTCCCATCGCGGCCGGCGCATACCTCGGCGACACTGCGCTGCTGCTCGTCGGGGTGGCGGTGCTGGCGTTGCGGGCGGTGATGCTGCCCTGGCTTCTGCGGCGCGCGCTGGCTGCCGAGCCGCCCGGCAGGCGCGACGCGACACCGTTGATGAACACCGCCAGTTCGCTGCTGATGGTGGCGATGTTGACCCTCGTCGCGTTCGCCGTCACCCGCCCATTGACCGATCTGCAGTCCACCACGCTGACCGACGCGGTTCCCACCGCGTTCGCGGTGATACTGATCGGGTTGTTCGTGATGGTGACCCGCCGCCACGCCGTGTCACAGGCCGCAGGGTTCCTGTTGCTGGACAACGGGATCGCCGCGACGGCATTCCTGCTCACCGACGGCGTCCCGATGATCGTGGAACTCGGAGTGTCCCTGGACGTGCTGTTCGCGGTCATCGTGATCGGCATCCTCACCGGTCGACTGCGCCGACTGTTCGGCGCCGCAGACCTCGATGAGTTGCAGGAGCTACGCGACTGATGACCGAGTTGATGATGGCCTCGCTGCTGGCTCCCGTCGCCGCCGCCGGGCTCACAGCGGCCCTCGGGTGGAGCCGGCTCAGCGCCACGGTCACCGCGATCTCCGCAGCGGTAATCCTGTTCTGCAGCATTACGCTAGCCACCCGCGTCGGGAACGGTGTGCACCTTGCTGCAGGCGGGCTGCTGCGCATCGACGCGCTGGCCACCTTCATGCTCATCGTCATCGCGGTGGTGGCCATGCTAGCGACAGTGGCCAGCATCGGCTACCTGCACACCGAACTGGCCGACGGCCACACTGATGCCGCCGGGGCCCGTCTCTACGGCACTCTGACTCCAGCGTTCGTGGCCGCGATGGAGTTGGCCGTGTGCGCCAACAACATCGGGCTCATCTGGGTCGCGATCGAGGCCACCACCGTCATTACCGCATTCTTGGTCGGACACCACCGCACCCGCAACGCGCTGGAAGCAACCTGGAAATACGTCATCGTCTGCTCGGTGGGCATCGCGGTGGCATTCCTGGGCACCGTGCTGCTCTACTTCGCCGCCCGACACAACGGTGCGGCCGCCGCCGAGGCTCTCAACCTCGACGTGTTGATGTCTCACGCCGGGGCGCTGGATCCGGCGGTGGCACGGCTGGCCGGTGGGCTGCTGCTCGTCGGCTACGGCACCAAGGCCGGCCTCTTCCCGTTCCATACATGGCTGGCCGACGCACACAGTCAAGCCCCGGCTCCGGTCAGCGCGTTGATGAGTGGCGTGCTGTTGTCGGTAGCAATGTCGGTGCTGATCCGGCTCAAACCCATCATCGACGCCGGCGCCGGAACTCATTTCATGCGTAATGGTCTGCTCCTGACCGGACTGGCGACTGTCGCCATCGCGGCGCTACTACTCACCGTCACCGGTGACCTCAAGAGAATGCTCGCCTACTCCTCCATGGAGAACATGGGACTCATCGCCGTGGCCGCTGCGGTGGGCACCACGCTGGCCATCGCTGCGCTGCTGCTGCACGTCGTGGCACATGGCCTGGGCAAAACCGTGCTGTTCATCGCCGGGGGACAACTTCAAACAACACATCAGAGCACCGCCATCGCCGACATCACCGGCGTTCTGCAGCGCTCGCGGCTGATCGGCACGTCATTCGCGGTCGGGGTGATCATCCTGCTCGGCCTACCGCCCTTCGCGATGTTCGCCAGCGAACTCGCCATCGCCCGCGCACTCTCCGAGGCGAATCTCGGGTTGGTGCTCGCCGTCGCCATGACGCTGATCGCCATCGGTTTCGTCGCCCTCGCCCGCAACACCACCCGGCTCCTGCTGGGTGCCGCACCGGCCGACGCGCCCACCATCTGTCCACCGCGTTCACTGGCGTTCGCACTCGTCGCGGGGTTAGCCGCCTCACTGGCCCTGGGGGTGGCCGCCGGCCCGCTGACCGATCTGATGGTGGCCGCAGCACAGCAGCTGGAGGGCCCGCGATGACCCCGACAGCCCTGCGGCAGCGGGTCACCGCGGCGCAGCTCGGCGAGCGGGCCGAGCACTTGTTGACCGCCGGTTTCCGGCTCGCGATGGTGGCCGCGCACGACGACGGTGACACCCTGCGAGTGGTGTATCTGTTCCTCGCCGGGTGGCCTGACCGCCGCGTCGAACTCGAATACGTTGTAGCAGCCGATGATCCGGTGGTGCCGTCGCTGGCGCCGCTGTCGTTTCCGGCTAGCCGCTTCGAACGCGAGATGGCCGACCTCTACGGGATTCGGCTGCTGGGCCATCCGCACCCACGGCCTCTGGTGCGACACGCCCACTGGCCCGAGGAGTGGTATCCGATGCGCCGCGGCGCCGCGACACCTCCGGCATTCACGGCGACTGGCGGTTTCCCGTTCGTCACCGTCGAGGGCACCGGCGTCTACGAAATCCCCGTCGGCCCGGTACACGCCGGCCTGATCGAACCCGGCCACTTCCGGTTCTCCGTCGTCGGGGAAACCATCCTTCGACTGAAGGCACGGTTGTGGTTCGTGCACCGCGGCCTGGAGAAACTGTTCGAAGGCCACCTCGCCGACCACGCGGTCACATTCGCCGAGAGAATCAGCGGGGATACCTCGGCCGCGCACGCGCTGGCCTACAGCCTGGCGGTCGAAGACGCCCTCGACATCGACCTGCCCCCACATGTGCACCGATTGCGGGCGCTGCTTGTCGAACTTGAGCGGCTCTACAACCATGCCACCGATCTGGGGGCGCTGGCCAACGACGTCGGATTCGGTATCGCCAACACCCATGCCCAGCGCATCCGCGAACAACTCCTGCGCATCAACGCCACTGTCACCGGACATCGACTGCTGCGCGGGGCCATCGTCCCCGCCGGAGTGATCGTACGCTCGCTACCCGACCCGGAACACCTACAGGCCCTGGCCATCGACCTCGCCGAGGTGGCCGACCTGACCTTGCGCAACACCCTGGTGTCTGACCGCTTCGACGGCACCGCCGTCCTGCACCACGACGACGCCCACTCCCTCGGCACATTGGGTTATGTCGCGCGCGCCAGCGGCATGCGTACCGATGCCCGCCTCGAACATCCCACCACCGCGCTTCCCATCACCGAAATCGCCGCCAGCAGCGGGGACGTCGCCGCGCGCTACACACTGCGCCGCGACGAGTACGCCGCATCGACCGCCCTGGCCTGCTACCTCATCGACGCTCACGCAGGCCCCCTCACCCATGTCAGACCCCTGAAGCCGGGCCCAAACGGCGCCGCCACCGGCGTCGGCATCGTCGAAGGATGGCGAGGCACCATCGTGCACCGCATCGAAACCACCTCCGACCACCACCTCACTCGCGCCAAGATCGTCGATCCATCCTGGTTCAACTGGCCGGCACTGCCGGTGGCGATGGCTGACACCATCGTCCCCGACTTTCCCTTGGCCAATAAGAGCTTCAACCAGTCCTACGCGGGCAACGACCTGTGAAATCTCCGTCACCAACCCCTGCCGCTTATCCAAGTTACTTGCTAAGATTCGCAACTAGTAGATAGGATCGGAGGGGCCATGGCGGCAGATGCGCTCCAGCCGCTCGACCGGATGAAGGCGGACTTCTTCAAGACGCTGGCCCATCCCGCCCGCATCCGCGTGCTGGAACTGCTCAGCACCGGCGAACGCACGGTCTCAGAACTCCTGCCGGAGGTCAGTATCGAACCCACCAACCTCTCTCAACAGCTGTCCATTCTGCGCCAAGCGGGACTGGTCGCCGCGCGCCGAGAAGGTCTGACCGTGTCCTACACGCTGGCCACACCGCGTGTCGTCGAAATGCTCGAGGTTGCCCGCGCCATCCTCACCAGTGTCATCGCCGGCCAAGCCGAACTCCTCGATCAGCACGACGCCGGACCACCAGTCGTCTCAGACACCGCGCCACCACGACAACCACCGCCGACCAGCACGCGCGAAAAGCCAAGCAGAAAAGACCACCAATGATCACTCCACTGCAGACCCGTCGACCGCCACCACGACACCACCCGCACCGTGCACGAAGGCTTCCTCTACCCCCAGCTCTACCCC
This sequence comes from Actinomycetota bacterium, assembly GCA_034189785.1. GTDB lineage: Bacteria > Actinomycetota > Actinomycetes > Mycobacteriales > Mycobacteriaceae > Mycobacterium. The sequence continues at coordinate 23,227 of JAXHUG010000078.1, forward strand.
CAGCCAAACCGCCCTACCTCCCCAGACTCGACCACAGCCAGTTACTCGACACGCTTTAGGCTGGAGGTATGGGTCGTGTCACCGCGCGGCGGCGCATTCGCCACATCACCGCCGAAACCAGCGTTTCGCGGCCCGCGACGCTGGTGGTCGAAGAGCCACTCGAGATCCGCGTCGGGGGTGATCCACTCACCGTCACGATGCGCACGCCCGGCTCGGATGTCGAACTGGCGCAAGGATTTCTGCTCACCGAAGGAATCATCGGGCACCGCGACGACGTGCTGACGGTGCGGTACTGCCGCGGTGCGGGTGATGACGGCGTCAACACCTACAACGTGCTCGACGTGGCGTTGGCGTCGAACGTGTCCGCACCCAGTCCGGATCTGCGGCGCAACTTCTACTCCACCTCGTCGTGCGGGGTGTGCGGCAAGGCCTCCCTGGAGGCCGTGCAACTCACCAGCCGACACGGACCCGGAGACGACCCAGCACAGGTGGGCGCCGACACGTTGTCCGCACTGCCGGACCGGCTACGGGCGGCGCAGAAGGTGTTTGCCACCACCGGCGGGCTGCACGGCGCCGCGCTGTTCACCGTCGACGGCGAGACGCTCGTCGTGCGCGAGGATGTCGGCAGGCACAACGCCGTCGACAAAGTGATCGGCTGGGCACTCGAGGCCGACCGCATTCCTCTGACGGGGACGGTGCTTCTGGTCAGCGGGCGAGCATCCTTCGAACTGACGCAGAAGGCCGTCGTGGCTGGTATCCCGGTGCTCGCCGCGGTATCGGCGCCGTCGTCGCTGGCGGTCGACCTGGCCGGCCAGTCAGGGCTCACCCTGGTGGCCTTCCTGCGCGGCCAGTCGATGAACGTCTACACCCGGCCGGACCGCATCACCCGCTGATCTCCACGCGATTCACAAAACCTCCACGACCGCAAGCCGTCACCTGGCTGACCATCGAAGTCTGACGGACACCGCCAAGCCAGGAGTTACTCCCCCCACCCACCGGAGGACTCATGTGACAATAACGGACGTCGTGCTCAGCGCCTCCTCGACACGGCCGCGCACATCCTCATCCACCGCAGCCGCAGGACAGCGGGCTGGGCGCTGGACACCGTCGCGCTCGTCGGCGGTTCGAAGAGCGGCCGGACACTGCTGGCCAACGCGCTGCGCAACCTGTGGGCGTACGTGGTGATCTTCTGTGGGCACTTCTAACGGCGTCAGCATCTGCAGGCGTTCCGGAACATCCACCGATACGCGCTACCGGACCGGTTCACCGCCGCGAAAATGCACTGGGGGTCGTGAACCTTCGCGGTTCACACGACCCCCAGTGCAATCTCGACGGACGCCTAAGCGCTCTTGTCGCGACGCTCGGGGCGTGACGGCTTGCGGGGCACGATCGTCGGGAGCACGTTGTCCTGCACGGTCTCCTTGGTGACGACGACCTTCGCGACGTCGTCGCGGCTGGGGATGTCGTACATCACCGGCAGCAGGACTTCCTCCATGATGGCGCGCAGACCACGGGCGCCGGTGCCGCGGTGGATGGCCTGATCAGCGATGGCGTCCAGCGCGTCACCGGTGAACTCCAGCTCGACGCCGTCCATCTCGAACAGCCGCGTGTACTGCTTGACCAACGCGTTCTTCGGCTCCGACAGGATCTTGACCAACGACTCCTTGTCGAGGTTCGTCACCGACGCCACGACCGGCAACCGGCCGATGAACTCGGGGATCAGACCGAACTTGATCAGGTCCTCGGGCATGACCTCGGCGAAGTGGTCCTGGGTGTCGACCTCGGCCTTGGAGCGGACCTCCGCGCCGAAGCCCAGGCCGCGCTTGCCGACGCGGTCGGAGACGATCTTCTCCAGCCCGGCGAACGCACCCGCGACGATGAACAGCACGTTGGTGGTGTCGATCTGGATGAACTCCTGGTGCGGATGCTTGCGCCCGCCCTGCGGAGGCACCGACGCCTGCGTACCCTCGAGGATCTTGAGCAGCGCCTGCTGCACCCCCTCGCCGGAGACGTCGCGGGTGATCGACGGGTTCTCGCTCTTGCGGGCGATCTTGTCGACCTCGTCGATGTAGATGATGCCGGTCTCGGCGCGCTTGACGTCGTAGTCTGCAGACTGGATCAGCTTCAGCAGGATGTTCTCGACGTCCTCACCGACATAGCCGGCTTCGGTCAGCGCGGTGGCGTCGGCGATCGCGAACGGCACGTTGAGCATTTTGGCCAGCGTCTGCGCGAGGTAGGTCTTACCGCAGCCGGTCGGGCCCAGCATCAAAATGTTGGACTTGGTCAGCTCGACGGGCTCGGAGCGCGAATCGCGGCTCTTCTCGCCGGCCTGGATGCGCTTGTAGTGGTTGTAGACGGCGACTGCCAGGGTGCGCTTGGCAGTGTCCTGTCCGATGACGTAGCTCTCGAGGAACTCGCGGATCTCTGCGGGCTTGGGCAGCTCGTCGAGTTTCACCTCGTCCGCGTCGGCCAGTTCCTCTTCGATGATCTCGTTGCAGAGATCGATGCACTCGTCACAGATGTACACGCCGGGGCCGGCGATGAGCTTCTTGACCTGCTTCTGACTCTTCCCGCAGAACGAGCACTTCAGCAGGTCACCGCCGTCTCCAATGCGCGCCATGGTGGTGGGGTCCTACTTTCCTGTTCGACGTCGGTGGGTCGTTCGGGTCGTTGGCAGGACCTCTGGTGGGGCCCTGCTCCCGACGCTACCCGCTAACTCCCGCGCGGTGCGACCGATAGTGTCGAATCGCGCTGGTGGTATTCAGCTGTCGCGTCAACATAGCGCCTCACACGTCCGGTTGCCGCGTACCACGGGTCGCCGTGTCCCTGGCGTGTCGTCACCGTGACCGGAGCGAACGGCTGATGCCAACGACACCGCGCACGGCATTGTTGGCCTCGTGACCGAAACGGCTCCCCACCGGTGGTCAGGATGTCTGAGCCGACAGCTTCCGGTACTCGAGAACCGTGTCGATGATCCCGTAGTCCTTGGCCTCTTCGGCGGTCAGGATCTTGTCACGATCGGTGTCCTTGCGGATCGTCTCGGCGTCCTTGCCGGTGTGCCGCGCCAGGGTGGCCTCCATCAGCGTGCGCATCCGCTCGATCTCGGCGGCCTGGATCTCCAGATCGGAGAACTGGCCCTGGATCACGCCGGACAGCGCGGGCTGGTGGATGAGGATCCGGGCGTTCGGCAGCGCGAGCCTCTTACCGGGCGTGCCTGCGGCCAGCAGCACCGCGGCGGCCGACGCGGCCTGGCCCAGGCACACCGTCTGGATGTCGGCACGCACGTACTGCATGGTGTCGTAGATCGCCATGAGGCTCGTGAAGGAGCCACCGGGCGAGTTGATGTACATGGTGATGTCGCGGTCGGGGTCAAGCGACTCGAGCACCAGCAGCTGGGCCATGATGTCGTTCGCCGACGCGTCGTCCACCTGCACGCCGAGGAAGATGATGCGTTCCTCGAAGAGCTTGTTGTACGGGTTGGATTCCTTGACGCCGAAGCTCGAGTGCTCGATGAACGACGGCAGGATGTAGCGCGCCTGCGGCTGGAGGCGGGGATCGATCTGGTTGCTCATTAGGGGGCCACTCCGTCGTTGATGCTGGCGCTGGTGATGATGTGGTCGACGAATCCGTATTCGAGCGCTTCCTGCGCGGTGAACCAGCGGTCGCGGTCCGAGTCGGCCTCGATGCGTTCGATGGTCTGCCCGGTGAACTCGGCGTTGAGGCGGAACATCTCCTTCTTGATCGCCGCGAACTGCTCCGCCTGGATCGCGATGTCGGCCGCGCCGCCGGTGATACCGCCGAGCGGCTGGTGCATCAGGATGCGGGCGTGGGGCAGGGCGTAACGCTTACCCTTCGTGCCCGCGGCGAGCAGGAACTCACCCATGGACGCGGCCATGCCCATCGCGTAGGTCGCGACGTCGCAGGGGGCCAGGACCATCGTGTCGTAGATCGCCATGCCGGCGCTGATAGAGCCGCCGGGCGAGTTGATGTAGAGGTGGATGTCCGTCGTCGGGTCCTCCGCCGAGAGCAGCAGGATCTGGGCGCACAGGCGGTTGGCGATGTCGTCGTCCACCTGTGAGCCGAGGAAGATGATGCGCTCGGCGAGCAGACGCTCGTAGACCGAGTCCTGGAGCGTGAGGCCCGGCGCCCCGCCACGCATAACAGTCACGACTGTATACCTGCTTTCTCTTACGTCTGGGTCCGCCAGTTCGCGGTGTGTTCGTCGATGTGTTCTCGGATGTCTTCTCGGTGCCGACACTAACCAACCTGCGTGAGCGTGCACTCCCTGACAGGCGAGCGTTCGCTCACAGCGTCACTCGGCCTCGTCGGCCTCCTCCGCCTCGACCTGCGCACCGCCCGACGGACCGAAGAACTCAGTGGTGTCGATGTCGTTGCCGTCGGTGTCCCTGACCGTGGCGCCGTGCACGACGGCCGCGATGGTCAGGCCGCGCCGCACGTCGGCGAATACGGCGGGCAGCTGGTTGTTCTGCTGCAGGATCTGCAGGAGCTGCTGCGGCTCGAGGCCGTACTGGCGCGACATCAGCACCAGCCGCTCGGTCAGGTCGCCCTGGCCGACCTGGACGTCGAGTTGGTCGGCGAGCACGTCCATCAGCAGCTGGGTCTTGATGGCCTTCTCCGCCTCGGTGCGGGTGTTGGCGTCGAACTCCTCGCGGCTGCTGCCCTGCTCGGCCAGCTGCTCGGCGAAGCGATCCTCGTCGTGGTCGAAGTCGTGGATCGCGTTGTGCAGCGTGTCGTCGATCTGCGCCTGGACGATCTTCTCCGGCAGCGGCACCTCAGTCTGCTCGAGCAGCAGCTCCAGCGCCTTGTCGCGGATCTGCTCGGCCTGCTGGACGCGCTTCACCCGACGGACCTGCTCGGTCAGACTCTCCTTGAGCTCGTCAATGGTGTCGAACTCGCTGGCGAGCTGGGCGAATTCGTCGTCCGGTTCGGGCAGTTCACGTTCCTTGACGGACTTCACCGTGACGGTGACGACGGCTTCTTTGCCTGCGTGCTCGCCCGCGGCCAGCGTGGTGGTGAACTCCTTGCTCTCGCCCTCCGAGAGGCCGACAATCGCGTCGTCGAGGCCCTCAATCAGTTGGCCGGAGCCGACCTCGTGCGACAGGCCCTCGGTCGTGGCCTCCGGGACGCCCTGCCCGTCGACGGTCGCCGACAGGTCGATGGAGACGAAGTCGCCGTTCTGGGCCGGACGGTCGACACCGGTCAGGGTGCCGAAGCGGGCGCGCAGCGACTGCAGTTCGGCGTCGACCTCCTCGTCGGTGATCTCGATCGGGTCGACGGTGATCTCCAGCGAGGACAGGTCCGGCAGGGTGATCTCGGGACGGATGTCGACCTCGGCGGTGAAGACGAGGTCCTCGCCGTACTCCTTCTTGGTGATCTCGATCTCGGGCTGCCCGAGCGGCTGCACGTCCGAGCTCGTCACGGCCTCGGTGTAACGGCCGGGGACCGCCTCGCCGACGATCTGGTCGAGCATGGCCTCGCGGCCGACGCGGGCCTCGAGCAGCTTGCGCGGCGCCTTACCGGGCCGGAACCCGGGGAGCCGCACCTGCTTGGCGAGCTCCTTGAACGCCCGGTCGAAGTCCGGTTCGAGTTCCGTGAAGGGCACCTCCACGTTGATGCGCACCCGGGTGGGGCTCAACTTCTCGACGGTGCTCTTCACTGCGGGTCTCTCCTCGTGTCTGGGTACTTCGTCATATCGTGCTGGGTCATACCGGTGCTGGTTGTCGGGGTGACAGGATTTGAACCTGCGGCCTTCCGCTCCCAAAGCGGATGCGCTACCAAGCTGCGCTACACCCCGCGCCGTTGCGATCTTCACCGTGCGTTGAGGCGCGGCGCTGACCACGCGAGATACTACGGCTTGTGCACCCGGCGCCGACGCGCGAGGCAGCCAATTGGCGTTGTCGTGGCGCGGGCCGGTACGATCGGCGTCCGCAACATGCGGGCGTAGCTCAATGGTAGAGCCCTAGTCTTCCAAACTAGCTACGCGGGTTCGATTCCCGTCGCCCGCTCCACAGAACCGCCCTGATAGGGCGGTTCTCACAGGTCGAACGCCTATCGGGGCCTCCGGCTTGTACCGCGCCTGTACCACGCGCATCGTTAGGTGATCCCCGCCGAACATCGTTCTTCAACCGATGGCGAGGGGCAGTTAGCTCATGCCAGAGTTCAGGTGGGTTGTCGCTGCCGCGACCGCGCTACCAGCGATTGCCCTGGCGGTATGGGAGGGATCCTGGCCGTCGCCTGGTGCAACGGCGAGAAATTTCAGGACGGCAGTTGCTGACACAACGTCACTATGATTGGCGGTACGTTCGCCACGCCGGTTCTCCGGATGAACTGCGTTATCGATGGCGCGTTCCCTGGCGGTACGCCCGCACCACCAGATGGATGCGGCGGGGCCGTTTTCCTGGATTGCTCGGGCAAGGTGGCTGTGGTCAGGGGATAGCGCAGACGCTGTTGAACGCGGCGGGCAGCAGCAGCCGCGTCCAGCACAGCAGGTCTATCGCGATCGCGGCCGTGGTGATCCCATCCCCCGGCAATCAGGTGGTCCCATCACCCTGGCAAGCGACAACCCGGATGGCCAGGCCGGTCGCCTTGCCGCTGCGGATGAACCCCTCCACGCGGGCGCAGCCTTACCTATCACGGCCGGTTCGGCACAGGATCCAGTTCGTGTTGGGCGATAGCAGTTTCGATGATCCTGCCGTCACTGATCTGACAACCAGACGAATCCTCTCGGAGGCTGCTGCGCATAACGTCCCTTGTGGAGTTCCCCGCCCGGTCGGGGCGAATCGGCCCCCGCTCGACCACACCGGCGGCCAGCCACCCGGCGATCATTGCCCTGGCGGGGAAGGTGCCGAGATGGGCGAGTTACTACTAGCCACCGCACATCAGTACCCCAGATGCGCCGAGTACAAGTGTGCCCAACGGGGCGATGACAATCATCGCCGTCGCACCGGCAATAACGGCCTGCGCACGGACGCGGACATGATTCGCAGGCGGGAGGGCCAGTCGCTCAGCGCGATTCAACACCGCGACATCGGCCGCGCCCAGTGCCGCGGCCGGCGCGCCTGCGGCCAGAGCCATCAGCCCGGTGAACAGTGCACGCTTGCCATGCCGGCGTGCGGCAGCATCGTCGGCACACATTTCCAGCAACCGTGATACCTCCCCGGCGCCGCGCGTCATCAGCGCAAGACGGGGAAAGACCAGCGCCAAGACACGCAACGCCGTGACGATTCTGGGGTGATGCCCGTCAAGATGGGCGCGCTCATGCGCGAGCACCGCCGCGAGCTCGCGCTCGCCGAGAGCCGCTACCGCTGCGGTTGTGACCACGATCACCGACGGCTTTCCTGACACGCAATACGCGGTGCGCTCGGCGGCGTCGACGACATACACGTCGCGTTCGCCGGTTGGGCGGCCCACCAGTCGAACAGCTTCTGCATGCCCGCAAGCGTGCGCATGCAGCCGCCCAACCGTGCGCACGAGCCGGGTGCCGATGACGGCGACCACGACCACCACGGCGACCGCCGAAGCCAGCAGCATCACTTGCGGTGCGCTACCCGCCTTACCCGCAGCCAGGTCACACAGGAACCGGACGCACGGCACCACGAATGAGTCACCGCCGCGCCAGTGCGCAATCACGTCGACAATCACCAGCACAACAACGGTCAGCCAGGTGAGCACGACACTGGAGATCGTGATCAGCCAAGCCGCCACTCCAGATCGGGGAGAATGCCCGCTACGGGTGAGAAAGCCCAATACCGGTGGGCCGAACCCGATCACCGCAACGCTGTAGAGCAGCAGGCCCGCCGCGCCGTTCACCGCTTCTTGGCCCTGCTCGACCGCCTCGCCAGCTGCCGCATCGCTTCCCTGAGCCGCTCGGATTCCTTGGGTCCAATCTGCTCGATAAAGTAGCTGAGCACCAGTTCTGAGCGGCCTCCCCCATCGAGGGCTTCACGCATCAACCGGGCGGTGTGTTCCTCGCGCGTCAGGGTGGCCCAATACCGGTAGGCCCGGCCATCGCGTTCCCGCTCGAGCCATCCCTTGTTGTACAGGTTGTCCATGGTCGACATCACCGTGGTGTAGGCAATACGACGCTCGGCCGAGAGCTCTTCAAAAATGTCGCGCACCGTTACCATCTCGGGATCGCGGTTCCACACGCGATCCATCACCACGGCTTCCAGCTCGCCGAATCCTCGTACGCGCACCGTTTCGCCTCCAGCAATGTCGTTGCCGAGCCTACCTCGCGCAGCACGTCTCCCCGTGGTGTGACGCGCAAAATGTCGGCGCGACCGCCGAACAACGGGCCCTTGCCCCCGGGTGCGGTTCTGGAAGGGCGCCGGAATTCCGTCGCGCGAGCGTGCAGGGCTAGCTCTGCACAATCACCGGGTCTCCGACCTTGACAGTGTTGAAATACCATTCGGCGTTCTCTGGACTGAGATTGATGCAGCCGTGGCTGACGTTGGCCGAGCCCTGCGACCCGACCGACCATGGCGCCGAATGTATGTAGACCCCACCCCACGTCACCCGGACGCCGTACTCCCCATCGATCAGGTAGCCCTCGGGGTCGTCGAGTGGAATTCCGATCGTGCGCGAGTCGAAGACCACGTTTCGTTGCTTCTCCAGCACTTTGAAGGTCCCGACCGGGGTTTCGAAGCCCGGCTTACCCATCGACGCCGGCATCTCACGCACCACTTGCTCGTCGATACTCACCGTGAACGTGTGGGCCGAGATATCGGCTACGCCCACCACCGCCGCCCCGGTCGCGAAATCGGTCTTCATGCCACCAACGCGCACCGTGACCATCGAATGCGCAGGCCAGAACCCATCGGGCTTCCACTCCACCAAACTATCGGTTAGCCACGTGAACTCACCTTCCACCGGCCGCGACGTGGACACCGAGATGCTGCGCTCGGCTGCCGCGCGGTCCTTGACGGTCCCACTGAACCCCACCAGCACGGGATGCCCAACCCCTACGACCTGTGCAGAACCCGGACGCACCATCGCGACTTTGCGATGCATGCCGGTTGATTCGGCTGCTCCCGACCCCACCGGCGGCGGCACCACCACCACCGCGGCGACCGTGACTGCCAGTACAAATAGCCCGCGAAGCGTGCCGTGCACGAGCCCTCCCTCCACCGCGGTGCGCATCTAGCACCATCTTACGTATGTACTACGTATTCCGGTGGTCGGCGCGCTGTCTGACACGCGCGGATAGCCGATCGCAACACTGTGGCGGCCGCCTGAAGACGGTCGCGGGTGGCCCGGGTAGCTGTCGTCGAGCTCGCGACTCAACCATCCCTTGCGGTAGAGGTTGTCCATGAACCGTCATCACGGTCGTACAGGCCGGCTGGCGGGCGGAGTCGAGTTCGTCGAGGACATCGCGGACCCGCATCGCGTCGTCGGTGTGCCAGACCTCCATAATGGCGACTTTTCCAACTCGCCGGGCCCGGCAGGGCTCGGGAGGTGGCGCGGTGGTGTACGTACCAGCGGCATGAGGCCCTACGTCACCCGACTCATCGAATACTGAGTCTCTCCAAATGCCTGGGTTTCACTTACCCGTTCGCCGCTTACCGCGCGGAGTAGTTGAGGCTGGTCATCATGCCGGCTTCCTGGTGATAGGTGTTGTGGCAGTGCAGCATCCACACGCCAGGGTTGTCGGCGACGAACGACACGCGCAGCTGCTGCATGGGCAGCACGATCACGGTATCCTTGCGTGCGCCGGGGCGCCGGTCTGCCGTGAGCACCTCGAAGGTGTGACCGTGCAGATGCATGGGATGCCACATCATCGACGTGTTCTTCAATGACAACGTAACACGTTGGCCCTCAAAAACTTCCAGCGGATGCCTGTTCGCGAACACCAGGCCGTTGATCGTCCAGTCGTAGGGCATCATCGATCCGCCCAGATCGGCTGACAGCTCCACATCGGCGCGCGCTGCGGGCAACGCCGCACCCGGCGCCGCCGAGAACGCCCCGACCGTGCCGACACGGCCTTGCAGTTCGGGAGGCGCATAATCGGCGGCCGGCGGCGAACCCGCGCCACTGACCAACAGTGCGCGTGCCGATGCGTTCTTTCCTTCCGCGGCGGCGACCAGCGGGAACACTCCGTCGCCGGCGGTGACCACCACGTCGTAGCGCTCGCCCATCCCGATCAGCACCGCGTCAACGTCGGTCGGCACGACCGGAAACCCGTCGGTGTGAGTCACCGTCAACTTGTGCCCGGCCAACGCGACCCGAAAGGCCGTGTCTGAGCCGGAGTTGATCAGCCGGATCCGCACACGCTGACCAGGCTTGACCCGAAAACTGCTGGGCGCCTGAGGAATACGGCCGTTAATCAGATAGTAGGGATAGCTGACATCTCCCGCGTCACCACCGAGCAGTGCGCTGCGGCCCGCTCCCCCGACGCCGGGAACGGTGCCCATTGCGGGCATGCCGGGCATGTCGGGCATGTCGCCCATATCGCGCATGTCGTCGTGTCCGCCCAGGGAGTTGCGCAGCCCGTCATAGATCTGGGCCGGACTGGACCCAACCCCGTCGGTCCAGTCGTCGAGCATGACCACCCACTCCGCGTCATAGCTGCCCGTTTCGGTGGGGTCGTCGACGATCACCGGGAAGTACAAGCCGGTGTCGGCGTCCAGACCGGTGTGCGGATGAGCCCAGTAGGTTCCCGGATACGGAACGGAGAATCGGTAGGTGAAGTCGGCGCCGGCGTCGATGTCGCGTGTGGCCGGCGACGCACCATCCATGTCGTTGCGCAGCGCGATGCCATGCCAGTGCACCGACGCGGTGTGGTCGAGTCGGTTGCGCAGCGTGACAGCCAACTCGTCGCCCACCGACGCGCGCACCAACGGGCCCGGAACCGTGCCATTGTAGGAGACGGTCTGGGCCACCGTGCCGCCGAGATCTACACCCGTGCGATCCGCGGTGAGCGTGGCCGACACGGTGCGCCCGCTGTGCGGGCGGCGTGCCTCCGCACCAACAACCGGGTTGTTGGGCACAACGACGCCGCTGCCGCGCGAGCACGCCGCCACGGTGACCGCGGCAGCCGCCGTAGTGACAAGAAAGCTTCGCCGACTCACCTGTCCGGGCCCCCGCAACTCAGCCATTGCCCACTCCCGCCGGGTGCGGTCTGTCGTGTTTCGGCTTGCCAGCGCGCATGCCGGCCCGCTTGGGGCCTGCGAATCGAGGACCCTGCCGCCCACCCGCGGGACCGCCGAACAGTGCCGCCGTCGCGACAACGACGAGCCCCCAACCCAATACCAGTGCAACTGTCAGCGTCAGCAAAATAGGTGCCAGTCGCCGACCGCTTCAAACGCCGCCCATCCCATACTCATAGCAGTCTCCTTCACTGACCACGATGAGGGAGTCAAACCACCGAACCGATAAGGGTCGTGTGAAGATTCGATGACGCGCGAAAGATTCGTTGAAGAATGCTCCGGTACGTCAACCTGTGGCGGTTACCCGGCACGATGAACGCCGTGACCAACACATCAGCGCCGTCGGGTGATGGCGCGCGCGGCTACCGGGCGCTCGTGGTGGATGACGAGACCGCGCTGGCTGAGGTCGTGGCCAGGTACCTCACTCGCGAGCACTTCGCCACCCGCACCGTGGACAACGGTCCCGAAGCGATCACCGTGGCCCGCGAGTTCGACCCCGATGTGGTGATCCTCGACCTCGGGCTGCCCGGCATGGACGGGTTAGAGGTGTGCCGCAAGCTGCACACCTTCTCCGACGCCTACGTGGTCATGCTCACCGCCCGCGACACCGAAATGGACAGGATCGTCGGACTCACTGTCGGCGCCGACGATTACGTCGCCAAACCCTTTAGCCCGCGGGAACTGGTGGCACGAATCCGGGCGATACTGCGGCGGCCGCGCGTCGCGCCCGACAGCGAGGCCACCCGCAGCGGCGACGCGCCGGCACCGCTGCGCTTCGGGCCGCTGCGTATCGACGTGGCCGCGCGGGAAGTATCCCTGCACGGTGAACCGATCCTGTTGACCCGCACCGAATTTGACATTCTCGCCGCCCTATCGGCGCGCCCTGGCGTGGTACTGAGCCGCCGCCAGCTACTTGAGACCGTGCGCGGGGGCCCCTGGGTCGGCAATGAACACCTCGTCGATGTTCACATCGGTCATGTGCGACGCAAACTGGGCGACGATCCGGCCGCGCCGCGCTACGTCATCACCGTGCGCGGCGTCGGATACCGCATGGGAAGCAGGCAGTGACCGCCTCGCCGATGCCGGGCTGCCGGCGCATCGGCGAGG
>JAXHUG010000079.1:0-10260 GCA_034189785.1 Actinomycetota bacterium
CTCACCGCACGAACCCGCGCCCGAATCGCTAGTCCGCGCCGGCTTCGGCGCCGTTCGCATCGCTGCCGCCACGGATCAACGCCAGCGTGCCCGCCAGCTCGTCGGGTTTGATCAGCACCTCGCGCGCCTTCGATCCCTCCGAGGGCCCCACGATCCCGCGGGTCTCCATCAGATCCATCAACCGGCCGGCCTTGGCGAAACCGACCCGCAGCTTGCGCTGCAACATCGAGGTGGACCCGAACTGCGACGACACCACCAACTCGACGGCCTGCAGGAGGACGTCCATGTCGTCGCCGATGTCGGGGTCGACGTCCTTGCGCTCACCGGCCTTGGCCGCGGTGACGCCCTCGATGAACTCGGGCTCGGCCTGATCCTTGGTCGCCGAGACGACAGCCTGGATCTCCTCGTCGGTGATGAACGCACCCTGCAGGCGGATCGGCTTACCGGCGCCCATCGGCAGGAACAGGCCGTCGCCCATACCGATCAGCTTCTCCGCGCCGGGCTGGTCGAGGATGACGCGGCTGTCGGTCAGCGAGGAGGTGGCGAACGCCAACCGCGACGGCACATTGGTCTTGATCAGACCGGTGACGACGTCGACCGACGGCCGCTGCGTGGCCAGCACCAGGTGGATACCGGCGGCGCGGGCCTTCTGGGTGATCCGCACGATCGCATCCTCTACGTCGCGCGGGGCGGTCATCATCAGGTCCGCGAGCTCGTCGACGATCGCGAGGATGTAGGGGTAGGGCTTGTAGACACGCTCGCTGCCCAGCGGCGCGGTGATCTCCCCCGATCGCACCTTCTCGTTGAACACGTCGATGTGACGCACCCGCGAGGCCTGCATGTCCTGGTACCGCTGCTCCATCTCCTCGACGAGCCACGCCAATGCTGCGGCGGCCTTCTTCGGTTCGGTGATGATCGGGGTGATCAGGTGCGGGATGCCCTCGTACGGGGTCAGCTCGACCATCTTCGGGTCGATCAGGATCATCCTCACCTCGTCCGGGGTGGCCCGCGCCAGCAGTGACACCAGCATCGAGTTGACGAAGCTCGACTTGCCCGAACCCGTCGAGCCGGCGACCAGCAGGTGGGGCATCTTGGCCAGGTTGGCCGAGATGAAGTCGCCCTCGATGTCCTTGCCCAACCCGATCACGAGTGGGTGATGGTCGCGGCGGGTCGACGGTGCGGTGAGCACATCGGCCAGCCGCACCATCTCGCGGTCGGTGTTGGGCACCTCGATGCCGACGGCTGACTTACCGGGAATGGGCGCCAGCATGCGGACACTCTCGGTGGCGACCGCGTAGGCGATGTTGCGCTGCAGAGCGGTGATCTTCTCGACCTTCACACCGGGTCCGAGTTCGACCTCGTAGCGGGTGACGGTCGGCCCGCGGGTGCAGCCGGTGACCGCGGCGTCGATCTTGAACTGCTGCAGCACCGAGTTGATCGAATCGATCATGCGGTCGTTGGCCGTGCTGCGCAGCTTCGGCGGGTCACCGGCGATCAGCAGGTCCAGTGACGGCAGCGCGTAGGGCCCTTCGACGACGCGGTCGAGCGACAGTGCGTCCTGGTCCTCGACCGCTTTCTTCTCCGGGGCGGCCTTCTTTCGCTTGGGCTTCGCCTCGGCCGCCGGCACGGCGGGCACTGCGGGCACTGCGGGCACCTCGGGCAGTGTGGGTGCGTCGGGCAGTGTGGGTGCGTCGGCGTCCTGCGGGTCGAGCGGATAGTTGTCCATCGGCGAACCCGCCGGCCAGAGCTGCTCGTCGCGCCACGTCGCCGGATCGTCGTAGTAACCGTCCGAGAAGGATTCGGGCGCAACGGGATCCGGGTCGTACGCATCGTATTCGTCGTCGTGCTCGTCGTCGTCCTCGTCGCGGTATCCGCGGGTGGAGAACATTGCGCGCACGGTCTCCGGCACTTCCCGGATCGTCGTCCCGGTGACCAGCAGCAGACCGAACAGCACCCCGATGAACAACAGGGGTGCGGCGATCCAGGCGGTGATCCCGTCGGCGAGCGGGCCCCCAATTGCGAAGCCGGTGAATCCGGCCGCCTGCTGCCGCTCCCCCGGCGCCTGCGGGGACCCCGACCACAGATGCCAGAGTCCCAGCGCGGGGAGGGTGATCATCGCCGCGCCGAGGATCAGGCGCGGACGGGCCTCCGGATCGGGTTCGCTGCGCATGAGCACGACGGCGATGGCCGCGAGCACCACGGGCACCAGGGCCACGGTGTCACCGACCAGTGTGCGCAGCACCGTGTCGATCCACTGCCCGACGGGACGGGCGGCGTCGAACCACGATCCGGCGGCCACCACGACCGCGATCCCCAGCAACGCGAGGGCGATTCCGTCCCGGCGGTGTCGGGGCTCGATCTCGCGGGCGCGTCCGACCGAGCGCGCCGTGCTACCTGCTCCGCGCGCCAACATCAGCCACCCGGCCCTAGCCCAACGCCCGACCGCGGCGCCGGCGGCACCGACGGGTGACGGGTGGCGCCGCGGCGCCGGTTTGCGCCGGGGTGCGGGCTTCGCGGGCCGACCGGGCCGGACACCACTCCGCGTTCCGGCCCTTGACCTGCTCGTACGGGCGCCAGAGCGGGCGACGGTCTTACCAGCCATTGGTAGTCAGGGGTGCGGTGTCCGCGAAGCGGATCCGTTTCCCCATCCCCCTTTCAATCCGTGTGTGCGGTCTACCCGCACACGGCTTACCGATGATCTTCTGGACATGGTTACGCAGCCTTCGGATAGCGGATGCGGCCGAAACCCATACGAGCACGGCAAGAAATCCGCCTCAAAAACGGGTTCCAGCACAATCCCGGCTGCCGCCGATAGCACCCGTTGCAGTTCTCGCACTTTCACCCCCGACGCGCACACCGGCTCGTCGTCGGCTACGGCAAGCGATGACCTGCCGGGGAAATTGGACCGGGCGGACCCGGCCATGCCCCCGCACTTACCCACGTCGCCCACGTGATCAAAACAGGGGCCCTTCCCTGCCGGCGCGTTCATCACGCCGATCAGCGGTACTACGACCCCCTCGCACTCCCGCTGCCCTCCAAGAGCTTTCACCATCGGCTTATACCACTGGTGTTTGCCCGACACAGGCCAGGCAGACGGGCCTCTCCTGTTCCCGACTGAACTATGTGCACGTGCCGCACCCCGCACCCCGGAAGCACCCGCCCACCGCCTCCCGACGACAAACCGGAGCCTGCTACCCGGCGCTCCGCTACCTACCGGGACGGAACTCTCACCCACCAGTCCAGTCCAACTTGCAGGACGCAACATGGGTGCCAGCCTAGTCGCATTCGCCCCACAACCACCATCAGCCACACGGGTCACAGAAAGTTTCACCTGTGTCTCGGCCGCGTCGCCGTGAGTAGGCGTGAGCAGGGTGGACAGCTGTCCGATCCGGCCGTCAACCAGCGAGGAGTTTACCGCCCACGTCCGGCAGTCGTCGCAGACACCATGACCGCCGAGCCCGAATCGGTCGGCACCGCGCGGGAGGCCTGCAGGAAGGCCATCGAGAGCGTCCACTCCGAACGGGTCACGACCTCTCTGCTCGACGCTACTGGCAAAGAAACCCCCACCGGCGCAGCACCTCGTACGAACGGGTGATCTTTGATCGCCCCCGAGGGGAGGGTCAGATCTCGATGACCGTGGGCACGATCATCGGCTGGCGCCGGTAGGTCTCGCCCACCCACTTGCCGACAGTGCGCCGCACCGCCTGGGCGATGCGGCCCGGTTCGGTGACCGTATCGACGGTCAGCCTCTCGAGTTCCTCTTCGACCTTGCGCGCGACCGGTTCAAGCACCTTGGGGTCCTCGGAGAACCCGCGGGACATCAGGTGCGCCGGGCCGGCCGGGCGACCGGTCCCCCGTTGCACGACAACGGTGACCGCGACGAAACCCGAAGAGAGAACGAGGCGCTCACCCAGTGTGGTCTCACCCACGTCACCGGTGACCAGACCGTCGACGAACATCTTCCCGACACCGACCGCACCCGCGATGCTCGCCTCCCCGGCGACCAGGTCGACGCTGACGCCGTTCTCCGCCAACACAATCGACTCGGGCGGAACCCCGGTGCGTCCGGCCAGCGCGGCGTTGGCGCGCAGGTGCCGCCAGGTACCGTGCACGGGCATCACGTTGCGTGGTTTGACGCCGTTGTAGAGGAACAGCAGCTCGCCCGCGTACGCGTGACCCGAGACATGCACGCGCGCATGGGCATTCGTGACGACCCTGGCACCGATCTTGGACAGTGAGTCGATGACACCGTAGACGGCCTCCTCGTTGCCGGGGATCAGCGACGAGGACAGGATGATCAGGTCCCCGGCGGTCAGCGTGATGCTGCGGTGCTCCCCGCGCGACATCCGTGACAGCGCCGACATGGGCTCACCCTGCGTTCCGGTGGTGATCAGCACGACCTGCTCCGCCGGCATCACCTCGGCGGCGCCGACGTCGAGCAGATCGCTGTCGTCGACCTTGAGATATCCCAGCTCACGGGCGATGCCCATGTTGCGCACCATCGACCGGCCCACAAAGGAGACCCGACGGCCCAGCGCCACCGCGGCGTCGATGATCTGCTGCACCCGGTCGACGTTGGAGGCGAAGCATGCGACGATCACGCGCCCGTCCGCGCCGCGGATCAGCCGGTGCAGCGTCGGTCCGATCTCGCTCTCCGACGGTCCGACACCGGGGCGGTCGGCGTTGGTCGAATCACAGAGGAACAGGTCGACACCGGCGTCGCCGAGGCGCGACATCCCCGGCAGGTCGGTGGGACGCCCGTCGAGCGGGAGTTGGTCGAGTTTGATGTCACCGGTGTGCAGCACAGTTCCGGCGCCGGTGTGCAGCGCGATGGCCAAACATCCCGGCACCGAGTGGTTGACCGCGAAGTACTGGCATTCGAAGACGCCGTGGGTGCTGCGCTGTCCCTCGGCCACCTCGACGAACGTCGGCTTGATCCGGTGTTCGCGGCACTTCTCGCGTAGCAGGGCGAGGGTGAACTGTGAACCGACGACCGGGATGTCGGGCCGCATTCTGAGCAGGAACGGCGCGGCGCCGATGTGGTCTTCGTGCGCATGGGTGAGCACCAGCGCCTCGACGTCGTCGAGGCGGTCCTCGACGTGGCGCAGATCCGGCAGGATCAGGTCCACACCGGGTTCGTCGTGGCCGGGGAACAGCACCCCGCAGTCGATGATCAACAGACGGCCGAGATGCTCGAAAACGGTCATGTTGCGACCGATCTCGCTGATCCCGCCCAGCGCGGTCACGCGCAGCCCGCCGACCGCGAGCGGGCCGGGCGGGACGAGGTCGTTGTTCACGGCGTCACCGCAGCACCGCAGCGGCGCGCATGTCCTCGGCCAGCGCCGTCAGCTCGTCGGGCGTCGGCGGTATCTGCGGCAGTCGCGGCGGACCGACGTCGAAGCCCAGCAGCCCCAGACCGGCCTTGGACATCGTGACGCCACCCAGACGCGCCTGCGCGTCGCTCAGCGGGCCGAGCGCCACGCTGATCTTGCGCGCGGTCGCGATGTCGCCGGAGTTGAACGCCGACAGCATCTCTCGCAGCTGGCTGGCCGCGAAATGCCCCCACACGCTGACGAAGCCGACACCACCCATCGCCAGCCACGGCAGGTTCAGCGCATCGTCGCCGGAGTAGTACGCCAGAGGAGTCTCGGCGATGATCCGACCACCGCCGTGCAGGTCACCCTTGGCATCCTTGACCGCGACGATGTTCGGGTGCTCGGCGAGCGTGCGGACAGTGTCCCAGGCGATCGGGACCACCGACCGCGGCGGGATGTCGTACAGCACGACGGGCAGGTCGGTCGCGTCGGCGACCGCGGTGAAATGCGCCAACAGGCCGGCCTGCGGCGGGCGCGAGTAGTACGGGGTCACGACGAGCAGACCGTGCGCACCCTCGGCCGCACACGCCTTGGCCAAGTGGACGCTGTGGGCGGTGTCGTAGGTGCCCGCGCCGGCGACGATGCGCGCGCGGTCGCCGACCGCCTCGAGCACTGTGCGCAGCAGCGTCAGCTTCTCGTCATCGGTGGTGGTCGGGGACTCACCGGTGGTGCCGGACAGCACCAGACCGTCGCAGCCGGAGTCGACGAGGTGGTTCGCGAGACGCGCGGCGGCGTCCGTGTCGAGAGCGCCGTCGGGCTTGAACGGAGTGACCATAGCGGTGAGCACGGTGCCCAACCGGGCCCTCACGTCGAATCCGCTGATACTCACGGGTGACAAGATTACCCGCTTGGCCTCAGGCCTCGGTGACGAGCGGTGTGGTCGCCACCTCCGTGCCGTCGGCCAGTGTGAAGATTTCGAAGTCGGCGAACACCGCGGGTGCGACGGCGGCCAGTTCCCGCAGGCAGGCGATGGCCAGCCGGCGGATCTCGAGGTCGGCGTGCTCGCTGGCCCGCATCGCGATGAAATGGCGCCAGGCGCGGTAGTTGCCGGTGACGACGATGCGGGTCTCGGTGGCGTTCGGCAGCACCGATCGGGCCGCCTGCCTGGCCTGTTTGCGGCGCAGCGTGGCGTTGGGCATGTCGGCGAGCTTGGCCTCCAGCTTCGCCAGCAGTTCGGCGTAGGCGGCGCGGCTGGCGTCGGCGGCCGCGGTGAACAGCTCCTCGAGTTCGGCGGCGCCCTCCATGCCTGGTGGCACGACGACCTGTGCGTCGTTCTCGGGGACGTAGCGTTGCGAGAGCTGCGAGTACGAGAAATGCCGGTGGCGGATCAGCTCGTGGGTGCACGACCGGGAGATGCCGGTGATGTAGAACGACACTGACGCGTGCTCCAGCACGGACAGATGTCCCACGTCGATGATGTGGCGCAGGTACGACGCGTTGGTGGCCGTGCGCGGGTTGGGTTTCGACCAGCTCTGGTAGCAGGCCCGCCCCGCGAACTCGACGAGCGCGGCGCCGCCTTCGGCGTCGGTCTCCCACGGCACGTCTGGCGGCGCCGTGAACTCGGTCCTGGCGATCAGCTGCACGCGCAGCGGCGCGGTTTCGGCCACGGCGTCACCCTAACGCGGTGGGCTCCCGCAGGGCCGTTACGAGATCGCCGCGGTCCCCGACCGTCACGTCGGACAATCCCTGCCACTGCCCCACCGGCCGTGGGTGTATTCGCGCATCCGCCAGCGCAGCAGCGGCCAGTCGTCGACGGCCATCAGCGCGGCCGCGTGCGCCCAGTACTCGACGAGCAGCCGTGGCGCCCGCGCCGAGTGCGACCGCGGCGCCGTCCAACACGTCGCAACGGCCGAGCCGGCTGAACACCGGTGCGTAGTGGGCCCGCACCGACACCGACACCGAATCGAGCTGCAGCACCTGGATGCGGTTGACCAGCCTACGTACGTGCGCGCGGGTGACCGGACCGCGCGGTTCGGGTTCGGCGAACCCCTGCGCGGCGACGGCGATCCGGCGGGCCTGGGCGCCGGTGAGCCTCATGCGCGCTGGTAGCTGTGGAACCGGTAGCGCAACCCGGAGACGCTGGTCAACCAGTCCCCGGCGGTCCCGACCCAGGCCTCCCCCAGGACAGGTGCGACGGCGTCGGCGTCCTGACGGTCGAGTTCGATCTCGACCTCGGTGACCTCGCATCGCGTGGCCCGGCCGAGCGCCAGCGTGTAGACGCGCTCACCGCCGATCACCCACATCTCCTCGTCGGCCAACGCGTCGTCGAGGCTCGTCACGACCTCTGCACCCTCTGCCGTGTAGTCAGCGTGTCGGGTGAGTACGACATTTCTTCGTCCCGGCAACGGCCGGACCTTCGGTGGCAGCGACTCCCAGGTGAGCCGGCCCATCACGACCGGGTGACCGAGGGTGATCTCCTTGAACCGGGCCAGATCCTCGGGCAGGTGCCACGGGATCCCGCCGTCGCGTCCGATCACTCCCGAGTTGGACTGCGCCCAGATCAACCCTACGTTCGTCAGCATCGACATCCGGTCCTTGCAAGCAGACCTCACACCGCCACCGGCGCTTTGATCGCCGGGTGCGGATCGTAGTTCTTGACGACGACGTCCTCGTAGTTGTGGTCGAAGATGGAATCACGCTGGGCGAGAACGAGTTCCGGATATGGGCGGGGGTCACGGGAGAGCTGCACGGCGACCTGTTCGACGTGATTGTCGTAGATGTGGCAGTCCCCGCCGGTCCACACGAACTCACCGACGCCGAGTCCGGCCTGCGCGGCCATCATGTGGGTGAGCAACGCATAGCTGGCGATGTTGAACGGCACGCCGAGGAACAGGTCGGCGCTGCGCTGATAGAGCTGGCAGGAGAGCCGGCCGTGGGCGACGTGGAACTGGAAGAACGCATGGCACGGCGGCAGCGCCATCTGCGGGATCTCCCCCACATTCCACGCCGAGACGATGTTGCGACGCGAGTCCGGGTCGGTCCGCAGCAGGTCGATGGCCGCGCTGATTTGGTCGACGTGCCCGCCCGACGGGGTCGGCCACGACCGCCACTGCACGCCGTAGACGGGGCCGAGCTCACCGGTCTCGCTGGCCCATTCGTCCCAGATCGTCACACCGTGCTCCTGCAGCCAGCGCACGTTGGACTCACCCCGCAGGAACCACAGGAGCTCGTACACCACCGATTTGAGGTGCACCTTCTTGGTGGTGATCAACGGGAATCCCGCGGCGAGGTCATAGCGCATCTGGTGGCCGAACAGGCTGCGGGTGCCGGTTCCGGTGCGGTCCGATTTGGGGGTGCCGCGCTCGAACACGAGACGCAGCAGATCCTCGTAGGGGGTGGGGATCGGCACGTCGGTCAGCTTACTTCCAGAGGCGGCGAGTAGAACGGTGGCATGCCGAGTATCACCGCGAGCGTCACGACGCCCGACGGCGCCTGCCCCGTGACCCTGCACACGCCGAACGGACCCGGTCCGTGGTCGGGTGTGGTGATGTATCCCGACGCCGGCGGCGTGCGGCCCACTTTCCGCGAGATGGCGGACCGGCTGGCGGCATTCGGCCACGCCGTGCTGCTGCCGGACGTGTACTACCGCAGCGGTGAGTGGGAGCCGTTCGACATGAGCACCGTGTTCGGCGACCAGGCCCAACGCCGACGGCTGTTCGAGATGATCGGATCGGTGACCCCGGACCAGATGGCCACCGACGCCGCGGCCTTCTTCGATTTCCTCGCCGACCGGCCCGAGGTGCGCGGTGACCGGTTCGGGGTGTGCGGCTACTGCATGGGTGGGCGGACCGCGCTGATCGTCGCGGGCCGGGTCCCCGAGCGGGTGGCGGCCGCCGGAGCGTTCCACGCCGGCGGGCTGGTCACCGACGACGAGACCAGCCCCCACCTGCTCGCCGACCGCATCACCGCGACGGTGTACGTGGCCGGCGCGCAGAACGACAATTCCTTCACCACCGAACAGGCCGAGACGCTCGACAAGGCGCTCACCGTGGCGGGTGTGCGGCACACCGTGGAGATCTGGCCGGCCGGCCATGGGTTCGCGGTGCCCGACAACACGCCCTATGACGAGGAGGCGGCGCAGCGGCACTGGATCGCGCTGCAGGAGCTGTTCGCGAGCTCACTGCAGAGCTAGGCGGCACCGCTGCGGTTGCGACGTTTTCTGCCCAGCGCGCGGCGGATTCCTCGCTCCGCGTAGACACCTGCGACGACCGACAGCACGATCAGCACGATGAACATCACCAGCCAGTTGGCCTGGCTGTGGCTGACGTTCCACCACACGACCGTGAAGAGCACGGTGCAGACGAACACCACGATGTCGCGCCAGTTGCCCTCGTACGACTTCGCGGCGATGCGCAGTTCGCGGCTGCGCTCGGTGGTCGTGACGAGGTCCTCGATGCGCTGGTCGATGCTTCGCTTGAGCCGCTCACGCAGTTCCACCTGCTCTGCGGGGAGCCGCTCGAGCAGCTCCAGATCCTTGGCGATCATGCCGCGGACGTCGGGACCCCGCAGACCTCCCGCGGCGATACCGAGCAGTGCGCCGCCGGCGATGGGAGCGGCCCCCAGGGCGATCTCGGCGATACCCGGCATGCGTTCATCCCTTCACTCCATCAACATGGCCGCCAGCGTGCCGCCCAGTTGGTAGGCACGTTCGCGGACCGCGGCGTCGACGGTGCCGGCCACGTCCAGGACGTCGGACGACTTCGCCAGACCCAACCCCGTCGCGAGTCTTTCTACCGCGTTGTCCGCTCCGACAGTGTCATTGTTGTTGACGTCCTCCCCGCAGTGAACTGCGGGGATTCCTCGTGCCGACCTGCTGTCTCGATGGCCGTTCATGCGGCGATCGCCGTGGGCGGGCTGGTAGTGGAGGTTCGCACCGAGCGGCTCT
>JAXHUG010000008.1:0-10063 GCA_034189785.1 Actinomycetota bacterium
CAGCACACCACCGACAACCAACGACCACTCAACCCGCAACAGCTGGCAACCCCTCCACCTACGCGATCGGGCCCTGCCACGCGGCGGGGACCGATTGTGTTGAGCTCCGGCACTTCCGGCGACGGTTCGGCGTTATGCGGGTATGAGCGTCCCGCCGTACCAACCGCCGACATCTTCTTCCGCCCCCGGGCCGGGTAACACCCTCGTCTGCCCGAAATGCAAGGGCGTCATGCGAACCTACGAGCGCAACGGAATTCACCTCGAGCAGTGCGACACCTGCCGCGGCATCTTCCTCGACCTCGGCGAACTCGAAGCGCTCACCGAGATGGAGAACCGGTTCGTGCAGGCCGCCCCGCCACCGCCGCCACCACCACCGGGGAGCTACGGCGCCGGCTACGGGTCGGGTTACGGCTACGGTCCGGGCTGGCGCCACCGCGGCAACAAGCACTACCGCAAACAGGGCTTCGCGCGGCTGTTCTTCTCCAGCTAGACCATCCGCGCGCAGGCAGCGGCCAGCAGTTCGTCGTCGGGGTGGTGCGCTGCGGCGGCGACCACCGCAGCCCTGGCGAACGGATCGAGCACCCGCCAGGGATCGTCCGGCGCATCGACCAGCGCCGCACCGCCACCCTGCCGGTACGCGCCGACGAAGGCCGCCCAGTCACCGTCGGGGACGTGTCCGGCCGCCCAGAACCCGGCCGGCCGAGCCAGATCCCACGCCGGGTCACCCACCCCGAGGTCATCGACGTCGATGAGCAACCATGGCCGCCCGGGCGCCCGCCTGCCGAGTTGGCCGAGGTGGAAGTCGCCGTGGACGTACGTGCGGGGCCGGTCCGGCGATCCGGCCCGCCACACCGCGGGCGGGAGTTCCGTGAGCGCCCCGCGGACCGGTTCGGTCACCTCGGCGGCCCGCAGGCGCTCGACCACCCGCCGTAACCGGGCCGGCCATCCGTGCGGCAGCCGGGCCATGACGGGCTGGGCGTGCAATCGCGCGAGCAGCGCCCCAGCCTCCGCCCACGGCAGCTGATCCGGTTGCGGGGCAACGACCTCCACACGTGGCCACCGGCTCTGCCAGCGGGGGCCGACCTGATCGGGAACCACCGTCAGCGGCGCGAGCACGATTCCCCGCAACTCCTGGGCAACCCCCAATCGGGTCCGCAACGCCCGCGGATCGGTTCCCGGCCGGTGCAGTTTGGCGACGACGTCACCATCGAACGTGATCTCCGCGCCGGACCCGGTCTGCACACCTGTGACCGTAGGCGTCTCAACGACGCGGAAGCGGCTGCGGTTCCAGCTACGACGGCGAGTTCTGCTACGACCGTCAACCCGTCGGCGTGATGCAGCGTCCTCTCCCGAACGGGTGGTGTGCCTGGGCTCGGCCGGCGAGAACCTCGCGACCGCCCTGCGGCTGGGATGGACGTCGACGCTGCGCTGAGCGCACCACCGCATAAGCTGCCCGGGTGGCCGAGCCCCCCATGTCGCCCCGACTGTCGTTGACCACGCAGATCTGGCGGTTCCTGCTCACCGGCGGCTTCGCTGCGATCGTGGACTTCGGCCTTTACGTGCTGCTACTCGAAGCGGGTCTGCACGTCAACGTCGCCAAGACGCTCAGCTTCATCGCCGGCACCACGACAGCCTACCTGCTCAACCGGCGCTGGACCTTCCAAGCCGCGCCCAGCCGGGTCCGGTTCCTCGCGGTGTGCGCGCTCTACGCCACCACCTACGCCGCGCAGGTGGGCATCAACTACGTCCTCTACACCGCGTGGGACGACAAGTCCTGGCGGGTGCCAGTGGCCTTCGTCATCGCGCAGGGCACTGCGACGGTGATCAACTTCGTCGTCCAGCGCGCGGTGATCTTCCCGTGGGCAGGAGCGGCGCGACTCGGGGATGATGATGGTTAAGAGGCTTATTTCCGGGCTCGACCGGCCGCCACGGCCGGGGCGGTACCCTCGTCACGATGTTCCAGACCACGACCCGGCGGCTCACCGGATGGGCCCGCACCGCGCCCTCCGTGGCCGAGGTGCTGTCGACGCCCGACCCCGAGGAAATCGCCAAAGCGGTCGCGCGGGTTGCCGACGATCCGCAGCGCGGCGTCATCGCCCGCGGGCTGGGCCGCTCCTACGGTGACAATGCGCAGAACGGCGGTGGTCTGGTCGTCGACATGACCGCGCTCAACCGCATCCACACCATCAACACCGACACCGCGCTCGTCGACGTCGACGCCGGGGTGAACCTCGATCAGTTGATGCGCGCGGCGCTACCGCTCGGGCTGTGGGTCCCGGTCCTGCCCGGCACCCGTCAGGTCACCGTCGGTGGTGCGATCGCCTGCGACATCCACGGGAAGAACCACCACAGCGCGGGCAGCTTCGGCAACCACGTCCGCTCGATGGATTTGCTCACCGCCGACGGCACCGTGCGCACCCTCAAACCCCGCGGTAAGGACGCCGACCTTTTCTGGGCCACTGTCGGCGGCAACGGGTTGACCGGCATCATCCTGCGCGCCACCATCGCGATGACACCGACCGAGACCGCGTACTTCATCGCCGACGGCGACGTCACCGCCGATCTGGACGAGACCATCGCGATCCACAGCGACGGCAGCGAGGCGAACTACACCTATTCGAGCGCGTGGTTCGACGCGATCAGCCCACCGCCCAAACTCGGCCGCGCCGCCATCTCCCGCGGATCCCTGGCCAGCCTCGATCAGCTGCCCGGGAAGCTGCGCCGCAATCCGCTGAAATTCGATGCGCCGCGACTGCTCACGTTTCCCGACGTGTTCCCCAACGGGTTGGCCAACAAGTGGACGTTCGGTCCGATCGGCGAGCTGTGGTACCGCAAATCGGGTACCTACCGCGGCAAGATCCAGAACCTGACGCAGTTCTATCACCCGCTCGACATGTTCGGTGAGTGGAACCGCGCCTACGGCAGCAACGGATTCCTGCAGTACCAGTTCGTGGTGCCCACCGAGGCGGTCGACGAGTTCAAGGCGATCCTGGTCGACATCCAACGCTCCGGGCACCACTCGTTCCTCAACGTGTTCAAACTGTTCGGCCCCGGTAACAAAGCCCCGCTGAGCTTTCCGATCCCGGGCTGGAACGTCTGCGTCGACTTCCCGATCAAACCGGGGTTGGGCGAGTTCGTCAGCGGCCTCGACCACCGGGTGCTGCAGTTCGGCGGCCGCCTCTACACCGCGAAGGACTCCCGCACCACCGCCGAAACCTTCCACGCCATGTACCCGCGCATCGACGAGTGGATCGCCGTGCGCCGCCGGGTCGATCCCGACGGGGTTTTCGCCTCCGACATGGCCCGACGTTTGGAGCTGCTCTAGATGGTGCGCGCATGGTGATCGATGCGGTCGGTAACCCCCAGACCATCCTGCTGCTCGGCGGGACCTCCGAGATCGGGTTGGCGATCTGCGAACGCTACCTACACGACGCGCCGGCCCGCATCGTGCTCGCCGCGCTGCCCGACGATCCGGGCCGTGACGCCGCTGTCGCCCAGATGCGCAGCGCGGGAGCGAAATCCGTCGAAGTGATCGACTTCGACGCGGTCGACACCGCCAGCCACCCGGACGTGATCGACAAGGCGTCGGCGGGCGGATCCCGTGACATCGACGTGGCGATCGTCGCGTTCGGATTGCTCGGCGACGCCGAGGAACTGTGGCAGAACCAGCGCAAGGCCGTGCAGATCGCCGAGATCAACTACACCGCAGCCGTTTCGGTCGGGGTGCTGCTCGGCGAGCAGATGCGCGCACAGGGTTTCGGCCGGATCATCGCGATGAGTTCGGCGGCCGGTGAGCGGGTGCGGCGGTCGAACTTCGTCTACGGCTCCACCAAGGCCGGGCTCGACGGGTTCTACCTCGGCCTCGGAGAGGCGCTGCGCGAGTACGGCGTCCACGTCCTGGTCATCCGGCCCGGCCAGGTCCGCACCCGGATGAGCGCCCACGTCAAAGAAGCGCCGCTGACTGTCGACAAGGAGTACGTCGCCGACCTGGCGGTCGCCGCGTCGGCCAAGGGTAAGGATCTGGTCTGGGCGCCGGGCGCCTTCCGGTACGTGATGATGGTGCTGCGCCACATCCCGCGGCCAATCTTCCGCAAGCTGCCCATCTAACCCGGTGGGCACCAACTCGCTGGCGGCCCCGATCGGGATTGCGGGCCGGATGGTGGTGGCGGCGCTGATCGCCGCCGCCGTCGCGGTTGTCTCGCTCGCGGCGATCGCGCGGGTCGAGTGGCCGGCGTACAACTCGTCGAACCAACTGCACGCGCTGACCACCGTCGGCCAGTTCGGCTGTCTGGCAGGGTTGTTCGCGGCGGGCTGGACCCACCGACGCGGCAGGCCGCTGCTGGCGCACGCGGCGTCGACGGTCTTCCTGTCCGCCTTCGCCGTCGTCACGCTCGCGATGCCGTTGGGCGCGACCAGGCTCTACCTGTTCGGCATCTCGGTGGACCAGCAGTTCCGCACCGAGTACCTGACCCGCTTCGCCGACACCGCGGCGCTGCACGATATGACCTACTACGGGCTGCCGCCGTTCTACCCGCCCGGGTGGTTCTGGCTCGGCGGCCGGCTCGCCGCACTGACCGGCACCCCGGCGTGGGAGATGTTCAAACCGTGGTCGATCATCTCGATCGCCGTCGCCGTCGCGCTCGCTTTCGTGTTGTGGGCGGCGATGATCCGGTTCTCCTACGCGTTGATCGTCACCACCGCCACCACCGCGGTGATGCTCGCCTACTCACCGGCCGAACCGTACGCCGCGATCATCGCCGTGCTGCTGCCTCCGGTGTTCGTGCTGGCCTGGTCCGGGCTGCGGGCCACGGGCGGCGGGCAGGAGCGAAGCGACCCGGGGATCAGACACGGCGGCTGGGGCGCGATCGTCGGGGTCGGGCTGTTCCTCGGCGTGGCCGCGCTGTTCTACACGCTGCTGCTCGCCTATGCGGCGTTCACGCTGGTGATCATGGCGACCACCGTCGCCGTGGCCCGGCGGGCCCGGGAGCCGCTGCTGCGCCTGCTCGTCATCGCCGTGATCTCCGGCGCGATCGCGCTGATCGGGTGGGCGCCGTACCTGCTGGCCGCGCTGCGCGGCTCCCCGGCCGACACCGGCACCGCCCAGCACTATCTGCCGGCCGACGGCGCGCAACTGTCCTTCCCGATGCTGAGCTTCACCCTGCTCGGCGCGCTCTGCCTGGTCGGAACCGTCTGGCTGGTGGTCCGTGCCCGCACCTCGACCCGCGCAGGCGCGCTGGCCATCGCGGTGCTGGCGGTCTACGCCTGGTCCGTGCTGTCGATGCTGACCACACTGGTCGGCACCACGCTGCTGTCGTTCCGGCTGCAGCCCACGCTGGTGATCCTGCTGTCCGCAGCGGGGGTGTTCGGGTTCGTCGAGGCGGCGCGCGGGCTGGCCGACAGCTTCTCGCACCGGCGTTTACTGGTGGCCGCCGGTGCGATCGGCGCCGTCGGCGCGCTGACGTTCAGCCAGGACATCCCCGACGTGCTGCGGCCCGACATCGCCGTCGCCTACACCGACACCGACGGCTACGGGCAGCGCGCCGACCGCCGGCCGCCAGGCGCCGAACGCTACTACCGCGAGGTGGACGCGGCGATCCTCGAGGCCACCGGCCGTCCCCGCAACGAGACTATCGTGCTGACCGCCGACTACAGCTTCCTGGCCTATTACCCCTATTACGGGTTCCAGGGCCTGACCTCACACTACGCCAACCCACTGGCACAGTTCGACCAGCGCGCCAAGGCCATCGAGGGCTGGCAGACCCTCGGCGACGCCGACCGCTTCGTCGCGGCGCTCGACGAACTGCCGTGGGATCCGCCGACGGTGTTCCTGATGCGCCGCGGCAGCGGGGAGTCCTACACCCTGCGCCTGGCCTCCGACGTCTACCCCAACCACCCCAACGTGCGGCGCTATCAGGTCAAGCTCGACGCGGCGCTGTTCGAGGACCCGCGCTTCGAGGTTTCCCAGATCGGTCCGTTCGTGCTGGCGATCAGACAACCGGTCGATGGCTGACGCCCAACGCAGGCCGTTAACATCGACGCCCGTGAACTCGCAGGTTGCGGTCGGGAGCAACCACCGCACGGCGCGCCTCATCGCCATCGTCGCGGGATTGCTCGGCGCGGCGATGGCGCTGGCTACCCCGCTGCTACCGGTGAAGCAGACGACGGCCGAACTGAACTGGCCGCAGGACGGTGTGCTGCGCAGCGTGGACGCGCCGCTGATCGGCTACGTCGCCACCGATCTGACCATCACGGTTCCGTGCCAGGCCGCCGCCGGACTCGCCGGCCCGCGCACCGTGCTGCTGTCCACCGTCCCCAAGCAGGCACCCAAGGCCGTCGACCGGGGCCTGCTGATCGAGCGGGTGAACAACGACCTGCTCGTCATCGTGCGCAACACCCCGGTCGTCTCGGCGCCGCTGGCCGAGGTGCTCAGCCCGCAGTGTGAGCGGCTGGTGTTCACCGCCCACGCCGACAAGGTCACCGGCGAATTCGTGGGCCTCACCGAGGGCCCCGACGACGTCGAACCGGGTGAGGAGCCCGGCGGCCCCCTGCGCGGTGAACGAGGCGGCTACGACTTCCGGCCGCAGATCATCGGCGTCTTCACCGACCTGTCCGGGCCCGCACCGCCCGGCCTGGAGTTCTCGGCCACCGTCGACTCCCGCTACAGCAGCACCCCAACCCTGCTCAAACTGCTGGTGATGGTTGCCGGCGTCGCGCTGACCGTCATCGCGCTCGGCGCGCTGCACGTCCTCGACACCGACGACGGGATGCGTCACCGCCGGTTCCTGCCGCCGCGCTGGTGGTCGATGACGCCGCTGGACGGTGTGGTCACCGCCGTGCTGGTGTGGTGGCACTTCGTCGGCGCCAACACCGCCGACGACGGCTACATCCTCACCATGGCCCGTGTCTCCGAACACGCCGGCTACATGGCCAACTACTACCGCTGGTTCGGCACCCCCGAAGCCCCGTTCGGCTGGTACTACGACCTGCTCGCCCTGTGGTCGCAGCTCAGCACGGCCAGCGTCTGGATGCGGCTGCCGACGCTGCTGGTGGCGCTGGCGTGCTGGTGGGTGATCAGCCGTGAGGTGATCCCGCGCCTCGGCCACGCGGTCAAGGTCAACCGGGCCGCAGCCTGGACCGCGGCCGGAATGTTCCTGGCGTTCTGGCTGCCGCTCAACAACGGTCTGCGGCCCGAGCCGATCATCGCGCTGGGCATCCTGCTGACCTGGTGCTCGGTGGAGCGCGGCGTGGCCACCAGCCGGCTGCTGCCGGTCGCGATCGCCGTCATCATCGGCGCGCTCACACTTTTCTCGGGCCCGACCGGCATCGCCGCCGTCGGCGCCCTGCTGGTGGCCGTCGGACCGCTGAAGACGATCGTGGCGCGGCATGTCGCTCGCTTCGGCTACCTGGCGCTGCTGGCGCCGATCCTGGCCGCGGGCACCGTCACCGCAATCCTCATCTTCCGCGACCAGACCCTGGTCGGCGAACTGCAGGCCAGCAGCTTCAAGAGCGCCGTCGGGCCCAGCCTCAGCTGGTTCGACGAGCACATCCGCTACTCGCGGCTGTTCACCACCAGCCCCGACGGATCGGTGGCGCGGCGGTTCGCGGTGCTGGCGCTGGGGCTGGCGCTGGCGATGTCGGTGGCGATGACGCTGCGCAAGGGCCGCATCCCCGGCACCGCGGCGGGGCCGAGCCGCCGGATCATCGGCATCACGATCATCTCGTTCCTGGCGATGATGTTCACGCCCACCAAGTGGACCCACCACTTCGGGGTGTTCGCCGGTCTGGCCGGATCGCTGGGCGCGCTGGCCGCCGTCGCCGTCGCGGCGGTCGCGATGCGCTCACGGCGCAACCGGACCATGTTCGCGGCCGCCGTACTGTTCATCGCCGCACTGTCGTTCGCGACCGTCAACGGGTGGTGGTACGTCTCGAACTTCGGCGTGCCATGGTCGAATTCGTTCCCGGCGTACAAGTTCGGCTTCACCACGATCCTGCTCGGATTGTCGGTGCTCGCCCTGCTCATCGCGGCGTGGTTCCACTTCTCCGGCCGCGACACCTCCCCCGACGACGACGGTCGCCGGCGTTGGCGCCGGGTCGTGCAGTCCCCGTTGGCGATCGCCGCCTGGCTGGTCGTGATGTTCGAGGTGGTGTCGCTGACGCTGGCGATGGTCACCCAATACCCGGGGTGGACGGTCGGCCGCTCCAACCTCGAGGCGTTGACCGGTAAGACGTGCGGGCTCGCCGATGACGTGATGGTCGAACAGGATCCCAACCAGGGGATGCTCACCCCCATCCGGGTCCCCGTCGGCGCCGCGCTGGGCGCCGCGACCGGGCAGGGTTTCAGTCCCAACGGCATCCCGTCGGACATCTCCGCCGACGCGGTGATGGACCAGACACAGGCCACCAACTTCGCCGACACCGACGGCGACACCGAAACCGGCGGCGAAGCAGGCACCGAGGGCGGCACCACCGCCCGCGCAGGCATCAACGGCTCGCGCGCCCGGCTGCCGTTCAACCTCGACCCGGCCCGGACGCCGGTGCTGGGCAGCTGGCGCAGCGGCACCCAGGCGCCGGCCAACCTGCGCTCGGCGTGGTACCGGCTCCCCCCTCGGGAGGACGCCGGACCGCTGCTCGTGGTGTCCGCGGCGGGCCGCTTCGATCCCGGCGACGTGGCCGTCCAGTGGGCCACCGACGAGGGCGGCGCCGATCCCGAACCGGGCGGCAGCGTCGGATTCGCCGACGTCGGCGCGTCCCCGGCCTGGCGCAACCTGCGGGTGCCGCTGGCGGCGATCCCGGAGAACGCCACCCGCATCCGCCTGGTCGCCGTCGACGACGACCTGAGCCCGGACCACTGGATCGCGCTGACCCCGCCCCGCATGCCGAAGCTGCGCTCGCTGCAGGACGTGGTGGGCTCACAGGACCCGGTGCTGCTCGACTGGCTGGTCGGGTTGGCCTTTCCCTGCCAGCGTCCGTTCGACCACCGCAACGGCGTCATCGAGGTGCCGCAGTGGCGGATCCTGCCGGACCGGTTCGGCGCCGAGGCCAACTCGCCGGTGATGGACTACCTCGGCGGCGGCCCGCTCGGGATCACCGAACTGCTGCTGCGCCCGACGACGCTGCCGACGTACCTCGAGGACGACTGGTCCCGTGACTGGGGTGCGCTGCAGCAGCTCACGCCCTACTACCGGGATGCGGTACCGGCACGTCTGGATCTCGGTTCCACAACGCGGAGCGGCCTGTGGAGCCCGGCGCCGCTGCGCCACTAGGTCCGTCGCCTACCATCGACGCTCGTGCCCGCACACCGTTTCGTACGCCTGATCGCCGTCATCGCGGGTCTGGCGGGCGTGGTGCTGTGTGCCCTGGTCCCGCTGCTGCCGGTCAGGCAGACCACCGCGACGATCCTGTGGCCGCAGGCACCCGCCGAGGACGGCTTCGTCGGTGACCTGACCGCCCCGCTCGTCTCCGGCGCCCCGCTGGCGCTCGACGTGACGATCCCGTGCCCGGCGATCGCCACGATGCCCGCCGACGGCGGCCTGGTGTTCTCCACGATCCCGCCCGGCGGCACCGCCGCGAGCCGCAACGGGTTGTTCGTCCGCGCCAACGCCGACGACGTCGTCGTCGCCTTCCGCGATACCGTCGCCGCGGTCGCCCCGCGCGCGGCCATCGCCACCGGGGCCTGCAGTGAACTGCGCATCTGGGCCAACGTCGGCACGGTGGGCGCCGACTTCGTCGGCATCGGCGGGGCCGCGGGCACGCTGTCGCTCGACAAGCGGCCGCAGGTGGCGGGGATCTTCACCGACCTCAAGGTAGCGCCGCAGGCCGGAGCCGCCCCGGCGGCGACATCGGAACCCCGACTGTCCGCCCGCATCGACGTCGACACCCGGTTCATCACCAGCCCCACCCTGCTCAAGCTGGCGGTGATGACGCTGGGTGTGCTGTGTGTGATCGCCTCGATCATCGCGCTGGCCGTCCTCGACCGGCGCGCCGGTCGCGGTGTGCCCAGGGCGTGGCGCCGGCGGCGGGTCGGCCTGTCGACGTGGCTGGCCGACATCGGGGTGGTCGGCGC
>JAXHUG010000080.1:0-4701 GCA_034189785.1 Actinomycetota bacterium
TCAGCATCTCGATCGGCTCGACCTCAAGCCGGGGATGACGCTGCTGGAGGTCGGATGCGGGTGGGGGCTGACCCTGCAGCGGGCGATGGAGCGCTACGACGTCAACGTCATCGGGCTGACGCTGAGCAGGAACCAGCAGACCTACTGCAATCAGCTGCTGTCGCAGGTGGACACCGAGCGCACCTTCGACGTGCGGCTGGAGGGGTGGGAGCAGTTCCACTCCCCCGTCGACCGCATCGTCTCCATCGAGGCGTTCGAGCACTTCGGGTTCGAGCGCTACGACGACTTCTTCAAGACGTGCTTCGAGATCATGCCCGATGACGGCCGGATGACGATCCAGAGCAGCTGCGCGTACCACCCGGACAATCTGCAGGCCCGCGGCAAGAAGCTGACCTTCGAACTCGCCCGCTTCGCGAAGTTCATCATGGACGAGATCTTCCCGGGTGGACGCCTGCCCAGCACCGAGATGATGGTCGAGCACGGCGAGAAGGCCGGCTTCGTGGTGCCCGAGACGCTGTCGCTGCGCAACCACTACATCAAGACCCTGGGCATCTGGGCGGCTCGGCTGGAGAATCACAAGGACGAGGCGATCGCCGCCGCCGGCGAGGAGAACTACAACCGGTACATGAAGTACCTGACCGGTTGCCAGTACTACTTCGTCGACGAGGCGCTCGACGTCAGCCTGGTGACCTACCTGAAGCCGGGCGCCGTCGCGGCCTGAGTCTGACTTACGAAGTCGCCCCGCCACTCTCGCAGTGGCGGGGCGATTTTCGCTGTGGTGCTCCGGTCAGCAGTTGTTGGGGCGGTTGACGCCAACAGCGGGCTTGGACTTCGCCCTGATGGTTCGGCCAGCCCGCGGTGACTGCGCACAGACGGTCCAGTTGGTGAGGTTGATGACCTCACCGGGTCCGGAGCGGTTCACCGGCGTGAGCTTCAGGCCGCTGCCTTCGGTCGCCGCATTGAAGGCCTTCTCCGCTGCTGCGAGGTTCATCCCGCGGATCTCCGGCATCGTCCATTTGGACGGCGCGGCCATGGCGGGCGGAGCGCTGAACGCCAACGACGTCGCGAAAACGGCCGTACCGACGGCAATGCGATATTTCATTCAATCCCCCTCTGAGATTCCCGGCGGTAACGGTACCTGATGCTTGCTCGTTCCCGATGACAAGGTACCTGTTGCAGAGTCGGACGTCGCGCATATCACCATCGACCAGAAGAACGCTGTGTCGGCCTACCCCGAGCACTGGGGCACCGGTCTGCCGGTCAATGAACTTGTCCAGTGTGAGGTCGCCGGCGCGGACCTCGGTGACGCCCCGGCCGTGCACCGACGCAAAGGTCGCACGCTTGGCACCCGTTCGTCGCTCGGCCTCGATGTAGGCCGCGACGGCCTGCAGGTCGGTGGCCGGGCTGACGATGACGCCGACAGGCGCGTCGATGTCGAAGATCTCGCGCAGCAGGTTGGCGAACGTCAACGCCGACAGCGAATCACCACCGAGGTCGGTGACGTGCACATCCGGTGTCGTAGAGCTCGGCCACCAGGCGCGCGCGCCGCTCACCACGGATATCGGCAAGCATCGCGAATCCCCAAAGCAGCCCGGCGAGCTGGACGGGCCCACCACGCTGCGCCCGTTGAGAAACTGTGTTAGCAATGCCAATTGAGTCACATCGCCAAACGATGATCCTGGCGAAGGTGTATCGCAAGCTCAGGTCGCGCGCATAACTGGGCTGGCTGATCAGCGAGGGCCCGTGACGGCGTTCCTGCTCGTGCCTACGCCCGTTTGGCCGCGCAGGTTCGTTGCTGACCCGTAGGCTGTGTTCAGGGGCTGAGTCGATTTGGGGGGTTGATGAGATCGTCGCTGCGGGCGGGAGTTGTGGCTGCGAGCGGCCTACCGCCCGGGGCGAGAACGATGGTGCCGAATGGAACCATGGTGTCCTCAGTTCGTGTTCCCGTGGAGGCATAGTGCGGTACTGCAGTCGCAGCCACCTGCTCGCCTCGGGTCGCTGCCGCGAAATCAGTAAAGGTAGACTTCGGCGACGATTTGCCGCCCCAACAGGGCCAGCGTTCAGAAATAGACACTCAGCGATCAGGGGGCGATGATGACGATCCAAGAATTCTTGAAAGTCCTGCGTGCGCGGTGGATTCTCATCTCCACCACTATCGTCGTCACTGTATTGGCAGCCGTCGCGGTCAACCTTCTTACGACCCCCCTGTACGAGGCATCGACGAGACTTTTTGTCTCCACCAGATCGGGCGACTCAGTAACCGAGATGTACCAAGGCAATCTCTATTCCCAACAACGCGTCGTCTCTTATACCGAGTTGCTTACGGGCGAGACTCTCGCGCAACGCACTGTGGACAAGCTCTCCCTGGACATGACCGCCGCCGAGCTGCAGGCAAACGTCAAGGCGACGTCGAAACCCGATACGGTGCTGATAGACGTCACGGTGACTGACGAATCGCCGGTACGTGCACGTGACATCGCCAACGCCCTATCAGATGAATTCGTCGTTATGGTGCGTGAATTGGAGACCCCGCCCGGCGGGTTGGAGCCAGACGCGCGAGTGGTCGTCGAGCAGCAGGCGTCAATTCCAGACGCGCCGGTGGCTCCGAAAACCGCTCGCAATATCGCCATCGGCATTGCCCTCGGGGTGCTGTTGGGAGTCGGTCTTGCGATTCTCCGCGATATGCTCGACAACACCGTTAAGGATCGAGAGACTCTCGAGGAGGTCGCCGGCGTCGGGGTTGTCGGTAGCATCCCGCTCGACAAGGCGCGCCGCAAGGAACCAGCAATATCGTTCGACAACGACAACTCAGCAATCGCTGAAGCATTCCGGAAACTCCGGACCAACTTGAAGTTCCTCGCGGTCGACGACCCACCGCGGGTCATCGTCGTCACCAGCTCGATGCCGAATGAAGGCAAGTCGACTACTGCAATAAACCTTGCGCTGGCGTTGGCGGAGGATCAACACGACGTTGTAATCGTCGACGGCGACCTGCGACGCCCGAGGCTGAACCTCTACTTGGATCTAGTCGGATCGGTAGGGTTCAGCACTGTGCTGGCCGGAAGCGTATCGCTCGATGAGGCAATACAAAAGACTCGGTTCGACAGGGTCGCCTGCCTGACCTCGGGACCAATCCCGCCCAACCCGAGCGAGCTACTCGGTTCGATGGCAGCCAAGAACGTCTTGGACGAACTTCGGTCTCGTTTCGACTATGTGATCGTGGATTCGTCCCCCCTCCTGGCGGTGACCGACGCCGCGATTCTGGCGGCCAATGCCGACGGAGTGCTCATCATGGCGCGGTTCGGACAGACGAAACGCGAGCATCTGATGCACGCGGTCGGAAACCTTCGCGATGTAGGCGCCCGACCACTTGGTGCCGTACTGACGCTGACACCGACGCGTGGTGGTTCGTCGTACAGTTACAGCTACTACGGCGATGGCGGCTTACCATCGCGGCCGTCTGACACCGTTCGCAGTGCTGAAACCGCGCAAAATGGACGGTTGAACCGATGGCCACGCGGTCGCCACGCCACAAGAACGGCGCCTGATAGCGGCTGATATTCGGTTCCAAAGAGGAGGCACACATCCATGGAGCGAAGGTAGGAGGCGCGCTGCACGTCCTCTTCGTGTGCACAGGCAACATCTGTCGGTCGCCAACGGCTGAACGGCTCGCGACGATGCACAGCGCTCAGCTGGCGACCGAAGATTTCCGCGCATCGAGCGCCGGCACCCGTGCAGTCGTCGGCCACCCGATGCACCCCGACGCAGCCGCCGTACTCGAGAGCCTGGGCGGCGATTCGTCTCAATTCGCAGCTCGCCAGGTCACGCGCAGACTCGCGGCAGAAGCCGATCTCGTCGTCACCATGACGAGAGCTCACCGCGACGCCGTGCTGGAGCTGGCCCCGAAGCAATTGCACAGGACCTTTACCCTCCATGAGGTCGCGCGGCTCGTGAACGACTGCGGAGCAACAACCGTCGAGGACCTTGCAGCGCTGCGTCCGCAACTGGCAGCACAAGACATCCCCGACGTTCCCGACCCCATCGGGCAGAGCCCTGATTTCCACGCAATGGTCGGCCGACGGATAGCGAACCTGGTGCCCGCAGTCCTTAAACTGAGGATGGCTTAAACCGCGGAAACCCTGGGGGGATCATCGCCTACTCCGCCCCCGGCAGTCGGCTTATTCCGAGCATTGGGGCACCGATACCTTGGGTTCGACGGTATCGATCAATGGCTGCACCGGGACACGCGCTGGGCCGGCTGACGTCGGTTCCGAAAGCCGGAAGCTCAGCGAGCCGGATTGACCAGGTGGTATGCCAAGCTGCACTTCGAAGGTCGGGTGACCACGTTCCGTGCCACTGAAGACGGGCACCGGTTGCCCGTCCACCAAGGCGCTGACCAACGTCGCACCCTTTGTCGCCAGCAGACGAACCGAAGTGACCATCGCACCCTTGGGCACATCGAGTGGAATATCCGGCCGAATTCCGGGCGCTGCGGCGACGTAATCCGGCAGCCCGGTTTTGGGCGCCTCATTCGCCAGCCGTACCGTCACCGTGGAGTTCCTCGTCTCAGCGCTACAGCCATCGGCGACGTACTCGATTTGCCTTCTCAAATAGTAGTCGAGCTTGTTCCCGCCGAGATTGTTGATGACCACCTCGGCGTACGGTGCGGGATCGTCGGGAACCACATGCGCCAACGGGGTC
>JAXHUG010000081.1:0-119373 GCA_034189785.1 Actinomycetota bacterium
CGGACCGCTGTGATCCTCTTCGTCGCCGTGGGCGGTGCGGTCATCGACGACGATGACGAGCGCGCGGCCCACCAACTCCCCTGGCTGTTCCATGACCTCAACGGTATAGGTGGGCACAGACAGCGGCGCAGCCACTCGCAGTGTTCCCGGTCCGGTCCCGGTCGTCACTGCTGCATCTTCCCGAGAGTCACCTGCACGCTGTGCGGCTTGCCCGACGGATCGAGATAGGTCAGCGTGACCTTCTCGCCGGGCGCCTTGGACCGCACCGCGGCCACCAGCGCATCGGCACTGTTGATCACCCGGTCGTCGACTTTGGTCACCACCACGCCACTGGGCAGACCGGCCGCTGCCGCGGCGCCACCGGGGTTCACCTCGACGATCTTCGCGCCGTCGGTGGCGGCGTCATTGCTGACCTGCACCCCCAGCGAGGCGTGTGAGGCGCTGCCGTTCCGGATCAACTCGTCGGCGATGCGCTTGGCCTGATCGACGGGGATCGCGAAGCCGAGGCCGATCGAACCGCTCTGCGCCTGCGGCGAGTCGCCACCCATGGTGGCGATCGCCGAGTTCACGCCGACCAGCTCCCCGTTCATGTTCACCAGGGCCCCACCCGAATTCCCGGGGTTGATGGCGGCGTCGGTCTGGATGGCGTCGAGGACGGTGTTCTGGTTACGGGTATCGCCGCCGGCGGCGACCGGCCGGTTCAGCGCGCTGATGATGCCGGCGGTGACCGTCCCATCGAGACCGAGCGGCGAACCGATCGCGACCACGTCCTGACCGACGCGCAGATCGGCGGACGACCCCAGCGTGATCGGTGTCAGGCCCGAGACGTTCTGCGCGCGGACCACCGCGATGTCGCTGCTGGGATCGGTGCCGACCACGGTGAACGGGGCGCTGCGACCGTCGGAGAGGATCACCTTGGTCCGGGCGCGGGGAACATCGGCGGCCGCGGCCACGACGTGGTTGTTCGTCAGGATCAGACCGTCGGAGGTGAGGATGATGCCCGAACCCTCTTCCGAGGCCCGGCCCAGGTTCGTCTCGAGCTTCACCACACTCGGCACCACCTTGGCGGCCACCTGCTCCACCGAGCCGGCGGGCAGCGCAACGGCGGGCACGCTCGGCGCCGCACCCGTG
The DNA here is from genome assembly GCA_034189785.1 of Actinomycetota bacterium. Taxonomy (GTDB): domain Bacteria; phylum Actinomycetota; class Actinomycetes; order Mycobacteriales; family Mycobacteriaceae; genus Mycobacterium. Next base: position 1,132 of record JAXHUG010000081.1, read on the forward strand.
ATCGAGTCGCCGACGGACGGGCGGTCCTGCGCGACCATGGTCGCGACACCGCCACCGACACCGGCCGACACCACCGCCACCACCACGGCGCCGACGGTCAATGCGCCTGCGCGCGAACGCTTGTGCGCCGGTCGCGGCTGCGGGATCGCAGCGGCCGGCTGGGCGGCGCCCCGGTAGGGGTCATACGGTGCCCGGAACTGCTGGCGCGGTTGCGCCGCGTACCGCCAGTCGTAGGGCTGCTGCTGCGAATAGGGATCCGCGCCCTGATATCCCGTGTCCGGGCCGACCGGACGGTGACCCGGCTGGTGTTGCGGCGGCGAATACCTCGGGGGGTTCGTCATGTCGCTTCGATGCTCTCCTGGTGAGTGGTCGGACGGTTCGTTCAACGAAGTACCTGTCCACACAGTGCCCAGCCGGACTGAGAATCCACTTAGAGTTCCTTCGAAGCGGACCGTGACGTGCCGTTGGACTCAGTGTTCCTGATCACCCGTCTGTCCGCGCGCGAGCCGGCCGAACGCATGTCGGGGTCGACCTGCGCCGTCGGCACCGGGCCGGTCCCGGCGCCGCGCCCGGTCAGCGGACGGCCCGGAAGCACCACGTGGAACGAGGCGCCCGGCGGGTTGCCGCCCGGCACCGTGTCCTCGACCCGCAGTGCGCCACCGTGTTTGAGGACGACCTGTTTGACGATCGCCAAGCCGAGTCCGGAGCCGGGCATCGCGCGCGCGGCCGTCGAACGGTAGAAGCGCTCGAACACCAGCCGGCGCTCGGCTTCCGGTATCCCCGGGCCCTGGTCGGATACGACGAGTTCGGCGTGGACCGGATCCGTCTGGGTCAGGCGGACTCCGACTCGACCACCGGGCGGGCTCCATTTCGCCGCATTGTCGAGGAGATTGAGCACGGCCCGGGCCAGGCCCGCCGCGTCGCCGTGGACCTGCCAGCCGACGACGTCGACGTCGAACTCGATGTCGTTGCGCCGCCGCCGAACCCGCTCCAGGCTGCGGTCGACCACCTCGGCCAAGTCGACGGTCTCGTAAACCACCCCACCCGCTTCGTCGCGGGTGAGGTCGACCAGATCACCCACCAGCGTGGAGAGTTCCTCGATCTGGGCGATCACGTCGGCCCGCAGCCCCGCCATCTCCTCCTCGGGCAGCCGCGGCGCGCCCGGCGCCTGCGAGGCCATCAGCAGTTCGACGTTGGTGCGCAGAGACGTCAGCGGGGTGCGCAGTTCGTGGCCCGCGTCGGACACCAACCGCGCCTGTCGTTCGCGGGACTCCGTCAGCGCCCCCAGCATCATGTTGAACGCCTCGGTGAGGCGGGCGAGTTCGTCGCTGCCGAAGACCGGGATGGGCCGCAGATCGTCGGTGCGGGCCACGCGTTCGGCCGCCTCGGTCAATCGGCCCACCGGCCGCAGCCCCGCCCTGGCGACCATCCCTCCCGCGATGGCCGCGACCACCACCCCGACCCCGCCGACGATCAGCAGCACCGTGCCGAGGCGGCCGAGCACCCGACCCGTCGGTGCCAGGCTCTTGGAGATCAGCAGCGAACTGCCGTTGGTGAGATGCACCGCGAGGACGCGCTGATGGTTCGCGGTCCGCAGCGACAGCAGCAGCTCACCGGAGATGACGTCGCTCTCGGCCTCACCGAGCGGCAGCGTCTGCCCCTGCTGGTTGGCCGTGTAGATCGACCGGCCGGGGTTCACCAGCATCGCGTTGACATCCGAATACGCGGTGCCCTCGATCGCCTTGGCCGGGTCGGCGGCCAGCGAGCCGCTCTCGATCAGCAGGCGCGCGCGGCTGTGCAGTTGGTTGTCGATGTCGTCGTAGAGCGCCCGGGACACGACGGCGTACACGGCGACCGACATCAGCACCACGACCATCGCCACCATCGACATCGCCAGCAGCATCACCCGCCACCGCAACGACAGGGAACCGGGGTTGCGCGGGGGTTTCAGCCGCGACGGCGGCGGGGTGGGTGGCGGTGGCGGGGTCATCAGGGGGGCGTCTCGCGGAGCACGTACCCCACACCGCGCACGGTGTGGATGAGTCGCGGCTCCCCGGACGCTTCGGTCTTACGGCGCAGATAGCCGATGTACACCTCGAGTGCGTTCCCCGAAGTCGGGAAGTCGAAGCCCCACACTTCCTCGAGGATGCGACTGCGGGTGAGCACGCGGCGCGGATTGGCGATGAGCATCTCCAGCAACGCGAACTCGGTGCGGGTGAGGCTGATCTGCCGGGACCCGCGGGTCACCTCGCGGGTGACCGGGTCCAGGGTCAGATCCAGAAAGGTCAGCGCCGGGGAATCGGGACCCCCGTCAGGCGAGGTGCGGCGCAGCAGGGCCCGCACCCGCGCGAGCAGTTCCTCCAGCGCGAACGGTTTGGGCAGGTAATCGTCGGCGCCGGCGTCGAGTCCGGCGACCCGCTCGGACACCGAGTCACGCGCGGTCAGCACCAGGATCGGCAGGTCGTCGCCGGTGCTACGGAGCTGACGACACACCTCGAGGCCGTCGAGCCGGGGCATCATCACGTCCAGCACCACGGCGTCGGGCCGGTCATTGGCGATCAGGTCGAGAGCTTCGACACCGTCCTGGGCCAACTCGACCGAATATCCGTTGAAGGACAGGGACCGGCGCAGGGATTCTCGCACCGCACGATCGTCGTCGACGACAAGTATGCGCACTGGCACAGTGTCACCTCAACGCCTGAGACCGCGCTGAGAGGCGCGCCGCCGACGTCCCGAAGTCGTCTAGCGGCGATCGAGGTCGATGAGCCCCAGACGGGCGGCCTTGAGCAGGCGACGGGGCACCTTGCGCTGCCGGCCGGCGACGGTGAAACCGACGAGTTCGGTGGGCGTGGCCTTCCACTGCGCGCGACGGCTACGAGTGTTCGAACGCGACATTCTGCGCTTGGGCACAGCCATGATCGAGCTTCTCCTCTGACGGGTACGGGTGCCACGCGAACCCGATCAAGGGCGGGGCGCCGGCAAGTACTCTTCAGGGTAGCCGGTGAGCTGCGCCGCCTCCAAAACGCGGGCGGGTGATCGGGCCGGCCCGCGCCGCTCCCGGACACCGATTGCTCCGGAGTCCTTGACGGGGGGCCGGCAGTACCGGCTAACCTACCGGTTGGTTGGCTCAGCGACGACGATGGGATCAGGCATGGGAGCACGACTTGGCTGATCCGGTGCGCATCGGCAACTGCTCGGGCTTCTACGGGGACCGGCTCGCCGCGATGCGGGAGATGCTCACCGGCGGTGAGCTCGACTTTCTCACCGGCGACTACCTCGCCGAGCTGACCATGCTGATCCTCGCCCGCGACCGGGCGAGGAACCCCGATCGCGGCTACGCCAAGACGTTCCTCACCCAGCTCGAGGACTGCCTCGGCCTCGCCCTCGACCGCCGGGTCCGCATCGTCACCAACGCCGGCGGGCTCAATCCGGCCGGGCTGGCCGCCGCGGTGCGCACGCTGGCCGAGCGTCTCGGCCTGTCGGTCAACGTCGCCCATGTCGAAGGCGACGACCTGATCGACCGCGCCGGTGAGCTCGGGTTCGGCACGCCGCTGGCCGCCAACGCCTACCTCGGCGCGTGGGGCATCGTCGACTGCCTCGACGCCGGCGCCGACGTCGTGGTGACGGGTCGTGTCACGGACGCGTCGGTCACGCTCGGACCCGCCGCCGCGCACTTCGGCTGGGCGCGCACCGACTACGACGCGCTCGCCGGAGCGGTCGCTGCCGGGCACGTCATCGAATGCGGCGCGCAGGCCAGCGGAGGCAACTACGCGTTCTTCACGGAGCTGCCCGACATCACCCACCCCGGCTTCCCGCTCGCCGAGATCCACGCCGACGGCTCGTCGGTGATCACCAAACACCCGGGCAGCGGCGCGGTCACCGTCGAGACCGTCACCGCACAGCTGCTCTACGAGATCTCCGGCGCCCGCTACGCCAACCCCGACGTCACCCTGCGCGTCGACTCACTGGACCTGCACGGCGAGGGACCCGACCGGGTGCGGATCAGCGGCGTCCGCGGTGAGCCACCACCGCCGACGCTGAAGGTGTCGCTGAACAGCGTGGGCGGCTTCCGCAACGCGACGACGTTCGTGCTCACCGGCCTCGACATCGAGGCGAAGGCCGACCTCGTGCGCCGCCAACTCGAAGCGGGGCTGACCGTGAAACCCGCCGAGCTGCAGTGGACGCTGGCCCGCACCGACCATGCGGACGCCGCCACCGAGGAGACGGCCAGCGCACTGCTCCGCTGCGTGGTGCGCGATCCGGACCCGGCCGCCGTGGGACGGCAGTTCTCTTCTGCCGCAGTCGAACTCGCGCTGGCCAGCTACCCCGGCTTCCACGTCACCGCCCCGCCGGGCGACGGCCAGGTCTACGGTGTGTTCACCCCCGGTTACGTCGATGCCGCCGAGGTGCCGCACATCGCGGTGCACGCCGACGGCACCCGTACCGAGATCCCCACCGCCGGCGAAACCCTCGAGCCGGCGCCGGTCGACGAGCCCGTGCTGCCCGAACCGCTGCCGCCGGGGCCGACGCGACGGGCGCCCCTGGGCCTGGTGGCCGGTGCGCGCAGCGGGGACAAGGGCGGCAGCGCCAACATCGGGGTGTGGGTGCGCGCGCATGCGCAGTGGCGCTGGCTCGCGCACACCCTGACCGTCGACCTGCTGCGCGAACTGCTCCCCGAGACCGCCGACCTGCCGGTCACCCGTCACGTGCTGCCGAACCTGCGGGCGGTGAACTTCGTCGTCGACGGCATCCTCGGCCAGGGCGTGGCCTACCAGGCCCGTTTCGACCCGCAGGCCAAAGGGCTCGGCGAATGGCTGCGCAGCCGTCATCTCGAGCTCCCCGAGGAGGTGCTGCCCCGGTGAGCACCTGGGACAACCCCGAACGCGACCGGTTGCGAACGACGGTGCGCGCGTTCGCCGGGCGCGAGCTGCTTCCGCACGTCGACGAGCGCGCCGTCGGCGCCGCCGCCGGGACGCCGGGACACCAGGGATGACCGCGCTGAAGTCCACACTCGACCCGTCCTCGCCGAGCTACGTCGCCGCCGCCGACGCCATGGCCGCCAAACTCGCCGAACTCGAGACCGAACACGCCAAGGCGCTCGCCGGCGGTGGCGCCAAGTACGTCGAACGCCACCACGCCCGCGGCAAACTCGCCGCCCGCGAACGCATCGAACTGCTCCTCGACCCCGACTCCCCCTTCCTCGAACTGAGCCCGCTGGCCGCCTGGGGCAGCGAGTTCACCGTCGGCGCCAGCATCGTCACCGGGATCGGCGCCGTCAACGGTGTCGAATGCCTGCTCGTCGCCAACGACCCGACCGTCAAGGGCGGCACCAGCAACCCGTGGACCCTGCGCAAGATCCTGCGCGCCAACCAGATCGCGTGGGAGAACCGGCTCCCGGTGATCTCCCTGGTCGAATCCGGCGGCGCCGACCTGCCCACCCAGAAAGAGGTGTTCATCCCCGGCGGGCAGATGTTCCGCGACCTGACCCGCCTCTCGGCGGCCGGAATCCCCACGATCGCGCTGGTCTTCGGCAACTCCACCGCAGGCGGCGCCTACATACCGGGCATGTCCGACCACGTCGTGATGATCAAGGAGCGCTCGAAGGTGTTCCTGGCCGGGCCGCCGCTGGTCAAGATGGCCACGGGTGAGGAATCCGACGACGAATCGCTCGGCGGCGCCGAGATGCACGCCCGGATATCGGGCCTCGCGGACCACTTCGCCCTCGACGAACTCGATGCGCTGCGGATCGGCCGGCGCATCGTCGGACGACTGAACTGGCGCATGCAGGGACCGGCCCCGGCCCCGGTGACCGAGCCACTGTTCGACAGCGAGGAACTGCTCGGCATCGTCCCGCCCGATCTCCGGATCCCGTTCGACCCGCGCGACGTGATCGCGCGGATCGTCGACGGCTCGGAATTCGACGAGTTCAAGGCCCTCTACGGCTCGTCGCTGGTGACGGGCTGGGCGCGCCTGCACGGCTACCCGATCGGTATCCTGGCCAACGCCCGAGGTGTGCTGTTCAGCGAGGAGTCGCAGAAGGCCACCCAGTTCATCCAGTTGGCGAACCGCTCGAACACTCCACTTCTGTTCCTGCACAACACGACGGGATACATGGTCGGCAGGAAGTACGAAGAGGGCGGAATGATAAAGCACGGCGCGATGATGATCAACGCCGTGTCGAATTCGACGGTGCCGCACCTGTCGCTGTTGATCGGCGCCTCCTACGGCGCCGGGCACTACGGCATGTGCGGGCGCGCCTACGACCCCCGGTTCCTGTTCGCCTGGCCGAGCGCCAAGGCGGCGGTGATGGGCGGTACGCAACTGGCCGGTGTCATCTCGATCGTCAGCCGCGCAGCCGCCCGGGCGCGCGGCCGGCAGGTGGACGAGGACGCCGACGCCGCGCTGCGGGCGGCGATCGAGGCGCAGATCGAGGCCGAGTCGCTGCCGATGTTCCTGTCCGGCCGGCTCTACGACGACGGGGTGATCGATCCGCGCGACACCCGCACCGTGTTGGGGATGTGCCTGTCCGCCATCGCGAACGGGCCGATCGAGGGGACGTCGAACTTCGGCGTCTTCAGGATGTGAGCGCGACAGTGGCCCGCCGGCGTGAGCTTGGGTGCGAGATATCCGGCGTTACTCGACCACCCGCCCACGTCCGGCAGGCGGGAGGGCATACGTGATCACCAGAGTCCTCGTGGCCAACCGCGGCGAGATCGCCCGCCGCGTGTTCGCCACGTGCCGCCGCCTCGGCATGGGCACCGTCGCCGTGTACACCGACCCCGATGCGCAGTCCCCCCACGTCGCCGAGGCCGACGCGCGGGTGGCGCTGCAGGGAAACAACGGCTACCTCGACAGCGCACAGCTCATCGCCGCCGCCCGCGCCGCCGGCGCTGACGCCGTCCATCCCGGATATGGATTCCTCTCGGAGAACGCCGAATTCGCCGCAGCGGTGTGCGACGCGGGGTTGACGTGGATCGGGCCACCGGCCGCGGCGGTCGCGGCGATGGGCAGCAAGATCGAGGCCAAGAAGATGATGGCCGCGGCCGGGGTGCCGGTGCTCGACGAACTCGACCCGGCCACCGTGACGGCCGACCGGTTACCGGTCCTGGTGAAGGCCTCCGCCGGAGGCGGCGGGCGCGGGATGCGGGTGGTCCGCGACCTCGAGGCGCTGGCCGGTGAAGTCCAGGCCGCGCAGCGCGAGGCACAGTCGGCGTTCGGCGACCCGACGGTGTTCTGCGAGCGGTACCTCGCCGCCGGCCACCACATCGAGGTGCAGGTGATGGCCGACGTCCACGGCACGGTGTGGGCCGTCGGCGAGCGGGAGTGCTCGATTCAGCGCAGGCACCAGAAGATCATCGAGGAGGCGCCGTCGCCTCTGGTCGAGCGCACACCGGGCATGCGCGCCAGGCTGTTCGACGCGGCGAGACTGGCCGCGGAAGCCATCGGTTACACCGGGGCGGGCACGGTCGAGTTCATGGCGGACGACACCGGTGAGTTCTTCTTCCTCGAGATGAACACCCGACTGCAGGTCGAACACCCCGTCACCGAGGCCACCACCGGACTCGACCTCGTCGAGTTGCAGCTGCATGTCGCCGACGGCGGTCGGCTCGACGCCGAACCCCCACCGTCGCGCGGATCGTCCATCGAGGCAAGGCTCTACGCCGAAGACCCCGCGAAGAACTGGCAGCCGCAGGCGGGCACGGTGCACCGTTTCCACGTGCCGCAGACGGTGCGGGTGGACTCCGGCGTCGAAGACGGTTCGGTGGTGTCGATCTTCTACGATCCCATGCTCGCCAAAGTCGTCTCGTACGCACCGACCCGCAGACAGGCCGCGGCGATCCTGGCCGACGCGCTGGCGCGCACACGGTTGCACGGGGTCCGGACCAACCGCGACCTGCTGGTCAACGTGCTGCGGCATCCGGCCTTCCTCGACGGGGCGACCGATACGGCGTTCTTCGACACCCACGGCCTGGCCGAACTCGCCGCACCGGCCGGCGACCCCCGGGCAGCCGGCCTGTCCGTCCTCGCCGCCGCCCTCGCCGATGCCGCCCAGAACCGCAGTGACGCGACAGTGTTCGCGGCCGTCCCGAGCGGCTGGCGCAACCTTGCCTCCGGCCATCAGATCAAGCGGTTTCGCGACGCCGCGGGCGGGGAGCACGAGGTGCGCTACCGGTTCACCCGGGGGGGTGTGCAGTTCGCCGGCCACGACGACGTGCGCCTGGTGTCCGCGACCCCGCAGCGGGTGGTGCTGGCCTCCGGAGGCGTCGAGTTCGGGTTCGACGTCGCCCGCCACGGTGCTGCGGTGTTCGTCGACTCACCGCTGGGCGCCGTGGAATTCGTTGCGCTGCCCCGCTTTCCCGACCCGGAGTCCACCGTCGCGCAGGGGTCGCTGATCGCGCCGATGCCCGGTGCGGTGGTGCGGGTCGGCGCCGCCGTCGGGGACACCGTCACCGCCGGCCAACCGCTGGTGTGGCTCGAGGCGATGAAGATGGAACACATCCTGTCCGCACCCGGGGACGGTGTGCTCGCCGAACTGGCCGTCGCACCCGGCCAGCAGGTCGAGGTCGGCACGGTCCTGGCCCGGGTGGAGACCCCAGAAGGAGACGACACATGACCGGATTCGTGGAGACCGACGAACAACAGGCGCTGCGCCAGGCGGTGGCGGCGATGGCCGCCAACTACGGGCAGGACTACTACCTGGGCAAGGCCCGCGCCGGTGAGCACACCACCGAACTGTGGGCCGAGGCGGGCAAGCTCGGGTTCATCGGGGTGAACCTGCCCGAGGAGTACGGCGGCGGCGGCGCGGGCATGTACGAACTGTCGCTGGTGATGGAGGAGATGGCGGCGTCGGGTTCGGCGCTGCTGATGATGGTGGTCTCCCCCGCCATCAACGGCACGATCATCAGCAAGTTCGGCACCGACGACCAGAAGCGGCGGTGGCTGCCCGGCATCGCCGACGGGTCGATCACGATGGCGTTCGCGATCACCGAACCCGACGCCGGCTCCAACTCCCACCGGATCACCACCACCGCGCGCCGCGACGGTGGCGACTGGATCCTCAACGGCCAGAAGGTCTACATCTCCGGCGTCGACCAGGCGCAGGCGGTGCTGGTGGTCGGCCGCATGGAGGACCACAAGACCGGCAACCTCAAGCCGGCGCTGTTCGTCGTGCCCACCGACACCCCCGGGATGAGCTGGACGAAGATCGACATGGAGCTCATCAGCCCGGAGAACCAGTTCCAGCTCTTCCTCGACGACGTCCGGCTGCCCGCCGATGCGCTTGTCGGCTCCGAGGACGCCGCGATCGCGCAACTGTTCGCGGGGCTGAACCCGGAGCGGATCATGGGCGCCGCCAGCGCGGTGGGCATGGGCCGCTTCGCCCTGCGCCGCGCGGTGGACTACGTGAAGACCCGACAGGTGTGGAAGACCCCGATCGGCGCGCACCAGGGCCTGTCGCACCCCCTGGCGCAGAACCACATAGAGATCGAACTCGCCAAGCTGATGACGCAGAAGGCCGCGGCGCTCTACGACATGGGGGACGACGCGGGCGCCGCCGAGGCCGCGAACATGGCGAAGTACTCGGCCGGCGAGGCATCGGTTCGTGCGGTAGACCAGGCCGTGCAGTCGATGGGCGGCAACGGGTTGACCAAGGAGTACGGCGTCGCGGCGGTGGTGACCGCGTCGCGGCTCGCGCGCATCGCTCCGGTCAGCCGGGAGATGATCCTCAATTTCGTCGCGCAGACGTCGCTCGGCCTGCCCCGGTCGTACTGATGGAGCTTTGCTGATGTCCGAGCTGGTGCGTTACACCGTCGAGGGCAGCGTCGCCCGGCTGACGCTCGACTCCCCGCACAACCGCAACGCGCTGTCGACGGTGCTGGTCGAACAGCTCCGTGACGGTCTGCGCAAGGCTCGCGAAGACACCGGGGTGCGGACCGTCGTCCTGGGCCACACCGGGGGCACGTTCTGCGCGGGCGCCGATCTGCGCGAGGCCGCCGGACGGGAACCGGGTGACGTCGCGGTCGACCGGGCGCGGGAACTGACCGGGACGCTGCGGGCGATCCTCGAGTCGCCGGTGCCGGTGATCGCTGCGATCGACGGGCACGTGCGCGCGGGCGGGCTTGGCCTCGTCGGTGCCTGCGACATCGTGGTGGCCGGGGCGGGCAGCACCTTCGCGCTGACCGAGGCGCGCATCGGCGTCGCGCCGTCGATCATCTCGATGACGCTCCTGCCGAAGATGACGCCGCGGGCCGCGGGCCGGTACTTCGTCACCGGCGAGAAGTTCGGCGCTCAGGAGGCCGGGCGCATCGGCGTGGTGACCGTGGCGACCGACGACGTCGAGTCCACGGTCGCGGAGTTGGCCGCACAGATCGGCCGGGGATCGCCGCAGGGTCTGGCGGCGTCCAAGGCGTTGACGACGGCCGCGCTGCTGCGGGCGTTCGACCGCGACGCCGCGGCGCTGACCGAACAGTCCGCCGCGCTGTTCGTCTCCGAAGAGGCGCGCGAGGGCATGCTGGCGTTCCTCGAGAAGCGTCCGCCGAGATGGATCGGCTGACCGGCGACTGCGCGCGGCCGGCCCGTGGCGGCCGGCGACGTGGTTGAAATGTGGTTGAAATCGCAACGAGCCGGACTGCCGCCGCACGTTACACATTCGGCGTCGAATGCCGCCATAAGCCCAGCGTACGAGGGTGAACTTTCGCCGACGTCGCGGTGAATCCCCGGAAACTTCGACCAACTAGAGAGTTCGCCGGCGTAGGCGAGGGCACAGTTTAGCCAACACTCTTGCATGTGCCGGCTTTCGTCGTAGGCTCGTGGTTGATGAGCACACCTGCAACGCCGCGGAACGGCTCTCAGCGCGCGGCCGACACGGATCGAATTCAGGTCGCGCAGGTGCTCACCGATGCCGCGGCGCAGGGTCGCCTCCAGATGACCGAGTACGAGAACCGGTTGACGAAGGTATACGCCGCCCAGACCTACGACGAACTCGCCTCGTTGAGCGCCGACCTCCCCGGCGCGATGACCACACCGCGCGGCACCGGGCCATTCCGGCCCGCGCCGTCGATGCTGTTGCTGGCGATCATGAGCGGGTTCGAACGCCGCGGCCGGTGGAACGTGCCGCGGCGGCTCACCACCCTGGCGTTCTTCGGTGGTGGTGTCGTCGACCTGCGCTATGCGGACTTCACCGCCCCCGAGGTCGAGATCCGGGCGTACTCGGTGTTCGGCGGTCAGACGTTCCTGGTGCCGCCGGAGGTCAACGTCGACCTGCGCGGTGTCGCGGTGATGGGATCGTTCGACCACAGCGTGCCGGGTCAGGGCAGCCCGGGCGCTCCGTGCGTGCGGATCGGCGGCTTCGCACTGTGGGGCAGAGTCACCGTCAAGCGCAAGAAGCGCAAGCTCGCCCCTGCCGCTTAATCGGTCGACGCGCGTTGCGGGTTGGCCGCAGCTCCTACGGCGCGTTTGCCCCGATGGGTCGGCTTCTTGTCCTGCGCACCGCCCGACGGAGCTCCGGTGATCCGCTTGACGGCATCGTCGAGACGGTCGGTGAACCGCTTCGCCGGCTTCGACAACCGGGTGGTCGAGATGTCCTCGTCGTCGAACAGGGTCTTTCCGGGTGGATCGACCTCCTCGACCTCGGTCGGCTCCGGCTCCGGCTGATCGACCAGCGTCGACACCAGCGGCAGCCTGGCCGCCTCCTCGATGGGTTTGGTCACGAAGTTGGATGGGTTCGACAGGTCCTCGTGCGCCGTGTCGAGGCCGGCCTCGAACCCTTCGCCGATCGATTCCGGCACACCGTCCAGCGCGGTCAGCGACGAACCCGGCTTCATCGTCCGCGCCACGGTGGGATCCACCGGGATCGCCTCGTTGTCCTCCATCCCCAAGCCGTCGTTGTGGCCGGCGTTGACCAGCTCGGTCAGCGTGGGCTCCAGCGCATCGGCCACGATGTCACCGCCGGGAAGCAGACGCAGCGGACGCACCAGGGGCAGTCCGTCGGCTTCGAAGGTCACGTAGGTGGTCGTGGTGCCGGGGGGAAGATCTAGCTGCGCGACGTTACCTTCAGAATCGATGACGTAGTGGTAATGCTCGGTACCTTCTGACTGGTCCTTCGCTTCTTCGATAATGTAGCCCGGAACCTCGGCGGTCTGCTCCCCGCCGTAGCCGTACACGTAGGCCACCAGGCTGTTCGCCAGTGCGAACGGGTTGAGTGGGTCGACCGGCGCACTGGAGTTGATGTTGTACTCGTAGGCCACGTCCAGTACCGGGACACCCAAATCGCTCGGCGTGGGCTCCGCCGAGGTGAGCAGCAAGGGCGCGAACGGCGAATACGTCGTCCAGAATCCACCGCCGCCGCGGTTGGAGTTGTTGTCGAGGATTACCAGCTCGACGTTCGACAGGTCGTCCGCATCGTCGTTGTTGGCCAGGATTTCCAGGGCAGTCCCGGTCTGCCCGGCACCCCATCCGGACGCCGTCACGCCGGTCGGGTCCTCGTCTTCCGCATGCTCGCTGATCGCCTCGGCGATGCCCTGTGGGCCGAGGAAGAACGGGATGACCTCCTGCGCACCGTAAACCTCCGTGTAATCCGTGCCGTAGTACGTTTTGCCGGCGAAGATCTGCGCCGTCGAATTCGAGGGCGTGATCAGGGCGACCAGGTCGACCGACGGCGCGACCGCCGTCGTCGCGCCCGTGATCAACGCCGACGACAGGCTCGTGGCGCCCAGCGCGGCGGCGGCCAGCCCGCCCGGAGTTGTGAGCCGAGCCACGGACCCACGTCGGCCGGTTGCATGCAGAGCGCGGTGCTTCGCCATCGATTCCCCTCGGCAGAATTGCGTGCGATCCGTCCGCGGCGAGCCTCCGCTCCCTTCACCCGGACGGTCTGAATTCAGCAAACAATAGCGCACCGCACCCCGGGGTTCGGGTAGGAGTTACCGTCGGCGGCGTGAGGTCAGGTAATCGCCGACCACCGCTGCGCCGAGTCCGTCGAGGTCGGGTTCCACCACCCGGCCGCCCACCCGGCGGGCGACCTGGTCGATGAACCGCGCCAGGCCGGGGTCGCTGCCCAACCGGAAGATCGTCACCTGGGCGCCGAGCCGGGCGACCTCGTCGAAGCCGCGCACGGTGTGGGCGATGGTCCGCGGATGCGGCGGGTAATCGAAGAACACCTGCGCGCCGTCGCGTCCGCCGACGTCCTCGAGGTGGGCGGTCGGCTCCCCGTCGGTGACCACGAGAATGACCGGCTGGGCGTTCGGGTGCCGGCGCAGATGCCGGGTGGCCAGCGCCAGCGCGTGGTGCAGGTTGGTGCCCTGTTCGTAGACGCCCTCGAGTCCGGCCAGTTCGGCCGCACTCACCGTCCTGGCGTACCGGCCGAACGCGACGATCTGCAGTGCATCCGAGCGGAACCGGGTGCTCACCAGATGGTTGAGCGCCAGCGCGGTCCGCTTCATGGGCAGCCAGCGGTTCTCCATCACCATCGAGAACGAGGTGTCGACGAGCAGCGCCACCGCGGCCTGCGTCCTGGTCTCGGTCTCGGAGACCTCGACGTCGTCGACGGTGATGCTCACCGGGATCTCGCGTTCACCCGTGCCGCTCTGCCGCAGTACGGCATTGGTCAGCGTGCGGGTGACGTTCCACGGTTCGGTGTCGCCGAACTGCCAGGGCCGGGTGGCTCCGGTCAGCTCGCCCGCGGCGCCCGCCCTGCGGGTGTCGCGTTCACCGTGGCGGCCCGAAAGCTGTCGCGCCACATCGCGTAGCGCGGCCTGCCCGAGCTGGCGCATGGCCTTCGGCGACAGCCGCCATTTCCCGTCGGACCCGCGGTCGAGGAAGCCCTGGTTCATCAGGGCGCGTTCGAGTTCGGCCAGGGTCCGCGCGTCGACGGCGGCTTGGTCACCGAGCTGGCGGGCCAGCGCGTCGAGGTCGACGTCGTCCATCGTGGCGCCCGCGTAGCTCTGCGACAGCTGTTCGGCGAGCTGTTCGAGCTCACCGACGTCGGCCAGCGCCTGCGCGCCCTCCCCCATTCCCAGCGGATTGTCACCGGAGAACTCCGAGGAACCCGACCAGTCCTCGCCCGGGCGCGCCGCCTGTAGATGGGAGTCGAGTCTGTTGAGCGCGTTCATCAGCGACGGCGACCCGAACGCCTGCTGTGCCAGCGCATCCAGTTCGGCGCGCTGGTCCGGGGAGAGGCTGTTGCGGAAGCGCTGCGCGGCGGCGGCCCGTTTGGCCAGCGAGTCGAGGAGTTCGTCGACATTGCGCGGATTCTCCGGGAAGAACTCGCCGTGCTCGGCCATGAAGTCCTGAAAATCTTCTGGCGAATCCTGTCCTTTCGAGTGTTTGTCCAACAGCTCGTTGAGGTCGTCGAGCATGTCGTTGACCCGCTGCCGATCCTCGTCGGTGGCGTTCTCCAGCGCCTCCTTCATCCCGGCGAACCGCTGGTCGAGCACCTCGCGGCCGAGCAGATCCTTGATCTGGTCGTACTTCTCCCGGGCCTGCGGGCTGCGCCACTGGTAGTCCGACAGCTCCTGCACGGCCTTGGCCGGCGACGGGGACAGCGCCTCGATCTGCATCTCGGAGAACCGCGCGTCGTCGTCGAGGGCGCGGGCGAGTTCCCTGCGCTCGGCGAGCACCGCCTCGTCGAGCAACTTCTTGACCTCCTGCAGCGTGCCGTCGAGGTTGTTGCGCTGCAACAGCTCCCGGCGCCGCCGGTTGGCCTCGGCGGCCAGCCGGTCGGCTCCGCGCATGTTCCTGGTGCCGCGCCGCAGCAGTTCGGACAGCGCCCGCCGCGGCGAGCTGCCCTCCATCACGTCCGCACCGATCTGCTCGAGCGCCTCGCGCAGATCGACCGGTGGGGCGAGCGGATCCGGCCCGCCGGTGTAGCGGGAGTACCGGGACGACCGGCCGTGCCCGGCCGCTCTAGCCATAGACCGTTTCTCCTTCGCCGGAGACCTTGTCGATCCGCTTGGCCAGGTACAGCCCCTCCAGCGCCAGCTCGACGGCGGCGGCCCGCTCACCGTCGGTCTGCGCGTCCAGCCGGGTGGCGATCGCGTCGATGACCGGCAGATCGGGCAGCGCCGCCAGCACGTCCTTGGCGGACACGCGTTCACCCGTCGTCACCGGAGAGCCCTCCTCGACCGCCGCGACGAGCGGTCCGACGTCGAGACCACCCAGCAACCGCTGCGCGGTGTCGGCGGTGGCGCGGCGCAGCAGGTGCTCGAGCACCACCTGCTCACGACCCTCTTCACCGGATTCGAACTCGAGCTTGCCGCGCAGGACGTCGACGACCGTGCCGAGGTCGACCACCCGGGCGACCGGCTCCTGCTCCCCGAGGATCGTCGAGCGGTGCCGGGCGGCCGCGGCGACGGTCTCGGCCGCGGCGATCGCGAACCGCGCGGAGACGCCCGAACGCTGGTCGACCGAACTCGATTCGCGAAGGTTGCGGGCGAAGCGGGCGAGGATCTGCAGCAGGTACTCGGGGACGGCCGCCGCGAGATGGGCCTCCTGGGTGATCACGCCGACCTCCGCGTCGAGCTGCAGCGGATAGTGCGTGCGGATCTCGGCACCGAACCGGTCCTTGAGCGGGGTGATGATGCGCCCACGGTTGGTGTAGTCCTCCGGGTTGGCGCTGGCGACGACGAGGACGTCGAGCGGCAGCCGCAGCGTGTAGCCGCGGACCTGGATGTCGCGCTCCTCCATCACGTTGAGCATCGACACCTGGATGCGCTCGGCGAGGTCGGGCAGCTCGTTGACCGCGACGATGCCGCGGTGTGCGCGGGGGATCAGGCCGTAGGCGATGGTCTCCGGATCGCCGAGGCTGCGGCCCTCGGCCACCTTGATCGGGTCGATGTCGCCGACCAGATCCGCCACGCTGGTGTCCGGGGTGGCGAGTTTCTCGGTGTACCGCTCGCTGCGGTGCCGCCAGGCCACCTTCAGGTCGTCGCCCGAATCGGCAACCCGCCGGGCGGATTCCGGGGTGATCGGGGTGTACGGGTGCTCGCCCAGCTCCGAACCCTCGATGACGGGCGTCCACTCGTCGAGCAGTCCGCTCAGCGCACGCAGCAGCCGGGTCTTGCCCTGGCCGCGCTCACCGAGCAGCACGATGTCGTGTCCGGCGATCAGCGCCCGCTCGAGTTGCGGGATCACCGTGTCCTCGAAACCCAGGATCCCTGCCCACATGTCGCGGCGCCCGGCCAATCCGGCCAGCAGGTTCTCCTGGATTTCCTGTTTGACGCCCCGCTCGCGATGGCCGGAGGCGCGTAGTTCGCCGACGGTCCGGGGAAGATCATGGGGTTGGGTCACCACACCACGCTACGACTGCGCGGCGGATGAGGCACTGCGGCGCCTTCGGTGACAGCGGTCGATCGGGCCGTTTCGGCCGGTAGTCTGCGGCCATGCCGTTGGAAACCGGTCAGGTCTTCGCGGGCTACACCATCGTGCGACTGGTGGGCACCGGCGGCATGGGTGAGGTGTATCTGGCGCAGCATCCCCGGCTGCCACGCCGGGACGCGCTCAAGGTGCTGCCCGCGTCGTTCTCCGCCGACGACGGGTACCGGCACCGGTTCAGCCGCGAGGCCGATCTGGCCGCCACGCTGTGGCATCCGCACATCGTCGGGGTGCACGACCGCGGCGAGTACGACGGCCGGCTGTGGATCTCGATGGATTTCGTCGACGGCCACGACGCCGCCCGGCTGCTCGTCGACCGCTATCCGAACGGGCTGCCCGCCGCTGACGTGATCGAGATCGTCACCGCCGTCGCCGATGCGCTCGACTATGCCCACCAGCGCCACCTGCTGCACCGCGATGTCAAACCGGCCAACGTCCTCGTCACCGGTCCTGACCGGGCGGGCCGGCGGATCCTGCTCACCGACTTCGGCATCGCCCGCCACGCCGAGGACAACACCGGCCTGACGTCGTCGAACATCGCGGTCGGGTCGATGAGTTACAGCGCGCCCGAGCAGCTGATGGGCCACCCGATCGACGGCCGGGCCGACCAGTACTCACTGGCCGCGACGACCCACCGGCTGTTCACGGGCAGTCCGCCGTTCCCGCACAGCAACCCCGCGGTGATCATCAGCCACCACCTCAACACACCGCCGCCGCGCCTCGGCGACACCCGGCCCGAGTTGCGGGCGTTCGACGCGGCGATGACCCGCGCACTGGCGAAGGATCCGGCGGCGCGCTTCGGGTGCTGCCACGACTTCGCCGTCGCACTGGCGCAGGCGGCCGGCCCCCTTGCCGCGCCACCGCCGGTGCTGGTCTCACCGTGGATGCCGAGCGGCGCCCTCTATCCCGGCGCGCAATACGGGCCGGCACAGGGACAGCCGCCGCCGCGCCGCCGCCGCCTGATCGTCGCCGGCGCCGTCCTCGCCGTCATCCTGCTGGTCGCCGCGGTGGTCTCCGTGGTCGCGGTGAGGAGCTCCGACGCCGACAGCACGCCGAACCCCGCCGCACCGGAGCGCCGGCTCATCACCGACGTGGGTGCGGGCATCGGCAAGCAGACCACGATCGCCTTGAGCGTTCGGACCCGACAGTTGCGCGGGGGGGTTTTCGGGGCCACGCTACAGTTGCCGATGTCATCATCAGCCCGACGCCGGCCATCAGTTCGGGGGGGTTCATGACCGGCGCAATGCGCGAATGGTGGCGCCAGCCCGACCACTACTACTGGCTCACCGCATTCCTCGCGGCTCGCGGCGCCCAACGCGGTATCTGCCGCACGGTCGGCGGGTCGCTCCTCGGATTCGCTGTCGTCCTGCTGGTGTCCATGTTCAGTCCGGCGGGGCCGACGGGCACGGCCGGGCGCATCGGAACGGCGGTCATCGCGGTGGCCCTCGTCGGCATGGCGATCGGCTGGTGCCGGCAAGGCTGGCCCAGCCAACGTCAATCAGCCGGCTTCGTGGTCGCAGCCGCACTGGCGATCAGCGTCGGGTGTCTGATCAAAGCCGATCCGTTCAACGGCATGTTCGGCGCGGCGACGTTCGCGGTCCTCGCCGGCTACATCGCTTTCTTCCACACGCCGAAGATGATGGCGTTCAACTTCGTGGTGGCGCTGCCCACCGCGACCGTGCTCGCCGTGCGGGTGGCGCTCAACGGCGATCCGGCGCTGGCGATCTCGACGCTGATATTCCTGATCATCCTCTACGTCGCGACCCCGTCGGTGTGTCATGCGCTGGTCCACCTGCTGGGCATCGACGTCCTCAACACCGACATCGACCCGCTGACCGGCCTCTGCAACCGCGACGCCTTCGACCGCGCCGCCGCGGCCTACATCAGCTCCCGCAACCGCGAGGACGACCGGTTCTTCGTCCTCCTCGTCGTGGACCTGGACAACTTCGCGCTGCTGACCCAGGCCAGGGGCCGGCAGGCCGGCGAGCGGGCGCGGGTCGCCGCGGCGCAGACCCTGCGGGAGACCACGCGGCAGAACGCGGTGATCGCCCACCTGCCGGAGACCGAGTTCCTGATCGCCGACAGCTTCCCGACGACCGACAGCTCCGCGCTCGTCGAGCGGGTGCGCAGTGCGATCCGCACCACGCCGCCGCGGACGTCGGCGAGCATCGGCGTGGTCAGCACGCCGATGCACGCGCTCGTGGAACGCCCACCGGAGCAGGTCCTCGACGAGTTGCTCGAACTCGCCCGCTCGGCAGTCGCCGTGGCCCGCCGGGCCGGTGGCAATCAGGCGCACTACATCGACTGCCCACCGCTGCGGGCGCTCGAAGACGACGAACCACCGCTCTGAGCGAACGCCGGTCAGTGCGCGAAGTGCCGCGCGCCGGTCAGGTAGAGCGCGATACCGGCCTCGGCCGCCGCCTCGGTCACCACGTCGTCGCGCATGGATCCGCCGGGGTGCACGATCGCCTTCACCCCCGCCTCGGTGAGTGTCTCCAGCCCGTCGGGGAACGGGAAGAACGCATCCGACGCCGCGACCGCGCCGCGCACCCGGTCACCGGCCCGCTGCACGGCAAGCCGCGCCGCGTCGACCCGGTTGACCTGCCCCATCCCGACCCCCACGGTGGCGCCGTCGGCGACCACGACGATGGCGTTGGACTTCACCGCGCGACAGGCGCGCCAGGCGAACGTCAAGTCGCCCAGCGTCGCCGGATCGGCGGGCGCACCCGTCGCGAGGGTCCAGTTGACCGGATCGTCGCCGTCGGCGTCGAGCGCATCGCGCTGCTGCAGCAGCAGACCGCCGCTGATCTGCCGGAGTTCGGTGCCGGTGGTCGGCGGTTGCACGGCCACCAGGATGCGGATGTTCTTCTTGCGGGACAGGATCTCGACGGCGCCGGACTCGTAGGCCGGGGCGACGATGACCTCGGTGAAGATGTCGGCGACGGTCCCGGCCATCTCGACGCTGACGGCGCTGTTCGTGGCGATCACCCCGCCGAACGCCGACTGCGGGTCACATTCGTGGGCCTTGCGGTGGGCGTCGGCGACCGACACCGACGAGATCGCGATACCGCACGGGTTGGCGTGCTTGATGATCGCGACGCAGATCTCCTCGTGGTCGAACGCCGCCCGCCACGCCGCATCCGCGTCGGTGTAGTTGTTGTACGACATCTCCCTGCCGTGCAACTGCTCGGCCTGCGCCAGCCCCGGCCACGCGGTGGCGTCGCGGTAGAGCGCCGCCTGCTGATGGGGATTCTCGCCGTAGCGCAGCACCGCGGCGCGCCGCCACGTGCCGCCCACCCAGGCGGGGAGAGCAGCCGGCGCTTGGTCTTCACCGGGCGCCAGCGTCGCACCCATCCACGACGCCACCGCCACGTCGTATTCTGCGGTGTGCCGGAACGCCAACGACGCCAGGATCTTTCGTTCGGCAAGGGTGAAGCCGCCGGTTCGGACGGCGGCCAGCACACCGTCGTAACCGTTCGGTTCGACGACCACCGCCACGTTCGGGTGGTTCTTCGCGGCCGCGCGCACCATCGACGGGCCGCCGATGTCGATCTGCTCCACGCACTCGTCGACCGACGCGCCGGATTCGACGGTCTCGCTGAACGGGTAGAGGTTGACCACCACGAGGTCGAACGGTGCGATGCCGAGCTTCGCCAGCGCCTCGACGTGCTCGGGTTTGCTGGTGTCGGCGAGCAGGCCGGCATGGATGTGCGGATGCAGCGTCTTGACGCGCCCGTTGAGCACTTCGGGGAATCCGGTCACGAACTCGACCGGTGCCACCGGAATGCCTTTGGCGGCAATGGTTTTCGCGGTGGAACCGGTCGACACGATGTCCACGCCGGCCTCGTGCAGTCCGCGCGCCAGGTCGATCAGCCCGGTCTTGTCGTACACGCTGATCAGCGCGCGCCGGATCGGCTTCTTCGCTCCGGCGTGCCTTTGGTCACCGCTCATCCTATGGTCGCCTTTCGTCCGGTCCAGGTCACGCCGCGCTGCGCCATCGCGGCCAGGACATCCACCAGCAGTCGTCGTTCGACCACCTTGATCCGCTCGTGCAGGGTCGCCTCGTCGTCGCCGTCGTGCACCGCGACGGCTTCCTGGGCGAGGATCGGCCCGGTGTCCGTCCCCGCGTCGACCAGGTGCACGGTGCAGCCGGTGACGCGTACGCCGTAGCTCAGCGAGTCGGCGACGGCGTGGGCTCCCGGGAATGCGGGCAGCAGGGCGGGGTGGGTGTTGACCACCCGGCCGGGGAAGCGGTTGAGGAACTCGGGGCCGAGGACCTTCATGAAGCCGGCGGACACAACGAAGTCGGGTTCGTGTTCGGCGGTCGCCGCGGTGACCGCGGCGTCCCACGCGGCGCGATCGGGGTAGTCCCCGACCCGGACGGTGTAGGTGGGCACCTGCGCGGCGGCGGCGATGTCGAGTGCGGCGCAGGTCCGGTCGGTCCCGACGGCGACCACGCGCGCCGGATAGTCGTCGACGGTGGATTCGAGCAGCGAAGCGAGCAGCGATCCGGTGCCCGATGCGAGCACCACCAGCCGTGCAGGTGCGCGCGGAGGCACACGAATCGGTTGCTGCACGCGCAGCAGCCTAGTCGGCCCAGCGCCGCGGCTCGCCGTCGGTAGGGGCCGTGTCGGCAGCGGCACTGCCCGCGTCGTCGACGAGGAAGTGCTCCTCGGGGTCCAGCGCGGGGTCGGGCTCACCGGGAACCGGTTCCGCGGTGACCGGTTCGCGGGCGTGCGGGACAGTGTCGACGATCGGTCCGGTCCCGGCGTCGTCGAGATCCTGCCCGGGCGCCGGCCCGGGTTCCGGGTCGCGTTCGGTCACCCGGACGCGCCGCGGCCGACGGACGATGCCGCCGGACATCGCCACGGTCAGCCCGCCGATCACCGTGAACCACAGAAAGACCGCCGGTCCGAAGGTGGTCTGGTCGACCCCCACCTGACCGAAGTTACCGAGGCGTCCGCCGCCCGCCACGCCGAGCAGCGCCATGGTCAGCGCCGCGACCGTCGACGCGACCACCAGCTTCGCCGCCGCGATGCGGATCGGTGCGGGCCTGCGGGCGACCTGTTGACCGACCGCGACCGCGGAGGCGGCGCCGACGATCAGCAACGCCACCCAGACCGGTGCCAGCGGCGGTTCCGGAACCGCCGCCAGCACGGGCAGTGCGGGCACGTCCCCTCCGAGGACTGTGAACGAACTGAACGTCGCCAGCCCGATGTGCGCGCTGGAACCGACCGCCACCGCGGCCGCGCCCACGACGACGTTGGGCAGGTACAGCAGCGACAACACCGTCAGGCTGAACTGCCCGAACACCGAATCGGTGATCGCGAAAAGTTCGTGCATGGTGGACCAGTGCGCGACCAGCGATCCCGCGATGACCACACCGCACAGACCGGCCAGCGCGAGCACACCCGCCGCGGCCGCCCGGAACGCGTCGGGTAGCCAGTCGGGCAGCGGCGAGGCCGGCACCGTGCGGCGTCCCACCCGCGACGCCACCCCGATCGCGGCTCCGATCAGGTGCACGGCCAACACACCGCCGAACGCGCGCAGCGCCGACGGGGTCTGCAGTTCGGTCAGCACCGAGGCGGCGTCGTCGATGACGGCCAGCGCGGTCGCGGCGATCAGCAGCGGCCCGCCCAGCGCGGAGGCCACCACCCACCGGGTGACGAACCAGGAGCCGTGCGGCGGCGTCGCCGCCGCGGTGGTGCGGGCGGTGCCCCACACCATCATCAACGCGGGCATCAACGGCATCGCGCCGAGTTCACTGCCCCCGATCGAGACCGGTACCAGATGCACGCCCAGCCACATGCTCGCGATGGCGCCGAAGCCACCCGTCATATCGCTGTTGGCGATGAGCAGCTGCAGCAGCGTCACCGCCGCGATGACGACGAGTGCCACGACGGACGGCCCGAACGCGACCCGCAACAGTTCGCGGGCCTGGCGGACGCCGACCGGCCGGTTGTCCACCAACCGGGCCCCTCGCACAGGCTGGCGTGCGCGTTGTTCACGCACGCGCGGTCGGTTCTACGAGGGGTTCGGGCCGGACTGCTGCGACGCCGGCGGCTGCTGCTGTCCCTGTCCGGAACCGCCATCTCCGGAACCGCCGCCCTGCTGCTGGGGCTGGCCGTAGGTCGGGAATCCGGTGGGAGGGGTCGGCGGACCGCTCTGCTGTCCCGGGCCCTGGAAGCCGCCGGCCGACGGGCCACCGGCACCGGGGTAGCCGGCGCCGGGGTAGCCGCCGCCGTACTGCGACGGGTAACCGGGACGCTGCTGCGGGGCCTGCTGGTGCGCTCCGGAGTGCGGCTGACCGTAGTAGGGGCCCGGGCCGCCGTACTGACCGTATTGCTGCTGCTGGTCGTACTTGGGCTGCGGCGTGGGCGGGGTCAGGACACCGGTGTCGAAGAGCAGCGCGGCGACGGCCGATCCGGCCTGCAGCAGCGACAGCACGATCATCGCGTAGAGCGCCCAGCCGATCGAGGCCTCGGACGGCTTGTTGATCAGTTCGGCGATGACGAGCAGCAACGCGAGCACCGACAGCACGGCCGCGATCGCGACGTAGGTGCGGCCCTTGGACAGCAGTGTGACACCGGCCAGCAGGCCGGCGGTGAGCGCCGAGATGACCGCGAGCCCGATGCCGAGCGTCGAACCGCTGATGGTGCCACCCGGGCCGAGGAAGTCCGACGCGCTGATCTCGAAGATCGGCCCGAAGTTGCAGAGGTAGACGAGCAGGCCGAGGGCTGCGACCACCATGAGCAGGTAGGCGGGCAGCTTGTTGGGGCCCTCGCCGGCGGCGGGCTGTCCGGGCAACTTGCCGAAGTGCTGGGTCGGCGCCGGGAACTGGGTGGTGGGCTGATTGGCCGGTGGATATCCGGGGCTACCGGGTGAGTAGGTCATGACCTCTCCTGTGCTGATCGGGGCGCCTGACGTGGGCAACACGTGCGCATGAACACGGACCACCTGAGCAATTCGCTCTCCCACGCTAGCGCACCCACGCTCGTACCCGGCGCACGACGGTGTCTAATCCCGATCTCCCGGAGGGTGGTCCTTCGCCTACTGGTTCTGCAGGAGCTCCCGAGCGAGCTGCGCGGTCTCCGACGGGGTCTTGCCGACTTTCACGCCGGCCGCCTCGAGCGCTTCCTTCTTGGCCGACGCGGTGCCCGACGAACCTGACACGATGGCACCGGCGTGGCCCATCGTCTTGCCCTCCGGAGCGGTGAAGCCCGCGACATAGCCGACGACCGGCTTGGAGACGTTGGCCTTGATGTAGTCGGCCGCACGCTCCTCGGCGTCGCCGCCGATCTCACCGATCATCACGATGACCCTGGTGTCGGGGTCCTTCTCGAACGCCTCGATCGCGTCGATGTGCGTGGTGCCGATGATCGGGTCGCCGCCGATGCCGATCGCGGTCGAGATGCCGAAGTCACGCAGCTCGTACATCATCTGGTAGGTCAGCGTGCCGGACTTCGACACCAGGCCGACCGGGCCGGAGCCGGTGATGCTGGCGGGCGTGATGCCGGCCAGCGCCTCGCCGGGTGTGATGATGCCGGGGCAGTTGGGGCCGATGATGCGGGTCTTCGGGACCCCCCGGCCGTTGTTTTTGGAGAGGTTGTAGGCCCAGGCGTAGGCGGTGTCCTGCACCGGGATGCCCTCGGTGATCACCACGAGCAGCGCGATCCCGGCGTCGATGGCCTCGATGATCGCGTCCTTGGCGAACTTCGGCGGCACGAATACCACCGACACGTCGGCGCCGGTCTCCTTCATCGCCTCACCGACGCTGCCGAACACCGGCAGCTCGACGTTCCGGCCATCCTTATCGACGTGGCTGACGGTGGTGCCGGCCTTGCGGGCATTGACGCCGCCGACCACCTGGGTGCCGGCCTTGAGCATCAGCGCGGTGTGCTTGGTGCCCTCGCCACCGGTGATGCCCTGGACGATGACCTTGGAGTCCTTGTTCAGAAAGATCGACATCGTTGCAGTCCTCTCAGGCCTTCGCTGCCAGCTCGG
This sequence comes from Actinomycetota bacterium, assembly GCA_034189785.1. Classification (GTDB taxonomy): domain Bacteria; phylum Actinomycetota; class Actinomycetes; order Mycobacteriales; family Mycobacteriaceae; genus Mycobacterium. The sequence goes on from JAXHUG010000081.1 coordinate 25,501, forward strand.
CGGCCATGTCGGCGCCCTCGTCCATGGTCTGCGCCAGCACCACCAGCGGGTGGTTGGCGTCGGCGAGGATCTTGCGACCCTCCTCGACGCGGTTGCCGTCGAGGCGCACAACGAGCGGCTTGTCGGCTTCCCCGCCCAGGATCTCGAGCGCCGTGACGATGCCGTTGGCGACGGCGTCGCACGCGGTGATGCCGCCGAAGACGTTGACGAACACACTTTTGACCTGGCTGTCGTGCAGGATGACATCCAGACCGTTGGCCATCACCTCGGCCGAGGCGCCGCCGCCGATGTCGAGGAAGTTGGCCGGTTTGACGTTGTTGTGCTTCTCGCCCGCGTAGGCGACCACGTCGAGTGTCGACATGACCAGGCCCGCGCCGTTGCCGATGATGCCGACCTGCCCGTCGAGTTTGACGTAGTTGAGGTCGTTCTCCTTGGCCTTGAGCTCCAGCGGATCGGTCGCATCGCGGTCCTCGAACTCGGCGTGCTCCGGATGACGGAAGTCGGCGTTGGCGTCGAGGGTGACCTTGCCGTCGAGCGCCAGAATCTGACCGTCGGGCGTGCGCACCAGCGGGTTGACCTCCACCAGGGTGGCGTCCTCGCCGACGAACACCTCCCACAGCTTGGCGATGGTCACCGCGGCGGCGTCGAGCACCTCGGCGGGCAGGTGGCCCTTCCCGGCGATCTCGCGCGCGAAGGCCTCGTCGACACCCTTGGTGGGGTCCACGGGAATCCGGGCCAGGCGGTCGGGCTTGGTGGCGGCGACCTCTTCGATCTCCACACCGCCCTCGACCGAGCACATGGCCAGGTACGTGCGGTTGGCGCGGTCGAGGAGGAAGGAGATGTAGTACTCCTCCGCGATGTCGCTGGCCTCGGCGACCAGCAGCTTCTTCACGACGTGGCCCTTGATGTCGAGACCGAGGATGTTCTGCGCGTGGGTGAAGGCGTCGTCTGCGGTGGCGGCGTACTTCACGCCACCGGCCTTACCGCGGCCGCCGACCTTGACCTGGGCCTTGACCATCACGGGCTTGCCGATCTCCTCGGCGATCGCCTTGGCGTCTTCGGCGGTGTCTGTCACCCGGCCAGGCGTGGTCGGGACGTTGTGCTTGGCGAACAGCTCCTTCGCCTGGTACTCGAAAAGGTCCATGGACTCACTGTCTGTCTGCGTTGACGGTCACGATATTCGAAGGTGTGCACCCAGGGCGCTCGTGGGAACCTTATCCACACCGGCTCAGCCGGTCTCATCGCCCACCGCGGATGTGGGAGATCTCACCGCGCCGCCAACGTGATACACCTCACAAATTCCGGTGGTGCGCTCCCCCGGGTTGCCACCCTCATTGGGATTTGGTTAACGTGCCATCTGGTCTTGATAGGTAACGGGCAGATCACGACAAAGGATACTTCAGGTTGGCAGCGCATCGTTCGTCCCGGTCCCGCGAGGGAGCCTCGACGAATGCTCGCCGGCGGCAAGGCGTGTCGACTCCCGCTGAACATGCCGCAGAAGTCACCGACGTCATCCCGTTCAACGAGTTCGGCGAGTTCGGCGAGTTCGGCGATCTGGACGAACTCGACTTCCGTGACAGCACCGCCTTCGACCGGGACTCGCAAGTCATCCGGGCCCCCGAACTCGACGACCTGCACGACACCGACGACCTCGTCCCGCTGCAGCTGGCGGTCCCCGCGCAGTTCCGCGCCGATGGTGACGCCGCCGACGCACCCCGCCGGTCCCACGCCTACCGCGACAGCCACACCGACGTCAGCGACGGCGCCGCCGCCACCGACATCATCGACCTCCGCGCCCGCCGGGGCGTGCACCGCAAGGAGGCCGAGGGCCCGATCAAGGGCCGTTTGGTGGCCGCCGCCATGGCCGCGGGCGCAACCGCCGCGGGCGCCTACTCGATGACCCAGAACTCCGCTCCGGACACCACCGACACGGTGGTGGCGTCGGGTGATACGACCGTCGAGGGTGCGTCCATCACCGGATCCGTCGGCGGGATGCAGATCGTGTCCGTCGCCTCGACCGCCAACACCGCCGTGCACCACGAGGAGATCCAGAAGGCAGCCGCCTTCGCCCAGGAGCGCGCCGAACGCGAGGCGCGCCAGATGAGGCCCCTCTTCGTGATGCCGACGAAGGGCATCTGGACGTCCGGCTTCGGCTACCGCTGGGGTGTGCTGCACGGCGGGATCGACATCGCCGGGCCGATCGGCACGCCGATCCTCGCCGCCGCCGACGGTGTCGTGATCGACGTCGGCCCGACCGCCGGCTACGGCGCCTGGGTCAAACTGCGCCACGCCGACGGCACGGTGACGCTCTACGGTCACCTGAACACGTGGTCGGTGAGCGTCGGCGAGCAGGTCATGGCCGGCGACCAGATCGCGACGATGGGCAACCGCGGTAACTCGACCGGCCCGCACCTGCACTTCGAGGTGCTCGTCGGCGGTTCGAACCGCATCGATCCGGTGGGGTGGTTGTCCAACCGGGGCATCTCCACCGGCAGCTATGTTGGCTGAGTGAGTTCAGCTGACTCGACTGGCCAACCAGGCGACTCGCCTCCTCAGCACGACCCCGAGACGCGCATCATCCGCCGGCATCCGACCGGCGGGCTGCCCACGGTAGGGTCCGAACCGCAGACCAGCCACATCGAATCACCCGCGGTCGAGGACCGTACGCAGACGTCGTACATCCCGCGGCCCCGGCCGGTCGAGATCCCCGCGACCACAGTGGTCGCGCATCCGCGCACCGCGATCGCCGCGGCGGTGCTCACGATCGTGTCCGGATGGGCCACCGCCGTCATCGCCACCGATCTGATCGCGGGGTGGTGGAGGACCGACCAATTGTTCTGTGTGGCAATCGGGTTCCTCACGACGATCTCGGCGGCCGCGTCCGTCGCCGGGCTCGTGACGCTGCTGCTGCGCCGACGGATGGGCCGGTTGCTCATCGTCGTCGGATGTGCCATCGGGCTGCTGATCTTCGGCAGCCTGTTCGTCGCCGGCGCGACGTTCCCGTGGATCGTCTACGGTATCCCCGTGCTGCCGGTGGCGGCGATCGCGCTGACGCTGCTGCCCAGCACGGGACGGTGGGCCCAGTCGGGTTAGAGCTTCTGCACCGGGGCGTGGTTGTGCATCAGCTTGACGCGTCCGGCGCTGCCGAAGTCGATCAGGGACATCGCGGATTCACCGACGCCGGAGACCTCTTCGACGCGGCCCAGCCCGTACTTGTCGTGGTTGATGCGGTCACCGGGTTCGAGCACGATCAGCGGCTTCTTACCGCCACCCGACCGCATCGGCGACGGGCGCGGTGCCCCGAGACTCGTACCGGAGGAGCCGGTGGACATCCGGCCGGGCCCGCCGAACGACGGCGTCGGATCGGTGCGCTGCCAGTCGATGAGCTCCTGCGGGATCTCCTGCAAGAACCGCGACTCCGGGTTGAGCATGGGTTGCCCCCACGACGAGCGCACCTTCGCCCGGCTCAGATAGAGCCGCTGACGGGCCCGGGTGATGCCGACGTAGGCCAGCCGGCGCTCCTCGGACAGTTCGTTGGGATCACCGAGTGCCCGCATGTGCGGGAACATGCCGTCCTCCCAGCCGGTGACGAACACGACGGGGAACTCCAGTCCCTTGGCGGTGTGCAGCGTCATCATCGTCACCACCCCGGCGCCGTGTTCGGGCAGCTCGTCGGCGTCGGCCACCAGCGACACCCGCTCGAGGAACTGCGCCAGCACACCGGTATCGGGGATGTCCTCGTCGACCGGTTCGTCGAGGTCTTCGGCCAACGCCGCGGCGTTGGCCCGGTCGATGCTGAACTCGTGTGCGACGCTGACCAATTCGTTGAGGTTGTCCAGCCGCGCGAGGTCCTGCGGATCGTTGGACGCCTCGAGCTCCGCGCGGTAGCCGGTGCGGTCGAGCACCGCCTCGACAAGCTCGCCGAGTTCGTCACCGAGGCGGCCGCGCAGTCCGTCGAGCAGCTGCACGAAACTCGCGATGCACTTCTGCGAGCGGGTGTTGAGCATCGGCGCCGCGCCCTCGGCGGCGGCCTGCAGGGCGTCGCTGAAGCTGGCACCGGTGTTCTCGGCGTACACCGCGACGCAGGCCTCGGCCCGGTCGCCGATACCGCGCCGCGGGGTGTTGAGGATGCGGCGCATGCTCACCGAGTCGCCGGGGTTGTCCAGCACCCGCAGGTAGGCGACGATGTCGCGGATCTCTCGGCGTTCGTAGAACCGGACGCCGCCGACGACCTTGTACGGGATGCCGGCGCGGATGAACACCTCCTCCAGGGCGCGGGAGCTGTTGTTGGTGCGGTAGAAGACCGCGAAATCGTTGTAGCTGTAGCCGGTCCCGGAAGCACCGTCGGCCAGCGCGTCGATCTCCTTCGCGACGAACCGCGCCTCGTCGTGTTCGTTGTCGGCGACGTAGCCGACGATCAGCTCGCCCTGACCGGAGTCGGTCCACAGCCGCTTCTCGCGCCGGCCGGCGTTGCGGGCGATCACCGAGTTCGCGGCGTTGAGGATGGTCTGGGTGGAGCGGTAGTTCTGCTCCAGCAGGATGGTGGTCGCGTTGGGATAGTCCCGTTCGAAGTCCTCGATGTTGCGGATCGTCGCACCGCGGAACGCGTAGATCGACTGGTCGGCGTCGCCCACCACGCACAGCTCCGCGGGCGGTACCGTGTCCATCCCGGCGTCCGCCCCGTGCCGCTGGTGGCCGACCAGTTCGCGCACCAGGACGTACTGGGCGTGGTTGGTATCCTGGTACTCGTCGACCAGGATATGCCGGAAGCGGCGGCGGTAGTACTGCGCGATCTGCGGAAAGCGTTGCAGCACAGCGACCGTCTCGCCGATCAGATCGTCGAAGTCCAGCGCGTTGGCGGCGCGCAGCCGGCGCTGGTACTCGGCGTAGACGTCGGCGATGATGCGGGCCAGGTCGTCGGCGGCCTCGGCGGCGGCCTGTTCGGGCCCGATCAGCTCGTTCTTCAGGTTCGAGATCCCGTTGGACAGCAGGCGGGGCGAGTACTTCTTGGTGTCCAGGCCCATGGCCTTGCCGATCATCACCAGCAGCCGGCGCGAGTCGTCGGCGTCGTAGATCGAGAAGTTCGAGTTGAGGCCGGGCAGCAGCGACGCCTGGTTGCGCAGGATCCGCACACACGTCGAGTGGAACGTCGCCACCCACATCGACCTCGCCCGAGGGCCGATCAGCCCGACGACGCGTTCGCGCATCTCGGCGGCGGCCTTGTTGGTGAACGTGATGGCCAGCACCTGGCCGACCCCGACGTCGCGGGCGGCCAGCAGGTAGGCGATGCGGCGGGTCAGCACCGCGGTCTTACCCGACCCCGCTCCCGCCACGATCAGCAGCGGCGACCCCTCGTGCAGCACCGCCTGGCGCTGCTGCGGGTTGAGCCCGTCGAGGAGCCCCTCGGCCCTGTCGCCAGGCCTGGATCTCGGTTCAGTCACGTTCACACTCATGTCTGTCCCAACGTACCGCCGCGCGGCGACACTCTTTGCGCTGGCACGGCCGCAGGTGGCACACTGACGGTCGTGCTTGACCAGTGGCGATTTTTTGACCGGTACCGGCCTGCGGTGCCCGTGGTCTAGCTGCTTCCTTGCGCCCCGCGGTCCGCGTCCGGATCCGGGGCTCTGTCTCTTGTGTGAGGCCCGAAACCGGATGAGACCAGAACCCCCACACGAGGAGTCAGAGATGAGCATCGGCATGGATCAGTCGCTCGACATCGACGCCCTGCGGCAGGAGATCGACGAACTCGACGCCACCATCCTCGCCGCCGTGCAGCGGCGCACCGAGGTCTCCAGGCGCATCGGCAAGGCGCGGATGGCGTCGGGCGGCACCCGCCTGGTGCACAGCCGCGAGATGAAGGTGATCGAGCGCTACGGCGTGCTCGGCCCCGAAGGCAAAGACCTGGCGATGCTGCTGCTGCGCCTGGGCCGCGGCCGCCTCGGCCACTAGTCAGAGAGGGCCCCGGTCAGCCACGGCGTCAGCCATTCGACTGCCTCCCTGGTGGGATGTACGCCGTCGTCGCGCATCTGGATGCCCTCCACGCGGTTGGTGTAGTAACCGCGCGGTGAGAGCTTCTTGTTGAGGTCGAGCACCGTGACGTTGGGCCGCTTCGCGGTGGCCTTCCGCAACAACTCGTTCCACGCGTCCGCGCGGTCGGGGTCGTCCTCCGGATACAGGCTGCCGTCGGCCTGCTCGGCGCGCCGGTTGTACGGCGCGGTGGTGACCACCACCCGCGCACCCGTCGAGCCGAGGATGTCGAGCGCCCGGTCCAGTTCCCCGCGCAGGTAGCCGTCGTAGGCATCGTCGCCGATGTGCGTCCACGTGCCCTCGTTGATCCGGTCGACCAGCTCCCACCGGCCGATCATCAACAGCACGACGTCGGGGCGTTCGTGGCCGATGCGCTGCGCCCACCGGCTCGGCCAGGTGTCGCATTCCGGTTTCTGCGTCAGCGTCTGCCCCGTCGTCCGGTAGGGGCCGCCGCGGGCGATGCCGCAGCCGATGGTCGTGTGATTCGAGAAGTGCAGGCCCGGCGTATCCGGCAGGTAACGCATCAGCGTCCACGCCACCGAGTCCCCGAACACCGCGACGCTGCGGGTGCCCGGCGGCCGCTGCGCACCCACGGCGTCGACGGGGACCGGCCGCTCCGGCAGCACCGCCGCGGCCGAGTTGATGTCGAGCAGGCCGCCGGGGGGCAGGTCGTCACCGGGGTGGCCGCCGACAGGGACGACGGAGATCGTCACGACGGCGGCCGTCGCGGCGGTGGCCAGCGCCAGGGGAAGTTGCGGCACCGTGGCGGGCCGCCACCGGCGGATCGGTCGTTCGAGCAGCCAGTAGCTCAGCACCGCCACCGCGAGTGTCGCCGCACAGCGTACGGCCAGCAGCGGCCAACCCGTCCATCCGGTGCGTTCGCCGTTGAGGAACAGGAAGATCGGCCAGTGCCACAGGTAGACGCCGTAGGAGATCGCGCCAAGCCACACCAGCGGGCGCAGCGCAAGCAGACGCGCGACCGGACCGCGCTGGTCGAGCGCGGTGGTGGCGACGACGAGGCCGGCCGCGGCCGCCGCCGCGGTCAACAACCCCATCCGGTATTCGGCGGGCGCGCCCGTCGCGTGGTGCGCGAGCACCGCCAGTCCGGCCAGCCCGACCACCGACAGCAGGCGGGCAACCCACCGTCCCCAGCGCGCGCGGATCGGGGTGCCCATCGTGACCGTCGACCAGTCACGCACCAGCAGGGCCGCCGCGGCCGCACCGATCAGCAGGGCCTGCACGCGGGTGTCGGTGCCGAAGTACACCCGGTTGGCGGCGGCATCCCCGGCCTGTGACGTCAGGAGCACAGCGGCCGCCGCCGACGCCGCCCCACCGACCACCGCCAGCCCGAACACCCCCCAGCGGACCGCCCCCAGGGTGGGCGCGGACCGCCGGATCGCCAACACCCCGACGACGGCGATCAGCAGCAGTGGCCACACCAGATAGAACTGCTCCTCCACGCCGAGCGACCACGTGTGCTGCAGCGGTGACGGCGGGCTCCCCTGAGAGAAGTAGTCGGTCTGCTGCGCGACGAACGCCCAGTTGGCCACCCAGAAGAACGCGGCGACGGCGTCGTCGCGCAGAGTGGTGACGGCGGCGGGCGGGAAGAACACCCGCGCGGCGACCACCGCGGCCACCATCGCGAGCAGGGCGGGCAGCAGACGGCGGGCCCGCCGGATCCAGAACCCGCGCAGGTCGACCCGTCCGGTGCGGCCGAGTTCGTCGAGCAGCAGCGAGGTGATCAGGAATCCGCTCAGGACGAAGAACACGTCGACGCCGAGGAACCCGCCCGAGACACCGGGCACACCGCCGTGATCGGCCAGCACGAGGGCCACGGCGGCGGCACGGATACCGTCGAGCGCGGGAATCCCGCGACGCCCGGCCGTCCCGCGGCGCGTCCTGCCCGCGACCGGCGCCACCCAGCGACGGCGCGCGACAACGCGCACCGGTGCCGCAGTCACGGCAGTCACGTCTCCGGCGCCTCCCAAATATCGGTTCCGAGGACCGGAGTCTATGGGCGCCGGACGGTCGAACCCGGAAGGCGCGCCTGCGTTTACTTCGTCAAAGCGATGTACTTCGTGTCGAGGTACTCCTCGATACCCTCGGTGCCGCCCTCGCGGCCGAAGCCGGACTCCTTGATACCGCCGAACGGCGCGGCGGGGTCGCTGATCACGCCGCGGTTGACACCCACCATCCCGGATTCGATGGCCTCGGCGACGCGCAGCGCGCGATCCAGCGACCGGGTGTAGACGTAGGCCGCCAGTCCGTATTCGGTGTCGTTGGCCGCGGCGACGCCCTCCTCCTCGGAGTCGAATCCGGTGATCGGGGCGACGGGCCCGAACACCTCCTCCTTGAGGATGCGGGCGCCGGCCGGGACGTCGGCGAGCACCGTGGCCGGGTAGAAGTTGCCGGGTCCGCCGGGGGCGACACCGCCGACGGCGACGGTCGCCCCGCGCGAGACCGCGTCGGAGACGAGTTCGGTCACCTTCTGCAGCTGCTTGTTGTTGATCAGCGGGCCGAGCGTCGCGGATTCGTCGAGGCCGTTGCCCAGTGTCACCTCGCTCATCCGCTTGACCAGCTTCGCGGTGAACTCGTCACGCACGCCGTTGGCGACGTGGAAGCGGTTGGCCGCGGTGCACGCCTCACCGCCGTTGCGCATCTTGGCCAGCATCGCGCCGTCGACCGCGGCGTCGATGTCGGCGTCGTCGAACACGATGAACGGCGCGTTGCCGCCGAGCTCCATCGACGTGCGCAGCAGCTTGTCCGCGGACTGTTTCACCAGCGACTTGCCCACCCCCGTGGAACCGGTGAAGGTCAGCTTACGCAGCCGGCCGTCGTCGACGAGCGCCTCGGTGACCGGTCCGGGGCTGCTGGTCGGCAGCACCGACAGCACGCCGTTGGGCAGCCCGGCCCCGGCCATCAGCTTGGCCAGGTACAGCATGGTCAGTGGCGTTTCCTGCGCGGGTTTGACGATCATCGTGCAGCCCGCGGCGAACGCCGGTCCCATCTTGCGGGTGCCCATCGCCAGCGGGAAGTTCCACGGGGTGATTGCGTAACACGGTCCGACGGGTTGTTTGGTGACGACGATGCGGCCGGTGCCGGCCGGGCTGGGTGTGTACCGGCCGCCGATGCGGACGGCCTCCTCGGCGAACCAGCGGAAGAACTCGGCGCCGTAGGTGACCTCACCCCTGCTCTCGGCGAGCACCTTGCCCATCTCGAGGGTCATCAGCGCGGCGATGTCGTCGGCGCGGTCGGTGAGCGTCTCGAAGACCGACCGCAGGATCTCGCCGCGTTTCCGGGCGGGGGTCGCCGCCCATTCGGCCTGCACTGCGCACGCGGCGTCGAGCGCGGCGACCGCGTCGGTGGCCGTCGCATCACCGACGGCCACCAGCACTTCGTCGTTGCTGGGGTCCAACACGTTGAACGTCGACTCGGCCGGCCGCTCCTCACCACCGATCCACAGTCCGGTGGGAACTGACTTCAACAGCGCGGCGGTGTCCATACAGCCATCATGTACACCGTCGCTCCGGCGGCCGCACTAGGGTCGGAACACATGACGGCCGACGACCAGCCCACCGACATATCCGCCACTTCCGCCTGGCAGGCGTTGCAGCGCCACCACGGCGAGATCGCCGGGAGGCATCTGCGGGAGTTGTTCACCGAGGATCCGCCGCGGGGCACCGAGCTGACGGTGTCGGTGGGCGATCTCTACATCGACTACAGCAAACATCGGGTCACCCGGGAGACGCTGCGGCTGCTGGTCGATCTGGCCCGCACGGCGGGTTTGGAAGAGCGTCGCGACGCGATGTTGTCCGGGGTGCACATCAACACCTCCGAGGACCGGGCGGTGCTGCACACCGCGCTGCGGCTGCCGCGTGAGGCGACCTTGACCGTCGACGGTCAGGATGTGGTGGCCGATGTGCACGAGGTGCTGGACCGGATGGGCGATTTCACCGACCGGCTGCGCTGCGGCGAGTGGACGGGTGCGACCGGCGAGCGCATCAGGACCGTCGTGAACATCGGGATCGGCGGCTCGGATCTGGGGCCGGTGATGGTCCACGGGGCGTTGCGACACTACGCCGACGCCGGGATCTCGGCGCGTTTCGTGTCCAACGTAGACCCGGCCGATCTGGTCGCGAAGCTCGACGGACTCGACCCGGCGACAACGCTGTTCATCGTCGCCTCCAAGACCTTCTCCACGCTGGAGACGCTGACCAACGCCACCGCCGCTCGGCGCTGGCTGACCGACGCCCTTGGTGACGCCGCGGTCGCCAAGCATTTCGTCGCGGTCTCGACCAACCAGAAACTGGTCGACGAATTCGGCATCGACGTCGCCAACATGTTCGGGTTCTGGGACTGGGTCGGCGGGCGCTACTCGGTGGACAGCGCGATCGGGCTCAGCGTGATGGCCGCGATCGGCAGGGAGCGCTTCGCCGAATTCCTGTCCGGCTTCCATCTGCTCGACGAACACTTCCGCACCGCGCCACTGGAAGCCAACGCGCCTGCGCTGCTGGGTCTGATCGGGCTGTGGTACTCCGATTTCTTCGGCGCTCAGTCCCGCGCGGTGCTGCCCTACTCCAACGACCTGTCCCGCTTCGCGGCCTATCTGCAGCAGTTGACCATGGAGTCGAACGGCAAGTCGGTGCGCGCCGACGGCACGCCGGTGTCCACCGACACCGGTGAGATTTTCTGGGGTGAGCCGGGCACCAACGGCCAACACGCGTTCTACCAACTGCTGCACCAGGGCACCCGCCTGGTCCCGGCGGATTTCATCGGGTTCTCCGAACCCACCGACGACCTGCCCACCGCCGACGGCACCGGCAGCATGCACGACCTGCTGATGAGCAACTTCTTCGCCCAGACCCAGGTGCTGGCCTTCGGCAAAACCGCCGCGGAGATCACCGCCGAAGGCACTCCCGCCGACGTCGTACCGCACAAGGTGATGCCCGGGAACCGGCCCACCACAAGCATTCTCGCGACCAAACTGACGCCGTCGGTGGTCGGCCAGCTCATCGCGCTCTACGAGCACCAGGTGTTCACCGAAGGCGTCATCTGGGGTATCGACAGCTTCGACCAGTGGGGTGTGGAACTCGGCAAGACCCAGGCCAAGGCGCTGCTGCCGGTCCTCACCGGCGACGACTCCCCCGCCGGACAGACCGACACCTCGACCGACGCGCTGGTGCGTCGCTACCGAACCGAGCGTGGCCGCTCCGCGTAGCGAGGAGCCGCCCGGGGGAGCGTAACGACCGCTATTTGAGCAGCCGCGACATCCGGCGGTCGGCGAGCACCCGACCGCCGGTCTGGCACGTCGGGCAGTACTGGAACGACTTGTCGGCGAACGACACCTCGCGCACCGTGTCCCCACACACCGGACACGGCAGCCCGGTCCGCGCGTGCACCCGCAGCCCGGACCGCTTCTCCCCCTTGAGCGTCGCGGCCTGCTGGCCCACCGACCGCGACACCGCGTCGGTGAGCACGGAGAGCACCGCATCGTGCAGGGTGGTCACCTGCTCGGCGGTCAGTCTGTCGGCGGTGGCGAACGGCGACAACTGCGCCACGTGCAGGATCTCGTCGCTGTAGGCGTTGCCGATCCCGGCCATCACCTTCTGGTCGGTGATCACGGTCTTGATGCGCCCGCTCTGCTTGGCCAACACCGAGCTCAGCTCCTCGGCGGACAGCTCGAGGGCATCCGGCCCGAGTGCGGCGATGCCGGGCACGGCAGAAGGGTCGGACACCAGCCAGACCGCCAGGCGCTTCTGGGTGCCGGCCTCGGTCAGGTCGAACCCGGGTGCCGCGCCGGGGGTGCCCGGATCGTTCAGGTGCACCCGCAGCGCGACCGGCCCCTTACCGGGTTTCAGCGGTGCGGCGGCAAGTCTGTCCGACCAGCGCAGCCACCCGGCGCGGGACAGGTGGGTGATCAGGTAGAGGTCACCGGCCTGCAGCCCGAGGTACTTGCCCCACCGGTGCGCATCGGTGACCCCGCGGCCGTGCAGTGCGGTGATCGGCGGGTCGAACGTCTTCAGCACCGAGAACGCCGACACGTCGACGCGTCCGACGGGCAGTCCGACGGCGTGGCGGCGCAGGTGGTCCGCCAGCGCTTCGACCTCGGGCAGTTCCGGCATGGGTCCAGTGTGCCGGTCAGCGGTTGATCAGGTTTCCGCTGAGCACAGACAGCACCCAACTCACGATGGACAGCACGATCCCGGCCCAGACCGCCGTCCACCAGAAGTCGTCGACGTAGAGCCCCCAGTGGGTGGTGTGCTCGGTGATCCATGCGGTCAGCCACAACATCAACGCGTTGACGACGACGTGGAAGAGCCCGAGCGTGACGATGTACAGCGGAATCGACATGATCTGGACGATCGGTTTGACGATCGCATTGACCAGCCCGAAGACCACCGCCACGACGAAGACGATGCCGACGCGCTGCAGGGTGTTCTCACCGCCGACGAACTCCACGCCGGAGACCAGTTGCGCCACCAGCCACAGCGCCACCCCGGTGACCACGGCCCGGAGCAGGAAACTCACCGGCTGATCTTCGCACGCTCAGGAGCGAAGCAGGTAGGTGTCCATGATCCAGCCGTGCCGCTCCCGGGCCTCGGCGCGCAGCACGACGATCCGCTCGCCGACCTCGCCGACGGTCCCGGCGACGAGCAGTTCGTCGGCGGTGCCGAGGTAGGCGCCCCACCAGATCCGGGTCTGCGCGGGCATCCCGGTGAACGCGCAGTCGGCATCGAGCATCACGACCGCGGTCCCGGTCAGGCCCTGTTCGCGCAGTCGCCGTCCGGTGGTGATGAGCACGGGTTCGCCGACGTCGTTGAGCGGGATCCGGTGCCGTGCGGTGAGCGCTTGGACGGCGGTGATGCCCGGGATGACGTCGTAGTCGATGTCGACATGGGCGGCCACCCGGTCGAGGATCCGCAGCGTGCTGTCATACAGCGACGGGTCACCCCAGGCGAGGAAGGCGCCGACGCCGTCGTCGTCGAGTTCGCGGGTGATCGCCTCAGCCCACAGCCGGGCCCGCGCGGCGTGCCACGCGTCGACGGCCTGGCGATAGTCGCCGCTCTCGGCCCGCACGGGGTCGGGCATCTCGACGAACCGGTAGCCGGGTTCGGCGATGAACCGTTGACAGATCAGCCGGCGCAACGCGACGAGGTCGTCCTTCGTGTCGCCTTTGTCCATGGCGAAGAACACGTCGGTGTCGTTGAGTGCCGCCCTGGCCTGGCCGGTCACGTAGTCCGGGTCACCCGCACCGATGCCGATGACGTGGATCCGTCGAGTCACGCAGGTGAGTATGCCCGCCGTGCGCGGATCATCCGTCGTCGCGGCCCTCGGCGACCTCGTAGATCCGGTTCATCGCCCATCAGCGGTGCCGCACCGCGAGCGCCGCGACGATCACGGCGAAGACCCCACCCGCCAGGCCGGAAACCAGCAGCGGCAGCGTCCCGTCGGCGCCCCACAGCAGACCCGCCCACAGCCCGGCCGCCAGGATCGCGAACCCACTCGCCCCCTGGAACACGCCCTGGGCGCTGGCCTGCACATCCGCACCGACCAGCGATGAGATCCACGCCTTGCCCACCCCGTCGGTGCATGCGGTGAACATCCCGTACACCCCGATCAGCAGCCATGCGGTGAGCGTGTCGGCGGTCAGCCCCAGCCCGGTGTAACCGACGGCGAAGAACCCCAACCCGACGGCGTACACGGCCGGCTTGCCGACGTGGTCGGCCAGCGCGCCGGCCGGGTAACTCGCCACCGCGTACACGACGTTGTAGCCGACGTAGGCCAGGATCACCCCGACGACGGAGAAGCCGATCTCGTCGAGCCGCAACAGGAGAAGCGCGTCGGGAAAGTTCACCACGCCGAAACCGACCAGCAGTGCGGTCACCCGCCAGTAGCGCCGAGGCAGGTCCCGGACCCTCGAGAACAGCGGCGGCCGCGCCACCGGCGCCACCGCCCTGGCCCGTTCGCGCACGCCGAACACCAGCGTCACGGACAGCACCGCGGGAATCACCGCCACCCACAGCAGCGGCGCAATCTGCTGGTCGAGCAGTTCGTAGCCGGCCAGCCCGAGCAGTGGACCAACCACTGCGCCGAACGTGTCCATGGCACGGTGGAATCCGAAGACCCTGCCCCGTGCGGCGGCGTCGATACCGTCCACCAGCAGCGCATCGCGGGGGGCACCGCGCAGTCCCTTGCCGAGCCGGTCGGTGACCCGGCCGACCAGCACCCCCGGCCACGTCCCGGCGGCGGCCACGATCACCTTGCCCAGCGCCGCCATCCCGTAGCCGCCGGCGATCAACGGCCGTCTGGCGAACCGGTCCCCCAGCGGTCCGGAGGCCAGCTTGGTCAGCGAGGCCGCCCCCTCGGCGGCGCCCTCGACCGCCCCGACCACAGCCGCCGGCGCACCCAGGACCGAGGTCAGGTAGATCGGCAGCAGCGGATAGAGCAGCTCGCTGGCGGCGTCCTGCAAGAACGACACCGCCGACAACACCCGGACATTCCGGGTGAGCCAAGTTCGTCGGATTCGCACCCCGGTCATGATGCCCGAGCCGCTGCAACTCCGAGTTCTCGGTCGCCGAGTTCTCGGTCGCCAGCGCGGCGAACCCCTTGGCGGGTGACGCCGGTCCGTCGTCACCCGCGAAGGGTGGTGTGCGGGCTCTGACCGTAGGCCTCGCGATACATCACCGCGAACCTGCCGGTGTGGGCGAAACCCCACCGGGCGGCGATCCGTGTGACGGTCTCGCGAGCCGGGTCCGCGGTCAGCAGGTCCATGTGAGCGTGGTGCAGACGCGACCGCCGAAGGTACTGCACCGGAGTCGTCTCCAGATGGCGGCGGAACATGTACTGCACCGCTCTCGGCGAGACGTGGACGGCCGCGGCGATGTCGGCCAGGGCGATGTCGTTGCCGAGGTTCTCCTCGATGAAGCCGACCGCCCGTTGCAGGAGAACAGGTTTGGCATCGCGGTCGTGGGCGGTAGACACGACCGTCGAGGTGCTCGGGAAGGTGGCGAGCGTCACGGCGGCGAGGAGCCGGGCGGCATGGCCGAGCACCAGCGGGGTGGCGAGCGCCTCATCGGCGAGCACACACTCCTTGACGTAGCGGGCGGTCTGTTGCCAGACCTGGCGGGCCGCGTCGTCGACCGGCCGAAACAGGGAGAACCGGATCGGCGCGGCCTCAGACTCCGGCACACCGGTGGCGAGGCCGGCGACCAGCGCGGGATCGAGCAGCACCGTCGTGAGGGCGACGTCCTCGGCTTCGGCGTCGTGAGGGAGGTCCGGCTGGGCCAGTAGCGCGACCTCGCCCGCGCGGGCTCGGCCGCCGACACCGGCGCACCGGCCCGCGATCCAGCCCCGGTTCGCCCACACCGCGAGCACCTTGTGCAGCGGGTCCGGCGACGCGGTGAACCCGCCGGCCATCGCCATGTCGTCGATCACGAAGGAGCCGGCGTCGTGACGACTGTGGGTCAGCACCGGGCCGCCGGTCGGATTGGCGAGCCGCGACAACCGCAGGCGGGCACCGTAGGCGTCGTCGAGGAACGCCGCCGCCTCGTCGGGATCGATGATCTTGACCTGGGTCCGTGCCTGGACGCCGAGGGAGTCGAGATGTCTTGCTATGGGATGTACCTCTGCCGGTGACGCAGTACGGGGCTGAGGCTGAACCCCCCGGATTGGTGCTCACTCTAATCACTTCGTCGCCCATCGCCAGCCGGCTGGGCGTCGTGATTTCGCCGGGAGCGGGTGTGATGGGATGACCCCCATGCCCGTTCTGGACAAGTTCCGTCTCGACGACAAGGTCGTCATCGTCACCGGCGCCTCCTCGGGTCTCGGCGTGGCGTTCGCCAAGGCCTGCGCGGAGGCCGGCGCGGACGTCGTGCCGGCCGCCCGCCGCGTGGAGAAACTGGAAGGCACCGCCGAGCTGGTGCGCGCGGCGGGGCGCCGTGCGCTGTCGGTGGCCACCGACGTCGCGGACCCGGCACAGTGCCAGGCGATGGTCGACGCGGCGATGGCGGAGTTCGGTCAGGTCGACGTGCTGGTGAACAACGCCGGCGTGGGCACCGCCGTCCCGGCCACCCGGGAGACTCCGGACGAATTCCGCGCCGTGATCGACGTCAACCTCAACGGGGCGTACTGGGCGGCGCAGGCCTGCGGCCGGGTGATGGCACCGGGCAGTTCGATCGTCAACATCTCCAGCATCCTCGGCATCACCACCGCCGGTCTGCCGCAGGCCGCCTACAGCGCGAGCAAGGCGGCGATCACCGGATTGACGCGCGACCTGGCCCAGCAGTGGGGCACCCGCAAGGGCATCCGCGTCAACGCGATCGCACCGGGATTCTTCGAGTCGGAGATGACCGACCAGTACAAACCCGGCTACCTCGACAGCGTCATCCAGCGCGTGGTGCTTGGCCGCACCGGCGACCCCGAGGAGCTCGCGGCCACGCTGGTCTGGCTGGCGTCGGACGCCGGCGGCTACGTGACCGGGCAGACCGTGGTCGTCGACGGCGGCGTCACCATCACCTAAGCCGGTGCCGTCGTAGTCTGAGCCGCGTGCCCCCGGCCCTGACCGTCACCGTCGCCGAGATCCGCGTCGCCGATCCCGCGGACGCGTGGACAAGGGCGGGGTTCGGTGTCGACCCCGACGACGTCTGCCGGATCGGCGGGGTCCGGGTCCGCCTGGTCGGCCGCGACCACGGCACCGGCATCGTCGGCTGGTCGCTGCGGGGTCTGCCGGCGGACTCCCCCCTCGACGGGATCCCGACGTTGAGGTCCGAGGCCGCCGCCGCCGAGCCCGCCGTGCACGCGAACGGCGCCACCGCGATCGACCACGTCGTGCTGATGTCGCCCGACCTGGAGCGCACCGTCGGTTCGCTGGCCGCTGTGGGCCTGGCCCCGCGCCGCGAACGCGACGCCGAACTGGGCGGCCGACGGGTGCGTCAGATCTTCTTCCGGCTCGGGGCGGTGATCCTCGAGGTCGTCGGTTCGCCGGAGACGGCTCGCGAGGGTCCGGCCACGCTGTGGGGCATCACGTACGTCGTGGCGGACCTCGATGCGACGGCGTCATTCTTCGGTGACCGCGCCGCGCCGGTGAAGCCTGCGGTGCAACCCGGACGACGGATCGCCACCCTGCGACACCGCGATCTCGGGATGTCGGTCCCGACGGCCGTGATCTCCGCACCTGTCGTCAGGTCATGACCGACCCCGCCCAACGTATCTGGCCCTGAACTATTCCCATTTCACCTCCTCCGGCGTCTTGTCCGGGCGCAGACCGCGCCACGACGGTTGGCGCAGCCGGCCGTCGCCGGTGCGCTCGCTGTAGCGCACCTCTCCTACGAGTTCGGGCCGGACGAACGTCACGCCCTTCGCGTCTTGGGTGGGAAGCTTTGTCGCGAAGGGTGATTCGTTCGTGTGCAGCTGCGCCAACGTCTTCTTGAGGTTGCCGAGTTCCCTCTCGGTGAATCCGGTGCCGACCCGGCCGACGAACTGCAGGCCGCCCGGTCCGGGGATGCCGAGCACCAGTGCGCCTATTCCGCTGCTGCGGCCACCGTTGCCTTCGCGCCAGCCGCCGATCACCACATCCTGGGTGGTCCACAGCTTGTCCTTGATCCACGCCGACGAGCGTCGTCCCGGCTGATAGGTGGAATCCCATTTCTTGGCGACCACACCCTCCCACTTGCGCTCGCGGGCGTGCCCGAGCGCCTCGGGGCCGTCGCCGTCGAGCAAGGGTGGCACGATCAGCCCTCCGCCACTGGCCAACGTCTCCAACAGCTTTCGGCGGTCCCGGTATTTCGCCTTCAGCAGCCAGCGGCCATCGAGACGCAGGATGTCGAACGCCCAGAACTCCACCCGCGTGGACCGGGCCCGGTTCTGCATCTTCCCGAAGCTGGGCACCCCGTTGTCGTCGAGTGCGACGACCTCCCCGTCGAGCACCACGTGGTGGTCGGCGAGATCTGCCGCCAGCGCGCGTAATTGGGGATACTCGCCGGTGACGTCGCGGCCGCTGCGGGACTTCAGGCACAGTGTGCCGTGGTCGGCGTCGACCAGCAGCCGATAGCCGTCCCACTTGCCTTCGAAAGCCCACTGTTCCGCCGTGTATTTCTCGACCGATCCGTGGGTGGCCAGCATCGGCGCCAGGTCCTCGAAGGTCGGGTTGCCCTGATCCCTCATCCGGTGGGCGAGCCAGTTCCTGCCGTCGGTCTGGATCAGTGCGTAACGGCCGTCGATCTTGCTGCCGTGCAGGGTGATGATGACCTCGCCGCCCTTGGCGGGTCCGTCCGGGGCGTGGTCGTTGAACTTCTCGGTGTCGTAGGTACCGGTGTCCCAGATGATCATGTCGCCGCCGCCGTACTCGCCCTTCGGGATGGTGCCGTGGAAGGTGAGGTACTCCATCGGATGGTCCTCGGTGTGCACGGCGAGGTGGTTCTCCGAAGGCCGGTCGGGTAGGTTCTTCGGCACCGCCCAGCTGACCAGCACCCCGTCGCGTTCCACACGCAGGTCGTAGTGCAACCGGCGGGCACGGTGCTCCTGGATGACGAAGCGGTCGTTGTTGCCGACCGCCGGCGGTCGCGGCGGAACGGGCTCCGGGGTTCTCGACGGGTCACGTATGCTGCGGTACCTCGTCAGCCGGTCGGAGACGGGCACCTTCTCGTCGAGGTCTTCGAGTAGGTCGCCGAACTGATCGATGCGCTCGAGCACCTCGTCGAAGCGCAGATGCCTCAGATCGGGATCTCCGATCTCCTCCCAGGTGCGCGGCGCCGCGACCGTCGGCTGCTCGCGGCCGCGCAGCGAGTACGGCGCGATCGTGGTCTTGTTGCCGTTGTTCTGGCTCCAGTCGAGGAACACCTTGCCGTCGCGCAGGCTCTTGGTCATCGTGGCGGTGACCTGTTCGGGCATGGCCTTCTCGAGCTGTTGGGCGACGCGTTTGGCCAGCTCCGACGCGCCCTGGGAGCTGATCGCCTCCTCGAGCGGGACGTAGAGGTGCAGACCCTTGCTGCCGCTGGTCAGCGGATAGGCCGTCAGCCCGATGTCGGTGATCAGGTCGCGGACCTCATGGGCGACCTCGCACAGCTGACCGAACGTGACGCCTTCGCCGGGGTCGAGGTCGAACACGACGCGGGTGGCCGGGCCCGGCGTGAGACTGTCCGGGTCGCCCACGAACCGCCACTGCGGGACGTGCACCTCCAACGCCGCCTGCTGCGCGATCCACGCCAGCCCTTCGCGGGTGTCGATGATCGGATACGTGGTGGTGCCGGACCTGTGCACGACGGTGCCGCGCGTGAGCCAGTCGGGGGCGGAGCTGGCCAGCTGCTTTTCGAAGAAGCCGAGCTCGCCGACGCCGTTGGGCCAGCGCTTGCGGGTGACCGCGCGACCGGCGATGTGCGGCACCATCGCCTCGGCCACGTCGACGTAGTACTCGAACACCTCTGCTTTCGTGGTCCCCGTGGCGGGGTACAGCACCTTGTCCGGATTGGTCAGGCGCACCCGACCGAAGTGATCCACCACACCACCGTATTACCGTTCGACGGCGCCGGGCTGCTCGGGCCGCACCCCGACGGTGACCTCCTTCATGCTGCCTCGTGCAGGGCGGTCAGCCGGCCACGCTCCAGCTCCAGTGCGGCGCGGTATGCTCAGCGGCCAGACCTCCGGCCAGTCGGCGCGCTATTGTCCCGCTTTCACCGTCACACCTTTCCGTTGTCGAGAAGCCACCGTGCACAGTCGATGTCGCAGACCAACATTCGGGCCAGCCGGCCGCGCAGCGCGGCGAGGGTGGCCCGGTGCTTCTCGGCGCCACCGGCAATCAGGATCGTCTTCTCGCAGGCCCGGACGTCCTCGAGCGGAACGGACACCGCGCGCTGCTGGAGTTCGGTGTCGACGGGGACGCCGTGCTCGTCGAAGAAGCGGCCCCCGATCTCACCGACCGCACCTGCGGCGACCTGTTCGTCGAGCATCCGGGGGTCGAGGTAGCTGCCCTCGAAGAGGGTGGTCGAGGTCGAGACCGCGCCGACCCCGAACATCATCACGTCGGCGCGCCGGCCCGCCTCCAGCGTGCGGGAGATCATCGAATCGCTGCGCATGGATGCGACGGTGGAGGGATCGGCGTAGAGCGGCGCCGGCAGGCGAATAGTGTTCGCGTGCAATATGTCCGCACACCGACCGAGGATCAGCTCGACACCGGTCTGATAGGCGGCGCCGGACATGGCGCCGTCGAGTTGCACCACCGCGCGGCAGGTCGCCATTCCCGGCGTCAGCGCGGTCGCGACCGCCACCTGTTCGGGACCCCAGGTGAAGCCCAGGACGTCGTCGGCCTCCAGCCGGCGCCTCAGCAATGCGGCGGCCGCGCGCCCGACGCTGGCGACGCCGTGGCCGGCGACCACCACCTCGGTGAGGCCGAGGCGCACCTCGAGTTCGCGTTCCTCATCGGCGTGCAGGTCTTCCTGAAGGTCCGGCGGGACCACGATGTCGATCCGCACGAGGCCACGGGCTTTGGCGCGTGCGACGAGTCGGCCGGCGGTGGGACGGGAGACCCCGAGGCGGCCGGCGATCTCAGCCTGCGTGAGGCCGTCGAGGTAGTACAGAGTGGCCGCGCGCAGCGCCAACCGCAGGTCTTCCGGCGGGCGCTGCGGCGCCCGGCCGTTCGCCGCGGAAGCTGGCGTCGGCATCGCCACAGGCTACCCAACCTCTCGGATCACCGCGAGCAGATGCTCACTTACGCGAGTAGATGCTCACCACGCCAACATGCGTACATGTGATGCAGACAACATTTTTCCGCCGGGTAACGTCGAAACGATGGTGACGGTGTCATGAAACTCGACAAGCGCACTCTCATCGAACGTTTCGACGATCCCGGTGTGCGCGACACCATCGCCCTGCTGTGTTGCGGCTCCTCCGACCGCATCCCGGAATGGCTTCTCCCGGTGGTGCGGGAGAATCTGCGGCCCGGCTCGCCGATCCGGCTGTCGGCCGCTGTCGTCGCGAGTCGGGCGCGATACGCCGAAGGTGTCGACCAGCAGGGTGAGCCGATCGACGTACAGGACCAACTCGCCGACGAGTCGCTGCACCGGGACGGCGCCCGCGCCACGCTCGAAGCGCTGGTGGGAAACCCGTGAGCCCGCACGCGCTGGTCATCGGAGAGGCACTGGTCGACATCGTCGAGCGTGACGGTGAGGTACAGGGTGAACACGTCGGCGGCAGCCCGCTCAACGTCGCCGTCGGGTTGTCCAGGCTCGGACGCGGCGTCGACTTCCTCACCCACATCGCCGACGACGCACGCGGACGACGCATCGTCGAGCACCTCGAAGCCGCCGGGGTGCACCTCGTCGCCGGTAGCACGAACGCCGCCCGCACACCGACGGCGCGGGCCACGCTCGACGACAAGGGCTCGCCCCGTTACGAATTCGACATCGAGTGGGAACTCACCGGAACCCCGGAGGCGGCGCCCCCGCTGGTCGCCCACACCGGGTCGATCGCCACGGTGCTCGAACCCGGGTGCCGCGCGACGGCAGCCCTGCTCGACGCCTACCACCTGTCGGCGACCATCACGTTCGACCCCAACATCCGCGCGGCGCTGATCGACGACGCCGACGCGGCCCGCGCCCGGATCGACCGCCTGATCGAACGCGCCGACGTCATCAAGGCCAGCGACGAGGATCTGCGGTGGCTCGAGCCGAACCAGACGCCGAAGCAGATCGCCCGTTCGTGGCTGCAACTCGGGCCGTCGATCGTCGCGGTGACCGAGGGCGGCCAGGGCGCCTTCGCGGTGTGCGCGGCGGGTTCGGCGCGCGTGGCCGCGCTGCCGGTCGAGGTGGTCGACACCGTCGGGGCCGGTGACGCCTTCATGTCGGGGCTCATCGACGCGCTGTGGACCCACGGTCTGCTGGGCGCCGAAAAGCGCCGGGAACTGCGTGCAATCCGCCTCGACGCACTGCACGACGTGCTGCAGACCGCCGCACTGTCCTCGGCGTTGACCGTCACCCGCGCCGGTGCGGACCTTCCCGACCGGGCCGCCCGTGACGCCGCGGCGCGGAACCCGCGACGATGATCGACCGTCGCCGCTGATGAGGTGGGCCATACTGGGCGTATGCGATCCATCTGGAAGGGTTCGATCGCCTTCGGCCTGGTGAATGTACCGGTCAAGGTCTACAGCGCGACCGAGGACCACGACATCAAGTTCCACCAGGTTCACGCGAAGGACAACGGCCGGATCCGCTACAAGCGGACCTGCGAGGTCTGCGGTGAAGTGGTCGAGTACCGCGACATCGCCAAGGCCTTCGAATCCGACGACGGTCAGATGGTCGTCATCACCG
This sequence comes from Actinomycetota bacterium, assembly GCA_034189785.1. Lineage (GTDB taxonomy): Bacteria > Actinomycetota > Actinomycetes > Mycobacteriales > Mycobacteriaceae > Mycobacterium. Next base: position 47,826 of record JAXHUG010000081.1, read on the forward strand.
ACGAGGACATCGCCACGCTGCCGGAGGAACGCAGCCGGGAGATCGAGGTGCTGGAGTTCGTCCCGGCCGGCGACCTCGACCCGCTGATGTACGACCGCAGCTACTTCCTCGAGCCCGACGGTAGGTCGTCGAAATCGTATGTGCTGCTCGCCAAGACGCTGTCGGAGACCGATCGTGTCGCGATCGTGCACTTCGCGTTGCGCAACAAGACGCGGTTGGCCGCCCTGCGCGTCAAGGACTTCTCCAAGCGTGACGTGATGATGATCCACACGCTGCTGTGGCCCGACGAGATCCGCGACCCCCACTTCCCCGTGCTGGACAAGGAAGTCGAGATCAAACCGGCCGAGTTGAAGATGGCCGGTCAGGTGGTCGAGTCGATGACCGACGACTTCAACCCGGACCGTTACCATGACGACTACCAGGACCAGCTGCGGGAGTTGGTGGAGGCCAAGCTCGAAGGCGGTGAGGCGTTCGCCGTCGAGGAACAGCCGACCGAACTCGACGAGACCGAGGACGTGTCCGATCTCCTCGCTAAGCTGGAGGCCAGCGTGAAGGCGCGGCGCTCCGGCGCGGGCTCGTCCGCGCCCGATGACGACGAAGACGAGGACCAGCCGGCCAAGAAGTCGGCGGCGAAGAAGTCCGCCGCGAAGAAATAACACGCGCATCTGACCGTCGGGCGGCGGTCGTTGCGGCGATCAGATGCCACTCTCAACTGGGAAAGGGCTGTACGCTTCCTGACTAGCGAACACCCGATTGAAGGACGTGGCCATGCGGACCTCCCTGCGCTACCTCACCCCATTCGCCGTCGCTGCCGGCATCGGCGCGGCGGTACTGGCGGCGCCCGCCGCGACAGCCCAGCCGAACTGCGTCACCACCGGTCAGGGCGCTTCCGGTGGGTCCACCACGCAGTGCAGCAGTCCGGGCAACACGCAGATCGTCACCTCGCCGGGGCAGACCAACTACCTGTACCCGTGGAACGACTACTACTACGGACCGGCACTGGTGTTCGGCTGGTAGTCGCCACCACGACAACCCGGCCATCCCTGGAGGTCACCGATGTCAATCGGATTACCAACGGCCACGACACTTTCCACCCTTGCACTGGTTGGCGCAACCGCCCTGACGGCACCCGTCGCGGCGGCTGTGCCCGAGTGCGTGAACACCGGTCCGCGCACGACGCAGTGCGAGACCAGCGGCAGCACCCAGATCGTCACCACACCACCGGAGACCAACAACGGTCGGCCGTACGGCGGCTGGGGCTACGGCGGCTGGGGTTACGGCGGCTGGGGCAACGGCGGTCTGATCATCGGCCTCGGCATCTGAGCCGGCGCCCACCTTCGCCTGACAGGAATTTCCGGCTACCCTGACTTTTCTATTTGCTCATCCGCAGGAAGGAAAAGGGTGCTGCCGGACACCGACCTTCGGACCAGGTCGACGTGGCTGCTGCTGGGCCCGGCCTTCGTCGCCGCGATCGCCTACGTCGATCCGGGCAACGTCGCGGCCAACGTCAGCGCCGGCGCCCGGTTCGGATTCCTGCTCGTCTGGGTCATCGTGCTGGCCAACGTGATGGCCGGACTGGTGCAGTACCTGTCGGCCAAGCTGGGCCTGGTCACCGGCCGATCGCTGCCCGAATCCGTCGCCGGCCGCACCCGCACACCGACCCGCATCGCCTACTGGTTACAGGCCGAACTGGTCGCCATGGCAACAGATCTCGCGGAGGTGGTAGGCGGCGCGATCGCGCTGTACCTGTTGTTCGACCTGCCGCTGCTGATCGGCGGCGTGATCACCGGCGCGGTGTCACTGGTCCTGCTGGCGGTGCAGAACCGCCACGGCCAACGACACTTCGAGCGGGTGGTCAGCGCTCTGCTACTGATCATCGCCATCGGCTTCCTGACGAGCGTGTTCGTCGAGCCGCCACCCGTCGCCGACGTCGCCGGCGGCCTCATCCCGCTTTTCGACGGCGCCGAGAGCGTCCTGCTGGCGACGGCGATGCTGGGTGCGACGGTGATGCCGCATGCGGTCTACCTGCATTCCGGTCTGGCCCGCGACCGCCACGGCCACGCCGAACCCGGCGTCCGGCGGCGCCTGCTGCTCAAGGCCACCCGCATCGACGTGGGCCTGGCGATGCTGATCGCCGGTGCGGTCAACATGTCGATGCTGCTGGTCGCCGCCACCAACCTGCAGGGCATGTCCGATACCGACACCCTCGAGGGCGCACACGCCGCCGTGGCGCAGACGCTCGGCCCGGCCGTCGCGCTGTGCTTCGCGATCGGCCTGCTGGCGTCCGGTCTGGCATCGACGTCGGTGGGCGCCTACGCCGGCGCGATGATCATGGGCGGCTTGCTGCGCCGCACCTACCCGCTGCTGGTGCGCCGCCTCGTCACGCTGGTTCCGGCCCTGGCGATTCTCGCGATCGGCGTCGACCCCACCCGCGCCCTGGTGCTGTCGCAGGTGGTGCTGTCGTTCGGGATCCCGTTCGCGCTGATCCCGCTCATCCGGCTGACCAGCGACCGGGCCGTGATGGGTGACGACGTCAACCACCGCGTCACCACCACACTGGGCTGGATCATCGCGGGTTTGATTAGTCTTCTGAACGTGGTGCTGATCTATCTGACCGTGGCGGGCTGAATGCTGCGCCCTGGTCGACACGCCTACTTCGCGTACGGGTCCAACCTGTGCGTGCGGCAGATGGCGCAGCGCTGCCCCAACGCCGACGATCCGCGTCCGGCGACCCTCGCCGACCACGACTGGCTGATCAACGAACGCGGAGTCGCCACCGTCGAACCCGTCGACGGTGCGCAGGTGCACGGGGTGCTGTGGCAGCTGTCCGATCACGACCTCGCGACCCTCGACAGCGCCGAAGGCGTTCCGGTACGTTACCGCCGCGACCGGCTCACCGTGCAGACAGACGGCGGTCCGGCACCGGCGTGGGTGTACATCGACCACCGCATCGAACCGGGCCCGCCCCGACCGGGGTACCTGGAACGCATCATCGACGGCGCACGGCATCACGGGCTGCCGCACCGCTGGATCGAGTTCCTGCGGCGCTGGGATCCGATGCACTGGCCGCACCGGCCGCACCATGCGGTCACCGAAGGTCCGCAATCGCTTTCGGAGCTGCTCACCGACCCCGCGGTGACCGAACACAGTGTGCTGCGGTCGCGCTTCGGGTTCCTGGCGATCCACGGCGGCGGGCTGGAGCAGATGACCGACGTCATCGCCGAACGCGCCGCCGAAGCCGCCGACGCATCGGTGTACGTGGTGCGCCACCCCGAGCAGTATCCGCACCATCTACCGTCGGCGCGGTACCTGGCCGGGGAGTCGGCGCGGCTCGCGCAGTTCCTCGACCATGTCGAGGTGGCCGTCTCACTGCACGGCTACGGCCGCATCGGGCGCAGTGCCGAACTGCTGGCCGGCGGAGGCAACCGGGCCCTGGCCGCGCACCTCGCCGTGCACGTCGACATCCCCGGCTACCGGATCGTCACCGACCTCGACGACATCCCGCCGGAGCTGCGGGGACTGCACGCCGACAACCCGGTCAACCGGGTGCGCGGCGACGGCGCCCAACTCGAACTGACCTCCCGGGTACGCGGCCTGAGCCCGCGTCACCCGCTGAGGGGCGACGACGGTCTCTCCCCCGCCACGTCGGCGCTCGTGCAGGGCCTGGTCGCGGCCGCGAGATCGTGGTGCGCTACGTCGCCGGCCGGGCCGGCGCCTCCTCCTCACCGACTGCGCGACGGTACCGTCGACCACCAGCGGCGCATCGGCGATGGGTTCTGACGTACCGGCTGCCGCGGCGACCCCTCGGACTGCGATCCTTTGCCCGTTTCGACGCCCGCGACCACTTCGCGTTCAACCCGCTGAGCCTCTACTGGTGTCACGACACCCGCGGCGTCCTGTGTCACGTCATCGCCGAGGCGCACAACACCCACGCTGAGTGGCACGCGTACCTCATGCCGCCGGACGGCCCGACCCCGGCGGATCAGGTGTTCTCCAAGGAACGGGACGCCGGGGTGCTGGTGATGAACGACGTCGCGCCACCGAAGCCGGGCACCGTCTACCAGATGTGGCTGGTCGGCTCCGACGGTCCGCATTCGGCGGGCACGATGGACGACAGGGCGATCTCGCCGCCGACCACCGCTGGCCTAGTTCTACAGGGCTCTACAGACCCGCCAGCGTCGCATCGGCGACCGCGTCGATCACGTCGGCGATCTCGCCGCGTTTCCGCCATGCCGCGCGCTGACACATCGCACCGTTGCCCTCGTCATCGAGCCGTGCCAGTCCGTCGCGGACCAGGTCGTGGTCGCCGACCGCGCACAGCGCCGGGGTGATGCGGTCGACGAGGGCGCCGAGCAGGTCGCGCGCGGGCATCAGGGCGTGCGACTCGGCGAGGTCGATCGCGATCCCGTCCAGCCCGTCCCGGGCCGAGCGCCAGTAGGCGGCGTCGAGCGCATGCGCCGAGATGCGGGGCACCCCGGCGCCGTCGCGTTCGTCCTCGAGCAGCGTCATCACGGTTGCGCGCACGATCGCGGCGAACAGCACGGTGTCGGAGACGGTGGCCGGGACGTCGGCGACGCGCACCTCGATCGTCGGGAAATCGGCCGACGGGCGCACGTCCCAGTAGACCTGCCCCTCGTCGAGCATGGTGCCGGACTGCAACAGCATCCGCACCACCGCGTCGAATTCGTCGGCGGAGTCGAAGTGCGGCGGCGGGCCGGCGCTGGGCCAGCGCGCCCACAGCATGCGCCGCCAACTGGCGTAGCCACTGTCGGCGTCGCGGTAGATCGCGGAGTTGGCGGTCAGCGCGAGCAGCACCGGCAGCCAGGGGCGCAGCCGGTTGCTGACCCGGATGGCCACCTCCCGGGTGGGGACGGCGACGTGGACGTGGGCACCGCAGATTCCCTGTTCGCGCGCCAGCATCCCGAACTGGTCGGCGATGCGGTGGTAGCGCGCGTTGTCCGTGATGGCGGGCTCGTGCGGCACGGTCGGCGGCACGGCGACCGCCAGCAGCCGCGCCCCGCTGTCGTCGGCGGCGCGCGCGACGGTGGACCGCAGGCGGGTGAGCTGCTCCCGCACGTCGGCCATGCTGCTCGCCACCCCGGTCGCCGTCTCCACCTGACACGACGTCAGCTCGAGTTGCAGGTCGACTCCCCGATCGGCGGCGTGGCGGGCGACGTCGCGGTTGCGGGCGATCGGCACGCCGGAATCGGGATCGACGAGCAGGAACTCCTCCTCGACCCCGACAGTGGGATGGGCGGCCATGGTGTCGCGTCGACCCCTTCTCGAAACATTGATCCGGCCCGTCGAGTGTGCTCGCGACGGGCCGAATCTGGGTGTGGCATTTCGGTTCTCTCCGCGGCGGCGCGGAGCGTGCGGATCACTTGTAACCACCTGCTCACCCGTTCAAACATCGAATTTCTCCAGCGCGCACAGGATTCGGTGATGAGCAGGGATTTCCGTTCGGTATCGGTCTGCATTCGGCCGCGTCGCCGGTGCGCTACCGGCCCCCGCACACGTTTTGACAAACTTGCCGAAACTGCGCCCCGGCTCGCGGCGTCCCGAGGGGCGGTAAACTGCCACGGCCGCCCCCGTAGCTCAGGGGATAGAGCACGGCTCTCCTAAAGCCGGTGTCGCAGGTTCGAATCCTGCCGGGGGCACTTCGCGGCTTTTTCGGCGCCGAAACTGCTGCCAGACCATGCGCGCAGACGGTCCGACGGCCTGGCGGCCTACGCACGCGTCGAAACCCCGGGATGGGTTCGTACGACGACGGCCCCGCGGCCGGGGCAACGGCCAGTGGAAGCACGGCCACCACCACTGATCAACTGCGGGTGTCGATCACCTGCTGCGCGATCTCGGTCAGCTTCTTGTTGCTGTCCTGCGACAGGCGGCGCATCATCTCGAACGCCTGCACGTCGTCGACCTGGTAGCGCTCCATGATGATGCCCTTGGCCTGGCCGATGCGGTCACGCGTGGACAGCGCGGACCTCAGCTGCTCACCTTCGCGATGCGCGAGGAGCGCGGCCGCCGCATGCGCGGCGAGCACGGTCCCGGTGGTCTCGGCGTCGCTGTCCCAGACTCGCGGGCGGAAGCCGAACAAGTTGAGCGCCCCGGCGGTGCGATCGGCGGTGTAGAGCTTGAACGACAATCCGCTCAGCACACCGCGTTCGACGCACGCCGGCGAATAGTTCGGCCAGCGGGCCTCCTCGCGGAAGTCGTCGGTCCGCACGATGACGTCATCCAGTGCGGCCTGTACGCACGGCCCTTCCCCGTACTTCATCTGCAGTTCGTCGAGTTCGTGCGGCAGAGCGGTGCTCTCGGCGATCGATTCGAACGTGCCCCCACGGCCGACGAGCAGAATGCCCGCGGTGTCGACGCCCGGGATGAGTTCCTCGGCCGCCGCCGTGACCCCGGACAGAATCTCGTTGAGGTCGCGAGGAGAGGCGAGCGTTCGCGCCAGTTCGGCCATCCGCATGGCAAGGTCGTGCGTGTGCGGATCCATCATATGGAGCAGTCTTCCCGATGTGGGCGCAACGCACACCGTTACGTTTGTGATTTCCGAGTCTGGGCATTGCTGCGGGGGCAGGTGTGGTGGTCGACCACCACACCCACCAAGGTCTCGTCGGTTCAGACATCGAGCCGACGGGGCCGCCCTGGACCACTCGGGTCATCGACCTCCGCGATGCTGCGTGACGGTGCACGACACTGCGCATCATTCGCCTGTCAGACCGGTCCCCATCCGCACCGATACGGATGAATAGGGACTAGCACTCGCATATGTCGAGTGCTAACCTGATGGTGCACAGTGATTTGGCTGCCCGCCAGGGTGGCGGGCTTTCGGATCGACGAGGAGGTGGATTGCTGTGCTTCGCTTTGATCCGTTCAGTGATCTGGACACCTGGACCCGGGGTTTGCTGAGCAGTCAGACCGGCTCGGATCGCACTCCCCGGTTCATGCCGATGGACCTCTGCAAGATCGACGACCACTACGTGCTGACCGCCGACCTCCCGGGGGTCGACCCCGGCTCGGTCGACGTCAACGTCGACAACGGCACGCTCACGATCTCGGCGCATCGCACCGCCCGGTCCGAGGAATCCGCGCAGTGGCTCGCCAACGAGCGATTCTTCGGCAGCTACCGGCGGCAGCTGTCGCTCGGTGAGGGCGTCGACACGTCGGGGATCTCGGCCACCTACGAGAACGGCGTGCTGAGCGTGACCATCCCGATGGCCGAACGCGCGAAACCACGCAAGATCGAAGTCGCCCACGGCGGCGGGCAGAGGTCCATTCAGCCGACCACCGTCGACGCCGAATAACGGCCACCTGATTCGAGGCCGCGGGCAGTGCACCCGCGGCCTCGCCGTTTCAGCGGGAGCCTCGCGACATCGCCGCGACAAACGACCACACCGAGCACAGCAGGGCGGCGACGGCCACGCCGCCCCCGACATACAGCCCGTAGCCGGGTTGCACCGGATCCCGGACATTGATGCGGTAATACCACGCCGTCATGCCGAGGATCAGCAGTGAAATGGCCATGGCGGCAACCGAAGCCGCACGCTCGGACAGACCCCGCGCGGCCATCGCGCCGGCGACCACCAGGACCGACGCCAGCAGGACGATCAACTGTCCGGCCCCGAACCGGGGCGGAAGCACCAGGCTGCCCACGGTCCCACCGATCGCGCTGGCACGTCCACCACCGTCAGCGGCGGTGGTCAGCCACGGCAGCCATGCACTCACGGCCAGCACCGCCGCACATAACGCGACGAGCCACCCGGGGCGCAGCATGCGACGAGAGTAGCGTGCGCGGCTGCACGTCCGCGTCGACCACCGGACCGGTCGTCTTTAGGCTGAGGTGACCTCGACGAAGGCGGTACATGCGATGAGCGATCTCCCGGCGTGGGCGCAGCGGCTCGACCTGTCGCCGCACCCCGAAGGCGGTTGGTACCGGGAGACCTGGCGCAGCGGTCTGACGATCTCCCAGTCCGTCCTGCCCCCGGACTACACCGGTCCGCGCAGCGCGGGCACCGCGATCCTCTTCCTCCTCATGCCGGGCCAGCAGTCGGCGTGGCACACCGTGCGCAGCTCCGAGTTGTGGATGTACCACCGCGGTAGCCCGCTGCTGCTCGAGATGGGGTCCGAACATGATTCGGCGAGAACGCATCTGCTCGGCAGCGACATCGATGGCGGGGCGAGTCCGCAGCTGGTCGTGCCCGCACGGCACTGGCAGCGCGCCCGGCCCCGCGACGACGAGCCCAGCCTGGTGAGTTGTGTGGTGGTGCCCGGCTTCGACTTCGCCGACTTCGAGTTGGGCGCCGTCAGCGACTGAGCAGGCCGAAGGCGGCCGCCACCAGAGCGGCGTTGTCGGGAGTCTCCGAGCCGTCGGGCAGCCGCAGCGTGTCCTCCAGCCCGATACGGGTCTGCAGGCCGCGCAAGCCCGCGTGTGTCAACAGGGGCCAACAGCTTTCGTCGAGACCGTGCAACAGCACCGGCGCGGGTGATCCGGCGGACCGCACGATGTCGAGCAGCGTGTCGGCGGTGTCGGTGTCGCCGTCGCCCTGCAGTTCGATCATCACCCGCAGACAGTGGGGCGCGAATTCCGAGGCCGCCCACGATTGGGCGGCCTCGGCGTGGAAGATACCCACCTCGACGCCGAGACCCTTGCTCAGCAGCAGTTCCGCCAACTCCGGCGACCCCGGCTCGTGCCAGTTCAGCGAGGTGAAGTCCGGCAGGACCGACCAGCTGTCCACCGCGCGGTGCCGGCGCCCCGCGTCCGGCAGCGCCCAGAAGCCCGTCGTCACGCCGAGCGGGAGACCCGGCGCGGCGTGGCGGACCGCGGCCACCGCCGCCCCGACGACCTCGGGATCCAGTGAGTCGGCGCCGTCGGCCCGTTTGGGGTGCAGGTGCACCGACTGCGCGCCGGCTTCATGGGCGGCGACGGCGGCCGCCGCCAGTTCGTCGGGGGTGACCGGGAGAGCGGGGTGCTCGTCGGGGGTGCGGGCACCGTTGATGCAGGCCTGGACGTAGGTCGGTGACTTGGACACCATGGCTCCATCTTGACCGCAGACCGCGGTGATCGCCGGATCAGGTCGACGCAACCGCGAGGATCGCTTCCACGGCGGTCAGGTCCGGCCGTGGCGTGCGGTGCGAACTCAGACCGCGGCCTCCGGCGCGTAGCCGATCGCGGCCTTGATCTCGAGGAACTCGTCGAACGCGAACTGACCCCACTCGCGGCCGTTGCCACTGCGCTTGTAACCCCCGAACGGAGCGTTCATGTCGAAGCCGTGGTTGATCGCCACCGCCCCGGCGCGGATCCGGCGGGCGACTTCACGGGCCTTGTCCAGATCGGCCGCCGACACATAGCCGGCCAGGCCGTATTCGGTGTCGTTGGCGATCTCGATCGCCTGGTCGAGGTCCTCGTAGCCGAGGATGCACAGCACCGGGCCGAAGATCTCCTCGCGGGCGATCGTCATGTCGTTGGTGACGTTGGCGAACACCGTCGGCTTGACGTAGTAGCCCTTGTCGCGGCCGTCGGGACGGCCGGGGCCGCCGACAGCGAGTGTGGCACCCTCGTCGACGCCCTTCTGGATCAGACCCTGGATCTTGTCGAACTGCGCCTTCGACGCCACCGGACCGATCGCGGTCTTGTCACCCGGATCGCCCACCTTGATCGCACCGGCGGTCTGCCTGGCGATCTCGATGGCCTCGTCCATCCGCGAGTTCGGCACGAGCATGCGTGACGGCGCATTACAGCTCTGACCGCTGTTCATCATCATCACTGAGACACCCGCGGTCACGCTCTTGGCGAAGTCGTCGTCGTCGAGCACGATGTTGGGGCTCTTGCCGCCGAGTTCCTGGGTCACCCGCTTGACGGTCGGGGCGGCGTTGCGCGCCACCTCGATGCCGGCGCGCGTCGACCCGGTGAACGACACCATGTCGACGTCCGGATGGCTCGACAGCGGGACACCGACGCCCGGACCGTCACCGAACACCAGGTTGTACACACCGGCGGGAACGCCGGCAGCGTCGACGATCTCGGTGAGGATCTGCGCCGAATAAGGGGCGACCTCAGACGGTTTGAGCACCATGGTGCAGCCGGTGGACAACGCCGGGAACACCTTGCAGGCGATCTGGTTGATCGGCCAGTTCCACGGCGTGATGAGCCCGCAGACCCCGACCGGTTCCTTCACCACCAGTGTCGACCCGTGCTGTTCTTCGAACTCGAAGTTCTTCAGCACGTCGATCGCCGTCATGAGATGCCCGAGACCCATGCCCACCTGGGGACCCGCCGCCAGCGACGCCGGCGCACCCATCTCCTCGGACACCGCATCGGCGAGGTCACCGACACGCTTCTGGTACTCGGCGAGGATCGCCTGCAGCACGTCGAGGCGCTCCTCGCGGGTGGTCTGCGACCACGTTGCGAATGCCCGGCGGGCGGCGCTGACCGCCAGGTCGACATCGGCCGACGACCCCAGCGCGATCCGGCCGGACACCTCCTCGGTGGTCGGATTCTCGACCTCGAGGGCATTGGGACGGAGCGGCTCGACCCACTGGCCGTCGATGTAGAACTTCAGATACTCACGCATGGCTCAAGCTTTCCCTATTCACCGGCCCACTGGGTGACTTTTGACTTTTGCATACCACGTGCGCCACGTGCGCAGGACGCGGGTCTCGCCGATGCGGAGACAGACGCCATGAACAGCACGGCGTTCTTTCCGCTGGCGTTGCTGACTCGAATCAGTGAGCGTGCTCGCGGTCCGGTCTCGGTAGCATCTCCCCCAATGACGGCGCTCGACTCCCGCGTCCCGCGGTTGCACCCGGCCACGCCGCGGTCGACGATCTGGGCGCCGCCGACGTCACCTTCGGTCATCGAGCCCTGTGTCGGTTCGAGGGGGAGGTTCGGTGAGGAGGGTTCTGATGAGAGTGATCGTCGCCGGAGGGCACGGCAAGATCGCGATACAGGTCGAGCGGTTGTTGGCGCAACGCGGTGACACCGCGGTCGGGCTGATCCGCAACCCCGACCATGCCGGCGACCTCAAAGCCGTCGGTGCGGAGCCGCTGGTACTGGACCTGGAGAAGGCCACGGTCGACGAGGTGATCGACGCGGTGCGCGGCGCCGACGCGGTGGTCTTCGCCGCCGGCGCGGGGCCGGGCAGCGCCGCCGCCCGCAAGGAGACCGTCGACCGCGATGCCGCGATCCTGCTGGCCGACGCCGCCGAGGCCGCGGGGGTCAAGCGCTACGTGGCGATCTCGTCGATGGGTGCCAACACCGAGGCGCCCGACGACGCCGGCGATCCGGTGTTCGTGACCTACCTGCGGGCCAAGGGCGCCGCCGACGACGCCGTCCGGTCCCGTCGCGCACTCGATACGACGATCGTGCGGCCGGGCCGGCTCACCGACGATCCGGGCACCGGCCGGGTGCACATCGCGGACTCCACCGGTTACGGCGCCATCCCCCGCGAGGACGTCGCCGCCGTGCTGCTCGCGGTCCTCGACACACCGGGCACCGTGGGCCGCACATTCGAACTGGTCGGCGGCGACACGCCGATCCACGAGGCGATCGAGGCGTTGGTGCGCTGAGCCGTCGATCGCCGAGACCGGCGCTCTGGCGAAAGTGCAATCAGCCGAAGACGGCCTTGAAGCGGTCGAGCGACTCCCGGATGTCGCTCTTGAGCGCGCCGGCGACGACCATGCCGATCGGCCCGAACAGCGCGGGCCCGCCGAGATGGATGTCGAACGTGACCGTCGACCCGTCACCGGACGGTTCGACCTTGCCGATCAGCTTGACCTTCACCCCGCCCTTACCGTCGCCGTTGAGCGTCATCGCCTGCGGAGGCTTGTAGTGGACGATGGTCCAGTTCACCCGGTTGGGCATGCCCATCACCTCGACGATCGAGTCGATGCGCGCACCCTTGTCCAAGGTCTCGGGCAGCTTGGAACGCCACACCCGGTGGATGGACAGCCATTCCTTGTACCGCGCCAGGTCTGAGGCGCACTCCCACGCCTTCTCCGGCGGCAGCGGAACGTCGACCGAGACCGACAGCTTCGCCATGGCTCAGGGGTGCAGGGGCGGGTTCTGCGGGTCGACCGGCGGCTGCTGCGGCTGCTGCTTGGTCTTCTGGTCGACGAGATCGCCGGCCTTCTCGATCGCGCTACCGGCCTTGTCGGGGTTTTTCGACACCCAGTTCTTCACCTTGTCGAGGAATGCCATGGCCTCCACACTACCGTTCGCGCCAGAGTCGGCGTCGCTCCCCCAGCAACCTTCCCTGCCCCCACCAGAGCGCTTCGACGGCGGCCGCACCGACCAGGCCCACCCCGAGCGCCGTCGAGGTGGTCGCCACGTTCGTGGGGTCGAGGATGAACAACTCCTGAGCCCACGGGATCGAGAAGATCACCCCGTACGCCAGCGCCGACACCCCGACCAGCCCGACCCGCCACCACTCGTAGGGGCGGGCCACCACGGCGAGCACCCAGACGGCCGTCACCAGCAACGTGATGAGCGCGGCGGTGGAGGCTTGGACCTGCTCCGTCTCGCTGGCGGCGCGGCCCTGATAGGCCACCAGGTACGACGTGAACGTCGCGACACCGACCACGAGACCGGACGGCAGCGCCGACGACATCACCCGACGTACGAATCCGGGGTGCGCGCGCTCGTTGTTCGGGGCCAGCGAAAGCACGAAGGCCGGGATGCCGATGGTGAACCAGGCGGCGACCGTCACGTGGATGGGCTGGAACGGGAACAGCAGCGGGTCTGTCCCCAAGATCTCGGACGCCAGGCCCGCAATCCCGACGAGAACCGCCAGCAGCACCGAGTAGACGGTCTTGGTCAGGAACAGATTCGAGACACGTTCGATGTTGCCGATCACCCGCCGGCCCTCACCGACAACGTACGGCAACGTCGCGAAGTTGTTGTCCAGCAACACGATCTGCGCGACGGCCCGGGTGGCCGGGCTGCCCGAACCCATCGCCACGCCGATGTCGGCGTCCTTGAGCGCGAGCACGTCGTTGACGCCGTCGCCCGTCATCGCCACGGTGTGCCCCCGCGACTGCAGGGCATGCACCATCGCCCGCTTCTGGTCCGGGCGGACACGACCGAAGGTGGTGTGCGACTCGAGCTTTTCGGCGAGCTCATCGATCTTGTCGGGCAGGTCCCGGGCATCCATACAGTCACCGTGCAGCCCCAGTGAGCCGGCCACCGCGCCGACCGACAGTGCGTTGTCACCGGAGATGACCTTGATCGACACCCCCTGGGTGGCGAAGTAGTCCAGCGTGTCTCGCGCGTCGGGCCGCACGCGCTGTTCGAGCACCACGAGCGCGACGGGGGTCACGGCGCCCGGCGCGGCCGGATCGTCCACCGGCACATCGGAGGACCCCACCATCAGAACCCGAAGGCCGTGGGCACCGATGGCCTCGGCCTGTTCGGCGACCGGCGACGACGGGTCGAGCAACACGTCGGGCGCACCGATCACCCAGTTGCCGTGCGCACCGTAGGACACCCCGCTCCACTTGGTGGCCGATTTGAACGGCGCGACGGCGGTGGCGGTCCAACCCGGTGGGTTCGGGTAGGCCTCCGCGATGGCCTGGATGCTCGCGTTCGGCCGGGTGTCGTCGGCGGCCATCGACGCCAGGACGTCCTCGATGTGATCGGTGGTGAACATCTCGACGCCGCTCAGGCGCATGCCGTTCTCGGTCAGCGTGCCCGTCTTGTCGGCGCACACCACGTCGACGCGGGCCAGCCCTTCGATGGCGGGCAGTTCGTTGACCAGGCACTGACGGCGGCCCAGCCGGATCACACCGACCGCGAACGCGATCGACGTCATCAGCACCAGACCTTCGGGCACCATCGGCACCAGCGCGCCGACCATGGCCAGCACCGCACGCCGCCACCCCGTGTCGGTGGTGAACAGCTGGGTGTAGATGGTGAGCAACCCGGCCGGCACCAGGAGATAAGTGATGAACCGCAGGATCTTGTTGATGCCGCTGCGCAGTTCCGATTTCACCAGCGTGAACTTGGCGGCCTCATCGGACAGCCTGGCAGCGTACGCTTCCCGCCCCACCTTGGTGGCCCGGTAGGCACCGGATCCGGCCACCACGAAGCTGCCCGACATCACCGTGTCGCCGGCGTCTTTGGCGATCGCGTCGGCCTCGCCGGTGAGCAGGGACTCATCGACCTCGAGGTTGTTGTCCTCGACGACTTCACCGTCGACGACGATCTGATCGCCCGGGCCCAGCTCGATGATGTCGTCGAGCACCACCTCGCTCGGCGTCAAGGGGCGGGACACCGGTCCGGACGCCGTTCGCCGTCGCACCAGCGGTTTCGCCTGCCCGACGATGGCCAGCTTGTCCAGCGTCCACTTGGCCCGCAGTTCCTGGACGACGCCGATCGCGCTGTTGGCAATGATCAACAGGCCGAAGGCGCCGTTGATGACCGATCCGGTGGACAGCACGATGACGAGGAGTACGCCGAGGATGGCGTTGATTCGGGTGAAGACGTTGGCGCGGACGATCTCACCGGTGGTGCGCGCGACCCGCGTGGGAACGTCGTTCGACTGGCCCGCGGCCACGCGCCGGGCGACCTCGTCTTCGGTCAGCCCGGCGACGGTCACTGCCGGACCCGCGGTCATTTGAGAAAGACCCCGTTGTGTTCCTGGTCGAAATACTCCAGCGTCAGCCGGTTCCCGTCGAAGGTGGCCTTGGAGACCGAACCCGGCGGGGAGTTCTCAGTGACGAAGCTGAACGTGAACACGTCGCCGTCCCAGTGCGTCAGCGGCCAGACCCGCCCGCGCGGCCCGACCCGCAGGCCGAGTGTGCCGCCCGCCTCGGTGACCTCGGCCGGGCCCCACAAGTCGTTGTTGTAGGTGCCGACGTAGGACGCAAGCGGTGCCGGCGGAGCGGGATTTGCGGGCGCCTCCTGACCGACGAGCGATCCGACCGGCTTCTCCATATCGGCGAACGCCTTGTTGTAGAGGCCGAACCAGTCCTCCCGCACCTCTCCGAACTGCACGAGGTCGGCGAACTGCGCGGTCAGCGCTTCGGGGATACCCGCCGGGGTCGCATTGGTCAACGCGACGATCCCCACGTCCGCGGACGGCAGGAACAGCGCGTTCGACCCCGCCCCGAGTTCGAAGGCGCCCGAATGGCCGAATTCGACGCGCGCCGCCGACGTGGTGCCGACGTTGAAGCCGAATCCGTAGAAGCCGGTACGCATCGCCGGTTCGCTGGCCGGGCTCGAGACGCTCTGCGGTGTGACGGCGGGCAACAGCGCGTCGGGTTCGACGAGCTGCTCACCGCCGGCCTTACCGTCCGCGAGCACCATGGCCAGCCACTTCGCGAGGTCGTTGACCGACGAACTCACCCCGCCTGCGGGGCTCTGCGGGTCGGGGTTGCGGACGTAGCTCGGCTCGTACCGGCCGTCGACGTGGATGTGGCCGACCGCGCGGTCGGGGCGGTTCTCGTAGTCGGCGAATCGTGAGCTCGTCGACGTCATCCCCAGCGGCCGGTACAGCACCTCCTCGGCCAACGTCTCCCACGGTCTGCCCGCACTGGTGGCGACCGCCTCCGCGGCGGAGGTGAGCCCGAAGTTGGTGTAGGCGTAGGAGTCACGGAACGGCGCCAGCGGAAGCTGGCGCAACCGCTCGAGGATGGCGCGGCGATCGTAGCCGAGGTCTTCGAGCAGATCGCCGGCATGATCGGGCAGCCCTGAGCGGTGCGAGTACATGTCGCCGACGGTGACCATCTGGGTGACCGCCAGGTCCGACAGTGCGAACCACGGCAGTTTCGACACGATCGGGGTGTCCCAGCCGATCGCTCCCTCGCTGACCTGCTGGGCGACGACCGTAGCGCCGAGCGGCTTGGACAGCGACGCGATCTGGAACACCGTGTCCGGGTCCACTTTTGCGCCGGTCCTGACCTCGGTGACGCCGAATCCCTTGGCGTAAACCGTCTTTCCACCGTGGACAACGGCCACGGCCATCCCGGGGATCCCTGTCCTGGCCAGTAGCACCTCGACCATGCCGTCGAGTTGTCCGACGGCCTTGTCCACGGCGCGGTCCGGCAGCGGCACCGCCGCGACGAGCGGCGGCGGGACGTCGGACTGCGGTGTGGCCGGTGGCGGCTGTGTCGACTGCGCCTCCTCGGTCGGCGCGGAGTCACATCCCGCGACGAGGGTGAGTGTCGCGGCGAGGGCGACGAGCGGCAGGAGGCGGCGTTTCACAACCTGCACGCTAGCCCCTGAGAGCTACCACCACGGCTCTGTCGCCGGTGACGCGCCACGCTCCACACGCTGGCCCGGTTTGGGCACCACGACGCTCACCCCGGCCGGCTCCGCCGCCGCGAGCAGCCGCTGCACCGGTTCGGCCCAGGGGTGCGGCGCCAGCCGGAACGTGCCCCAGTGGATCGGGAGCAGCACACCGCCGCCCGCATCGGTCATGTCCTGATGGGCGCGGACGGCCTCCTCGGGATTCATGTGGATGTCCGGCCAGGCCGGGTGGTAGGCGCCGACGGGTAACAGGGTCAGATCGAACGGTCCGTGGTGCGAACCGATCTCGGTGAAGCTCGCGGTGTATCCGGTGTCCCCGCCGAAGAACGCGCGGTGCTTCGGGCCGGCGATCACCCAGGACGCCCACAGCGTGGTGTTGCGGCTCAACAGCCGGCCCGAGAAGTGCCGGGCCGGGGTGCAGCCCAGGGTCAGCTCGCCGATGCGGTGGCTCTCGTTCCAGTCGAGTTCGACGATGCGCGCATCGGAGATCCCCCACTTGCGCAGGTGCACCCCCACCCCGAGCGGCACGACGAACGGCGCGCGTTGCGTACGCGCCAGCCCGAGGATCGTGTCGATGTCGAGATGGTCGTAGTGGTCGTGGCTGATCAGCACGGCGTCCACTGCGGGCAGCTGTTCCAACGGGGTCGGGGGTTCGTGCATACGCTGCGGGCCGACCGTGCGCGACGGTGAGCAGCGGTCACTCCAGATCGGGTCCGTCAGTACCCGGTACCCGTCGACCTCGACCACCGTGGTGGAGTGCCCGTGCCAGTAGGCGGCCAGGCCCGCCGCCTCCGCGGTGACCGGCGCCGGCGACACCACCGGGATCGGTGCGCCGGGTCGGCCCTTGTGGCGTCCGAGGAACAGTTCGCGCACCAGCATCCGGCGCGCTTCGGCGTCCATGATGATGGTGTCGGCCGGTTCGAGGTTGACGAACACGCCCTCGCGGTAATTGGCGGAGCGGTGGGCGACCGGGCGGATCTCGGCGGGGGTGGCGCCCAGCGAGGCCGGTGTGCCCTGCAGCGCCCGCAGCACCCAACCGCCGGCCAGCACGGAGGCCGTGCCGAACCCGAACCGCAGCGCCGCACCCAGCAATCTCAGGCCCCCTGGAACCTCGGTGGCCGCTTCTCGATGCGCGCGACCTGTGCCTCGATGATGTCCTGACTGGCCCATGCCCTGTCGAACAGCTCCTGGTGGGCCGGCCACGGATCCTCGTAGGCGCCGTCGTCGTTGAGCACCCGCTTGGCGTGCTGCAACGCCAGCGGCGCGAATCCGGCGATCTCCTGAGCCCACGCCTGCGCGTCGGCGAGCGTACCGGCCCGGTTGGCCATCCCGGTCTGCAGCGCGACCTCGGCCGTGAGCCGCTCGGCGGCCAGCAGCATACCCCGCGCCCGGCCGGCGCCGACCAGCGACGTCAGCCGTCGGATACTCCAATTGTCAAGAGCGAGACCGTATTTCGCGACGGGGAACTGGAAGTAGGCGTCGGGGGCCACGACCCGGAGGTCGCAGATCATCGACAGGATGACGCCCGCGCCGATCGCCGGGCCGTTGACCGCGGCGATCACCGGGACCGGCGCCCGGTCGATGGCGACGTTCAGCGCCCTGGCCTTGTCGGGCAACTCGTCGGCGACGCCCTTGCCGCCGGACAGATCCGCGCCCGAGCTGAACACGTGGCCCTGCCCAGTCAGGACGATGGCACGGACATCCCCGGTCGCGGCCTTCTCGACTGTTTCGCGCAGACCGTCGACCAGTTCGCTGTTGAGGGCGTTGCGGCGCTCCGGCCGCTGCATCTCCAGGGTCAGCACCTGGCCGTCGCGGGTGACACCGATCATGCCACCACTGTATCCACCGGCATCACGATCCACCGTCATCACGCGTCCGGCGTCACCACCTGCCACCGTTCGTCGAGCCCGTGCACCTTGGCCGCCGCTCCTTCGGCCTGCACCTGCACCGTGACGTCACCCAGACGAAGGTCGGTCAGGGCCACATGGCCCCAGTCCCGCGGCAGGCGAGGGCACACGACCAGTCGCCGCTGCGGCACATGCGGCTGCAGACCGAGGAACGACCGCACCAGAAGGAGCGGCGCCGCGCTGGCCCACGCCTGCGGTGAGCAGGACGTGGGATACGGCACGGGCGAGGCGAACTGTGCGCGGGCGAACCCGCAGTACAACTCCGGCAGCCGGCCGCCGAATGCGCCGGCAGCGTCCAGCAGCCCGGTGGCCAGTCGCTCCGCGAGCGTTACTGCGCCGCGGATGTGGGCGTACCTCATCAACCCCGCGATCGCGATCGCCGTGTCATGCGGCCAGACCGAGCCGTTGTGGTAGCTCATCGGGTTGTAGGCGCCCATGGTGGTTGCCAGGGTCCGCAGGCCGAAACCCGAATCCATGTCGTCCCTCGCCAGCGCCTCGACGAGGCGTTCGGCGTACTCGTCGGTCACGATACCGGTCCACAGACAGTGGCCGACGTTGCTGGTCAGAGCGTCGACAGGCTGCTTACGGCTGTCGAGCGCGACGGCGTACCAGCCCTGCTCCGGAAGCCAGAACGCGTCGATGAACCGTTGCCGCAGGTCCTCCGCCTTGGCGCGGGACCGCGCCGCGGCGGCAGGGTCGTCGAACGCTTCCGCCAGCTCCACCCGGCCCAGCAACGCCGCATAGTGGTACGCCTGCACTTCGCACAGGGCGATCGGCGCCTCGGCGACCCGGCCCGCCGCGTCGTTGATGCCGTCGAAACTGTCCTTCCAGCCCTGGTTGATCAGCCCGCGGTCGGTGGCGCGCCGGTACTCGATGAAGCCGTCCCCGTCACTGTCGCCGTAGTGTTCGGCCCACTCCAGCGCGGCGTCAGCGGCGGACAGCAGGGCGCGAACGGCCGCCTCGTCGGCACCCCAGCGCCAGGCCTCGGCCAGCAGCATCACGAAAAGCAGGGTCGCGTCGACGGAGCCGTAGTAGACGTTGCCACCGAGGGCGTCCGCGCTGGCCGGACCGCGACGGATCTCGTGCATGATCCGGCCCGGCTGTTCCTCGGTGATCGGGTCAACCCGGCGACCCTGCGTCTCGGCGAGTTGGTGCAGGGTGCCCACCGACAACCCGACATCCAGCGGCAGCGCCATCCACGCGGTCAGCAGGCTGTCGCGGCCGAAGAGGGTCATGTACCAGGGCGCACCCGCCGCCACGAACGGTCGGCCGCCCGCTTCGTCGTCGATCAGCAGCGCGCCCAGGTCGCTTTCGGTGCGGTTCAGGGCCTGCCGCAGGTCGGGGTGGTCGGTTTCGACCGTGGTCGTGGTGTCCCGCCAGGCCTCGATCTTGCGGGCGGGCGCGCTCTCCTCGAGCTCCTCACCCTTGCGGAACCGGCTCGTGACGCTCTGGTGCGCCCACGTCGGCTGCACCACCACAACAAGTTCCCGACGTCGCCGGGGCGGCACCACCACCCGCCAGGCCAGCACTCCGGGCGCCACCAGGGCACCGTCCGACGCGGTGAACCGCACACCGCGCACCATGTCGGTTCGGTCCTGCAGGACCAACTCGTCATCGGCGACGGACATCTCCGCACCACCTGTCGTCGCACGACCTTCCTTGACCGAGAACAGATCTGCGAAATCGGCGTCGACGACCAGTTCGACGGACACCACGGTTGCCTCGGCGTGGAGGTTGTGCAGCGAGATGGTCTCCCGCATACCATCGGCGACGAGCCTTTCGCGGACCACCAGCAGCGTGCTGTCGGTCATGCCCGGCCGCGGCCCGCGACGCATGACGAACTGCCCGGCGAACGCCTCGGGTGTGCGAACCGCCAGCGGTTCGGGCGGCCGTCCGTCGACCCGCAACTCCAGGCGGGACAACACACGGGCGTCCCTGAAGAACAGCCCGTGCGATCCGCCTTCGCGAACGTCTCCCCGCCGGTCCGACAGACAGAACGTGCCGCCTTCGACCAACGTGACCGTGTCACCACCGGGGCCGATGCTGGCGGACTCGCCGGTGTTCAGTGCGGTGGTCATGCGTTCGCCCGTTCATCCGAGCGATGCCGCTCCCCTACGACCCGACGCAGCGTGAACGCGTTATTCGGCGTGGGGCGCCGATCGACCACACGCCGATAGATCTGCTCATGACCGGACCCGAACCGGCTGACGCTGAGGTTCGCGGCAACGTGCCGTCTGCATGCGGCGGGTTCGAGTGAACCCGCCGCCCCGACGGCGTCCGGCAACTCAGCCGGGTCGTCGCAGATGATGCCGGTCACCCCGTCGACGATCACCTCGGGCACCGCTCCCCCGCGCAGTGCCACCACCGGGGTGCCGCAGGCCATCGATTCGATCATCACCATGCCGAACGGTTCCTCCCACTGCACCGGGAACAGCACACAACGCGCTCGGGCCAGCAACTCCCGCTTGGCAGCGGCATCAGCGGGACCGAAGACGCGGTCGTTCTCGGTGAGCAGCGGTCTAACGCACTGGTCGAAATACTCCTTCTCGCTCGGTTCGTCGCACTTGCCCGCCAAGACGAGAGGTATCCCGGCCCGGTGAGCCGCTTCCAGCGCGAGATGGGCACCCTTGTAGGGAGCATACCGTCCCAGGAACAGTGGGGTTCCTTTCTGTTCTGTCGACATCGCATGAACCAGCAGTCTCATCTGTCGAGTGCCAATTATGGCGGGCCGGACACCACTTCGCCACAGTTGCCCACCAGAAGCCCGATAGCCTTGCGCTGTGAGTCGGATCGGTGCCTTCGAGCTGCGAGATGCCGTCCTCGACGAGGGTTCGTTCCGCAGTTGGGATGCCCCTCCGCTGGCGGTGGCCACCACCGACGCCTACCGCGCCGAACTCGCCGCCGCCACGGAGAAGACCGGGCTCGACGAGGCGGTGCTGACCGGCGAGGGCCGCGTCTTCGGCCGCCGGGTCGCGGTCGTGGCGTGTGAGTTCGACTTCCTCGCCGGCTCGATCGGGGTGGCCGCCGCCGAACGCATCACCGCCGCGGTGCAGCGCGCCACCGCCGAACGGCTGCCACTGATGGCGTCGCCTTCGTCGGGCGGCACCCGCATGCAGGAGGGCACCGTCGCGTTCCTGCAGATGGTCAAGATCGCCGCCGCGATGCAACTGCACAAGCAGGCACACCTGCCGTACCTGGTCTATCTGCGCCACCCCACGACCGGCGGGGTGTTCGCGTCCTGGGGTTCCCTCGGCCACGTCACCGCGGCCGAACCCGGCGCGCTGATCGGGTTCCTCGGGCCACGCGTCTACGAGCACCTGTACGGCGAACCGTTCCCGCCGGGCATCCAGACCGCCGAGAACCTGCACCGGCACGGGGTGATCGACGCAGTGGTGCCTCTGCACATGCTGCGCGCGACGTTGAACCGCGCGCTCACCGTCGTCTCCGGTGCCCCGGGGCCCCCGCCCGAGGCACCGCCGGCCGAAGCGCTGCCCGACGTGCCGGCGTGGACGTCGGTCGAGGCGTCGCGGCGGCCGGACCGTCCGGGGGTGGGCCACCTGTTACGGCACGGCACCACCGACCGTGTGCTGTTGTCGGGCACGGGCCGCGGTGAGGCGGCGACGACACTGCTGGCCCTCGCCCGTTTCTGCGGTCAGCCCGCGGTCGTCCTCGGCCAGCAGCGGGTGATCGGCGGCATGGTCGGGCCTGCGGCGCTGCGCGAGGCGCGCCGCGGGATGGCATTGGCCGCCGGACTGCACCTGCCGTTGGTTCTGGTCATCGATACCGCGGGGCCGGCGTTGACGGTCGAAGCCGAACAGGGCGGGCTCGCCGGGGAGATCGCCCGCTGCCTGGCCGACCTCGTCACACTGGACACCCCGACTGTGTCGGTGCTGATGGGCCAGGGTTCCGGCGGACCCGCGCTGGCCATGGTGCCCGCCGACCGTGTGCTGGCCGCACTGCACGGTTGGCTGGCACCGCTGCCGCCCGAGGGCGCGAGCGCGATCGTCTACCGCGACCTCGACCATGCGGCCGAACTCGCCGCTGCTCAGGGTGTCCGGTCGGCGGATCTGTTGCGCAACGGCATCGTCGACGCCGTCGTCGGCGAACATCCGGATGCGGCCGACGAGCCGCTGGAGTTCTCCCACCGGTTGTCGGCGACCATCGCCGCGGAACTACACGTGCTGCGCGACGTGCCCGCCGGGACCCGGCTGCAGCGGCGGCTGGAGCGCTACCGGCGCATCGGGCTGCCCTGACTCAGCCGCCGAGCTCGTCGACCGCGGTGTTCAGGGCGGCCGCCTGCTCCTGGAGGCCCGACCATGCGCGTCATCCGGACATCAGTGCGAGCAGCATCGCGCCGGAGGCGATCAACTCGAGCGGCAGCCGCAGCAGGTTGCGCCGCGTCCAGGCGACGGCCGCCGACTCGTCCACGCCGGCCGGGTCGGCCGCGTCCGGCCGGGAGTCCAGCAGCGACCACACCCGCGCCACCGCATGGCTGCCCGCGGCGACGAGCAGTGCGGTGCGTATGTCGGGTTCGGTCCACGCGGCGACCAGGCTGACCAGGAGCAGCACCTCGAACGCGGTGTAGGCGGGCACCCAGAAGCGCCGCCGCGAGATCCCGCCGTGGTGCGCCTGCACGATGCCGGGCCGCCGTGGCCAGACCGGGTCGACGGCCAGGGACTCGTAGAGCCCACCGCCGAACACCACGCAGGCCGACAATGCCGTCACGGCGAGTAGGAGCAGCGTCGGAATCGACATCGCCTCCGATTATCCCGGCTCATCCCGGGACGTCGACCCCATGGCGACGGGCACATGGCCACGACCGGCTACGCCCGCGCCGTCCCCGCCACCCACAGATCGTGGACGCCGTAGAGGCACCCGCCGGCATCGGCGCCTCGGTCGCGGTGTCAGTCCGGGCGGTCGAGCCCGAGCAACCGCACGCTCTCGGCGCGCATGTCGACCTTGCGGACCTTGCCGGTGACGGTCATCGGGAACTCGTCGACGACGTGCACGTGGCGCGGGATCGTGTAGTGGGCGAGCTTGTCGCGGGCGAACTCTCCTACCTCTTCGGCCGTCAGCGGGGGGCGGCCCGGTCTCATCCGGATCCAGGCGCAGATCTCCTCGCCGTACTTGTCGCCGGGGACGCCGATCACCTGGGCGTCGTCGATGTCGGGGTGGGTGTGGAGGAACTCCTCGACCTCCCGCGGGTCGACGGTCTCCCCACCGCGGATCACCATGTCCTCGATGCGCCCGACGACGGTGCAGTAGCCGTCGTCACGCATGACCGCGAGATCGCCGGTGTGCATCCACCCGTCGGCGTCGATCGCCTGGGCCGTCCTGTCCGGGTCATTCCAATAACCCAGCATCACGGAGTAGCCGCGGGTGCAGAACTCGCCGGGCTCACCGCGTTCCACGGTCTCGCCGGTGTCGGGGTCGACGATCTTCACCTCGACGTGCGGGTGGGCCCGACCGATCGTCGCGGTGCGCCGGTCGAGGTCGTCGTCGATCAGCGTCTGGCACGCCACCGGCGAGGTCTCCGTCATGCCGTAGGCGATGGCGGCCTCCGTCATGTGCATCTCGTCCATGCAGCGTTTCATCAGCTCCATCGGGCAGACCGAACCGGCCATGATGCCCGTCCGCAGCGACGACAGGTCGGTGCCGGAGAAGTCGGGATGTCCGTGCATCGCGGTGAACATCGTCGGCACCCCGTAAACTGCTGTGCACCTTTCCTTCTCGATCGCGGCCAGAGTGAGCCCGGCATCGAACCCGGGCGCCGGGATCACGATGGTGGCGCCGTGGGTGCTGCACCCGAGGTTGCCCATCACCATGCCGAAGCAGTGGTAGAACGGCACCGGAATGCACAGCCGGTCCGTCGGACCGAGGCCGATGAGCTCGGTGACGAAGAACCCGTTGTTGAGGATGCTGCGGTGCGACAGCGTCGCGCCCTTGGGGAACCAGGTCGTTCCCGACGTGTACTGGATGTTGACGGGATCGCGGCAGTCCAACTCCGCCATACAATTCCGCAGTTTCCTGACCGACACGGCGTCGGCGTCGCGGCGCAGCGCCGCCCAGTCGTCGGTACCGAGGAAGATGACCTCTCGGAGACGGTCGCAGCGGGAGCGCACCTCGTCGACCATCGCGACGTAGTCCGAGGTCCCGAACCCCACCGCCGCGATCAGCGTGCGCACGCCGGACTGCTCGAGTACGTAGGCCAACTCGTGGGTGCGGTAGGCCGAGTTGATGTTGACCAGAATCGCGCCGACCTTCGCCACCGCGTACTGCACGATCGTCCACTCCGCGCAGTTGGGGGCCCAGATCCCGACCCGCTGGCCACGCTCGACGCCAAGGCTGAGCAAACCCCGTGCGACCACGTCGATTTCGTCGTTCAACTCGGCATAGGTCCAGCGGCGGTCGGTGACCACCTCCACGAGCGCCTCGGTGTCGGGGTATCGGGCCGCGACGCGTTCGAAGTACGTCCCGATGGTCTCTTCGATGATCGGCGTGGTGGTGGGCCCGGCGTCGTAGGACTTCATCCGGTCACCCCGCAGGTGATGCGATCGGCGAGGTCGGCCCCGACCAGCGCACCGGTGGTGGGCCGGTTGCCGAGCACGGCAATCACCTCCCCGACGATCCCCAATGCCCGCCCGTCGGGCCCGTGGTCAGGCGCGCTGCGGTACGGATCGGTGTTGGTGCTCATGCGGATATGCTCTAAGTCCCACACGTCCACCCGCTACCCCCGAAAGAGGGTGTTTGCCGTGCGCCTGTCAGCCTCGCCGCTGCTGCGGCCCCGCGACGCCGACGCCCTGCGCGCCGAACTGCGGCGGATCGCGTCCGTGACGGGTCTCGCGGTGACGTTCGGCGGCGAGGTCCTGGACCGAACGCTGCTGCTCACCGAACTCGTCGGCGCACGGACCAGCAGTCTGCGCGGACTGTCGATACGGCCCCACGCCGGTCTCGGTGGAGCCACCGTGGTGGCCGGCCGCCCGCGGTCGGTGGCCGACTACCGCCGTGACCGCACCATCACGCACGACTACGACGGACCGGTGCTCGGCGAGGGCATCCACTCCATGCTGGCGGTACCGGTCGTCGTCGACGGCGAGGCCCGCGCCGTCCTCTACGGCGCGCAACGGTCCCCGTCGCCGATCGCCGACCAAACCGCGGACTTCATCGTCACCTCCGCCCGCCGGCTCTCCACCGAACTGAGCATCCGCGACGAGGTGGACCGGCGGCTGCGGCTGCGCGAGGCGGCGGCCGGCGCCGCCACCGGGATGGCCGGCGCCGAGCAGGTCCGCGAGGTGCACGCCGAGCTGCGCCGGCTGGCCGGGGACTCTCCCAACGGGGCGAAGCTGCGCGAACTGGCCGACCGGCTGACCGCGGCCCTCGGCGGCGACGCCCCCGCCGTCGAGATCCCGCTGACCACCCGCGAAGTCGACGTGCTGACACAGGTCGCCATGGGGTGCACAAACAACGAAGCAGCTCGACGACTTTCACTGCGGCCAGAGACGGTGAAGAGCTACTTGCGCAGCGCAGCCGCCAAACTGGGCACGCGGACCCGGCACGAATCGGTGTCCCGGGCGCGGTTGCTGCGCCTCATCCCCTAGCCAGGTCGGACCGGCCGTCCTCAGGCCAGCGACTGCTCCCACGCCCGGTGCAGCGCCGCGTAACGGCTGTCGCCGCGACCGATCAGCTCGCTCGGCGCGCCGTCCTCGACGATGCGGCCACCTTCGAGCACCAGCACCCGGTCGGCGATCGCGACCGTCGAGAGCCGGTGCGCGATCACCAGTGCGGTGCGGTCACTC
The DNA here is from genome assembly GCA_034189785.1 of Actinomycetota bacterium. Taxonomy (GTDB): domain Bacteria; phylum Actinomycetota; class Actinomycetes; order Mycobacteriales; family Mycobacteriaceae; genus Mycobacterium. Next base: position 73,778 of record JAXHUG010000081.1, read on the forward strand.
AACACCGTCCCCAGCGCCCTTTGCACCATCCGCTCGCTCGGGATGTCCAGCGACGACGTCGCCTCGTCGAGGATGAGCACCGCCGGGTCCGCCAGGAAGGCCCGCGCGAACGCGACGAGCTGCCGCTGCCCGGCCGACAGCCGCCCGCCGCGCTTGGCGACGTCGGTGTCATACCCGGTGGGCAACAGGCCGATGAAACGGTCCGCGCCGACGGCCTCCGCCGCGGCACGCACCTCGTCGTCGGTGGCCTCGGGTCTGCCGAACCGGATGTTGTCGGCCACCGTGCCCTCGAACATGACGTTCTCCTGGGTCACCATCACCACGTGCCTGCGCAGCTCGCTCTGTGACAGACGCCGCAGATCGGTCCCGTCGAGAGTCACCGCGCCGGACGTCGGATCGTAGAACCGCGCAATCAACTTGGCGATCGTCGTCTTACCCGCACCGGTGGTGCCGACCAGCGCGACGGTCTGACCGGCAGGCACGGTCACGGTCAGCCCCGGCAGCACCGGCCGGTCCGGCGAATAGCCGAACCTCACGTCGTCGAAGGAGATCTCGCCGCGCACGGATTCCAGGTGGACCGGCTTTGCGGGATCCTCGATAGCCGGCCGCTCGGCGAGTACCCCGGCCAGCTTCTCCAGCGCCGAGGACGCCGACTGGAACGTGTTGAAGAACTGCGAGATCTCCTGCATCGGTTCGAAGAACATCCGCAGGTACAGCAGGAACGCGGTCAGCGTGCCGATCGTCATCTCACCGTGCAGCGCCCGGTAGCCGCCGTAGAGCAGCACCACGCCGGTGGTGATGTTGCCGACCAGTTTCACCCCGGGCATGAAGATCGCCAGCAGCCGGAAGGTCCGCTCGTTGACCTCGCGGTACTCGTCGGCGATGTCCTCGAAGATCTCCTGGTTGCGCGGTTCACGCCGGTAGGCCTGCACGGCCTTGATGCCCGTCATCGTCTCGACGAACTGAACGATCACCAGCGCGGCGCTCTCCCGCACCTTGCGGTAGGTCTTGGCCGACTCGTTGCGGAACCACCACACCAGCGCCACCAGGATCGGGAACGCGGCCAGGCACATCAGACCCAGCTTCACGTCGAGGGTCACCAGCAGGACGGAGGTGCCGACAAGCGTGAGCACCGCGGTGATCAGGCTGTCGAACCCGGTCTCCAGCATGTCCTGGATGGCCTCGACGTCGTTGGTCGACCGGCTCACCACCCGCCCGGAGGTGTACCGGTCGTGGAAGGCCAGGTCGAGACGCTGGAAATGGCGGAACACCCTGCGGCGCAACTCCAACAGCACCTGCTGGCCGATCCGGCCCGAGCGGCGCAGGAAGAACATCCGGCTGGCGGCCTGCACGAGCACCACCCCGCACAGCGCGCCGACGACCGACATCAGTTCCCGGGCGGGCCCACCCTCGAGCAGCGGCGGGATGCCGTGGTCGATGCCGCGCTGCACCAGCAGCGGAACACTGAGGCGCGCGAGGTTCTCCACCACCACGACGAGCGCCAGCAGGAACACCGTCATCCGATGGGGCTTGAGCAGGTTACCGAGCAGGGACCGGGCCTCGCGGCGGCGGGGGACGCTCTCGTCGATCGGGAGGTCGTCGGCGTCGTCCCCCTCCTGGTTCTCCTTGACGCGTCCGCGCCAGTCGGTGACGCTCATCGACGTTCGGCCTCCGATGTCACGAACCGGGTATCGGCGCAGGCGTCGTCGGTCACCTCGTGTTCGGTGTAGGTGTGCTCGATGCGCTCGCGCGCATCGGCCTCCTCCCAGTCGGCGGCGCGTTCGGCGCCGTCGTCGAGTTCATCATCGGCGGCCAGCAGGTAGCGGTACTGCGGCACATCGGCGAGTAGTTCCGCATGGGTGCCGACGTGGGTGACGGTTCCGTTCTCGAGCAGCGCCACCTTGTCGGCCAGCAGCACGGTCGACGCCCGGTGCGCGACGACGATGCCGGTGACGGCGTGCAGCACCCGGCGCAGCGCCTCCTCCACGACGGCCTCGGTATGGACGTCGAGCGCGGACAGGGTGTCGTCGAGGACGAGGATCCTCGGGGCGGCGAGAATCGCCCGGGCCAGCGAGAGACGTTGCCGCTGACCGCCGGACAGGCTCATGCCCTGTTCGCCGATGCGGGTCTCCAGCCCGAACGGCAGATCGTGGACGAACTGCGCGGCGGCCACCTCGATGGCCTCGGCCATCTGCGCTTCGGTGGCGTCGGGCCGGCCCAGCCGAAGGTTCTCGGCGACCGACATCGAGAACAGCGTCGGATCCTCGAACGCCGTCGCGACGGCCTGGCGCAGCGCAGGCAGCGACAACTCGCGGATGTCGACCCCGTCGATGCGGATCGACCCCTCGGTGACGTCGTAGAGCCGCGACAGCAGCGCGGCCAGCACCGACTTACCCGACCCCGTCGACCCGACCAGCGCCACCGTCTCGCCCGGTTCGACGGTCACGTTCACATTCCGCAAAGCCCACTTGCCCGGCTCACCGGACGGCGCCACGTCGTCGCTGTCCGGGAATCGGAACCCCACGTCGACGAGTTCGAGGCGTCCGCCGATCGGGGTGTCGTTGCGGGGCCCGTCGGTGATCTCCCGTGGCGCGTCGAAGATCTCGGCGATGCGGTTGGCCGCGGTGTAGGACTCCTGCATCATCGACAGTAGGAACCCCAGCGAGGCGATCGGCCACACCAGCGACAACATCATCGTGATGAACGCGACCAGTGTGCCCAATGTGACGTAGCCGTGGCCGGCGGCGTACGCGCCGAAACCGAGCACGACGATCAGCGTCAGGTTCGGGATGATCTCCAGCAGGGTCCAGAACTTCGCCGACACCGAGACCCGGGCGACCTGGGTGTCGTAGAGATCGGTCAGCTGGTGGTCGAACCGATCGTAGACGTAGTCCTCGCGTCCGAACGACTTCACCACCCGCAGTCCCAGCGCCGACTCCTCCACGTGGGTGGCGACATGGCCGGACTGGTCCTGCGCCAACCGCGACAGCCGCGTGTACTCCCGCTGGAAGTGCAGGACCGTCAGCGTGATCGGCACGATCGACACCAGCACGACCACACCCAGCGGCCAGTACATCGACAGCAGGATCGCGGTCACGACGACGATCTGCAGCCCGTTGAGGATCAGGAACACCAACCCGAACGACATGAACCGCCGGATCGTGGACAGATCGTTCATCACCCGTGACAGCAGCTGTCCGGACTGCCAGCGGCCGTGGAAACTCATCGGCAGGATCTGCAGCCGGGCGTAGAGGTCCTTACGGATGTCGGCCTCGACGCCCATGGTGGCGCGCGACACCAGCCACCGCCGGATGAACCACAGCACGGCCTCGGTGATGCCGACGCCCATCGCGGCGGCGCCGAGCACCCACAGCCCCTGCTGATCCTGGTGGCGCACCGGCCCGTCGATGACGGCCTTGGTCATCAGCGGTATCGAGATCGTCGCGCCGAGGCTGGCGATCGCGACGACGAACATCGCGGTCCAGCGCGCCCGGTAGGGCATCAGGTACGGAAGGAGCCGCCACAGATCTGAACTGGCTCCCGGCCGTGCCCGCCGAGCAGCGATCGCGGGCGCCGAGACGAGGGCGCGAGAGTCGGGATGGGCCACTTAGTCAATCTTCCCATCGGCGGCAACCCGATAACGCCGCGGCGGACAACGTCACGCAACCGCCTCCGACTCCGCGAACCGGGTCTCGTACACCTCTGCGACGATCCGGCCGTCCTCGACCACCAGGATCAGGTCGGCGGCCCGCACGGTCGACAGCCGGTGGGCGATGACCAGCGACGCCGTCGGGTAGGAGAACCGTTCGGTCATCTGGGTGTTCGTCGTCGCGTTGTGGGTCGCGCGCTCCCGCGACAGATGCGCCATCCTGGCGCCGATCCGGCGGGTGATCTCGTCGACCACCCGGCCGGCCAGCGATGCCGGGCGACCGTCTCGATACTCATGAATTCACCGTAGAACCTCAACAAAAGGTGAGGTCAAATGTTTCCCGGGGGGTAGGCCGGCGGCACCCGCGGGTAGGTTCAGCGGACGTGACCGATCCCAAGGACAAGTTTCCCCAGGACAAGTTGCAGTGGTGGGAGCGGCGGACGGAGTGGCCGCTGGCCGGCGTCGCCGTCCTGTTCCTCGGTGCCTACGCAGTCGAGGTGCTGGTCCAGCCGCACGGCGCCGGCGCGGTCGCCACGCGCATGGTGACCGCGGTGTCGTGGGCGATGTTCCTGATCGACTACGTCGTGCGGCTGGGGCTGGCCCGCAACCGGTGGCGCTGGTTCTCCCGACACCTGTTCGACCTTGCGATCGTGGTGCTGCCCATGCTCCGTCCGCTGCGGCTGCTGCGGCTGGTCACCCTCATCGCCGTGATGCAGAGGGCGGTCGGCAACGCGATCCGCGGCCGGGTGGTCATGTACACCGTCGCCGGCGCGGTGCTGCTGGTCTTCGTCGCGTCGCTGGCGGTGCTGGAAAGCGAACGCGGGCACCCCGACGCCCACATCACCCACTTCGGGCAGGCGCTGTGGTGGTCGGTCACCACGATCACCACTGTCGGCTACGGCGATCTGACACCGGTCACCCCGACGGGACGGGTGATCGCGGTGCTGCTGATGATCGGCGGGATCAGCCTCGTCGGTTCGATCACCGCGACGCTGGCGTCGTGGATCGTGCAGCGGGTGTCCGACGAGGACGCCGCCGCGAACACGGTGACCACCGCCCACATCGGCAGGCTGCTCGACGAGATCGCCGATCTGCGGGGGGAGATCGCACGGATGCGTGAGGAGCGGCAGCCATCCGGCGGGCAGCCTCCCCCAGCCTGACCTCTGTATCAGGCAAGATTGCTTCCATGGACAGTGGTGTGGGATCGCCCCGGGTACTGGTCGTCGACGACGACCCCGACGTGCTGGGGTCGCTGGAACGCGGGTTGCGGTTGTCCGGGTTCGAGGTGTCGACCGCGGTGGACGGCGCCGAGGCGCTGCGCAGCGCCACCGAGACGCGCCCCGATGCGATCGTCCTCGACATCAACATGCCGGTGCTCGACGGCGTCAGCGTGGTCACGGCGCTGCGCGCGATGGACAACGACGTCCCGGTCTGCGTGCTGAGCGCGCGCAGCAGTGTCGATGACCGGGTGGCCGGGCTGGAGGCGGGCGCCGACGACTACCTCGTCAAACCCTTCGTGCTGGCCGAGTTGGTGGCCCGGGTCAAGGCACTGTTACGCCGGCGCGGTTCGTCGGCGACCTTCTCGTCGGAGACCATCCAGGTCGGTCCGCTCGAGGTCGACATCCCCGGCCGGCGGGCCCGCGTCAACGGCGTCGACGTCGACCTGACCAAACGTGAATTCGACCTGCTGGCGGTGCTGGCCGAGCACAAGACCGCGGTGCTCTCGCGCGCCCAGTTACTCGAATTGGTCTGGGGGTACGACTTCGCCGCCGACACCAACGTCGTCGACGTGTTCATCGGATATCTGCGCCGCAAGCTCGAGGCCGGCGGCGCACCCCGCCTTCTGCACACCGTGCGCGGTGTGGGATTCGTGCTCCGGACCTGATAGCGATGAACGTGCTGTCGCGGATCTTCCGCCGTACCCCGTCGCTGCGGACCAGGGTGGCGTTCGCGACAGCGATCGGCGCGGCGATCGTCGTGGTGATCGTCGGCACCGTGGTGTGGGTCGGCATCACCAACGACCGCAAGGAGCGCCTCGACCGGCGCCTCGACGAGGCGGCCGGTTTCGCGATCCCGTTCCTGCCGCGCGGCCTGGACACCATCCCGAAGTCGCCGAACAACCAGGACGTCGTCATCACCGTCCGCAGACCGGACGGCGAGGTCACGTCGAACTCCGACGTGGTGCTGCCGAAGTCGCAACCCGGGTACGGCGACGTCTACGTCGACGGTGTGCGCTACCGGGTGCGCACCGTCGACATCCGCTTCCCCGAACCGATGTCGGTGGAAGTCGGAGCCACCTACGACGCCACCGTCGCCGACACCAACAACCTGCATCGGCGGGTGATCATCATCTGCGCGTTGGCGGTCGGGGCGGCCACCCTGCTGGGCTGGCTGCTGGCGGCGTTCGCGGTGCGCCCGCTCAAACGCCTCGCCGAGCAGACCCGCCAGATCGACGCCGGCGACGAGGCCCCCGACGTCGAAGTGCGCGGCGCCTCCGAAGCCGTCGAGATCGCCGAAGCCGTCAAGGGCATGCTCGAACGCATCTGGTCCGAACAGGACCGCACGAAGGCCGCGCTGGCGTCGGCGCGCGACTTCGCGTCGGTCTCCGCGCACGAACTGCGCACGCCGCTGACCGCGATGCGGACCAACCTCGAGGTGCTGGCCACCCTCGACCTCGCCGACGAACAGCGCAAAGAGGTGGTCAATGACGTGATCCGGACCCAGTCGCGCATTGAGGCGACGCTGTCCGCGCTGGAACGCCTGGCCCAGGGTGAACTGTCAACCTCCGACGACCATGTGCCCGTCGACATCACCGAACTGCTCGACCGCGCCGCCCACGACGCGATGCGCGCTTACCCGGACCTGGAGGTGACGCTGGTACCGGCGCCGACGGTGATCATCGTCGGACTGCCCGCCGGGTTGCGGCTCGCCGTCGACAACGCGATCGCCAACGCCGTCAAACACGGCGGCGCGACGCGGGTGCAGCTGTCGGCGGTCAGTTCCCGCGCGGGTGTGGAGATCGCGATCGACGACAACGGCGTCGGTGTGCCGGAGGAGGAACGCACCCGGGTGTTCGAGCGGTTCTCCCGCGGGTCGACCGCCTCGCACTCCGGCTCCGGGCTGGGGCTGGCGCTGGTTGCTCAGCAGGCCGAATTGCACGGCGGAACGGCGACCCTGGAGTCCAGCCCGCTCGGCGGGGCGCGGCTGCTGCTGCGGCTGCCGGGGCCCCGCGGCTAGGCGCGAACGTGAGCTTGTGCGTGAATCTCGGGCGACTTCTCGCTCATGAGCGCACGTTCGGCGGGCCCTGTCGGGTGGCCAGCAGGTCGATGACGAAGATCAAGGTCTTGCCCGACAGCCGATGGCCGCCGCCGGCGGGCCCGTAGGCCTGGGCAGGTGGAATCGTCACCTTGCGACGGCCGCCGACCCGCATCCCCGGGATGCCGTCCTGCCAGCCCCGGATCAGACCCTGGAGCGGGAACTCGATCGACTGCCCGCGGTTCCACGAGCTGTCGAACTCCTCGCCGGTGTCGTACTCCACGCCGACGTAGTGCACTTCGACGTTGGCGCCGGGCGCAGCCTCGGGGCCATCACCGACGACCAGGTCCTCGATGACCAGGTCAGTCGGGGCCGGGCCGTCCGGGAGGTCGATCTCGGGTTTCTGTCCTGGGTTCACAGCCACGTCCCCCACGGTAGTCGGGCAGACTGGAGCCGTGGCATCAGACCAAGACATCCCGGCTCAGGTGAACAAGCTCGTCGCCGAGGAACAGCAGCTCCGCGAGGCGCAGGCATGCCCGGCCGACGAGGTCGAGGGCTACCTGAACTGAGCTCCGCCTACGACGCGCTGATCGTCGGGGCGGGCACAACGCGGCCGTGGCTGTACTGGACAGCTGAGCGTGCGCCGTCCTGCGTGACCGCCACCTGGATGCCCGCCCGGGTCACCGCGGCCGGCGTCGTCTCCTCGACCACCGCACGCACCCCATACCTCGTGGGCAAGCGGGTTACGCGGCACGGGTCGCCCTCTGCCCCGCCACATCCCCCGAGATCAGCGGTGCCAGCCGGTCGGCGGAGCGCATGGCGCGGCCCGAGGTCGCATACATTGCCAGCGCGGTGATGACGAGGCCGAGCGCCACGCACACGAACCACAGCGGCCGCGCCGCCGCGGCGAAGTCCTTCGACGTGCCGGCCAGTGCGCCACCCGCGACCGAACCACACAGCGCCACACCGATACTCACGCCGATCTGCCTGCTGGTGGACGTCACCGCCGACGCCGCGCCGGCGCGCTCGAGCGGCATCCCACTGACCGCGGCATTGGTGATCGGCGCGTTGACCATCGAGAAGCCGATGCCGAACACGGCGAACACGACGAGCAGTTGCCGAACCGGGGTGGTAGCGGTGAGGAAGCTCAGCATCGACGACGCCGCCGTGATGAAGACACCGGCGATCAGCAGCGACGGCCGGGCGCCGAAGCGCCCCACCAGCCGGCCCGACAGCGGGGAGAAGAGCAGTGCGCCGATCGCGATGGGGAGGTAGATGAGGCCGGTCTCCATGGCGGAGTAGCCGCGCTCACCCTGTAGGTACAGCGACATCATGAACAGGAACGCACCCCAGCCGGCGAACGCCGACACCGCGGTCACCGTCGCCGCACTGAACGGGATGCTGCGGAAGAAGCGCAGATCGACGAATGGGTCGCGGCGCCGTGACTCGTACCGGAGGAACACCGCGAACGCCACCACCGCAACCACCGCGGCGCCGAGTGTGAGCGGATCGGTCCAGCCCGGACCGGGCCCCTCGATCAGTGCGAACACGATCCCGAACAGGAACAGCGCGGCGAGGGCCTGACCGACAGGATCGATGTTGCGCATGGTCGTCGACTTGGTCTCGGGCACGAACACCGCGGTGAGGATGATCGCGGCCGCGCAGATCGGCAGGTTGATCCAGAAGACCGCCCGCCAACTGACCGTCTCGATGAGCAGCCCTCCGACGATCGGGCCCAGCGACATGGCGATGCCCACCACCGAACCCCAGATACCCAGCGCCCGGGCCCGTTCCACCCGTCCGGTGAAGATCTGCGAGACGATCGACAGCGCAACGGGATTCATCATCGAACCGCCGATGGCCTGCAGCAGACGTGCCACGATCAGCGTCTCGATGTTGGGGGCGAGGCTGCACAGCAGCGATCCGAAGGCGAAGACGGTCAGCCCGAGCTGGAACACCCGCCGCCGGCCGAATCGGTCCCCCGTCGCCCCCGCGAGCATCAACAGCGAGGCCAGCACCAGGGTGTAGACGTCGACCACCCACTGCAGCTGCGACGGGGAGGCGTGCAGATCCGAGCGGATCGCCGGGATCGCGACGTTGACGATCGTGGCGTCCATCGAAACGATCAGCAGGCTCAGACAGCACGAGACCAGGATGATGACCTTGCGCCGTGCGCTCATGCCGACGGTTTCAATCACCCAGCCATGGTGAAACTACAACTGTTCGGCGGGCAAGTGACCTGTCGGTGACGCTCGTCGCAGCGCGAGCTAACGCTGGTCGGTGTCGATGTAGTCACGCTCGGTGTAGCCGGTGTAGATCTGCCGCGGGCGACCGATCTTGCCGGGCTCGGAGTGCATCTCCCGCCAGTGCGCGATCCACCCGGGCAGCCGTCCCAGCGCGAACAACACAGTGAACATCCGCGTCGGGAAGCCCATCGCCCGGTAGATCACGCCGGTGTAGAAGTCGACATTCGGGTACAGCTTGCGCTCGACGAAGAAGTCGTCGGTCAGCGCCACCTCTTCGAGCGACCTCGCGATGTCGAGCAGCTCGTCCTCGACGCCAATCTTGCCGAGGATCTTGTCGGCCTCCTCCCTGACGATCCGGGCGCGCGGATCGTAGTTCTTGTAGACGCGGTGGCCGAAGCCCATCAGCTTCACGCCCTCCTCGCGGTCCTTGACCTTGCGCACGAACTCGCGGACGTCACCGTCGGCCTGCTGGATCTTGGTCAGCATCTCCAGGACCGCCTGGTTGGCGCCGCCGTGCAGCGGACCCCACAGCGCGTTGATACCGCCGGAGATCGAGGTGAACAGGTTGGCCTGCGACGAGCCGACCAGCCGCACCGTCGAGGTCGAGCAGTTCTGTTCGTGGTCGGCGTGCAGGATCAGCAGCATGTCGAGTGCCCGCACGATCTCCGGGTCGACCTCGTAGGGCTCGGCCGGGAAGCCGAACGTCATCCGTAGGAAGTTCTCGACCAGTGTCAGCGAGTTGTCCGGATACAGGAACGGCTGCCCCTCGGACTTCTTGTACGCGTAGGCCGCGATGGTCGGCAGCTTGGCCAACAGCCGGATCGTGGACAGTTCGACCTGACTCTTGTCCATCGGGTCGAGCGAGTCCTGGTAGTAGGCGCTCAACGCGTTGACCGCACTCGAGAGTACCGGCATCGGGTGGGCGTTGCGTGGGAACCCGTCGAAGAACCGCTTGAGATCCTCGTGCAGCAGCGTGTGCCGCTGGATCTTGGTGGTGAAGTCCTCGAGCTTGTCGGCGGTCGGCAGTTCACCGTAGATGAGCAGGTAGCTCACCTCGATGAACGTCGACTTCTCGGCCAGCTGCTCGATGGGATAACCCCGGTAACGCAGGACGCCGGCGTCACCGTCGATGTAGGTGATCGCACTCTTCGTCGATGCGGTGTTGACGAACCCGCCGTCGAAGGTGGTGTAACCGGTCTTCGCCAGCAGCGACCCCAGCGCGATGCCGTCGGCACCCTCAGTGGCCGGGACGATATCCAGCTCGAGCTCGCCGCCGGGGTAGCTCAGCTTGGCGCGCTCAGTTGCACTGGACGGATTATCGGCCACGGGAATCCCTTCATCGTCGCTCCGCAGGTGCAGACCCTCGTCTACAAAAGGTAGCCCCATCGTGACGGACGTGCTTGCGGGGGGCGGGCAGTTGCTCAGACCAGCTGTTTGACGTCGGCGGTCACGTCGAGGAAACGGGCGTACGCAGCCTCGATCCGGGACACGATGCCATCGGCGGTCATGGTGCCCCAGTCGACGCCGGGCCCGAGATCGGCGAGTGCGGCCATCATGATCGCGCCCCACACCGCGGTCACCAGCTGCAGCCGCCGGTCCTCGGGTGCGGTGCCCATGCGGTCGACGAGCGCGGCGTTCACCGCGGCCGGCCGGATCCGGGTGGACGCATGCAGGAGGGTTTCCGAAGATGTCACGATACGCGCCGACGCGAGCAGCCGCTCCTCGTTCAGACCCGTCGGCGGCGCCCGCTTGGTGCCGTTGAACGCGCTGGCGTGACTGCGGAAGAGCGCCTCGAGGTGGCTGATGTCGGGCGGTTGCCTGCGGAGCTCGGCGGCGACGATCTCGACGATGTCGTCGATGACGGCCAGCACCACCGCTTCCTTGGTCGCGAAGTACCGGCTGAAGGTCCGCGGCGAGACGTCGGCGGCTTCCGCGATCTGGTCGACAGTGGTGTTCTCGAAACCCTGACGGTCGCACAGTTCGACGGCGGCGTTGATCAGGGTGGTTCGGGTGCGCTGTTTCTTGCGTTCGCGCAGCCCGGGAACCGGGGCGCCGTCGAGATCAGCCACCCCTCGGATGCTAGTCCGAGCCCGGACAAAAAGCAGTTGATCGTGACTTCCGGCGTCCCGCCCGGTCACCGTCACGTGATGCGGTCCGGCCCCGGCGAGAGATCCCCTACGGTTGCAACCGCTCGACGCGGCCGGCGTGGACGCGGATCCTGTTGTGGACGCGGCTCTCCCGGCCCTGCCAGAACTCCACGACCTCGGCCGCGATGCGGTAGCCACCCCAGTCAGGCGGCACCGGCACCTCGTCGTGGTCGGCGAACCGCTCGGTCACCTCGGCGAGCTGGTCGAGCAGCGCCGCCCGCGAGGCGATCGGCCGGGACTGCTGCGATGCCCACGCGCCGAGTTGCGATCCGCGGGGCCGCTTCGACCAGTAGTCGGCGGTCTCCCCGGCCGACACCTTCGTCACCGGTCCGCGCACGTGGACCTGACGGCCCAGCGCGAACCACGGGAAGGTCGCCGAGGCGTACGGCGTGCTCGAAAGATCCTTGCCCTTGGCCGAACCGTAGTTGGTGAAGAACGTGATGCCGGTGTCGTCGACGCTCTTGCACAGCACCGTGCGGGTGACCGGCCGTCCCGCGACGTCCACCGTCGCGAGCACGATCGCGTTCGGCTCGGCGATTCCGGCGGCCTCGGCACCGGCCAACCACGTGCGCAGCAGCGCAACCCAGCCGTCGGCCAGCCAGTCGACATCGAGATCGGCGCTGCCGTCCTTCTCCACCGATCCGTAATCCACGCGCATCCTCGCCAAGTGCTCGTCGTCGGCCGCTTTCACCGCGCCAACGCTACGCCGACCGGTCCGTCCGGCACTTGCCCCGGGTGCGAGAATCTGGCCATGACTCAGAAGTCGCCGTCGGTGCCGGAGAACGTCGTCGAGGGACTCGAGGGGGTAGTGGCCTTCACCACCCGGATCGCCGAACCGGACAAGGACGGCGGGGCGCTGCGCTACCGCGGCGTGGACATCGAGGACCTGGTCGCGCGGCGGGTGACGTTCGGCGACGTGTGGGCGCTGCTGGTCGACGGGCGCTTCGGCGACGGGCTGCCGCCGGCCGAACCGTTCCCGCTGCCGATCCACAGCGGCGACGTCCGCGTCGACGTGCAGGCCGGCCTCGCGATGCTCGCGCCGATCTGGGGCTACAAACCGATCCTTGACATCGACGACGACACCACCCGCGCCCAACTCGCCCGCGCCTCGGTGATGGCCCTGTCCTACGTTGCCCAGTCCGCGCGAGGGATCCACCAGCCGGCCGTCCCGCAGCGATCGATCGACGAATGCACAACCGTGACATCGCGTTTCATGACGCGGTGGCAGGGTGATCCCGATCCGAGGCACGTCGAGGCCATCGACGCCTACTGGGTGACCGCCGCCGAACACGGGATGAACGCCTCGACGTTCACCGCCCGGGTAATCGCCTCCACCGGCGCCGACGTCGCGGCCGCACTGTCCGGTGCCGTCGGCGCGATGAGCGGCCCCCTGCACGGTGGCGCACCCGCGCGGGTACTTCCGATGCTCGACGAGGTGGAGCGCACCGGAGACGCCCGCGCCGTGGTCAGGGGCATCCTCGACCGCAAGGACAAGCTGATGGGGTTCGGGCACCGGGTGTACCGGGCGCAGGATCCGCGGGCCCGTGTGCTGCGTGCGACCGCCAAGCGCTTGGAGGCGCCGCGCTACGAGGTCGCCGCCGCCCTCGAGCAGGCCGCGCTGGCCGAGCTGCGTGAGCGCCGTCCCGACCGGGCGATCGAGACGAACGTCGAGTTCTGGGCCGCCGTGATCCTCGACTTCGCCCAGGTGCCCGCCTCGATGATGCCGGCGATGTTCACCTGCGGGCGCACCGCCGGGTGGTGCGCCCACATCCTCGAACAGAAACGGCTGGGCAAGCTGGTGCGCCCGTCGGCGATCTATGTCGGACCCGATCCGCGCAGCCCCGAGTCCGTCGAGGGCTGGGACCGCGTCACCACATCGTGACCACTGATCCGCCGGTAGTGTTCGCCGCAGCCGCACACAGTTTCGTCGATCTGGCGGGCAGGCTGCCGGCCAGCGGGTGGGACGGTCCCGGGTTGGGTGAGTGGGATCTGCGGTCGCTGGTCGGCCACACCTCGCGCTCGCTGGTGACCGTCAGCGCCTACCTGCAGACCACCGCCGCCCGCGAGGAGGTCACCAGCGCCGCCGAGTACTACGTGAAGGTGGCTCCCGCCGCGCTCGGGATCGACCCGGCCGCCGTCGCCGAACGCGGCAGACAGGCCGGCCGCGATCTCGGGGAGGATCCGGCAGCCACGCTCGCGAGCCTGGCCGCGAAGGCACTGGCCGATGTGGACGCGGCGGGCGATCCGCTGATCGAGGTGATCGGCGGCCTTGGCATCCGGCTGGGCAACTACCTGCCGACGCGGACCTTCGAGCTGGTCGTGCACGGTCTGGACATCGCGAGGGCCGCGCAGATCGACTACACGCCGCCCGCCGACGTACTCACCGAAGCAGTGCGGTTGGCCGCCGACGTCGCCGTGATCTCGGGACACGGACCGCAGGTGCTGTTGGCGCTGACAGGGCGGACAGCACTGCCGCCGGACTTCTCCATCGTGTGACCGGTGAAATCTCCTCGGTGGGCTGAGGTCGGTGGGCCAGCCCCGCGATGAGCGGTCAGGAGACCTACCGCAGCAGACCGGCGAGCAGACGCCGGGTGAGCGGCGGCTCCGGCGCGGCGGTCGCCACCTGCAGCATGTCGGCGACCGACGTGAACTTCACCCGCGGACGTTCGCCACCCCCGCGGGCGATCTCCGCCGCGTCGATCGCGCGCCAGCCTCGACTGTCGACCACGTCGGGCCGGCGTTCTCGCACGAACCGGTCCAGCTCGCCGTAGCGGGCCGACGGCACCGCCAGTACGCCAGCGTTGTAGTCGGCCACGAGATTGTGCGCCGTCTGCGCGGCGCAGGACTTGTTGGTGCCGATGAAACCGGTCGGTCCGCGTTTGATCCAGCCCGCGACGTAACTTCCCGGGACGGATCGGCCGGACGCCGGGTCGACGACGCGTCCACCGTCGTTGGGGACGACGCCGGCAACCCCGTCGAATGGCAGCCCGGCGACCGGCCTGCCGCGGTAGCCGATGGAGGACAGCACGAGCCCGGCGTCGAGGCGGCGCACCTCGTCGGTACCGGTGACGGTGAACTCGACACCGTCGGCGCGGGCCGCACCGGTGACGCGCCGCGGTGTCAGCCGATAGGCCAGCCGGATCCGCGGGCGGGTGGCCGGCGCCGAGGCGTCGGGCAGCTTCGCGAGGATCTCGAGCTTGTTACGGATGAGTGGATCGGTCTCGTCGCAGAGGTCGCGCCGGACCAGCTCGTGGTCGGCCGCGTCGAGCACGACGTCGCAGGCGGCGGTGAGTCCGATCAACTCGGGCAGCGTGAACGCCGACTGCGCGGGTCCGCGCCGGGCGGCGACCACCACCTCGCCGACGAGCGAAGCCCGCAGCGCGGCCAGCGCATGGTCGGCGATGTCGGTGGCGGCGAGCCGGTCCGGGTCGGTGGTGAGGATGCGGGCGACGTCGAGGGCCACGTTGCCGTTGCCGATCACGACCGCTCGGTGGTGGTCGAGTGCGACCGGCAGGCCGGCGTAGTCGGGGTGGCCGTTGTACCAGGCGACGACCTCGGTGGCCGTCGCCGTGCCGGGCAGGTCCATCCCGTCGATGTCGAGGCGACGGTCGTTGGGGGCGCCGACGGCGTACAGCACGGCGTGGTGGTGGGTCAGCAGATCCTCGTGGGTCAGGTGGGTGCCGACCTCGACGTTGAGGTAGAGCCGCAGCTCACGCCGCGCCGCCACCCGGTCGAACAACCGCGTCACCCGTTTGGTGCTCTGGTGGTCGGGGGCGACGCCCGCGCGAACCAGCCCGTAGGGCGTGGGCAGCCGCTCGAACACGGTGACCCGCACCCCGCGCTGGGTGAGCAGTTCGTCGGCGGCGTACATGGCGGCAGGGCCGGATCCCACGATCGCGACCCTGAGCGGGCCGTCGGGACGCGAGCGGACGACAGGGGCGTCGGGCACCGGCGCCAGCTTGGAGATGGGCGGCACCCGCTCGCCGGGCCGGCGCGGTGGGTAGAACGCCGCGTTGAGTTCGACGAACGGACGCTGCGAGTCGCTCAGCATGGTCTCGGGGGCGATCGCGGCGACCGGACAGGCGCTGACACATGCACCGCAGTCGACGCAGGCCACCGGGTCGATGTAGAGCATCTCGGCGGTGACGAAGCCCGGCTCGTCAGGCGTGGGGTGGATGCAGTTCACCGGGCAGGCGAAGACACATGACCCGTCACTGCAGCACGGCTGGGTGATCACATGGGGCACGGTCGTGCGTCCTTCTAGGCCGCGACGGCGACGTGTTGACGGTGCGGTTCACTGCGGTAGCGGCTGGGCCGCCCGTCGATCCGGCAGATGCGCCACATCAGCTTCGCCAGCGGGTTCATCAGGCCGGTGTCGTGGCACAGCATCCGGACGTCGCCGAACATGTCACGCAGGAACTGCCGGGACTCCGGCGCGCGGAAGAACAGCTCCTTCTTGACCGACTTCGGGATGTCGAACTCACGCCAGAACGACTTCGGCGGAACGATGATCGCCTGGCACAGCACCCGCATCACCACCGGGACGTACAGCGAGAGGAGGAACCGCTGCAGGCGCGACAGGCGCGGCAACCGCTTGCGCAGGTACTCGTGGGCGAACGAGATGTGGCGGGCCTCCTCGGCGACGTGAATCGCCATGACCCGCTCCATGATCGGGTGCAGTGCCCGACCTTCCCCGCCCTCGCGGAGCACGTTCTTCTGCGTGTGGTCGATCGGCTCCTCGCCGGCCAGCACGCCGAAGAAGAACGGGATCGGCAAAGGGCCGGCCACCAGCGGGATGAACGGCGACAGCCAGCGCAGTAGCCGTGGCATCCCGGGAACGTCGGCGCCGATGCGGTTCACCATCTCCTGGAACATCATGGTGTGGTTGCACTCTTCGACCGACTCGTGCATACAGTAGCGGTACTCGGGTGAGCCGTTGGGCACCCAGAATGCGTAACCCGTCAGCCCGCGGATCAGGATGATCTCGAACTGCAGGCCCACCTTCGCGACGTTGGCCTGCCGCCACCGGCCGATCTCGATCTGCCGTTCGACAGGCTGGGACCGGTACCACGGGTGGCCCCCCAGCGGGTCGGTACCGGGGAGAATCCATCGCTCATCGTTGTCGATGACGGCGAACTCCGGGCTGTCCCAGTCGATGTCGGTGTACGGGTTGAAGTTCCTTCGCACCGACCCCTCGGACAGGGTGGTCAAGGTGTCCACGTACTCCTTGTCGTCGGTGACGTCCATGTTGTGGCGCCAACGGCGGACCATGAGTGTGCGATCCATGAGAGCCTCCCATGTTGGGTTTACATTCACCGGTCTTCTGTACACAGTACCGCAGGTATCGGGTAAATGTCCATGTGCATTCCGAGGGTTTGTTTTGGTGTGGGCGTCACCGGTCGCGGTGAGCGCATGGCTGCACCGAAATCGCAGGAACTACGCTGGTACCCCATGGCCGAACTCACCATCCCCGCCGACCTCAAGCCCCGCGACGGACGCTTCGGGTCCGGACCGTCGAAGGTGCGTCCCGAACAACTCGCCGCGCTCGCGGCCGCGGGTGACCTGTTCGGCACCTCGCACCGGCAGGCCCCGGTCAGGAACCTCGTGGGCCGGGTGCGTGACGGCATCAAACAGCTCTTCTCGGTGCCCGACGGCTACGAGGTCATCCTCGGCAACGGCGGCAGCACCGCGTTCTGGGACGCCGCGGCGTTCGGGCTGATCGACAACCGCTCCCTGCACCTGACCTACGGCGAGTTCAGCGCGAAGTTCGCCTCCGCGGTCGCCAGGAACCCCTTCGTCAGTGACCCGATCGTCGTCAAGGCCGATCCGGGCAGCGCCCCGGAACCGCAGGCCGACCCGTCCGTCGACGTCATCGCCTGGGCGCACAACGAAACATCGACCGGTGTCGCCGTCCCGGTGCACCGCCCGGCCGACTCCGGCGACGCGCTGATCGTGATCGACGCGACGTCCGGCGCGGGCGGGCTGCCCGTGGACATCGCACAGGCCGACACCTACTACTTCGCCCCGCAGAAGAACTTCGCCGGCGACGGTGGCCTGTGGCTCGCGGTCGTCAGCCCCGCCGCGCTGGCGCGCATCGAGGCGATCGGTCAGTCGGGCCGCTGGGTGCCCGACTTCCTCTCCCTGCCGATCGCGGTGGAGAACAGCCTCAAGAACCAGACGTACAACACCCCGGCGATCGGCACGCTGGTGCTGCTCGCCGACCAACTGGACTGGCTGGACGGCAACGGCGGACTGGACTGGGCCGTCAAGCGCACCGCCGATTCGTCGCAACGGCTGTACTCGTGGGCCGAGGCGTCGTCGTACGCCACGCCGTTCGTCGCCGACCCGGCGCTGCGCTCGCAGGTGGTCGGCACCATCGACTTCTCCGATGACGTCGACGCTACCGCAACGGCAAAGGTGTTGCGCGCCAACGGAATCGTCGACACCGAGCCGTACCGCAAACTCGGCCGCAACCAGCTGCGGGTGGCGATGTTCGCCGCCGTCGACCCCGAGGACGTCAGTGCCCTGACCCGGTGCGTCGACTGGGTCGTCGAACGATTGTAGAACGCGCCGCGTGTCACCGTGGCCACGGGCAGGTGACGCAGTAGGCTGACCAGCTAATCGGGCCGGCGCCGCGCGCCGCGAAACGAGCCCGGAGGAGGTCGCAGTGCAGGAACTCAAGGTCGTCGAACTCGACGTCGACGCCAACACGGTCCTCTGCCAAACCGACTCCGGCGAGAGATACACACTGCGCATCGATGACCGGTTCCGCGCCGCGGCCCGCGGCGACCGGGCCGCGTTCAATCGATCGGCCGACCAGACCATGATCGATGTCGAGGTGCACAACGTGCTGCGCCCCAGGGACATCCAGTCCAAGATCCGCGCCGGCGCCTCCGTCGAGCAGGTCGCCAACGCCTCGGGGATGCCGATCGAGCGGGTCGAACGGTTCGCCCACCCGGTACTGCTGGAGCGGTCGCGCGCCGCCGAACTCGCCACCGCCGCGCATCCCGTGCTGTCCGACGGCCCCGCGGTGCTCACCCTGCTCGAGACCGTCAGCACCGCGCTGGTCGCGCGCGGCCTGGACCCCGACGCCACGAACTGGGACGCCTGGCGCAACGAAGACGGACGCTGGACCGTACAGGTGGCGTGGAAGGCCGGCCGATCCGACAACGTCGCCCACTTCCGGTTCTCCCCCGGCGCGCACGGCGGTACGGTCACCGCATTCGACGAGGCCGCCCACCAACTCATCGACCCCGATTTCAGCCGCCCGCTGCGCCCGGTCGCACCCGTCGCCCAGCTCGACTTCGACGCTCCCGCCGCACCGCCGGCACCCGTGGCCGCCCCCGCCCCGCTGCCGGAACCCGAGCCGGAACCTGCGCCGGAGCCCGCGGCCGGTCCGGAACCACAGGCCCCCCAGCCGGCGAAGCCGCGCAGGGGCAAGTCCCGTCCGACGGTTCCCGGGTGGGAGGACGTCCTGCTCGGGGTCCGCTCGAGCGGGCAGCGATGAGCGCTCGCGGGAAGAGCCTACAGTAGCGCTAGACCGGCGTCGTCCCGCTGAGGGTCATCGCCAGCAGGGCAGCCCAGCCCGCGGCCACCCCGACGGCCGCCCCCAGTGCGAACCACCGCCACACCGGCCTGTTCCGCCACCCCCACACCGTCGGCGCCAGCCCGCCCACGGCGACCGTGTTCAGACCGACCGCGAGCAGTGGATGCACCCGCAGCAGCCCGAGGCTCAGCACGATGACGGCCGTGGCGATCACCGCCGCGACCCCGGCGGCCACTGTCAAACCCGTTCCCCACGGCGTGGGTTCGTCGGTCACCGGGTCAATCTAGCCGGACCGTCCCCGTTCGTAGAACGCCAGCGCTGCCGCGGTCGCGACGTTGAGCGAATCGGTGCCCCGTGACATCGGGATGCGCACCCGCCGATCGCTGGCCCGCATCACCCGCTCGGTCAGTCCGGGCCCCTCCGCGCCGACGAGGAAGGCGACCTTCTCACCGGCCAGCGCCGTCATCGCCGTGGCCAGGGTGTCGGCGGCGGGGTCCGGCGTCATCGCGAGCAACTGGAACCCCTTGTCGCGAAACGCATTCAGCTCATCCGGCCACACGGTCGCGCGGGCGAACGGCACGAGCAGCGCATGGCCCATCGACACCCGCACCGCCCGCCGGTAGAGCGGGTCGGCGCACCCGGACCCGAAGATCACCGCGTCGACGCCGAGGCCCGCGGCGTTGCGGAAGATCGACCCGAGGTTCTCGTGGTCGTTGACGCCTTCGAGCACCGCCACGGTGCGGGCCCCGTTGAGCGCGTCGGCGACGCTGATCTCCGGCGGCCGCGACGCCGACGCCAGCACACCGCGGTTCAGGTGGAAGCCGACGACCTCGGCCATCATCTCGGCGCCGGCCCGATAGTACGGGGCGTCGACGGCGTCGAGGTCGGTACCGAGTTGGGTGAGCCGACGGTCGGTGCCGAGCAGCGCGCGCGGGGCGAACCGCGAGGCCACCATGCGCTGCACCACCAGCACACCCTCGGCGATCACCAATCCCTTGCCGCTGGGCAGATCCGGCCTGCGGTCGATGCTGTTGAGGTCCCGGAAGTCGTCGAGGCGCGGATCGGCGGGGTCGTCGACGTCGATGACGGTCGTCAACGTCGCACTTCCCGCACGGCGGCGAAGCTTACGCCCCCTACGCGTTCCCCTCGACCATCGCCGACGTCCGGTCGGCGGCCATCAACAACGTCTTGCGCTGGTCCGGTGTGGCGCCGGGAATCATCGCACCCTCTTTGACCGGCGTCGGCGAGCCAGCCGCGCACCATTGCCGATGGACTAGGTTGGCGATGATGGCCGACGACCCCACCCCCGAGAGCGAACCGCCCCAGCCGCCGCCGCTGCCGACGGCCCTGCTCGACCCGCGACCCGTCATCGCCGTGATCGCCGCGGTATGGCTCGTCGCCACCGTGCTGGCGTTCACGGTCGCCGCA
Source organism: Actinomycetota bacterium (assembly GCA_034189785.1). Taxonomy (GTDB): domain Bacteria; phylum Actinomycetota; class Actinomycetes; order Mycobacteriales; family Mycobacteriaceae; genus Mycobacterium. Next base: position 94,049 of record JAXHUG010000081.1, read on the forward strand.
CTGCACGAATGGCGTCCGTTCACGCTCGCCGGGCTGGGCATCGGCGTGTTTGGCACTTCGGTCTTTCTGTGGCAACGTCACGCCGTACGCCGCGGCGCGCGCGGAGCCCAGAGCGGACTTCGTTGAGGACTCTGCCCACCGCCCCGATCACAAGGAGGATGCATGACCGCACCGTTGCTGCGCGCGGAGATCGAGATCGACGCCCCGGTCGCCACGGTCTGGTCGTTGGTCTCAGACCTCGGCCGGATGCCGCAGTGGAGCCCGCAGTGCCGGTTCATGAAGGTGCTCGGCCCGCTGCGGCCCGGCACCAGGACGGTCAACCTCAACCGGCGCAAGTTCGTCGTCTGGCCCACCACCTGCACGGTGACCGAGGTCGTGCCGGAGAAGAAGGTGGCCTTCCGCGTCGACGCCAACAAGACGGTGTGGAGTTACGAACTCGAGCCGACGGCCACCGGCACCCGGCTGGTCGAGACCCGCAACGCGGAAAACGGTGTGACGGCGGCGTCGAAGCTGACCGTCAATGCGCTGTTCGGCGGTGTCCCCAGCTTCGAGCAGGAACTCGTCGCGGGGATGAACGAGTCACTGGCCAAGATCAAGGCCGCCGCGGAGCGGTAGTCAGCCGTCGTCGGCGACGTCGATCACGCCGTCGTCATAAGGGTCGTACAGCGGCGACCCGGTGAGCTGCGGCACCGGGGTGTCCGAGTGCGCACCGCAGCCGTACTCGGAGTCCACCACGTGGCCGTCGGCCGACATCTCGTTGGCGCACACGCCGAACATGACCCCCAGCGAACCGGACAGCGGCAGGTAGAACCCGCAGTCGCGGCACACCCGCTTCGTCGAGCGGGCCATCGCCGAACCGGGCCCGAACTCGCCGTCGTGCCAGCGCTGGGCGGCGTCGAGGCGCCCCCACCGGCTCAGCACCTGCTTGCGACCCAGCCCCACTTCCGCGGCGGTCTCGTCGACCTGCGGGTCACCGGTGGCGAGGTGGCCGGGCACCAGCCGGGGATCCTCGCGCGGTGGCGCGATCAGATCGCCGGGGCTGAGGTCACCCGGACGCATCCGGTCCTGCCAGGGCACCCACTCGGGGGCCAGCAGCGCCGTCGGGCCGGGAACCAGCACCAATTCGCTGATGGTGGCCCGTTCGGCGCCGGGATACGCGGCGACGACGACGGCCCACTGCCAGCCCCGGTAGCCGGGCAGGTCGGCCAGGAACCGGTGGGTGGCCGACGTCGGATCCTCGAACGACGCGCCGAGGTACTCCCCGATCGTGTCGGGACCGCTGAACTCGGCGAGCGCGGCGCGCGCCTGCCCCACGGCGCCCATCAGCACCGCTTCGAGGTCGGCAGGGTGGGCCGCGTCGGCCGCGGTGTCGGTCAGGCTGTCCATCGCGTCCCATAGTGCCGCAGAGCCATACCGGAATGCCACACCGGTCGGCTGTCAACCGCCAGTCGGTGCCATGGTGGACAATCGTGGCGTGGCCGGCGGACGCGATGAGAGTGACGGGGATCCCGCTGGTGTCCGACGCGACGCCCGGTACCACCCGCCCCGGCCGCCCGCGGGCCACGACCACCCCGGGATGGCGAACTATCCCAGCGACGGCGGTTCCTACCGGCGCCCACGCCGGCAGCCGACGCCGAGCGCGAACCGCTGGCTGCCGCCGCTGGACGAGCCGACGCCCTCGGGGCACCGCTACGAACCACCGCCCGGTGTGGGTGCGGGCGCAGAGCGGGTCACGGTCACCCGCGCCGCGGCGCAGCGCAGCCGCGAGATGGGGTCGAAGATGTACGGCCTGGTGCACCGGGCCGCGACCGCCGACGGGGCGGACAAGTCCGGGTTGACGGCGCTCACCTGGCCGGTGGTGGCCAATTTCGCCGTCGACGCGGCCATGGCGGTGGCGTTGGCGAACACGTTGTTCTTCGCCGCCGCGAGCGGGGAGAGCAAGAGCAAGGTCGCGCTGTACCTGCTGATCACGATCGCGCCGTTCGCGGTGATCGCACCGCTCATCGGTCCGGCCCTCGACCGCTTGGAACACGGCCGCCGCGTCGCGCTGGCCGCCTCGTTCCTGGCCCGCACGGCGCTGGTGGTGCTGCTGATCGCGAACTACGACGGCGAGACGGGCAGCTACCAGTCGTGGGTGCTCTACCCGTGCGCGCTCGGGATGATGGTGCTGTCGAAATCGTTCTCGGTGCTGCGCAGCGCCGTCACCCCGCGGGTGCTGCCCCCGAGCATCGACCTGGTGCGGGTGAATTCCCGGCTCACGACGTTCGGCCTGTTGGGTGGCACCGTGGTCGGTGGCGCGATCGCCGCCGGGGCGGAGTATCTGCTCAACCTGTTCCGCCTGCCCGGGGCGCTGTACGTGATCGTCGCGGCTACCGTGGCGGGCGCGGCGCTGTCGATGCGCATCCCGAAATGGGTCGAGGTCACCGCGGGTGAGGTGCCGGCGACGCTGAGCTATCGCGGCGGCAGCGGTGGTCTGCGACGTGAGCCGCCGTGGAAGCGGTCCGGCAAGGCGCGCCAGCCGCTGGGCCGCAACACCATCACCGCGCTGTGGGGCAACTGCACGATCAAGGTGATGGTCGGGTTCCTGTTCCTCTACCCGGCGTTCGTGGCGAAATCGCACGATGCCAGCGGTTGGGAGCAACTGCGCATCCTCGGCCTGATCGGCGCCGCGGCCGCCGTCGGCAACTTCGTCGGCAACATGACCGCCGCGCGGCTCGAACTGGGCCACCCGGCGCGGCTGGTCGTACGCGCGGCCACCGCGGTGACCGCCGTCGCGCTGCTGACCGCAGTCACCGGGAACCTGCTGGTCGCAGCGGTGGCCACGCTGATCACCTCGGGCGCCAGCGCGATCGCCAAGGCGTCGCTGGATGCGTCGCTGCAGGACGACCTGCCCGAGGAGTCCAGGGCATCGGCCTTCGGCCGCTCGGAGTCACTACTGCAGCTGGCGTGGGTCGCTGGCGGCGCCACCGGGGTTCTCGTCTACACCGAGCTGTGGATCGGCTTCACTACCATCACCGCCGTGCTGATTCTCGGTCTGGCCCAGACGGTCGTGAGCTACCGCGGCGAATCGCTGATCCCGGGATTGGGCGGTAACCGCCCGGTGCTGGCCGAACAGGAAGGCCGTCGCTCCGACGCCGCCGGGGTGGGTTACGAGTGAAACGCGTAGTGGCCGTGCTGGCGGCCGTCGCGGTGCTGGCGACGGCGGCCACGACGTTCATGGTGTGGCGACTGACCCGCGACCACGAACCGGTCCTGCCGGAGATCAGCGCCTTCACCCACGGCGAGTTGACCCGTGTCGGACCGTTCCAATACTGCGACGTCATCGATCCCACCGACTGCAGGCCCGCCGGGCAACAGGGTGAACTCGCCGTCACCGAGCGCGATCCGGTGCAGCTGTCGGTCCCGTCGGCGATCGCCGAGGCACCCTGGCGGCTGCTTCGGGTGTACGAGGATCCCGTCGATACCACCGCATCGGTGTTCCGGCCCGACGCCCGGCTGGCGGTCACCATCCCGACCGTCGATCCGCAGCGTGGCCGGCTCACCGGGATCGCCGTGCAACTGCTCACGCTGGTGCAGGACGAGGCCGGGGAGGTCTTCGAGATCCCGCACGCGGAGTGGTCCGTGCGGATGGTGTGGCCTTAGAGCTGCCTCAGACCCGAGTGTGCCCGGCGGCCACCCGCTCCCCCTCGCGGGTCGGGCCGGGCGGTGTACCGTCACCGAAGGGCCTGCCGCCCAACGCTTCCCGGCCGTGTGAGGTCAGCCAGTTGGCCAGGTCGGGACCCCTGGGCACCACCTGCGTCGGGTTGATGTCGGAATGGACGATGTAGTAGTGCTGCTTGATCTGCACGAAGTCGACGGTGTCACCGAAGCCGGGCGTCTGGAACAGATCCCGGGCGTAACCCCACAGCGCGGGCATCTCCGAGAGCTTGGCGCGATTACACTTGAAATGCCCGTGGTAGACGGGGTCGAAGCGGGCCAGCGTGGTGAACAACCGGACGTCGGCCTCGGTGATGGTGTCGCCGACCAGGTAGCGCCCTCCGGCCAACCGGTCCTCGAGCCAGTCCAGCGCGGTGAACAGCCGGTCGTAGGCCTTCTCGTACGCGCGTTGCGACCCGGCGAACCCGCAGCGGTAGACGCCGTTGTTGACCTCGGTGTAGATGTGCTGGGCCACCTCGTCGATCTCGTCGCGGTGCTGCTCCGGGTAGAGGTCGGGGGCGCCGTCGCGGTGGTGGGCGGTCCACTCCGTGGAGAAGTCGAGCGTGATCTGCGGGAAGTCGTTCGTCACGACCTGGCCCGTCGACACCTCGACCACCGCGGGCACCGTGATCCCCTTCGGGTAGTCGGGGAACCGCTTGAAATAGGCGTCCTGCAGGCGCGGGATCTTCAGCACCGGGTCCACACCGTCGGGGTCCAGATCGAAGGTCCAGCTGCGCTCATCGTGCGTGGGTCCGCAGAACCCGATCGACAGCACGTCTTCGAGGCCGAGCAGCCGGCGGACGATGATCGTGCGGTTGGCCCACGGGCAGGCCCGCGCGACGATCAGCCGGTACCGCCCCGGTTCGACGGGATAGCCGTCGCGGCCGTCGGCGGTGATCCGATCGGTGATGTAGTCGGTGTGCCGGTTGAATTCGCCTCCGCTTGCGACGTAGCTCATGACCCGAGCATGCCCGGTTTCGCCGAAGGCGCCGGCTCAGGCGTCGAGTTCGCGGGCGACGGCCTTGACGACCTCCGACACCCGGCGGGCGACCTTGCGGTCGGGGTAGCGGCCCTTCTGCAGGTCCGGCTGGATCGCACTCTCGAGCAGGGTGACGAGGTCACCGATCATGCCGTGCAGTTCGTCGGGGGTGTGCTTGTGCTCGGGGCGTTCGGCCTCGCGCCGCGTCTTGCTCAGGCTCGGCGGCGGATCGATCAGGGTGAGACTCAGTGCCTGCGGCCCGCGCCGTCCGGCCGCCACGCCGAACTCGACCCGCTGGCCCGCCTTGAGTCCCTCGACACCCGCGGGCAGCGCCGAGGACCGGACGTACACGTCCTCGCCGTCCTCCTGGGACAGAAAGCCGAAGCCCTTTTCGGCGTCGTACCACTTCACCCTGCCGGTCGGCACTTTGGTCACCTGCTCGTCGTCTCGCACCCATATAAGGAAAGCGTCCCGCTTGCGCCGGGACGCGTCGAGGCCGATCCTACTCGGACTCGCAGGGGCGACTTCACACCCTTATCGGTAGGCTTTGTGCCACCGCTGAAGGAAGAAGTGCGCCCGACATGCGAGTCCTACTGAACATCATCTGGTTGATTTTCGGCGGCCTGTGGCTTGCGCTGGGGTACGCGGCGGCGGGAATCCTCTGCTTCGTCCTGATCATCACCATCCCGTTCGGATTCGCCGCCTTCCGGATCGCGTCCTACGCGCTGTGGCCGTTCGGCCGCACCATCGTCGAGAAGCCGGGCACTCGTCCCGGCGCGCTCATCGGCAACGTCATCTGGGTGCTGCTGTTCGGCATCTGGCTGGCCATCGGCCACCTCGTCAGCGCGGTGGCGATGGCCGTCACGATCATCGGCATTCCGCTCGCGCTGGCCAACCTCAAGCTCATCCCGGTCTCGCTGGTGCCGCTCGGCAAGGAGATCGTGCCGGTCGACCCGGCCGTACCCGCCATGCGAGCCGCCGCATGACGGTGACCGCGCTCGGTGTGCCCACCATCTCGCGCCCGGCGGCCGGCATGCCCACCACCGGACCGCTGGCCGACACCTTCGGCCGCACCGCCACCGACCTTCGGGTGTCGCTGACCGACCGCTGCAACCTGCGCTGCGCCTACTGCATGCCCGCCGAAGGTCTCGACTGGTTGCCGGGTGAGCAGCTCCTGAGCGCCGACGAACTGATCCGGCTGCTGCGCATCGCGGTGACCCGCCTCGGTATCACCAACGTGCGCTTCACCGGTGGTGAACCGCTGGTGGCGCGTCACCTCGAGGATGTGGTGACGGCAACAGGGGCGTTACGGCCCCGCCCGGAGATGGCGATGACCACCAACGGCATCGGGCTGGCCAAGCGGGCGCGGGCACTCAAGGCTGCCGGGCTCGACCGGGTCAACGTCTCGCTCGACACCGTCGACGCCGCCCACTTCGCGCGGATCACCCGTCGCGACCGGCTGGGTGACGTGCTCGCCGGGCTGGCCGCCGTCAAGGCGGCCGGCCTGACGCCGGTCAAGGTCAACGCCGTCCTCGACCCCGATACCGGCCTCGACGACGCGGTCTCGCTGCTGCGGTATTGCCTCGACCACGAGTACCAGCTGCGGATCATCGAGCAGATGCCGCTCGACGCCGAACACCAGTGGCAGCGCGGCCGCTCACTCGAGGCCGCCGACATCCTCGCAGCGCTGCGCGCGCACTTCACCCTGGTCCCCGACTCCACACCGCGGGGTTCGGCTCCGGCACAGTTGTGGCGGGTCGACGGCGGATCGGCGAAAGTGGGGGTGATCGCCTCGGTCTCCGAGGCGTTCTGCGCGGCGTGTGACCGCACCCGGCTCACTGCCGACGGTCAGGTGCGCAACTGTCTGTTCGCCCGCGAGGAGAGCGATCTGCGCCGGCTGCTGCGTGGCGGGGCCGACGACGATGCGATCGAGCAGGCCTGGCGTGCGGCGATGTGGACGAAGGCCGCCGGTCACGGCATCAACGATCCGGGCTTCGAACAGCCGTCGCGGCCGATGAGTGCGATCGGGGGCTGACGTGGCGACCACCACGACGGTGCGCGTCGCGGTCCGCTACTTCGCCGCCGCCCGGGCCGCCGCCGGCACCGACTCAGAGGATCTGACCGTCCCCGCGGGTACGACGATACAGGCGCTCGTCGACGGATTGTCTTCGCGCAGCGCGGAACTGGGCCGGGTGTTGGCGCGGTGCTCGTACCTCTGCGACGGCGTGGCCGTGCGGGACACGACGATGGCGCTGGCCAACGCGCAGACGCTCGATGTGCTTCCCCCGTTCGCCGGCGGGTGAGCGTGATTTGCATCACATCACAATTCGGTCACAAGCTGGCTGTAGCGTGGTTCACGGGCGGAAACACCTGCAAAAAAGACGCGCCAACCTGCACCTTTAGAGCCCTTTTAAGATTAGCTGTGGCGGGAAACGCCGAGGTCGGGAAAAGGTGACGGGTGCGCGGTGAGCGGTTACCGTTCAGTCCCAGGTCAGACGACCCTCATCAACTGACCCGCCCCGCCCGATAGCGCCGAGCTCCATCCGTCGACGCGGGGGACCACGAGCCACCTGGATGGAGGCGGGGGACCCACCGGTCCACCGAAGGACCTGGGGCCGCCGGCGGCCCCTTGGGGTGAAGCCGAGACCGGGTAACTGGATTCGGCCGGGCGACCTCTCCCACCCGAACCCGACAGCTGACCTCGCGGGCGCCGACGAGAGGACCTATCGCACTCATGAGTGGACGGCATCGCAAGCCCACGAACTCAACCGTCAGTGTCGCCAAGATGGCCTTCACCGGTGCTGTCATCGGTGGCGGGGGCATCGCCCTCGCCGGCCATGCCGGCGCCGCCACCGACAGCGAATGGGATCAGGTCGCCGCGTGTGAATCGAGCGGCAACTGGGCGATCAACACCGGCAACGGCTACCACGGCGGCCTTCAGTTCTCACCCAGCACCTGGTCCCGACACGGCGGCGGCGAATTCGCCCCCGCCGCCTACATGGCCACCAAGGAAGAGCAGATCGCCGTCGCCGAGCGTGTGCTCGCCAGGCAGGGCAAGGGCGCATGGCCCTCATGCGGCGGCCCGCTGTCCGGCGCGACGCCGCGCAACGTCGTCGACCAGCCGATCGATCCGGCCCCGCTGAACGGCATCCTGCCGCCCCCGCCGCCGATCGATCCGTTCGCACCGCCCCCACCGCCGCCCGCACCCATCGATGCGCTGGCCGCACCCGCTCCGGTCCCACCGCCCGCCGCTCCGCTGGACGCGCCGCTGCTTCCGCCCGCCGACGTCCCCCTGCCGCCGGCCCCGCCAGTCGACGGTGCCGTCGCCGCGGTCGCCGCGAACTGGGATACCGCCACCGGCCCGGCGGATCAGCCGCAGAACTGGTCGCTCGGCGTGCCCCCGCCGCTGCAGCCCGCTCCCGCGCCCCCGGCTCCCGCTCCCCCGGCTCCCGCTCCCGCGCCCGTCGCCGCCCCGGCGCCGGATCCGCTGGCCCCGCTCAACGCGGTCGACATCCCGCAGTCGGTGTTCGACGCCGCCAACCAGGCCGTCAGCGGTGAGGTCCCTGCGGCGCCCGCGGACCTGCCTGCGATGCCCGCCGTGGTGCCGCACCTGGCCAGCCCGCAGAACCCGCCCCCGGGTACCACTGCCGATCCCGCGCAGGTGCCCGGGCAGAGCCCGAACGTCACCTACCTCAAGGAGATCTGGCACGCGATCCAGACCCAGGAGATCTCGGGTGCGGATGCGCTGCTGGCGCTGACCCAGCGGCCGCTGACCACCCCCGACATCCCGGGTGGGCCGCCGCCGAACCTCCCGGTCGCCCCGGGGCCCGCGCCGGCTCCGGTCCTGCCGCCCCCCTGAGTCGGGTCAGGCCGAGTTCACCCACTCGTCGGAGCCGTCACCGAAGATCTGGTGTTTCCACACCGGTATCCGGTCCTTGACGGCGTCGACGAGTCGGGAACAGGAGTCGAACGCCGCCCTGCGATGGTCCGCTGCCACAGCGGCCACCAGGGCGGCGTCGCCTATTTGGAGGGTTCCCACGCGGTGGCTGACGGCGATCGCGCGCACGCCGTCGGATTGCGCGGCGATCCCGGCGGCGACCTCCGCGAGGACCTGCACGGCGCTGGGATGCGCGGAGTATTCGAGGCGGGCCACCGCGCGCCCGCCGTCGTGGTCGCGGACCACCCCGGCGAAACTCACCACGGCGCCGGCGGATTCGTGGGCCACAAGGTCTTCGTGCTCGCCCGGGTCGATCGGGTCCTCGGTCACGGCAGCGCGGTGCACTACGGCGGTCATCGCGGATGGTCCTTTCCGGCGAGTTGATCCAGGGCGTGGTCGAGGACGTCCGCGAGCACCGACAGACCGTCCCTGACTCCGCCGGGCGATCCGGGCAGGTTCACCACGAGCGTGCGTCCGGCCACGCCGCAGATCCCGCGCGAGAGCACGGCGGTCGGCACCTTCGGCAGCCCTGCGCGCCGGATGGCCTCGGCCAGGCCTGGCAGCTCGTAGTCGATGACGGCCGCGGTGGCCTGCGGGGTGGCGTCGGTGAGCGAGATGCCGGTGCCGCCGGAGGTGATCACCACGTCGACCCCGTCGGCGACCGCCGCGCGCAGGGCCGCTTCGACGGGGTCACCGTCGGGCACCACGACCGGATCGGGTGTGTCGACACCACGGTCGTTCAACCACTCGACGATCGGGGGTCCGGTCCGGTCCTCGTACACCGCTGCGGCGGCACGGGTCGAGGCGATGACGACCCGGCCGGTCGTCACGGCCGCGTCCAGGTGCCGGTCCTGCCGCCCTCTTTACGAAGCACCGCGACGTCGTCGATGCGGGCGGCGGGGTCGACGGCCTTGATCATGTCGTAGACGGTCAGCGCGGCCACGCTCACCGCCGTGAGCGCTTCCATCTCCACCCCGGTGCGGTCGGTCGTCCGCACGGTCGCGGTGACGCGGACGTGGCTCTCGCCGATCTCGAAGTCGACGTCCACACCGGTCAGCGCGAGCTGATGGCACAGCGGGATCAGATCGCTGGTGCGTTTGGCGGCCGTGATGCCGGCGACCCGCGCGGTCGCCAGCGCGTCGCCCTTGGGCAGCCCGCCGGACGCGATCAACGCGACCACGTCGGGGCGGGTGTGCAGCGTGCCCGCCGCGGCGGCGGTGCGTCTGGTGACGTCTTTACCGCTGACGTCGACCATGTTCGCCGCGCCGGACTCGTCGACGTGCGACAGCCCGTGCTGCGAGCCCGCGGCCACTTACCTGTTGACGACGGTGACGGGATGCAGGTACGGCAGGTCGTCGGCCGGCAGCGGGAAAGTCAGGTCGCCGAACGGCGAGAGCGCCCCGACCCGGTCGGAGGCCAGCTCGCTGACGGCGTGCTCGTCACCGTCGAGGTGGGTGGGCCACCCCGGGTCGACGTACTGCTTCTTCGATTTCTTGTCAGCCACGTCCACATTGTGGCAAACGGCTCGGCTGATGGCGAGGTCGGGCGGCTGCTTTACGCTGGTCAGCAATGACAGCACACACTCCGCCCACGGGCAGGAGCGCGGCGACTCGGGGGAGCACGGGTGTCCCTCTGGGCGCCTGGTTGGCCCAACTCCCCGACGAGCGGCTGATCCGGCTGCTCGAGTTGCGCCCTGACCTCACCCAGCCGCCGCCGGGCACCGTCGCCGCGCTGGCCGCACGGGCGATGTCACGGCAGTCGGTCAAAGCCGCCACCGACGGCCTGGATTTCCTGCGGTTGACCGTGCTCGATGCGCTGCTGGTGCTGCACGCCGACACCACCGCGGTGCCGTTGACCACGTTGTTCGAGCTGATCGGGGCACGCGCCGACGAGGGCGCGATCATCGTCGCGGTCGACGATCTGCGCGCGCGGGCTCTGGTGTGGGGTGACGACGAGGTGCGGGTCGCGGCCGAGGCGGCGTCCGGGCTGCCGTGGTATCCGGGTCAGGCGGTCGTGGAGACGGCCGAGCACGGCGCCGACGACATCGCACAGAAGCTGGCCGGACTCGACCCCACACAGCGCGAGCTGCTCGAGCGCCTCCTCGAGGGGCCCCCGGTGGGCCGCACGCGGGATGCGGCGCCCGGAACGCCGGCCGACCGTCCGGTGCAGCGCCTGCTGGCGGCGGGGCTGCTGCGCCAGGTCGACGACGACACCGTGGTCCTGCCCCGCCACGTCGGCCAGGTGTTGCGCGGCGAAACGCCCGGACCGACGGAGCTGAACCCACCCGACCCCGTCACGACCTCGACGAAGCCTTCCGCCGTCGACGCCGTCGCCGCCGGTGCGGCGATCGACCTGCTGCGTGAGGTCGACGTGGTGCTCGAGGCGCTCGCGGCGGCCCCGGTGCCGGAACTGCGCAGCGGCGGCCTCGGGGTGCGCGACCTCAAACGCCTCGTGAAGGCCACGGGGATCGACGGGCGACGGCTGGGGCTGATCCTGGAGGTGGCGTTGGGGGCGGGCCTGATCGCGGCCGGGATGCCCGAGCCGGATCCGGGCGACGGGACCAGCACGTTCTGGGCGCCGACGATGGCGGCCGATCGGTTCACCGAGTCACCGACCGCGGTGCGCTGGCACCTTCTCGCCTCGACGTGGCTCGACCTGCCCGCCAGGCCGGGGCTCACCGGCAGCCGGGGACCCGACGGCAAACCGTATGCGTCGCTGTCGGATGCGCTGTACTCGACGGCGGCTCCGCTGGACCGCCGGCTGCTGCTGGCGGTGCTGGCCGACCTGCCCGCAGGTTGGGGGGTCGACGCGGCGTCGGCCTCGCGGGCGATGATCTGGCGCAGGCCGCGCTGGGCGGCCCGGTTGCAGCCCGACCCGGTCGGCGGTCTGCTCACCGAGGCGCATGCACTCGGCATGGTGGGCCGCGGCGCCATCGCGGCGCCCACCCGCAGGCTGCTGGCCGGTGAACCGCCCGAGGACGTGGTGGCGGCCATGGCCAAGGTGCTGCCCGCCCCCATCGACCATTTCCTGGTGCAGGCCGACCTGACCGTCGTCGTCCCCGGCCCGCTCGAACGCGACCTCGCCGAGCAGCTGGCGGCCGTCGCGGTGGTGGAGTCCGCGGGCGCGGCGATGGTGTACCGGGTCAGTGAGGCGTCGATCCGCCGTGCGCTCGACACCGGCAGGACCGCCGGCGAACTGCACTCGTTCTTCGGGCGGCATTCGAAAACACCTGTGCCGCAGGGGTTGACGTACCTGATCGACGATGTCGCGCGCCGCCACGGCCAGCTGCGGGTCGGTACGGCGGCGTCGTTCGTGCGGTGCGAGGATCCGGCGCTGCTGGCCCAGGCCGTGGCCGCACCGGCCACCGGCCCGGTGGGGCTGCGGTTGTTGGCGCCGACGGTGGCGGTGTCCCAGGCACCGATCGCAGACGTGCTCGCCGCGCTGCGCAATGCCGGTCTCGCCCCGGCGGCCGAGGATTCGTCGGGCGCGATCGTCGACATCGGCTCCCGCGGCGCGCGGGTGCCTGCACCGGGCCGGCGACGGGCCTTCCGCCCGGCGCCCACCCCCACCGGCCAGACGCTTGGTGCGATCGTCGCGGTGCTGCGCAAGGTCGCCGCGGCGCCGTTCAGGAACATGCGTCTCGATCCGGGCGTTGCGATAACGCAGCTGCAGGAAGCGGCGTTACAGCAGACGTCGGTGGTGATCGGCTACGTGGACCCGGCCGGGGTTGCCACGCAGCGGGTGGTGGCCCCGGTCAACGTCCGCGGCGGCCAGTTGACCGCCTACGATCCGGCATCCGGGCGGGTGCGCGAATTCGCCATTCACCGCGTGACCTCGGTGGTGTCGGCCGAGAACGAATAATGGAGCAATGACTGACGGCCCTTTGATTGTGCAGTCCGACAAGACGGTGCTGCTCGAGGTCGACCACCAGCAGGCGCAGGCGGCCCGCGCCGCGATCGCCCCGTTCGCGGAGCTGGAACGCGCCCCTGAGCACATCCACACCTACCGCATCACCCCGCTGGCGCTGTGGAACGCCCGGGCCGCAGGCCATGACGCCGAGCAGGTGGTCGATGCGCTGGTGTCGTTCTCCCGCTACGCCGTCCCGCAACCCCTGCTGGTCGACATCGTCGACACCATGGCCCGCTACGGCCGGCTGCAGCTGGTGAAGAGCCCGGTGCACGGGTTGGTGCTGGTCAGCCTCGACCGCGCGGTGCTCGAGGAGGTGCTCCGCAACAAGAAGATCGCCCCGATGCTGGGTGCCCGCATCGACGACGACACGGTGATCGTGCACGCCAGCGAGCGCGGCCGGGTCAAGCAGATGCTGCTCAAGATCGGCTGGCCGGCCGAGGACCTCGCCGGCTACGTCGACGGTGAGCGGCACCCGATCGATCTGCTGCAGGATGGTTGGCAGCTGCGCGACTACCAGGAGATGGCCGCCGACTCGTTCTGGTCGGGCGGCTCCGGTGTGGTGGTGCTGCCGTGTGGCGCGGGCAAGACGCTCGTGGGTGCCGCGGCGATGGCCAAGGCAGGCGCCACCACGCTCATTCTGGTCACCAACACCGTCGCCGGGCGGCAGTGGAAACGCGAACTGGTCGCGCGCACGTCGCTGACCGAGGACGAGATCGGCGAGTACTCCGGGGAGAAGAAGGAGATCCGGCCGGTTACGATCGCCACCTATCAGGTGATCACCCGGCGCACCAAGGGTGAATACCGCCACCTCGAACTGTTCGACAGCCGCGACTGGGGGCTGATCATCTACGACGAGGTGCACCTGTTGCCCGCACCGGTCTTCCGGATGACCGCCGACCTGCAGTCGCGCCGCCGGCTGGGGCTGACCGCCACGCTGATCCGCGAGGACGGCCGCGAGGGCGACGTGTTCAGCCTGATCGGGCCGAAGCGTTACGACGCCCCGTGGAAGGACATCGAGGCCCAGGGCTGGATCGCGCCGGCCGAATGCATCGAGGTGCGGGTGACGATGACGGACAACGAGCGCATGCTCTACGCCGTCGCCGAACCGGAGGAGCGCTACAAACTGTGCTCGACCGTGCACACCAAGATCGCGGTGGTGCGCTCGATCCTGGAGCGCCACAAGGGCGAACAGACGCTGGTGATCGGCGCCTATCTCGACCAGCTCGAGGAGTTGGGGCAGAAACTGGACGCGCCGGTGATCCAGGGGTCGACGAAGAACGCCGAGCGCGAGCTGCTGTTCGACCAGTTCCGCCGCGGTGAGATCTCGACGCTGGTGGTGTCGAAGGTCGCGAACTTCTCCATCGATCTGCCGGAAGCCTCTGTGGCCGTTCAGGTTTCGGGCACCTTCGGCTCCCGGCAGGAAGAGGCGCAACGGCTGGGCCGGCTGCTGCGGCCCAAACATGACGGCGGCGGGGCGGTGTTCTACTCCGTGGTCTCGCGCGACAGCCTCGACGCCGAATACGCCGCGCACCGGCAGCGGTTCCTCGCCGAACAGGGCTACGGCTACCTCATCAAGGACGCCGACGATCTGTTGGGACCCGCGATCTGAGGCCATCGGCTACCCTCGTCACCCATGACCGCACGACCGCGCATCCGCGCCGCCTCCACCGCGTACGCGGCCAGGCTGATGCTGGCCGGCGCAGCCCTCGGCCTCGGCGCGCTGGCGCTGCCGAGTCCGGCCGCCGCGCAACCCGACGTCCCGCCCGTCGTTCCGGGGCAGCCCGGCATGGCGGCGGATCCCGTTCCCCCGCCGGCACCGCCGCCCGTGCCGCAGATGCAGAATCAGCAGTACGGCTCGGGGGACGGTCCGCTGGGCTTCCTGCGGGATGCGTGGCACCAGGCCCAGAACCCGTACGGAATGGGGACACCGGACCAGATGCCGGCGTACACAGCGCCGCCGCCGGGAGCAGGTCCCCCGCCACCGCTGCCCCCGGGATACACGTCGTTCACCGCGCCGGAGTCGTCGACACCCGCGCTCTCCGAGGGACCCGGGGCCGGCGGTCCGCCGCTACCTCCCGGGTACTACCCGCTCGACGGGCCGCCGCCGCCCGGGTACTTCGATCCGCCGCCGGCCCCGGCGCCCGGCCCGCCGCCCGCGCCGCCGAAGATCATCGCCGGGCAGCCCTGAACCGACCGCTCATGCGTACGGGCCCACCTGCTTGAGGACAGTCAGCAACACCACAGAGTCCTCGAGTGCGGCCAGATCGTGGCGGGTTTTCGGGATGACGATGAGATCGCCGGCCGAGCCCTCCCAATGTGACGTGCCGTCACCCAGCCGCACGCGGCCGGTCACGACGTAGAGGGTCGCCTCCTCGGGCGCGTCATGCTCGTCAAGTCCGTTGCCGCTGGTCAGCGCGATCAGCGTCTGCCGCAGTGCGTGCTCGTGTCCCCCGTAGACGGTGCGGGCGCTGCGCCCGCTGTTGCGCGAACGGGCGAGTTCGAGTTGTTCACGGGCAAGCGCAGTGAGAGAGATCTTCTCCATGTTCGGGATGTTCCCACTTCCTTGTCTGGGGCAATCACCTGAGCGCCGGGATCACCTTCTGTTCGAACGTTTCGATACCCGACCGGTCGTAGGCCGCTTCGGGGAAGTACAGAATGGCGTACTCACAGCCGAGGTCGCGCATGCGCGTCAACTTCTCGATGACCTGTTCCGGTGTCCCGCCGGCCGACCCGGGCGCCGTCGCGGTCGACAGCAACGCGTCGACCGCTTTCGCGTCGGCCACCGCGACCTGCCGTTCGCGCACCCGCTCGATCCGCGCGGCGACATCGTCCCCGGAATCACCGATCACGGCGGTGAAGTTGGCCGAGCGCACGATGGCGCCGAAGTCGGTGCCGACCTCGCGGCAGTGCCCGGCCAGCACGTCAGACTTGTGTTGGAAGCCCTCCGGTTCGGAGGTGAAGTTGGTGTACTGCGCGTACTTGGCGGCGATGCGCAGTGTGACCTTTTCGCCCCCGCCGGCAATCCACAGCGGAATGCCGTCGTCCTGCAGCGGCTTCGGCTGCACGATCGCGTCGGTGATCTGATAGTGCTTACCGTCGAGGGTGGCGCGGCCGTCCCGCCAGGCGTCCCGCATGATCTGCACGCCCTCGTCCAGCCTGCCCAGCCGGGTACCCGCGGACGGGAAACCGTAACCATAAGCGCGCCATTCGTGCTCGTACCAGCCGCCGCCGATGCCCATCTGCACCCGGCCGCCGGAGATGACGTCGACGGTGGCCGCGACCTTTGCCAGATAGGCGGGGTTGCGGTAGCTCATCGCAGTACACATCTGCCCGAGCTTGATCCGTGAGGTGGTCGCCGCATAGGCGGCCATCAGCGACCACGCCTCGTGGGTGGCCTCGTCGGTCGGCACCGGGACGGTGTGGAAGTGGTCATAGACCCACAGCGAGTCCCATGCGGTGCCGTCGGCGTAGGTGGCCAGGTCGGACATCACCCGCCAGTGCTCGCCGACCGGTATGCCGACCAGATCGAGCCGCCAACCCTGTGGGATGAACAGTCCAAAGCGCATGCCCCAGACTGTAGTCCCACCCGCAGGGATACCCGCAGACTCGCGGCAGGCGTCGGCGATCGACATTACCCTCGCGCACATGGCCCTCTCGAAAGACGACCGCGAACAGTTCCTCGCCGAACCACATGTCGCCGCGCTCTCGGTATCCGCCGGACCGGACCGCGGTCCCCTGACCGTGCCGGTCTGGTACCAGTACGCCCCCGGCGGGCAGCCGTGGGTGCTGACCGGCGCCGGGTCCCGCAAACACCGGCTGATCGAGGCGGCGGGCCATTTCTCGCTCATGGTCGAACGCGTCGAACCGTCCGTGCGCTATGTCGCCGTCGACGGCCCGGTCAGCCGCGTCGAACCCGGCACCGATGAGCACCTCGTCGAGGTCGCCACCCGCTATCTACCGCCCGCGGCGATGGAGCCCTATCTGGAGACGGCCCGCCGCGAGCACAGCGAGAGCGTGGTGATCCATCTCGAACCGCGGCACTGGTTGTCGTCGGACCTCGGATCGTTCTGATCAGAGCCATCGAAACCAGATCACTGGTCACCCCGCCCCGCACCACACGCTCGGTGATCCACATCGACCGTCAGGAGAGCCGAAATTGCCGTTCGTAACGGCAATCAAAGCTCCGATCCGCGCCCGTTAACGTGCGCGATACCCGCCGGTGGTCCTCCTCCCCACCGGTGTTGGTCGTCGCGTCGCCGAGACACCGCATGCTGGCGCGCATGGCCACTTCCGATGACCGACGAACGATTCCCCGCCGTACCCTCCTGAGAGCCTCACTGGCCGGGGCCTTGATCGTCCCGGCCTCGGCGGCGTTGCAGGCCTGCGGCACCCCGGCCAGCCGCGACTCGCCGACGACCACCGGCCTGATCGTCAACCGTCCCCGCCTCACCCATGGTGTCGCCAGCGGTGATCCACGGGCCGACGGCGCGCTGGTATGGGCCCGCGCCGACTCCCCTGCTCGCATGATCGTCGAAACCTCGGCCACCGAGTCGTTTTCGAATCCGGTCCGCATCGTGGGGCCACAGTTGACCCCGGCGTCCGACGGCACCGGGCGGGTGCGTGTCACCGGCCTCGAATCGGGCCAGGCAGTGCACTACCGGGTGACCCTCGAGGGCACGGACGGCGCCACGTCGGAACCCGTGGCCGGTGTCTTCAACACCGTTTCCGCACAACCCAAGGACATCACGTTCGTCTGGTCCGGCGATGTCGTCGGCCAAGGCTGGGGAATCAACCGACAGGGCGGCATGGCGATCTTCGGCGCGATGGCCGACCGCCGACCCGACTTCTTCGTGCACTCCGGTGACGCCATCTACGCCGATGGCCCGGTATCCGAGACGCAGAAGCAGAACGACGGCAACCTGTACACCAGCGTCACCGCACCTGCCAAGGACCACGTGGCTCAGACGCTCGACGACTTCCGCGGCAACTACGCCTACAACCTCACCGACGCGCACTACCGCCGTTTCAATGCCACAGTCCCGCAGGTGGTTCAGTGGGATGACCACGAAGTCGTGAACAACTGGTTCCCCGGCGAGTCGCTCGCCGGTCAGAACCGCAAGGGCTACAGTGAAACCGACGCCGACACGCTGGCCGCGTACGGGTATCAGGCATGGCGCGAGTGGCAGCCCGTCGAGCCGTCGGAGGCCGTCGACGGCCGACTTCACCGCGCGATCCCCTACGGCCCGTTGCTCGATGTTTTCGTCCTCGATATGCGCTCCTACAAGAACCCGAACCCGCAGGCGTGGGCACAGTCCGACGACGGCGGCGTGCTGGGGCGTGACCAGACGCAGTGGCTCATCGACGGGCTGAAGCAGTCGACCGCGGTCTGGAAGGTGGTGGCCAACGATCTGCCGATCAGCATCGTTGTGCCGGACGCGTCAACGAATCCGGTCGACGGTCCCAAGTCGATGGAAGCGGTTGCGCAGGGTGAGAGTGGGCGTCCACTGGGCCGCGAGATCGCGTTCTCCCGCATCCTGTCCGAGACCAAAGAGGTGCGAAACGTCGTCTACCTCACCGCCGACGTGCATTACACCGCGGCGATCTACTACCACCCCGGGCAAGCCGGTTTCACCGACTTCACGCCGTTCTGGGAATTCGTGTCCGGCCCGCTGAACGCGAGCGCGGGTCCGGTGGGCCCGCTCGACGGTACCTTCGGAGCCCGCTACGAGTTCGTCCACGCGCCGGAGGACGGGGGCACCTCCCCCGCCCAAGGCTTCCAACACTTCGGCGAGGTGACCATCGACAAGGACTCCCGGACGTTGACGGTCAACCTGTGTGAAGCCTCTGGAAAGTCGTTGTACTCCAAGGAGTTGCTGCCGGCATAGCGGGCTGTGCATGTGCGCCGTCCGGGGCCCTTCGATGACTTTCCCGGCGCCGGTCCACACCTACATGACTGCCGAAACCATGACGGCCGGCACCGCCGGAGCCTATCCGGTCGCCGCACGTGCCGAGCAGACGCACAGGTGCCCAAACCCGAGGGGTTTGGGCACCTGTGCGTCTGGTCGCACTACTTGGTGAGCGACTCCGGCGGGGTGAACCGGTCACCGTAGCGCTCGGCGAGTTCGCGGGCGCGGGCCACGAAGGCCTCCTTACCCGTACCGAGCGCACCTTCGTACCCGACGATGTACTGCGCCGAACCACCGGTGTACGGAGGGTAGCCGATGCCCATGATCGAGCCGATGTTGGCGTCGGCGGTCGAGGTGAGCACGCCTTCGTCGAGGCACTTCTGGGTCTCGATCGCCTCGGCGAACAGCATCCGGTCGATCATGTCCTGCAGTGGGACGTCGGCCTTGCCGGACCCGAAGGTCTCGCGCAGACCTGGCCACAGACCGGTGCGCTTACCGTCGACGTACTCGTAGAAGCCGGCACCCTTCAAGCGCGACGGCCGGCCGATCTCGATCATCTTGTTGACGACACCCTCCGCCGGGTGCGGCTCGTAGGTGCCGCCCGCGGCCTCGATACCCTTACGGGTCTCGGTCGCGATCTTCTGCATCAGCTCGAGGTTGAGCTCGTCGGACAGCTGCAGCGGCGCCGCCGGGTATCCGGCCATGCCGCCGGCCCGCTCGATGCTGGCCGGCTCCACACCCTCGCCGAGCATGGCCAGGGCCTCGTTGACGAAGGTGCCGATCACGCGGCTGGTGAAGAAGCCTCGGCTGTCATTGACCACGATCGGGGTCTTGCCGATGGCCATCGTGTAGTCGAACGCCCGGGCCAGCGCCTCGTCGGAGGTCTTCTCGCCCTTGATGATCTCGACCAGCGGCATCTTGTCGACCGGTGAGAAGAAGTGGATGCCGATGAAGTCCTCCTGGCGCTTCACGCCGGTCGCCAGACCGGTGATGGGCAGCGTGGAGGTGTTCGACCCGAGCAGCGCGTTCGGCTCGACGATGTCCTCGATCTCCTGGAACACCTGGTGCTTGAGGTCCTGGTTCTCGAAGACGGCCTCGATGACGAAGTCGACACCCTTGAGGTCCTGCGCGTCAGCGGTCGGAGTGATCCGGGCCAGCAGAGCATCGCTCTTCTCCTGCGTGGTCCGGCCCCGCTGGAGTGCCTTCGCCTCGATCTTCTCGCTGTAGGCCTTACCCTTCTGTGCGTTCTCGAGACTGACATCTTTGAGCACGACCTCGTAGCCGGCCTTGGCCGAGACGTAGGCGATGCCCGCGCCCATCATGCCGGCGCCGAGCACACCGATCTTCTTGATCTCCCGCTTGGCGATGCCGTCGGGACGCGACCCGCCGCCGTTGATGGTCTGCAGGTCCAGGAAGAACGCCTGGATCATGTTCTTGGCGACCTGACCGGTGACCAGCGAGACGAAGTAGCGGCTCTCGATGCGGCTGGCCGACTCGAAGTCGACCTGCGCGCCCTCGACCGCGGCGTCGAGGATGGCGCGCGGTGCCGGCATCGGGGCACCCTTGAGCTGCTTGCGCAGCAGGGCCGGGAACGACGGCAGGATGCTCGCCAGAGCGGGGCTGCTCGGTGTGCCGCCGGGCATCTTGTAGCCCTTCTGGTCCCACGGCTGGGTGTGCGCCTCGGGGTTGGCCTTGATCCATGATTTGGCGGCGGGGACCAGTTCCTCGACACTGCCGACCAATTCGTCGACCAGACCGGTCTCCCTGGCCTTGCCGGGCTTGAAGCGGGTGCCCTGGCTCAGCACCTCCATGAAGGCCTTCTGGATGCCGAACATGCGCACTGTGCGGGTGACACCACCGCCGCCGGGCAGTAGGCCCAGCGTGACCTCGGGCAGGCCGATCACCGAACCCTTGACGTCGGCGGCGATGCGGTGGTGGCACGCCAGCGCGATCTCCAGGCCACCGCCGAGCGCGGCGCCGTTTATGGCGGCCACGACCGGCTTGCCGAGGGTCTCCAGCTTGCGCAGGTCGGCCTTGATCGACTCGACGTTGCCGAAAATCGCGGCCGCGTCATCCGGGCCGGCGTTGATCATGCTCTTGAGGTCGCCGCCGGCGAAGAAGGTCTTCTTCGCGCTGGTGATGACGACACCGGTGATCGAATCCTTCTCGGCGACAACGCGTGCCAACTTTTCCACGGCGTTGTGCATCGACTCCTTGTAGTGGTCGTTCATCACGTTGGCCGAACCGGTCGGGTCGTCCAGCGTGAGGGTGACGATGCCGTCGGAGTCCTGCTCCCACTTGATGGTGTTCTCAGCCATTTCGTTCAGACCCTCTCGATGATGGTGGCCACGCCCATGCCGCCGCCCACGCACAGCGTGACCAGCGCGCGCCGCGCATTGCGGCGTTCGAGCTCATCGACCATGGTTCCGGTGATCATCGCGCCGGTGGCGCCCAGCGGGTGCCCCATCGCGATCGCACCGCCGTTGACGTTGAGTTTCTCGTCCGGGATGTTCAGATCCTTCTGGAACTTGAGCACCACCGACGCAAACGCCTCGTTCAGCTCGAACAGATCGATGTCGTCGACCGTCAGGCCGGCGCGGTCGAGTACCTTGCGGGTCGCCGGCGCCGGGCCGGTGAGCATGATGACCGGGTCGGCGCCGCTGGTGGCGGTGGCCACGATGCGGGCCCGGGGGGTGAGGCCCTGCGACTGGCCGGCCTTCTCGGAACCGACGAGCACCAGCGCGGCGCCGTCGACGATGCCCGACGAGTTGCCGCCGGTGTGGACGTGGTTGATCTTCTCGACGAAGTGGTACTTCTGCAGTGCGACGTCGTCGAAGCCGCCCATGGCGCCGATGCCGTCGAACGCGGTCTTGAGCTTGCCGAGGCTTTCCACGGTCGAGCCGGGACGCATGTGCTCGTCGTGGTCGAGAATGAGCAGGCCGTTCTGGTCACGCACCGGGACGACCGACTTGGCGAAGTAGCCGCCCGACCAGGCCGCGGCGGCGCGCTCCTGCGAGCGCGCGGCGTAGGCGTCGACGTCCTCACGCGAGAAGCCCTCGATGGTCGCGATCAGGTCGGCGCCGATGCCCTGAGGCACGAAACCGACGCGGTAGTTGGTCTCCGGGTCAGTCGCCCAGGCGCCGCCGTCAGAACCCATCGGGACGCGGCTCATCGACTCCACGCCGCCGGCGAGCACGAGGTCGTCCCAGCCGGAGCGCACCTTCTGCGCGGCGATGTTGACGGCTTCCAGGCCCGAGGCGCAGAAGCGGTTGAGCTGCACACCGCCGGTGGTGTCGGGCAGACCGGCGGCCAGCACCGCGGTGCGGGCGATGTCAGCGCCCTGATCGCCGACCGGCGATACGACACCCAGAACGACGTCGCTGATCAGGGTCTCGTCCAGATCCGGGAACCGCCGCCGCAGCTCATCGATCAGGCCGGTCACGAGGTTCAGCGGTTTGACCTCGTGCAGCGAGCCATTGCGTTGCTTGCCGCGGGGCGTGCGGATCGCCTCGTAGATGAAAGCTTCTTCAGACATAGCCCCGAGCGTAACAGTCCAAACCAACCTGTTGGTTGGCCGGTCACCCCTTGCGCCGGGCAGCGCCGGGGCGGACCCGGGGGTCTCCAATTGGCCGAAGTCGGTGTCGGTCTCACCGCCGGCAATGCGGTCGAGCGGGAAGACACGGTTCCCGTCGTTACGCTCGGGGCCATGACGGTGTCCAGGTTGCGGCCGTACGCGGTGACGGTGTTCGCCGAGATGTCGGCGCTCGCCACCCGCGTCGGCGCGGTGAATCTCGGGCAGGGGTTCCCCGACGAGGACGGTCCGGCGTCGATGCTCGAGGCGGCCCGCCAGGCGATCTCCGACGGGGTGAACCAGTACCCGCCCGGGCCCGGTATCGCCCCGCTGCGGGAAGCCGTTGCCGCGCAACGCAAACGGAACTTCGGCGTCGACTACGACCCGGACACCGAGGTGCTGGTGACCAACGGCGCCACCGAAGCCATCGCCGCGGCGGTGCTCGGCCTGGTCGAACCCGGCTCCGAGGTGCTGCTGATCGAACCGTTCTACGACTCCTACCCCCCGGTGATCGCGATGGCCGGCTGCCATCGCGTCGCCGTGCCGATGACCGGGCACGGCCGCGGGTTCGCCATCGACATCGACGGCCTGCGCCGCGCGGTCACGCCGCGCACCCGGGCGCTGATCGTCAACACCCCGCACAATCCCACCGGCATGGTGGCCTCCGACGCCGAACTCGCCGCGATCGCCGATCTGGCCGTCGAACACGACCTGCTGGTCATCACCGACGAGGTGTACGAACACCTGGTGTTCGACGGATACGAACACCGTCCGCTGGCGGCCCATCCGGGGATGTCCGGGCGGACCGTCACCATCTCGAGTGCAGCCAAGATGTTCAACGTCACCGGCTGGAAGGTCGGATGGGCCTGCGGCGCAGCGGATCTCATAGCCGGCGTGCGAGCGGCCAAACAGTACCTCACCTATGTCGGGGGTGCGCCGTTCCAGCCGGCGGTGGCCGATGCCCTCGACCACGAGGACGCCTGGGTGGCCGCGCTGCGCGACTCCCTCCAGAACAAACGCGACCGGCTCGGTTCGGCGCTGACCGAGGTGGGTTTCGCGGTGCACGACAGTGCGGGCACCTACTTCCTGTGCGCCGACCCGCGGCCGCTGGGGTACGGCGACAGCACCGCCTTCTGCGTGGACCTCCCCGAGGGCGCGGGTGTCGCGGCGATCCCGATGTCGGCGTTCTGCGACCCGGACTCACCGCACGTCGACCGGTGGAATCATCTGGTGCGTTTCGCCTTCTGCAAGCGCGACGACACCCTGGACGAAGCGATCAGACGGCTGCAGGTGCTGCGCCGGTAGCGCTCACTCGGCGTGGGTCTTTGCTGGCCATCGAAGGCTACGCGCCGCCCTTGGCGACCTTCAAGACCCGGTTGCGCAAGCCGTCGGTCGCGGTCTCCATCGCCCCCTTCATCGCCCGCTTGAGGACGAAGCCGGGCAGCGGCACCGACAGATCGACCTTGATGTCGAACCGGACCTTGGTCTTCTCGCCGTCCGGGGTCAGGGTGTACGACGCGTCCTGCGCCTTGAGCCGGCCGGCGCTGACCAACATCCAGCTGACCTTGTTGTCGGTCCAGGTGTACTCGATGACCTGTTCGTCGGTGATGCCGGCGGCTTTGACCTTGATTCTGACCTGGCGGGGCCTGCCGTCGTCGTAGGTGTCGAGGATCTCGACGCTCTGGTACTGCGACGACCAGGACGGGGTGGACTCGACGTCGGCCATGACGTCGAGGATCTGACCCGGGGTTGCCTCGATGACCACTTCGCGCGAATCGCTGACGACCATGGGCCGACCTTAGCGACCGCGTCGGGTCCGCGGGATCACTTGGCGCGCTTGCGCACCTCGAGCACCCGCTTGCGCAGTCCGTGTGTGGCGGTGTCGATGACGCCCTTGGCGGCGCGCCGGGACAGGAAGCCCGGCAGCGGCATGACCGGGTCGACGGTCACCTCGAATCGCACCCGGGTCCGGTCGCCTTCGGGGACGAGGCGGTAACGGGCGTCCTGGGAGCGCTGATAGGTGGAGCTGAGCAGCGTCCAGCCGTAACCGTCGTCGTAGTAGCTGAGCGCGATCTCCTGGACGTCGGTGATGCCGACCGTGGTCACCGTGGCGCGGCTGCGTGTGGGCCTGCCCTGCTCGTCACGGTCGAGCACCACCGAACTCCGGTGCGCCGGCGACCACTCGGGCAGCGCCTCGAGATCCAGCATCACGGGCAGGATTTCGTCGACCGGGGCCTCGATCACGACCTCGCGGGATTCACGAATGGCCATAGCGACGACCGTACGCCGAGCGTAGGCCCGCCGGGTATGACCGATCCGCTGTGCAGAGTGCGGGCACGTCGGTTGCTGCGACGACTCCCTTGCGCGCCATGCGTCGGCGCACTGGCGCGAGACGGGACACACCGATCATCCGGTCGTTCGCACCCGGCGAGGACTGGTCCTGGAACTACCAGACCGGCACCTACGACACCGTTCCGGTGCTGGCCGATCCGCAGGGCCACCCCGGCCGACCAACCTGCCCCGGGCCGTCGGGATCGGGTACCGCCGGATTGGGTGCAGCGGTTCCGCGCTCGGTGAGCAGTCCGACAAGGGGCCCGACAACGCGCTGGACGACGTCATCAGCGACCCGGCCGAAGGCGCCGGTGCCCGCGTCGACTGGTCGAGCGAAGGTGGCGCCACCCCGAGTGGGCCCGCCGCCACCAGCGACTAGTGGAGGGCGTTCGCCAGCCCCATAGCGCCTCGGCGCGACCGAGGCAGCGGCGGCCTCGCCGGTGATGTCGCTCATCCGGCCGCCGTCCTCGACGGTGATGGCGGTCAGTTCACGCAAACCGCCGAGCAGTCTTGGTGGCCAGGGCCGGGATCGAACCGGCGACCTTCCGCTTTTCAGGCGGACGCTCGTACCAACTGAGCTACCTGGCCGGAAGGCACCGGCCCGTTGCGAACCTGAATGCCTCGCCGTGATGTGGCGACCCTGACGGGACTTGAACCCGCGACCTCCGCCGTGACAGGGCGGCGCGCTAACCAACTGCGCCACAGGGCCAAACTGTGCACTCCGAGCAGATGAGTCACATGTACCCCCTACGGGATTCGAACCCGCGCTACCGCCTTGAAAGGGCGGCGTCCTAGGCCGCTAGACGAAGGGGGCCAAGCCGAATCTCTCCGGGGTACTCGCAACGTTTCCGATGGGAGCGTCGATAGCTTAGGGCACCGGCACCCGAATCCTCAAACGAGGGGCCCGTTACCCGGCTCGGTATCCTCTAGTAATCTCCGTCCACACTGCCCCTATAGCTCAGTTGGTAGAGCTACGGACTTTTAATCCGCAGGTCC
>JAXHUG010000082.1:0-9992 GCA_034189785.1 Actinomycetota bacterium
GCGGCATTCGAGAAGATCGGGACCTGTTTTCGGCCTACCTCGGACTGCATGTCCGCATCCAGGCCGATGGGGTCGATCGGCTGGACGTGCCGTCAGCCCGTCAGGGCTGGGGGCATCGTCACGACGTCGACGAGTCGCCGAAGTCCAGCCGTAGTGCACCAGCACGCAAGCGGCGAGGCCGCAGACATCCGCCCTCGCGGAGGTCCGTGGCGCGCATCAAAGCCCGGCGTAAAGCCAAAACTGTGATGCGACAGAGCCGCTCGGCGCGAACCTCCACTGCCGGCCAGCCCACGGCGATAGCCGCATGAAAATGCCCTATCGAGACAGCCGGCCGGCACGAGGAATCCCCGCAGTTCACTGCGGGGAGGACGTCAACACGTCGCCCCGAAGTCGCACCGACACCTACCTGTGATCTGGGTTACGGGTTTGGCAGCGGCGGTCGCCGGGGTATGGGAGGCAGACCATGGTGAGCACGAGGTCGGCGCGCGCGGGGAAACGGTCATCGCTGACGTCACAGCAGCAGCAGCCGTCACGGCATCTTCGGCGCGGACGTCACGGTGCTGTCCTTCGGCTTCACCACCGGGTATTACCCGGTGAAATACGGAGTCACACGTACGTAGCTGCGACTTCCCCGAGCGCCGATGGCTAGCCGGCGAACGGGCTGGGGTAGTCTCGCTTCGATATTGCCGGGAGGTCAGATGGCCGAGGTCGAGAATCAGCGCAACGGGCAGGCCAATGCCGATCGTTCGGTGGAACTGCGTGTGGCGGCGACGCCGGAGAACCTTGCGGTGCTGCGCACCTTCGTCGCAGCAGTGGGCACCTTCGAAGACCTCGACTTCGACGCGGTCTCCGATCTGCGGCTCGCCGTCGACGAAGCCTGCACCCGGCTGATCCGCTCGGCGGTGCCGCACTCCACTCTCGTCGTCGTGGTGCACCCCAACGACTCCGAGGTCGTCGTCGACGCGTCGACGACCTGTCAGAACACCGACATCCTGGCGCCGGGCAGCTTCAGCTGGCACGTGCTGAACTCGCTGACCGACGAGGTGCGCACCTTCTCCGACGGTCAGCCTTCCGGAGACGGTCAGGTATTCGGAATCTCGATGACGACGAGACGAGCGAGTTCGCTGCGGTGACGCCGTCGTCGGCACAGGGTTCGTCGCCACGACAGAACTCTGAGTACTCGGACGTGGCCGCCATGTTCCGGGAACTCCAGGGGGTCACCCCGAGCACACCTCAGTTCCAGCGTCAACGCGACCGGATCGTCGAACGCTGCCTACCGCTGGCCGATCACATCGCCCGCCGCTTCGACGGCCGCGGCGAGCCGCGCGACGACCTCGTCCAGGTCGCCCGGGTCGGCCTGGTCAACGCGGTGATCCGCTTCGACGTCGACGCCGGATCCGATTTCGTGTCGTTCGCGGTGCCCACCATCATGGGTGAGGTCCGGCGGCACTTCCGGGACAACAGCTGGTCGGTCAAGGTGCCCCGCCGGCTCAAGGAATTGCACCTGCGGCTCGGGTCGGCGACCGCCGAACTGTCCCAGCGGCTGGGCCGGGCGCCGACGGCCAGCGAGCTCGCCGAGGAACTCGGCATGGACCGCGACGAGGTGGTCGAGGGCCTGGTCGCCGGAAGTTCCTACAACACCCTGTCGATCGACAGCGGCGGCAACAGCGGCAACGAGGATGCGCCCGCGATCGCCGACACCCTCGGCGACGTGGACCTCGGCCTCGACCAGATCGAGAACCGCGAGGCACTGCGACCGCTGCTGGCGGCGCTTCCGGAGCGCGAGCGCATGGTCCTGCTGCTGCGGTTCTTCGAGAATCTCACCCAGACCCAGATCGCCGAACGGGTCGGCATCTCGCAGATGCACGTGTCCAGGCTGCTGGCCAAATCGCTAACGCGGCTCCGCGACCAGCTGCAGTAGCCGGCGCGGCTCACCCTGCAGCGCGGTGAGCGCCGTCTCGACACTTTCCGACCACGGCAGGGTGGCGTCCGGATCGCAGATCCGCAGCAGCCGGCTGACCGCGGGACTGGGCACCAGGATCCAGTTGACGTCGGCGCCGGCACAGCGGACGTTCAGGGTGTGCAGCGCGGAAAACCCCGCGGTGCCGAAGAATCCTACACCGGTGAGGTCGACGATCAGCGCGTCACCGGCGTGCTGCAACGCGAAGTCGGCGAAGTCCCGGGCATTGGCGGCGTCGAGCTCCCCGTGCACGGTGACGACCGTGGTGGACGGCAGCGGCGCGGTGGTCTCGAAGCGGGCGGTGTGGCAGATCGTCGGTTCCGTGAGCGGGACCGGCTGGCTGAGTGAGGACGACATCTGTGACTCCATCAGTCGAGTATTCGTACTGTGGCTCACGTCAGGGAGAACGGCCCTGTTGACTCAAAACCTTCGGTGCCTGGGCTCAAGTCCGGCCCGCTCCACGTCGATGACGTTTGCATCCGGCTGTGAATTCAACCTGGTTCGAACAGTACGCCGGTAGTCGAGCGATAGACAGATGGTGCCGCATTTCTTAATGAACGCTTCACCCCGTCGGGTGAGACTGTTCGTATGTCGGAATTCGGGTCGGCCACCGGGGTGTTACTCGCCGCCGGCGCGGGCAGGCGGTTCGGGATGCCCAAGGTCCTTGCCCATCAGGGGGAGTGGCTGCGACTCGCGGTCGATGCGCTGATCCGGGGCGGCTGTGACGACGTCGTTGTGCTGCTCGGCGCGGCGGTCGTCGCCGTGCCGCCGCCGGCGCGGGCGGTGGTCGCCCCGGACTGGGGCGACGGCCTGAGCGCGTCGGTCCGGGCGGGCATCGGCGCGGCCGGCGCCGCCGAGGCCGTCGTTCTGCACACCGTGGACACCCCGGACGTGGGGGCCGAGGTGGTCCGCCGGGTGATCGGGGCGGCGCGCACCGCCGACGGCGGTGTCGCGAGGGCCGTCTACCACGGCGGCCCCGGTCACCCGGTGGTGGTGGCACGGCGGCACTGGCCGGCGCTGCTCGACTCCCTGACCGGTGACGACGGTGCCCGGTGGTTCCTCCGGCGACGCGACGACGTGGTCGCCGTGGAGTGTGGGGACCTCGCCACCGGTGCCGACGTGGACGAGCGGTGACGCTCACCGGCGTCTGCTGAGTGCCGCCCGCAGATACCACGCACCCGGTCGGTCTCGACGACATCGCTTCGGTACTGGCGGGTGGCGTCCCGCTCCTCCGGCTCTCACCGAAGAAGCGGGACCGCTCCCCCCTCCAATGGTGAGGCGACTTGTCCCTTACCCGCCTCGTCACCTGGTGCCTGACGACGGAACGCCGCCG
Organism: Actinomycetota bacterium; assembly: GCA_034189785.1. Lineage (GTDB taxonomy): Bacteria > Actinomycetota > Actinomycetes > Mycobacteriales > Mycobacteriaceae > Mycobacterium. Next base: position 3,294 of record JAXHUG010000082.1, read on the forward strand.
TCAATGACCATGTCCCTGCCTGGCCCGTTCGGGCACACAGCAAACTGTACCTGAGGGCAACCTTAGAGGCAATTGGAAGCTCCATTGTTAACAACCATCGGCGCGAGAATGACGGTGAGGCAAATATGCTCTGAGAGTGCTGTTATTCGCTGAGACGGGATTCCCCATACCGAGAAGGGGTAGTCGGCAAAAGAACTTGGAGTCGACGAATGGTTGCGGCGTCGTGGGACTTGATCGCAGCCAGCGCATCGGCCGGATTCGCCGCAGGCGGCATCACTCGGACGAAATACGCCGTCTACATGGTCATCCCTGCCGAAACCAGGTTGCCCGTATGGGTCTCGGGGCGTGGTGGCGCCGGTCGGCCGAAACCGCCTTTCCACGCAGCTGGGACACCATGGCAACGAACCGCCACGTCAGTGGAACGGCACTGTTTCGTCGTCCGACTCAACATTTGCCTGTGTAAAGAGAACATTGCGTAACGGAGACTCAATATTCGCAACGCAGACTCGATACTTCGGTGAAGTGCGCGCTCACGCGCTGGGTCCCACCCGAAGGAAGGCCGGAGCGCAGCAAAAAAATCCAGTAGTCCAGGCGGGCACCCGACTGCGCCGGGGTAAGCGGAAGGGCTACTCGCCGTCGCTCTTGATCTCGGCCAGCACGGTGCCCTGGGTGACAGCGGCGCCCGCCTCCACCGCGAGTCCGGTGACGGCGCCGTCCTTGTGGGCGGTCACCGGGTTTTCCATCTTCATCGCCTCGAGCACGACGACCAGGTCGCCGGCGGACACCTGCTGACCCTCTTCGACCGCGACCTTGACGACGGTGCCCTGCATCGGCGCGGTCACCGAGTCACCGGACGTCGCCGCACCGCCGTGCGCGCCGCGCTTACGCGGCTTGGGCTTCTTGCGGATCACGCCCGCGGGGGCGGCGCCGCCACCGCGGCCGAGGACCAGATCGCCCGGCAGCGAGACCTCGAGGCGCCGGCCGCCGACCTCCACGACCACGGTCTGCCGAGGTGCGGTGTCCTCTTCGTCGATCGGGTCGCCACCGGTGAACGGTTCGACGGTGTTGTCCCACTCGGTTTCGATCCACCGGGTGTGCACCGTGAAGCCGTTCTCGTCACCGATGAACGCGGGATCGCTGACCACCGCACGGTGGAACGGGATGACCGTGGCCAGTCCTTCGACCTTGAACTCCGCCAGTGCACGCCGCGAGCGCTCCAGCGCCTCCTCACGGGTGGCACCGGTGACGATCAGCTTGGCCAGCATCGAGTCGAACTGACCGCCGATCACCGATCCGGACTCCACGCCGGCATCCAGGCGGACGCCGGGACCGGTGGGCGGTTCGAACGTGGTGACGGGACCTGGGGCGGGCAGGAAGCCGCGCCCGGCGTCCTCACCGTTGATGCGGAACTCGATCGAGTGTCCGCGCGGCGTCGGATCCTCGGCGATGTCGAGGAGCTCACCGTTGGCGATCCGGAACTGCTGGCGCACCAGGTCGATGCCCGAGGTCTCCTCGGTCACCGGATGCTCCACCTGCAGGCGGGTGTTCACCTCCAGGAACGAGATCAGGCCGTCCTGACCGACCAGGTACTCCACGGTGCCCGCACCGTAGTAGCCGGCCTCCCTGCAGATGCGCTTGGCCGACTCGTGGATCTCCTTGCGCTGCGCGTCGGTCAGGAATGGTGCGGGGGCCTCCTCCACCAGCTTCTGGAAGCGGCGCTGCAGCGAGCAGTCACGGGTGCCTGCGACGACGACGTTGCCGTGGGTGTCGGCGATCACCTGCGCCTCGACGTGGCGCGGCTTGTCGAGATAGCGCTCGACGAAGCACTCACCGCGACCGAACGCCGCGACGGCCTCACGGGTGGCCGAATCGAACAGCTCGGGGATCTCCTCGATGGAGCGCGCCACCTTCATACCGCGGCCGCCGCCGCCGAAAGCGGCCTTGATCGCGACGGGCACGCCGTACTCCTCGGCGAACGCGACCACCTCGTCGGCGTCCTTGACCGGATCCGGCGTGCCCGGGACCAGGGGCGCCTGTGCGCGGGCGGCGATGTGACGGGCGGTCACCTTGTCGCCGAGGTCGCGGATCGACTGCGGGCTCGGGCCGATCCAGATCAGCCCGGCGTCGATGACGGCCTGCGCGAAGTCGGCGTTCTCGCTCAGAAAGCCGTATCCCGGGTGGATCGCGTTGGAACCGGACTTGTCCGCCGCGTCGAGCAGCTTCTCGAACACGAGGTACGACTCGGTTGAGGTCTGACCACCCAGGGCGAATGCCTCGTCCGCGAGCCGCACGTGCGGTGCGTCGGCATCGGGTTCGGCGTAGACGGCCACGCTCTGCAGTCCGGCGTCCCTGGCCGCGCGGATGACCCGGACGGCAATCTCTCCTCGGTTGGCGACAAGCACCTTGGAGATCCTCGAGCTGGCGTGACTGGCCACTTCGCCTCCTGCTGACGTGCCTTTCGGGCACTCACTTAAGAACGTCTTGAGAAACTAATGGGGGAGTTTAAGCGTCGCCACTGAGGCGGGCGGCAACCGGTATCGGTTACTCGTAGGTAAGTTGAGCGTTGGCCCGTTCGGGATTGGTCAACCGTCCCGCAGCCGGCGTTTGATCCGCGTCAGCATCGCCGACATCCCCCGCAGCCGCAGCGGGCTGATCAGCGCCGCCAGCCCCAACTCGGTGTAGAAGTCGTCGGGCACGCCGAGGATGTCCTCCGCCGCCTGCTCGTCCAGCCCGGTCGCCAGGATCGCCGCGAAACCGCGCGTGGTCGGCGCTTCTGCCGGCGCACTGAAGTACAGCCTCACGCGGTCGCGATCGCCCGCGTCGACATGCAGGAACAACGGAGACTGGCATTCGGGCACCGGTTCCATCGCCGCCTCCTCGAGTTCCGACGGCAGCGCGGGCAGGTCGTCGGCGAACTCGAGGAGCAGCCGCAGCTTGTCCTGTCCCTGCACCTCCTGGAACTCGGAGACGACCTCGGCGAGCGACCCAGGGAGCGGCGAAGTCATGGTCATGGCGACGCGGGGGCCTCGCCCGGATCGGGGCCGACCGCGACGGGGACCCGCACCGCATTACCCCATTCGGTCCACGAGCCGTCGTAGTTGCGCACACCCGGGCGCCCGAGCAGGTGGGTGAGGACGAACCAGGTGTGGCTCGAGCGTTCCCCGATGCGGCAGTAGACGACGGTCCCGTCCTCGGGCTTCAGGAAGCCGTAGAGCTCTTCGAGTTCGGCGCGGGTGCGGAACTGCCCGTTGTCCCGGGCGGCCTTGCTCCACGGGATCGACAGCGCGGTCGGGATGTGCCCGCCCCGCAACGCCCCCTCCTCCGGATAGTCGGGCATGTGGGTGCGCTCGCCGGTGTACTCGGCGGGCGAGCGGACGTCGATCAGCGGCTGCTTGCCCAGGATCCCCAGGACGTCCTCACGGAAGGCGCGGATCGGGGCGTCGATGCGTTCCACGACGGGGTAGCCGCTGGTCTGCCTGGACGGAACGTCGAGAGTGGTGTCGCGGCCGTCGGAGATCCACAGGTCGCGGCCGCCGTCGAGCAGGCGGACGTCGGGATGCCCGAACAACGTGAAGACCCACAGCGCGTAGGCCGCCCACCAGTTGCTCTTGTCGCCGTAGATCACCACGGTGTCGTCGCGGCTGATGCCCTTGCGGTCCATCAACGCGGCGAACTGCTCACCGTTGATGTAGTCGCGGACGTTCGGATCGTTGAGGTCGACGTGCCAGTCGATCTTCACCGCGCCGGGAATGTGGCCGGTGTCGTAGAGCAGGACGTCCTCGTCGGACTCGACGATGGCCAGGCCCGGACGGCCGAGATTGCCGGCCAGCCAGTCGGCGGTGACCAGCCGTTCCGGGTGGGCGTAGTCGGTGAGTTTCGGGCTGGGATCAGGTGGCAGCGGCACGGAAACGAGCTTACCGCCGAACGCGGCGTGTCGGGTTCGGCGGTCAGCGCATCCAGAGCGCAGGGACCGACAGATCGATCCGTTCCAGCATGCGGCGCACGAGCGGAAGGCTCAGCCCGATCACGTTGGCCGGGTCGCCGTCGACGCCGTCGAGGAACCAGCCGCCGAGCCCGTCGAGCGTGAAAGCCCCTGCCACACCGAGGGGTTCACCGCTGTCGACGTATGCGGCGAGGTCGGCGGGACTCGGGGTGCCGAACCGGACCGTGGTGGCGGCCGCGTCGACCTCGCGTCGCCCGGCGACACCGTCACGGACCCGGACGAGGCAGTGCCCGGTATAGAGTTCGCCGCCGCGGCCCGCCATCTGCTGCCACTGTGCGCGCGCGGCCGCCGGCGTTCCCGGCTTACCGGTCAGCCGGCCGTCCAGCTGGAGCATCGAGTCGCAGCCGATGACCACGCAGTCGGTCGCGACGTCGGCCGGCAGGGACTCCACGACGCTCGCGGCCTTGGCCGCGGCCAGCGCGCACACCACCTGATCCGGCGGTGCCGCCGCACCCAGGGCCGCGACGATCGCATCCTCGTCGACCCCGGAGACGACGACGAGTGGTTCGATCCCGGCCTGGCGCAACACTTTCAGCCGGCCGGAGGACCCCGACCCGAGGACGACCCGGGTGGTCAAGTTCGAAGTTCTTCGCGCAAGCGCTCATCACCTCCGCATGTGGGTGCGTTCCAGCAGCGTCACCCTCTGCCAGCTGGTCACGTCATAACGCAGCTTGTCCACCGGATGGCCCCACGGGTTGAACTCCTGCGGCCCCGGTTCGGTGTGGCCACCCCCGGCTCCGGCCAGCACCGCCGCCAGCGCGGCGATCTCCTCGTCGGTCGGCTGCCCCCTCACGACGTGGATGTGCGGGTCCGACGCGGGGGGCAGATCGATGGTCAGCTGGCGGTGATCGCTGACCTCGGTGATGTCGGTGTCCTGCGACATGGGTCTCCGATCTACAGAGGAATGTTGCCGTGCTTCTTGGGCGGCGTCTGGGTGATCTTGCGCTCCAGCAGTCGCAGCGCGGTGCCGATGTAACCGCGGGTGTGCGACGGCGGGATGACCGCGTCGACGTAACCGCGCTCGGCCGCGATGTACGGGTTGACCAGGGTGTCCTCGTACTCCTGCTGCAGCTGAAGGCGCAACGCGTCGACGTCCGCACCCTGCTTGGCCGCCTCTTTGAGCTGCTGGCGGTAGACGAACCCGACTGCACCCGAGGCGCCCATGACCGCGATCTGTGCCGTCGGCCACGCGACGTTGACATCGCAGCCCATGTCCTTGGAGCCCATGACGCAGTACGCACCGCCGTAGGCCTTGCGGGTGATGACGGTGATCTTGGCGACCGTGGCCTCACCGTAGGCGTACAGCAGCTTCGCGCCGCGGCGGATGATGCCGTTGTACTCCTGCTCGGTGCCGGGCAGGAACCCCGGGACGTCGACGAGCATGACGATGGGGATGTTGAAGCAGTCGCAGGTCCGCACGAAGCGCGCGGCCTTCTCCGAGGCGTTGATGTCGAGGCAGCCGGCGAACTGGGTCGGCTGGTTGGCGACGATGCCCACCGGGCGGCCGTCGATGCGACCGAAGCCGACGACGATGTTGCGCGCGTAGCCCTCCTGGATCTCCAGGAACTCGTCGTCGTCGAGGATGCGCGTGATCACCTCGTGCATGTCGTACGGCTGGTTCGGCGAGTCCGGGATCAGCGTGTCCAGCTCGAGGTCCTCGTCGGTGAGGGTCTCCTCGATCGGGCCGGCCGGCAACGGCGACGGGTAGCGCGGCGGTTCCGCGTAGTTGTTGGGCGGCAGGTAGGACAGCAGATCGCGGACGTAGTCGAACGCGTCCTGCTCGCCGGAGGCGACGTAGTGGGCCAGGCCGGACTTCGCCATGTGGGTGTGGCCGCCGCCGAGCTCCTCCATGGTCACCTCTTCACCGGTGACCGTCTTGATGACGTCGGGGCCGGTGATGAACATCTGGCTGGTCTTGTCGACCATGATCACGAAGTCGGTGAGCGCGGGGGAGTAGACGTGGCCGCCCGCGGCCGCACCCATGATCAGCGAGATCTGCGGGATGACGCCCGAGGCCTTGATGTTGTTGTGGAAGATGCGGCTGTAGAGGCCGAGCGAAACCACGCCCTCCTGGATGCGCGCGCCGGCGCCGTCGTTGATGCCGATCAGGGGGCGGCCCGTCTTGATGGCCAGCTCCTGCACCTTGACGATCTTCTCGCCGTACACCTCGCCGAGGCTGCCGCCGAACACGGTGGCGTCCTGGCTGAAGATGCAGACCTCGCGGCCGTCGACGGTGCCGTACCCGGTCACCACACCGTCGCCCGGGGGCCGGTTTGCCTGCAGGCCGAAGTTGGTGCTGCGGTGCTTGGCCAGCGCGTCGAGTTCGACGAAGGAGTCCTCGTCGAGCAGCGCGAGGATGCGCTCGCGGGCGGTCAGCTTGCCCTTGGCGTGCACCTTCTCGACGGCGGCCTCACCGACCGGATGCTGTGCCTCTTCGGTGCGCTTGCGCAGATCGGCCAGCTTGCCGGCGGTGGTGTGAATGTCGATCTCATGGGCGCCGGAGGGCGCGGAAGGATCAGTCACGCTCGTCATGGGTGTTGATGGTATCGGCGCGGGTTTCCTTCGTCGCGCTTGGCTAAGCCTGGATCCGTGGATGGGTGAGTTCGTGTGGTCGTCGGCGTGGTTGCCCTGATTTGCGGCCGGGTGTGGCGCGGTGGTGCATGCGTGATCCGCTGGCCTGTACCAGCTTTTCCTTG